>JBDTWY010000146.1:0-2520 GCA_040006455.1 Betaproteobacteria bacterium | reverse complement strand
GTCGACGGCATGATCGCGCGCAAGTTCGGGCGCATCGTCAACATCACTTCGTCGGCGGTCAAGGCGCCGATCGACGTGCTGGGATTGTCGAACGGCGCGCGCAGCGGCCTCACCGGTTTCGTTGCCGGCGTGGCGCGCAAGGTCGCCCAGCACAACGTGACGATCAACAACCTGCTGCCCGGGCCATTCGACACCGACCGCTTGCGCAATAACGTCGCGCAACGCGCCAAGACGACCGGCAAGCCGGCCGGCGACATCGCCGCGGCGATGCGCGCCGCCAATCCGTCGGGTCGCTTCGGCACCGCGGCGGAATTCGGCGACGTGTGCGCGTTCATCTGCAGCGTGCAGGCCGGCTACCTCGTCGGGCAGAACATCCTGCTCGACGGCGGCGGCTATCCGGGCACTTTCTGAATCCCTCTTCGACGCTACGCCAAGACCACGATGATCGACCTCTACTACTGGACGACGCCCAACGGGCACAAGATCACGATCTTCCTCGAGGAGACCGGACTGCCGTACATGCTGCGGCCGGTCAACATCAGCCACGGCGAGCAGTTCGCGCCGGAGTTCCTCGCGATCGCGCCCAACAACCGCATTCCCGCGATCGTCGATCGCGAGCCGCCCGATGGCGGCGAACCGATGCCGCTGTTCGAATCCGGCGCGATCCTGCTGTATCTGGGGGGCAAGACCGGCCGCTTCCTGCCGCGCGAGCTGCGCGCGCGCTGCGATTGCGTGCAGTGGCTGTTCTGGCAGATGGCGGGTCTCGGCCCCATGCTTGGGCAGAACCATCATTTCTCGGACTACGCGCCGGAAAAAATCCCCTATGCGATCGAGCGTTACGTCAAGGAAACGGCGCGCCTCTACGCGGTGCTCGACAAGCGTCTCGCCGACCGCGAGTTCGTCGCCGGCGACTACGGCATCGCCGACATGGCGTGCTTCCCGTGGATCCTGCCGGAGCGCCAGAGCCAGGACATCGATGCGTTTCCGAACCTGAAACGCTGGAAGGCGACGATCGGGGCGCGGCCGGCGGTGCAGCGCGCCTACGCGATCGCCAAGCAAGTCAACCAGCAGCCGTCGGTGATGGACGAGCGCGCGCGCCAGGTGCTGTTCGGCCAGGATGCCGCGACGATCCGCGGGCGGCCGGCGGTTTAGGCGCGCGCCAGCGGGATGACGTGCGCGGCGTCGAGCTCCGCGGCGCGCTCGATCGCGGTATCGACGTCGAAGGCGATGTCGCCATCGGCTGCGGCGATGCCGCTCGCGCGGATCGCGGCGAAGTCCTGCAGCCGGCGATCGAGCAGGTGCGAAGGCACGACGTTGCCCAACGCGCGGTAGATCGATTCGATGCGTCCCGGATGCCGGCGCTCCCATTCGCGCAGCATTGCAGTCACCTGCTTGCGTTGCAGGTGTTCCTGCGAGCCGCACAAATTGCAGGGGATGATCGGGAATTCGCGCAATGCCGCAAAGCGCACGAGGTCGCGCTCGCGCACGTAGGCGAGCGGACGGATGATCACGTGGCGGCCGTCATCCGACTGCAGCTTCGGCGGCATCGTCTTCAGCTTGCCGCCGAAGAAGAGATTGAGGAAGAACGTTGCGAGCATGTCGTCGCGGTGATGTCCGAGCGCGATCCGCGTCGCGCCGAGCTCGGATGCGACCCTGTACAGCACGCCGCGGCGCAATCGCGAGCACAGCGAGCACATCGTCGCGCCTTCCGGCACGAGCCGCTTGACGACGCTGTACGTATCCTGCTCGGCGATGTGGAACGGCACGCCGCGCGCCGCAAGATAATCGGGCAGCACCTGCGCGGGAAAGTCGGGCTGCTTCTGGTCGAGGTTGACGGCGACCACGTCGAACTTGACCGGCGACGCATCCTTCAGCGTCAGCAGGATGTCGAGCAGCGCGTAGCTGTCCTTGCCGCCGGACACGCACACCATCACGCGTTCGCCTTCGCCGATCATCGAGAAGTCCGCGATCGCCTCGCCGACCTGGCGGCGCAGGCGCTTGCGCAGCTTGTTGGCCTCGAGTTCGGCGCGGCGGGGATCCACCGCGCGCAACGCTACGGTTTCGGGAGGCGAGGTGGAGGCGGATGCGGCGCGGTCGTCCATCCGCGCGATTTTACCGCGCGGCGATGATGCGCCGTCCTGGTGCAGCGCTGGCGGAACCCGCGCGGCTACCCCGCAACCGCCGCGTGCGCGACTCAATCGAGGCTGAATGCGACATCGACGTCGGTGCTGCGCCCGGCATCGCCGGCGGCGAAGGTCCAGCGCGATAGCGCCTGCGCGACGGCGCGGTCGAACACGCGTGGCGGACGCGCGTCGACGATCGCGACCGCCGTGACCTTGCCGCTGGCATCGATCGCAAGGCGCGCCTTGACCGCGCCCCTCGACACGCCGCGTACGCGCGCCTCGCGCGGGAACTCGGGATCTTCGCGCGTGAGCGGCACGAGCTTGGCCGCGGCGGGCGGATGTGCGACTGCCGCACTGGGCGCCGCCATCGCGAGCTTGGTGGGTGCTGCTGTCGCCG
>JBDTWY010000145.1:0-2781 GCA_040006455.1 Betaproteobacteria bacterium | reverse complement strand
TCGTGCCGACGACGACCGACAGCTACACGCGCAACGAGCAGTTCGCCGCCGCGCAAAAGGGCGTCGACGAGTCCGAGCGGCTGGGGCGCTCGCTGCTGAACGGCTTCCCGGTCGTCAACTATGGACTCGCCGCCTGCCGCGAGCTGATCGCGTCGATCGACAAGCCCGCGATCCTTCTGACTGGCACGTCGATGCCCAAGCTCACCGCCGAGATCGGCTTCGCCGCCGGCTACACCGGCTACCTGGGCTCCGGCATCGCGTACACGACGTCGTACATCAAGGAGCTGTCGATCGCCGACGGCATCCGCAACTACCAGTACCTCGACCGATTGGCCGCGCTGTATGCGGAACATGGCGTCGAGCTACACCGGCGGCAGCCCGGATTCCTCACCGGCACCAACATTCCACCGTGCATTGCCATCGCGATCGCCGTCCTCGACTGCCTGCTCGCCGCGGCGCAGGGCGTGCGGCATTACGGGTTGGAGCTCGCGCAGACGCTGCACCTCGTGCAGGACGCCGCGGCGATCGCCGCCTGCGAATCGCTCGCGCAGGAATACCTGGCGAAGAAGGGCTACCACGACGTGTTCACGCCGATCACGTCGCTGCACTGGATGGGCGCGTGGCCGCGCGACGACGCGCAGTCGGCGACGCTGGTCAGCTACGGCGGCACGCTGGCCGCGATCGGCGGCGCAACGAGCGTCACGACCAAGACGACGCACGAGGCCTACGGCATCCCGACACCGCAGGCCAACGCGGAAGGCTTGCGCATCACGCGAATGGCGATCTACCTCGCGCGTGGCATTCGCCTCGCCGGGTTGCCCGAATATGAAACGGAAAAGGCGCTGATCGGCCGCGAGGTGCGCGCGATCCTCGACAAGGTGCTGGAAATGGGCGATGGCGACGTCGCCGTCGGCAGCGTGCGCGCGTTCGAGGCGGGGGTGCTCGACGTGCCCTGGTCACCTAATAGGCACGTCAAGAGCCGCGTGATGCCGGCGCGCGACGCGCGCGGCTACCTGCGCATCTTCGACCCCGGCAACCTGCCGCTGCCACGCGACGTGATGGAGGTGCACGCCGAAGGCTTGCGCGAGCGCGCGGCCAACGAGGGCATCGCGTTCGACCGCGAGCTCGCGATCCGCAGCGTCTACGAGCTGTCCGAGCCGCTGTCGAAGCTGTTGCCGGATTGACGCGCCGGGCTGACACGCCGCATGGGCACGCCACACGACGCGACGGCACGGCACCGCGAGCATGCGTCATCCTCGACGATGCAGGCCATCGTCATCGAGCAGTTCGGCGGACCCGACGCGCTGGTGACGCGCGCGCTGCCGATCCCGCCGCCGGGGCCCGGCGAGGCGCGTGTGAAGCTCGCCGTCGCCGGCGTCAACTACATCGACGTCTACATGCGCAACGGCTCGTACGCGCGCTCCGACACCTACAAGACGCCGCTGCCGATGGTGCCCGGCATGGAGGGCGCCGGTGTCGTCGATGCGGTCGGTGACGGCGTCGGTCTCGAGCCAGGCACACGCGTCGCCTATTGCATCAGCCGCGGCTCGTATGCGCCGTACGCGGTCGTGCCGGCGTGGAAGCTCGTGCCGGTTCCCGCCGTGATCGCACTCGACATCGCGTGCGCGCTGATGCTGCAGGGATCGACCGCGCACTACCTGACGCGCTCGGCGTACGCGTTGCGCGACGGCGACACCTGCCTCGTGCACGCCGGCGCCGGCGGCGTCGGGCAGCTCCTGATCCAGCTCGCCAAGGCGCGCGGCGCAACGGTGATCGCCACCGTCGGCAACGCCGCCAAGGCGGAGATCGCGCGCACCTGCGGCGCCGATCACGTGATCCTCTATCGCGACACGGATTTCCTGCCGGCGGTGCGCGCGTTGACCGGCAATCGCGGCGTCGACGTCGTCTACGATTCAGTCGGCCGCGACACCATCCATCGCAGCCTGCGCGCATTGCGGCGACGCGGCACGTGCATCCTGTTCGGCGCGAGCTCGGGACAGGTGGAGTCGATCACGCCACTCGAGCTCGCCGAGGCGGGCTCGGTGTTCTTCACGCGTCCGCATCTCGCCGACTACCTGGCCGACGCCGCCGAATTGCGCGGACGCGCGCGCGACCTCTTCGACGCGGTCGCCGCGGGCACGCTGTGCGTCGCGATCGATCGCATGCTGCCGCTGGCGCGCGCCGCCGACGCGCACCGGATCCTCGAGTCGCGCGAGACCCGGGGCAAACTGCTGCTCGACATCGGCGTGGCGTGACGCGGGGAGTTAGGCCGATTGGACGAGGTGTGAACACGCCCACGCTTTGCTAGACTAACCTTCGCGAATCGGCAACTCCGGAGGGCATCATGTTCACCAGCAAGACACTCGACGATCTGGCGGCGCGCATCGGCAAGGCATTCGAGCAGTCGCCTGCGCGCGATGTCGAAAAGAACATCAAGGCGATGCTGCAAAGCGGGCTCGCAAAGCTCGATTTCGTCACGCGACAGGATTTCGACGTGCAGCGCGACGTGCTGCTGCGCACGCGCGAAAAGGTCGAGGCGCTGGAGCGGCGCGTGGCCGAACTCGAGCAGGCGTCAGCGCCGGCGAGCGCGCCAAAGGCACAAGGGCCGCAGCCCATCTGAAGCACGCGGGGCGCGGGTGTAACGCCAAGCGCCGCCTCCGATGCCCGTCGCCGTCATCCAGTCGCGCGCGTTGCGCGGGCTCGATGCGCCGGCGGTCAGCGTCGAGGTGCATCTCGCCAACGGCCTGCCGGCATTCAACGTCGTCGGCCTGCCGGATACCG
>JBDTWY010000144.1:0-2788 GCA_040006455.1 Betaproteobacteria bacterium | reverse complement strand
GGCTTGGTGATGAGCTTGCCGTCGACCATCGACTTCGACGTCTCGAGCAATGCGGCGGCGTCGCCCTCGGTGGGCCAGCACCAGCCACGCTTGAACAGCACGTCGTCCTCGACGACCTTGGCGCCGATCTCGGGTGGCAGCTCCCAGTATTTCACCGCAAGCTGCGACACCTTGCCCGCGTCCATTTTCGACAGCACCGACACGGCGTCCTGTTGCGCACGCACGAACGCCGTGACGATGCCGGGATCGCTCTGGATGATCTTGGCGCTGCCGATCCAGAACGACCGATGCAGGTAGTAGCCATCGGGATAGAACGGCGATTTCTTGACGTTGGGCAGCAGGTGCCCCGCGCCTTCGCCGGCCGGGCCCTTGTAGTGGCTCTCGGTGTAGCCGAACGAATTCATGATGCCGACGATGCCGAGTTCCTTCTGCGCCTTGAGGAATGCCGGATGGATCACCACCGCCGCGTCCATGCCGCCCGGGATCGTCGCCGCCTGCGCCTGCGTCGGCGTGTTGACGACCGTGATGCCGAACGCCTTCGGGTCCGGATTGCCGAGCTCGAAGCGCAGCATCTGCGCGAGCACGTTGTACGGATCGCCGCCGAGCAGCGCGCCGACGGTCTTGCCCTTCAGGTCGGCGATGTTGCGGATCGGCGAATCCTTGCGCGTCGCCAGCACGAAGCGAAAGTGGCCTTCGCCGACGCTGAGAAGCTGGATCGGCTGGTGCTGCGCGATCAGGCGGACGATCGGCGTGTTGCCCCACATGCCGAAGTTGAGATTGCCGGACACGAACGCCTCGACCATCGGCGCCGCCGACGGATAGTCGCGGTAGTCGACGGTCAGGTCGTAGCCCGCTTCGGCGGCGAAGCGCTCGAACGTCTTGTTGTTCATCATGTACGCGGTGACCGGCGAATTGCCTGCCGCCCACGGCTGGCGCCCGACCGAAATCGTCATCGTCTTGCGCGCTTGCGCGTGCACGATGGCAGGCGCCGACAGCGCGAGCGTCGCGGCGCCGGCGGCCTGGATGAAGCGACGGCGCGACGCGCCGCTGGATGAGGAACCCTGCATGCTGTTCTCCTGATGGCGTGGATCAAGCGACGGTGGCGCGGTACGCCTCGTCACGGATAAGGCTCCAGATGTGCTGAGTCAGAGCCTGGAACTCGGGCAGCGCGCGCGTCGCGTCGCCGCGGGGCCGCGCGAGTGGAATGTCGATGACGGCCTTCAGGCGGCCGGGATGGCTGGTCATCACCGCGACGCGATCGGCGAGGAACACGGCCTCGTCGATCGCATGCGTGATGAACACCGCGGTGCGACGTTCGGTCGCCGGGCGGTCTTGCCCCCAGATCCGCAACAGCTCGTCCTGCAGGATGATTCGCGTCTGCGCATCGAGCGCTGCGAGCGGTTCGTCCATCAGCAGCACTTCCGGCTCGTTGGCCATCAGCCGCGCGAGCGCGACGCGCTGGCGCATGCCGCCGGAAAGCTGGTTCGGATACTTCGCTTCGGCGCCCTTGAGTCCCACCAGGTCGATGGTGCGGCGCACGCGCGCTTCGCGCGCGCTGGCGTCGAGTCCGTTGCCCGCGGGTCCGTAGCGCAAGCCGAACTCGACGTTGCCCCACACCGTCTGCCACGGGAACAGCGCGTAGTCCTGGAACATCACGCCGCGATCGGGCCCGGGACCGGTGATCGTGCGATCGTCGATGGCGACGCTGCCGTGAGTGGGCGTGTCGAGGCCGGCGAGCAGGTTCAGCACCGTCGTCTTGCCGCAGCCGGACGGTCCGACGATCACCAGGAACTCGCCGGGGCGCACGTCGAGCGTCAGGTCATCGACCGCGACGGTATCCTGCTTGCCGCCGGCGTTGAAGTGCTTGCCGACGCCCACGAGGCGCAGCTTGGCGGCGGCCGTCATGCCTGCGCCCACGGCGTCATCGCGCGCATCAGCACGCGCAGCAGCCGGTCGAGCAGCAGCGCGACGAGGCCTACCGCGATCATGCAGACGATGATGCGGTTGAGCTCGATGCTGTAGGCGTAGAAGATGAACATCATCTGGCCGATGCCGCCGGAACCGCCGCCGCCGGCCTTGGCGCCGACGGCGAGCTCGGCGGCGACGATCGCGGTCCAGCCCACGGCGAGCGCAATGCGCAGGCCGACGCCGATCGACGGCAGCGCTGCCGGCACGACCACCGTCCTGATCAGCGTGAGCCGCTTGAGGCCCATCGTCGCCGCCGCCTGCAGCAGCGTCGGATTGACGTTCTTGGCACCCGCAACGGTGTTGACGACCAGCGGAAAGAACGCCGCATAGGCGACGATCATCACCGCCGCGGCGGTGCCGGTGCCGAGCCACAGGATCGCCAGCGGCAGGATCGCGATCGCGGCGATCGGACGAAAGGTTTCGACGAGCGGATCGACATTGCGCTCGACCGACCGCGCATTGCCCATCGCGAGGCCGAGCGGAATCGCGATCACCGCGGCGACGGTGAATCCCGCGAACACGCGCCCGAGGCTTTGCAGCAGCGCGCGCGGCAGGTCGCCGGATGCGATCAGCGTGCCGGCCTCGGCGACGATCCGCGTGGGCAGCGGCGTGCGCGGATTGTGCATCGCCATGCCGATCGCCTGCCACGCGCATAGCAGCAGCGCGGGCAGCAGCAAGCCGATGCCGATGCGCGCGACGGGATGATCGAGGTTCATCGTGGCGCCTGCGCCCAGGGCGTGAAACGGCGGTTGAGCCAGCGCACGGCGGCGTCGCACAGGTAGCCGATCACGCCGATCATCGCGATGAAGCTCATCACCTG
>JBDTWY010000143.1:0-2921 GCA_040006455.1 Betaproteobacteria bacterium | reverse complement strand
ACGAGAGCGCGGCGATCGCCATCGATGCGGGTGGGCAATCACTGGTGCAGCACGCCGGGCTGACGCCGGACGCGGGCGTTGTGCAGGCGAGCGACACCTCGACATTCATTGCGCGGGCCCGCACCCGCCAATGGGCGCGCGAGGCTTCGGTCAGAACGCTCGCCTGAAGTCGGGAATCACGTTGTGCTGAACGCGCGCCCCAGGGTCGCCGCCAGGATCGAGGTGCGTACCGGCTTCTCGTGGAAGACGAGGTCGAAGCGCTTCACCGCATCGGCGATGTCGGCCTCGTCGACCACGCCGGTCATCACCTGCGCAGTCAGCACCACGATCGGACAGGTCGCGTCCTTCACGCGGATGGCGGCGATGAGCTTGAGCGCGCTTGTCTCGCCCACGATCCAGTCGACCACGTAGGCATCGAAGCGCCGCGCGTCGATCGCCGAATGAAGCTCGGCGATGGTGAAGAACGGGCGGGCGTCGTGGCCGCCCGCCTCGAAGTGGGCGCAGATGGAGTTGGTAAGGTCGCGGTCGTCGTCGAGCACGGCGACGACGCGGCGCGCCGCCAGAGTCGGCCTGGCTTCCAGCCGATCGATGCGGTAAAGCGCGCCTTCGGTTGCTTCGCCGGCGACGAGCGCCGCCCAGCCGGACGAGGTCTGCACGGCGACGACCGATTCCGGATTGGGCTTGTCGACGGCGTCGCCGATCCAGAGCTGCACCGGCAATGTCGTCGTGCCCATGCGCAATGTGCCGGGCACCGACGTGCGCGGCGCGGTGAGCGAGACCACGTCGGCCAGCGATTCGCCAAACAGCTCGGCGACGCGGGCGATGTCTTCGAGCGACCACGTCGAGGCGCCGGTCATGCGGCGGTGCGCCTGCGAGTACGACAGGCCGGTGGCGTCGGCGAGCCAGGCGGACTGGCGGTACTTGGGCAGGCCGTGGCGCTCCATGAGGGCGCGAACGCACTGGACCGCTAGCGAGGGTGAATCGACAGACGACGGTGTCGGACCGTCGGCTGCAGAGAGTTCGTTGTTGTCATCGCTCATGGCGGGTCCTGTCCGGAGCATTTCTTGCGTGATCCGTAAATCAAGCCGTAAGAAACCTTTCTCATTGAGTGTGGTTTTGCTTGATTAGCGAGAAAACTCGATGTAGAGTGAACTGAAATCGCATTCTCGGTCAGAAATCGAGGTCGCTCGTGACGAGTTTCCCATCAGAGCGTTCCAACGTCGAACCGTCGTCAGACGATGTTCTAGAGCGGCATTTGCGCTTCGTCGGGAACGGCAGCGCGCCACCGCACCGGTTCGAGTTCACCGTCATGCCGGTCATCTGCGCGCAGTACGTGTCATGAGCCATACGACCAACCTTGGAGTTTCGATGAACGTCTTGGTGATCGATGACCATCCCCTGATCCTTTCCGCATTGAAGTCCGTCGTCCTGGGCTTGGCCGCAGATGTGACCGTCACCGCGGTCGCCACGGCCGCATCGGCGCGCGAAGCGGTGGCGGTCGGCGGCGAATTCGACATCGTCCTGCTCGATCTGCATCTCGGCGACGACGACGGATTCACCTTGCTCGCGGAGTGGCGCGCTGCCCATCCGGCGCTGCCGATCGTGGTCGTTTCAGCGTCCGACCGTCGCGACGACGTCGTTCGCGCCATCGACCTAGGAGCGCTGGGGTTCGTTCCGAAGTGCATGAGCAACGAGTCCTTGCTGCAGGCTCTTCGCGTCGTCATCTCCGGCGGCATCTACCTGCCGGCATCCGTCATGCGCACGTCGCCTGGCGAAGAGCGTCCACTGAGCGCGGAGGCGGCCCTGCGCTGGAGGCCTCCGACCCAGGGGAGTTTCTCTGCAGGTGACAGCGATCAGACCGAAGCCGTGTTGGCGTCTCTGGGCCTCACCGTGCGACAGACGCAGGTGCTCGCGCTTCTCCTGCGCGGGCAATCGAACAAGCTGATCGCCCGGGCTTTGAATCTGTCCGTCGAGACGATCAAGGATCACGTGGCCGCGGTACTGCGATCGCTGAATGTCAGCTCCAGAACCCAGGCGGTCCTCGCGGTCAGCCGGATCTGCAATCCGCGTCTCCCGTCGAACTGGCGCGATATGCCACGGAGCATCGTGCGATAGGCCGACCTTCGGCGCATCGGTCGAAAGAGACGAAGGTCGCTCAACCGACCGGGGACTTGAACAGATGCGCACCACGCCGTGACGAACATCATGGCCTTATCCTCGTGAGTCGAGCCGAATCATGCATTCAGCGATCGGCTGCGCCAGCGCAGAATGGGTTGCTCGCACTTCAAACGGTAGGCTCAACGCAGAAACTGGTGCATGACTACGGCCCATCTTCCTTCGCGCGTCCAATGCTGCATCGCCGGTGGCGGTCCCGCCGGAATGATGCTTGGCTACCTGCTCGCGCGGGCCGGCGTGCGCACCGTCGTGCTCGAGAAGCACGGCGATTTCCTGCGCGACTTCCGTGGCGACACTGTGCATCCGTCGACGCTGCGCGTGATGGACGAGCTTGGCCTGCTTGACGCGTTCCTCGAGCGGCCGCATCAGCGCCTCGAAGTCGTCGGCGGCTGGTTCGGTAGCGAGCACGTCCAGCTGGGCGACTTTCGCGCGCTGCCCGAGCGCTATGCCTTCATCGCCTTGATGCCGCAGTGGGAGTTCCTCGACTTTCTCGCCATCGAGGGGCGTCGCCTGCCGGCGTTCGAGTTGCGCATGCGCGCCGAGGTCACGTCGCTGATCGAGGTGGGCGGCATCGTCCGGGGCGTGCGCGGCACGTCGGCCGTGGACGGCGGTGCTGACTTCGAAATTCGCGCCGACCTCACCGTCGGTTGCGACGGCCGCCGCTCGACCGTGCGCGCCGCGGCCCTCCTCGCGGTCGAGGACGTGGGCGCACCGATCGACGTGCTCTGGTTTCGCGTCGGCCGCGA
>JBDTWY010000142.1:0-3001 GCA_040006455.1 Betaproteobacteria bacterium | reverse complement strand
CGCGGGAATGACGGCAGTGTGTAACGGGCACATTTGAGACGCTGGGTTCCCGCTTGCGCGGGAATGACGGCAGTTGGCGACAGGAACATTTTCCATGGCCCATCGAACCACCCCGCGCACCCGTCGCGTCGCCGAGGAAATCCAGCGCGACTTGGCGGAGATCCTGCGCAGCGAAGTCAAGGACCCGCGCGTCGGCATGGTGACGATCACGTTCGTCGACGTCGCTGCCGACATGGCGCACGCCAAGGTGCATTTCACGCATCTCGCCGGCAAGGCGCACGCGGCCGATGCGATCGCGGCGCTGACGCGCACGTCGGGCTTCCTGCGCAGCGCGCTCGCGAAGCGGCTGTCGCTCTACACGGTCCCGCAACTGAGCTTCGCCTACGACGACTCGATCGAATCGGGCATGCACCTGTCGCAGCTGATCGACGATGCGGTCGCCGCCGACCGCAAGAACGAAGGCGGCTGAACATGGCGACGCGTCGCCTGCGTCGCCGCGTCGATGGCGTGCTGCTGCTCGACAAGCCGGCCGGCGTCACGTCAAACGGTGCGCTGCAGGTAGCAAAGCGCCTGTTCGACGCCGAAAAGGCGGGCCACACCGGCACGCTCGATCCGTTCGCGACCGGCCTTCTGCCAATCTGCTTCGGCGAGGCGACCAAGTTCGCGCAGGCGCTGCTCGACGCGCGTAAGGCCTACGTCGCCACCGTGCATTTCGGCGTGCGCACTTCGACCGGCGACATCGACGGTGGCGTGGTGGCGCAATCGCCGGTCGCTTTGACGCGCGACGCCATCGAAGCCGCGCTGCCGCGCTTTCGTGGACGCATCGCACAATTGCCGCCAATGCACTCGGCGTTGAAACGCGATGGCCGCCCGTACTACGAATATGCGCGCAAGGGCATCGAGCTTGCGCGCACCGCGCGCGAAGTCGACATCGAAGAGCTGGTGCTGACCGGGTGGACGTCGCCGCGGGCGACCTTGCGTCTCGCCTGCAGCAAGGGAACGTATGTGCGCGTGCTGGCCGAGGACCTGGGCGCGGCGCTGGGCTGCGGCGCGCATCTCGCAGCGCTGCGGCGCTCGGCGACCGGCGGATTCGCGATCGACGACGCGGTCACGCTGGACCAGCTCGCCGACATGACGGCCGGCGCGCGCGACGCGCTGCTGCGGCCGGTCGAGACGCTGCTCGAGAGCCTGCCGGCGCTCAGCGTCGACGCACCCGGCGCGGCGGCATTGCGCAACGGCCGCGAGGTCGCAGCGCCCGACCAGGCGCCCGGCCGCTACCGCTGCCGCGACCCGCACCAGGCGCTCGTGGGCGTGGTCGAAGTGGCGCATGGAGTGCTGCGCGCCGAGCGCCTGTGCCGCACCGACGGCGCTTGCGCGACGCCCCGCGAAGCGAACGCCACGTGATTGAAATCGAACACATTTTTGTGCGATAATCCCGCTCTTCCCAAGGCCCAGCAAATAGAGCGAAGTACGAAAGGACTCCAAGCAATGAGCGTCACCGTTTCCGAAAAGGCGAAAGTCATCGCCGACTACCAGCGAATGAAGGGTGACACCGGGTCGCCCGAAGTGCAGGTCGCGCTGCTGACCGCGCGCATCAACGGACTCAACGATCACTTCAAGGATCATGTGAAGGATCACCACTCGCGTCGCGGCCTGTTGCGGATGGTGTCGCGCCGCCGCAAGCTGCTCGATTATCTGAAGTCACGCAACGCCGACGGATACAAGACGCTGATCGACAAGCTCGGCCTGCGCAAGTAAGCACAGGGCTCACACGTTGACGCGCTTCCCGTGCCCCATCGGCTGTCCATGCATTCGCATGGAACGGGCGCCGTCGCACTGACCACCTCTGCCAATGGCCGCGATCGCGCGGCCATTGGCGTTTCAGGACCCCTAAAATCATGTTCAAACATGTCAAGAAATCCATTGCGTACGGCCGCCACACGCTGACGATCGAAACCGGCGAGATCGCACGCCAGGCCGGTGGCGCGGCGCTCGTGAGCCTCGGCGACACCGTCGTGCTCGTCACCGCCGTCGGTGCCAAGTCGGCGAAACCCGGCCAGGACTTTTTCCCGCTGACCGTCGACTACCAGGAAAAGACCTACGCCGCGGGCAAGATCCCCGGCGGCTTCTTCAAGCGCGAAGGCCGACCCTCGGAAAAGGAGACGCTGACCTCGCGCCTCATCGACCGACCGATCCGTCCGCTGTTTCCCGACGGCTTCTACAACGAGATCCAGGTCATCGCCACGGTGATGTCCGTCGATCCGGAAATCGATCCCGACATCGCCGCGCTGATCGGCGCATCGACCGCGCTGTCGCTGTCGGGTGTCCCATTCAACGGTCCGATCGGCGCTGCGCGCGTCGGCTACATCGACGGCCAGCTCGTGCTCAATCCGACCAAGACCGAGCTTGCGACATCGTCGCTCAACCTCGTCGTCGCGGGTACCGAAGCCGCGGTGCTGATGGTCGAATCCGAAGCCAATGAATTGCCCGAGGAAGTTATGCTCGGCGCCGTCGTGTTCGGCCACCAGCAACAGCAGGCGGTCATCGAGCTGATCCACGCGATGGTCGAGGAAGCCGGCAAGCCGGAGTGGGACTGGACCGCGACCACCAAGGACGAGGCGACGATCTCCAAGGTCGCCAGCACCGCCGAAGCCGATTTGCGTGCGGCGTACCAGCTGCGGTCCAAGCAGGCGCGGCAACAACGGCTGAAGGAAATCTCGGCAAAGGTGACGACGGAGTGCATTCCCGCCGACGCCAACGCCGATGCCAAGAATCACGTTTCGAACATCCTGTTCGACCTCGAGTCGAAGATTGTCCGCGAGCAGATCCTGTCGGGCGAGCCGCGCATCGACGGCCGCGACACGCGCACCGTGCGACCGATCAGCATTCGCACCGGCGTGCTGCCGCGAACCCACGGCTCGGCGCTGTTCACGCGCGGCGAGACGCAGGCGATGGTCGTGGCGACGCTGGGCACCGCGCGCGACGAGCAGATCATCGACGC
>JBDTWY010000141.1:0-3030 GCA_040006455.1 Betaproteobacteria bacterium | reverse complement strand
GACGTGGGCCGGCGAGCTCGACGTCGTGATCGATGGCGCGCGCGTGCCGCTGCGCATCACGCACAGCACCACCAGCCTGCCGACGGAGCAGGGTGGCTTCTCGTTGCGCGTCGACGCCGACTTCACCGCGCCGCTGACGCTCGATCGCGCGGCGCCGCATACGTTGACGTTCGCCAACCGCACCTACGCAGGGCGCTTCGGCTGGAACGAGATCGCCGTGACGACGGCCGCACCGTGGAAGGCATTCGACACCAACGCGTTCGACACCTCGCTGACCGCGGGACTCACCGAAGCGCTGCAGAACCTGCCGGCCACCGGGCCGCTGCAGGAGCGCACCGTACACCTGCAGCTCGCCGCGGGCGCGTTGCCCGCCGGCGCGGTCGCGCTGGGTCCGCGCGACGGCATGGCGAACCCTGCTTCCAGCGCGACCAACGCAGCGCCTGCCGCGGACGCCGGCTGGCTGCAAACGCAGACTCGCCGCCTGGTCGACCTGGTCGCACAACGCGATCCGCCGCTGTCGATCACGCTGCTGGCCTTGCTCGCGGCGATGCTGCTCGGCGCGGTGCACGCGTTCTCGCCCGGTCACGGCAAGACGGTGGTCGGCGCCTACCTGATCGGCTCGCGCGCGACCGCGCGCCACGCGATGTTCCTCGGCGCCACCGTGACGATCACGCACACGCTCGGCGTGTTCGCGCTGGGCTTCGCGACGCTGCTCGCCGCCAACTCGGTCGTGCCTGAGCGCCTGATTCCGATATTGAGCGTGCTGTCGGGACTGCTGGTGCTGGGCATGGGTGTCGTGCTGCTGGTGCAGCGCTGGCCGCGTCGCGCGGTCACGCCGCTCACTCCGATGAACACGCGCTCGCTGGTGCTGTCATCGGCGCGGCTGCGCGCCGCAGCGCCCGAGGGTCGTCCGATCGGCGGCGCGTTGATCGCACGCATGAGTGGCTACAGTCCCGCGACACTCGGTCATGCGCATGCTGGCGGCGGACAACACAATCACGCCGATGGTGGCCATTCACACGGCGGCCGCTGGCACACCCACCTTCCGCCCACCAACGACGACGTCTCGTGGCGCAGCCTGCTGGCGCTTGGCGTGTCCGGCGGACTCGTGCCGTGTCCATCGGCGCTGGTGATCCTGCTGGCCGCGGTCGCGCTCAACAAGACCGCGTACGGATTGCTGCTGGTGCTGGCGTTCAGCGCCGGGCTCGCACTGACGCTGATGCTCGTCGGCCTCGTATTCCTGTACGCGCGGCACCGCCTGCCGTCGGGGATGAGCAATGCGCGCTGGGTGCGCTGGCTGCCGATGGCGAGTGCGGTGGCGATCGTCGGTGTCGGCGCACTGCTTTGCTACGCGGCCCTCACCACCATTCCCGCGTAGCCGGCGCGGGCAGGGGCGGGCACAACGCCACCGTGTCCATCACAAATCGTGCATCCATTCCGCACTGCCTCCCGTAGATAACCCCACGGAGGCAAACCCCCCGTTGCGATCGCCCCACGGCGTCGCGGCGCGGCGCACGCGAGCGATCGCAACGCCGCTTCATCCATCCGATACGAGGAGCATTTCATGTTCAGCAAACAACGTCCTTCCTTCCGGAAGGCATCGGGGTGGCTGCTGGCGGCCGCGATCGCGACGCTCACTGCACCCGCGTTCGCATCGAGCCATCGAGAAGCACCGTTCATCGCCACCCAGCCGCAAGTGGATGCCGCCGACTTCTACATGTTCCGCAGCTACGCACCCGGCCTGCAGGATTACGTCACCATCGTCGCCGACTACCTGCCGGTGCAGGATGCGTACGGCGGCCCCAACTTCTTCAAGCTCGACCCCAACGCGCTGTACGAAATCCACATCAGCAACGATGGCGGCGCGTCCGAGAACCTGACGTTCCAGTTCCAGTTCCAGAACAACCTCGCCGACAACCAGCTGATGATTGGCGGCAAGGCCGTGTCGATTCCGCTGACGCAGAACGGTTCGGCGGACGTCGCCACGCTGGCGTCGCCGGCGCTCAACGTCACCGAGACGTACACGATGAACGTCATCCATGGCGGACGTCGCAGCGGCGATAAGGTGCAGGCGTACAACGTCACCAGCGGCGGCACCACGTTCTACAAGCCGGTCGACAACATCGGCAAGAAGACGATCTCCAACTATCCGGCGTACGCCAACAAGCACATCGCCAACTTCGCGTTCCCCGGCTGCAACAAGCCGGCCAACGTGTTCGTCGGCCAGCGCATGGATCCGTTCGTCGTCAACCTCGGCGAAATCTTCGACCTGGTCAACATCAAGTATCCGGCGACCGAGCTCAATCCGCTGGCCGAGTTCGCGACCACCGACACGCTCGCCGACAAGAACGTCACGTCGATCATCATGGAAGTGCCGATCAGCTGCCTGACCGAAGGCAAGGGCGACATCATCGGCGGGTGGACGACGGCGAGCGTGCCGGCGTCGCGCATGCTGACCGCCACGCCTGCCGCCGGACTCGATGGCACCAGCCAGACCGGCGACTATGTGCAGGTGTCGCGACTGGGCGCGCCGCTCGTCAACGAGGTGGTGATCGGGCTCAAGGACAAGAACAAGTTCAACGCCAGCGAGCCCAAGGACGACGCGCAGTTCGCCGACTACGTGACCAATCCGACGTTGCCCGCATTGCTCGAAGCGCTGTTCGGTAGTGCCGGCGTCAAGGCGCCCACCAACTTCCCGCGCACCGATCTCGTCGCGGCCTTCCTGACCGGTGTCGATGGCCTCAACAAGCCGGCGAACGTGGTGCCGTCGGAAATGCTGCGGCTCAACACCGCCATTGCGCCGACACCGAAGGCTGCGCAGAATCGCCTGGGCGTATTGGGCGGAGACAACGCAGGATTCCCGAACGGTCGCAGGCCCGGTGACGACGTCGTCGACATCGAGCTGCGCGTCGCGATGGGCGTGCTGTGCACGCTCAACATCGGGGGTTGCAAACCCGCTGACGCACCTGCGGGCACGCTGCACTACACCGATGGCGCGTACGTGACGGCGAACTTCTTTTACGACGGCTT
>JBDTWY010000140.1:0-3101 GCA_040006455.1 Betaproteobacteria bacterium | reverse complement strand
ATTGACATCGCGTTTGCGACGGTGCGACACTGAACCCATGCAGGCTTCGATTTCCTCCGCACTGGCCCAGGCCATTGGCAGCCGCCGCGTGAGCGCGGCGCGCGGCGCCGTGCGCGCGCGCGCGTTTGGCTACGGATACGTTTATTTCGCCTCCGCCGAAAGGGCCGCGCGCGCGTAACGAATCGAACCAGCAACTTTGATTCATCGATCGGGCGGCCCCAAAAGGGTCGCCCGATTTTTTTGATTTTCCGACCGAGGAGCAATGCAATGATCATCGTCATGCAACCCGATGCCGGCGACGCCGAAATCGCCACCGTCGTCGCGCGCGTGCGCAGCCACGGGCTGGACGTGCACATTTCGCGCGGCGCCGAGCGCACGCTGATCGGCGCGATCGGCGACGAGCGCAAGCTCGATCCGGAAATGTTCGATCCGCTGCCGGGCGTGGAGCAATCGCTGCACATCCTCAAGCCCTACAAGCTCGTCGCGCGCGAATGGCACAAGGCCAACAGCATCGTCGGCATCCGCGGCGCGATGTTCGGCAGCGTCGACGTGCAGGTGATCGCGGGACCTTGCTCGGTGGAAACGCCGCCGCAGATGGCGGCCGCCGCCGATGCGGTCGCCGCGGGCGGCGCGACGCTGATGCGCGGCGGCGCGTTCAAGCCACGCACGTCGCCGTACGCATTCCAGGGGAAGGGCGTCGACGGCCTCAGCATGCTCAAGGACGCCGCCGAGCGGCACGACCTGCCGGTGGTGACGGAGCTGATGGATGTACGAATGCTCGACACGTTCCTGCGCGAAAAGGTCGACGTGATCCAGGTCGGCACCCGCAACATGCAGAACTTCGACCTCCTGAAGGAGATCGGCAAGGTCGACGTGCCGGTGATCCTGAAGCGCGGCATGAGCGCGACGATCGCCGAGTGGCTGATGGCCGCCGAATACATTGCCGCCGGCGGCAATCACAAGATCATCCTGTGCGAACGCGGCATCCGCACGTTCGAGACCGCGTACCGGAACGTGCTCGACGTCACCGCCGTGGCGGTGATGAAGAAGGAGACGCACCTGCCGGTCATCGTCGATCCATCGCACGCCGGCGGCAAGGCGTGGATGGTGCCGGCGCTGTCGTGCGCGGCGATCGCGGCGGGTGCCGACGGCCTGCTGATCGAAGTGCATCCCTGCCCGACCGAAGCGTGGTGCGACGCCGACCAGGCGCTGACATCGCAGGAGTTCGCGACGCTGATGGCGCGCCTCGACGCGGTGGCGCGCGCGATGGACCGCAGGCTCGCACCGGCGCGCGCACTGCGCAATGGCGCCGCCACGCCTGCCGAGGTGCTCGCGCGGTGACGGGCATCGGTCGATCTCGCGCGCGAATCCGCTATAATTTCAAGTAATTACATCACTTCGCCTGAACCGGAACCGCATGCAACTTGCCAAGAGCTTCGAGCCCCACGCGATCGAGACCAAGTGGTATCCGATATGGGAAGCACGCGGCGACTTCAAACCGTCGTGGAAGGAGGGCGCGCCCGCGTATTGCATCGCGTTGCCGCCGCCCAACGTCACCGGCACGCTGCACATGGGCCACGCGTTCCAGCACACGCTGATGGACGTGCTGATCCGCTACCAACGGATGCGCGGCGACAATACGCTGTGGCAGGTCGGAACCGATCATGCCGGCATCGCCACGCAAATCGTCGTCGAGCAGCAACTGAAGGCGATAGGCGTCACGCGCCACGACCTCGGCCGCGACGCGTTCGTCGAAAGGGTGTGGGCGTGGAAGGAGGAATCGGGCTCGACGATCACGCGCCAGATGCGGCGGTTGGGCGCCGCCGCCGACTGGTCGCGGGAACGGTTCACGATGGACGACGGACTGTCGGCCGCGGTCATCGAGACGTTCGTGCGTCTCCACGAAGACGGCCTCATCTATCGCGGCAAGCGCCTCGTCAACTGGGATCCCAAGCTCGGCACCGCGGTATCGGATCTCGAAGTCGAGAGCGACGAAGTGCAGGGCAAGCTGTGGGAGATCCGCTATCCGCTCGCCGACGGCAGCGGCAGCCTCGTTGTCGCGACGACGCGTCCGGAGACGATGCTCGGCGACTCCGCGGTGGCGGTGCACCCGGAGGATCCGCGCTACCAGGCGATGATCGGCAAGCACGTCGCGTTGCCGCTGACCGGACGGCGTATTCCGGTAATTGGCGACGCG
The DNA here is from genome assembly GCA_040006455.1 of Betaproteobacteria bacterium. Classification (GTDB taxonomy): domain Bacteria; phylum Pseudomonadota; class Gammaproteobacteria; order Burkholderiales; family Casimicrobiaceae; genus VBCG01. Next base: position 904 of record JBDTWY010000140.1, on the reverse strand, counting down.
TACGTCGATCGCGAATTCGGCACCGGCGCCGTCAAGGTGACACCGGCGCACGACTTCAACGACTGGCAGATCGGGCAGCGCCACCAGCTGCCGGCGATCACCGTGCTCGACCTCGCTGCCAGGGTCAACGACAACGCGCCGGAGCGCTATCGCGGCATGGACCGCTTCGTCGCACGCAAGGCGGTGCTGGCCGATCTCGCGCAACAGGGACTGCTGGTCGCCGAAAAGGCGCACAGGATGGTGGTTCCGCGCTGCGGCCGCTCCGGCGAGATCGTCGAGCCGATGCTGACCGACCAGTGGTTCGTGGCGACGACGAAGCCCGCGTCGGGACCGGGCACGCTGTGGCCGGGCAAGTCGCTGCAGGACCTTTGCCTCGCGGCGGTCAGCGACACCGGTCTCGATGATCCGGCCGGCGGGACCAGCGGCTCGACGCGTTTCGTCCCCTCCGAATGGCTGTCGACGTATCACCACTGGATCGACAACATCCAGGACTGGTGCATCTCGCGCCAGCTGTGGTGGGGACACCAGATCCCGGCGTGGTACGACGACGCGGGCAATCATTACGTCGCGCGCGACGAGGGCGCCGCGCGCGCGCTGGCGCGCGCCAGGCTCGGCCGCGAGCCTCGATCGTTCGCGCGCGATCCCGACGTGCTCGACACGTGGTTCTCGTCGGCGCTGTGGGCGCACTCGACGCTGGGATGGCCGCAGCCGACGCGCGAAATGGCGACGTTCCTGCCGACATCCGCACTGGTCACCGGCTTCGACATCATCTTCTTCTGGGTGGCGCGGATGATCATGATGACCACCTATTTCACCGGCAAGCTGCCTTTTCGCGACGTCTACATCAATGCGATCGTGCGCGACGAGGAAGGCCAGAAGATGTCGAAGTCGAAGGGCAACGTGC
>JBDTWY010000139.1:0-3418 GCA_040006455.1 Betaproteobacteria bacterium | reverse complement strand
GCCGTCGACATCACGACATCGGAGCGACACCATCCGCTCGACGTGATCCTCGGCACCGCGACGCTGATGGCGTTGATCGCCGTGCTGGGGCTGCCGGCGCCCGCGGTGGGACTGTACCTTTTGACAGCCACCGTCGTCGCGTTCTATTCGCACGCGAACCTGCGCGCGACGGCGCCGCTCGACCGCGTGCTGCGCCCGTATGTCGTCACCGCGTCGGTGCACGCCGTCCATCATTCAGACTTCCGCGCGCAGACCGACAGCAATTTCGGCTCGGTGTTCACGCTCTGGGACCGGCTGTTCGGCACCTTTGTCGATCCCGCGCGCGCGCGCATTCCACATTTCGGACTCGATTACTTTCACCTGGCCGCCGACACGCGCTTCGCGCGCGTGTTGCTGCAGCCGTTCGTGTTCCGGCGCAACCTCGACTATCCGGCGCGACGCCCGGATGACGGCGCGGTCGATGCGCCAGTCGCCACCCCGATGCTGCCTGCGAGCCGCGACGCACTGGCGGGCGCGCTCGCCGGCTGCGCGCTGGTGTGCCTGGTGATGTGGCCGACGCTCGCGGAGATGTTTGCCGTGTGGCGCGGCACCGAGGCGTACCAGTACGCGTGGCTGGTCGTGCCGATGATCGTCTACGTGCTCGCAGGTAGGCATGGTCCGGCCAGCGTCGCCGTGAATCCGCGGTCCGATTTCAGCGGCGTGATCGTCGTCATCGCCGCCGCCGTCTGCTGGGGTGCGGCGGCGTTGATGAACATCGACGTGGGTCGCCAGTTCGCGCTGGTACTGGCCATCCACGGCGTGGCGATGTCGGCGCTCGGCTGGCGCGCGTATTGGCGATTGTTCCCGGTGCTCGCGCTGATGTTCCTGATGATCCCGTCGGGCGACCTGCTGCAGCCCGTATTGCGCATGCTGACCGTCAAGGCAATCGAGCTGTTCGCGGTCGTCGCGGGCCTGCCGCACAGCGTCGAAGGCTTCGTCGTGTTCATCGGCAGCCATCGCTACATCGTCATCGACGAGTGCTCCGGACTTTCCTACGTGCTGCTGGCGACGTTCCTCGGCTACTGTTTCGGCCTGTTGCTGTACCGGTCCTTTGCGAGGATCGCCGCACTGGCACTGCTGGGCGCGCTGCTGGGGTTCACGTCGAACGTGCTGCGTGTCGATGCGATCGTGCTGATCGACTGGCTGCGCGACTCGCAGATGGACCTGGGCGCGCATGGCGCCGTGCAATTGATCGCGTTGCTGGCGACGCTGGGGCTGCTGTTTCACATCCTGGGCCGGCTGCGCGGTGATGCGCCGGTGGCGACAATCGTCGAGACGGCGCCGATCCGCGTAACACCTGCGCGCAAGCTCGCACCAGTTACCGCGGGCTTGTGCGGATTGCTGATCGCCGGCAGCGCCACCGCGTTGCCGGATGCGGACCTGCGGACGCCGCGCGATCTGCGTTCGCCTGCGTTTCCGCCGACGCTTGCGCGATGGATGCTGGCGGAACCCGCGAGCGGCTGGGCTGTCGATTCGCAACGCGGCACGGCGTCGGCGGCGTCGACTTACCAGGACGACGGTCACAGGCTGGAGATCGTCATGGTCGAGACGTTGTCGCCGACGGCGAAACTGCGGGCGATGGAACCGGCCGCGCACACGACGTCGGGCTGGCACGAAAGGCAGGTTCGGCACGAATCCGGTTGCGCGGCCGCCGGTTGCGTCACGTTCGTGCACGTCACATGGCAGCGTGACAGGAGCCGCGAGTTGCGGCAGGTCTATTACGCCTACAGCCTCGGCGAATTCACCACCGACTCGCGCTTCGCATTGCGTGCCGCGCACGGCTGGAGTCGGCTGACCGAATCGCCTGATCGTCCGCGGATGATCGCGTTGCTGCCGGGCGACGGCGCCGCCGATGTCGACGGCATGGCGTCGGCGTACCTGGCGCTGCAAGCCGCCGTCGACGCTTCAGTCGACCGATAAGCCTCGGCGTCAGGCCGCCTCGTCGAACATCGGCTCGACTTCGCGCATCGCCTCGGCGAACACCTCGATGTTGCCGTCACGCAGCCGGCGCGAATCGGACAGCACCTGGCGGAAGCGCCTGCCGCCGGGTTGGCCCAGGTAGAGTCCCAGCACGTGGCGTGTCATCGCGCGCAGCGGCACGCCGCGCACGAGCTGGCGCTCGGCATAGACGGTGAAGGCGCGCAATGCATCGGCGCGCGTCGCCACCGGCGCGTCGGCGCCGAAGAGGCGCGCGTCCGCCATCGCCAGCATCCACGGGTTGTGATATGCGGCGCGCCCCAGCATCACACCATCGACGACTTCGAGCTCGCGATCGATTTCGCGCCAGTCGCCGATACCGCCATTGATGACGAACGCGCAGTCGGGAAAATCCTTGACAAGCCGATGCACGACGTCGTAGCGCAGCGGCGGCACTTCGCGGTTCTGCTTGGGCGACAGTCCCTTCAGGACAGCGTTGCGCGCGTGCACGATGAACGTATCGCAGCCCGCAGCGTGCACGATGCCGACGAAGTCACGGACGAATGCGTAGCTGTCGTCGTGGTCGAGGCCGACGCGGTGCTTGACGGTGACCTGTATCGACACCGCGTCGCGCATCGCTTTCACGCACTGCGCGACCAGCGCCGGATCGGCCATCAGGCATGCGCCAAAGCTGCCGGTCTGCACGCGCTCGGACGGGCATCCGCAGTTGAGATTGATTTCGTCGTAGCCCCAGCGCTCACCCCAGCGCGCAGCGTGCGCAAGCTCGCCCGGATCGCTGCCACCCAGTTGCAACGCCAGCGGATGCTCGGCGGGATCGAAGTCGAGGTGTCGTGGCACGTCGCCGTGCGTCAACGCCGGCGCGGTGATCATTTCGGTGTAGAGCCGCGCGCGCCGCGTCAGCAGCCGATGGAAGTACCGGCAGTGGCGGTCGGTCCAGTCCATCATAGGGGCGGTGCAAAACCGGTGCGATGAGTCTTTCATTTGTCTCATATTTCCGACGGGTCGATTCGGCTAGTACATCGTCGGATTGATTGACCATTTTATCGCCCAGCTCGTGCGCGCGCTTACCGTCGAACTACGACCTGACGCACCGAAATGAGCACGCGAGCATGCTTGCGCAGCTTGCCGGGCACACAAGTTGGCACTCTCTCCTGCCAAGTGGAGTCGCGCAGAATGCCTTCCAGAGGCGCAACCCAATCGGACAGTGGCGCACGCCCAATCAGTTGATACGACACCACTCCGTGAACCAACGACGCGGAAAGACCGGAAGGGGAACAGTGGGCCGACCCGCAAGAGCGGTGTTGACATCAGGCGCAATGCGCCCAGGAATCCGTTCTCGAAAGACGCGCAATGCCTTGACTCACTCCTCCCACTCGTCGGTCCCCAATATTTGTGCGATTACAAGACCGAATGTATGCTCATGAGCGCTCCGGCGTCGGGC
>JBDTWY010000138.1:0-3438 GCA_040006455.1 Betaproteobacteria bacterium | reverse complement strand
CGCAGGAAGTCGATCCCCTGCGCTGCGGCCATCGCCTCGATGCCGACGATGGTCGCCGTGTTGTCCAGCATGTCGGCGAGGCGGCGTGCGGCGAACGTCGCCATCGACACGTGGTCTTCCTGGTTCGCCGACGTCGGCAGGCTGTCGACGCTGGCCGGATGCGCGAGCGACTTGTTTTCCGACGCCAGCGCGGCTGCGGTCACGTGCGCGATCATGAAACCGGAGTTGATGCCGCCGTCGTTGACGAGGAAGGCGGGCAATCCCGACAGCGACGCGTCTATCAGCAACGCGATCCTGCGCTCCGAGATCGCGCCGATCTCGGCGATCGCGATCGCCAGCGCGTCGGCGGCGAAGGCGACGGGCTCGGCGTGGAAATTGCCGCCCGACACGACGTCGCCGGTGTCGGCGAACACCAGCGGATTGTCGGAGGCGGCATTGGCCTCGATCTCCAGCACGCGCGCGGCATGCACCAGGTTGTCGAGGCACGCGCCCATCACCTGCGGCACGCAACGGATCGAGTAGGGGTCCTGCACGCGACCGCATTGCGCGTGCGACTGCACGATGCCGCTGCCATCGAGCAGATCGCGCAGCGCGGTGGCCACGCCGGCTTGGCCCGGTTGTCCGCGCATCGCGTGGATGCGCGCATCCAGCGGGCGCACCGAGCCACGAATCGCTTCGAGCGACAGCGCGCTCGCGACCAGCGCCGATGCGAACACGTTCTCGGCGTTGAACAGCGCCGCCAGCGCGAGCGCGTTCGACACCTGCGTGCCGTTGAGGAGCGCGAGTCCCTCCTTGGGCCCCAGCACGAATGGCGCAAACCCCGCATCGCGCATGGCGTCGGCGCCCGGCATCACGCGACCGTCGACGCTCGCCTCGCCTTCGCCGATCAGCACCGCGGCGAGATGCGCGAGTGGCGCCAGGTCGCCCGACGCGCCGACCGACCCCTTGGCGGGGATTCGCGGCGACACGCCGGCGTTGACGAGTCCGACCAGCGCCTCGACGAGCGCCGGCCGCACGCCGGAGCAGCCGCGCGCCAGGCTGATCGCCTTGGTGGCGAGCACGAGGCGCACCACGCTGTCGTCGAGCGGTGCGCCCACGCCGGTGCAGTGCGACAGCACGAGATTGCGTTGCAGCTCGGCGAGACGGTCCTGGGGAATGCGCGCCTGCGCGAGCTTGCCGAAGCCGGTATTGACGCCGTAAACCACCGCATCGCGCGCGACGATGTCGGCGATGACCTGCCGCGACGCCTCGATGCCGGCGTAGATGCCCGCGTCGAGCGCGAGGTCGACTTCGCCCTGATGGATGCGCCGCAGCTCGGCGAGCGTCACCGACCCTGGATTGAGCCTAAGCACTTGGTTGGCCATTGGAATTTCGCGCTAGCGGCCGCGCAGCAAGCGCGCCAGCGCGGCCTTGAGGGGACCCGGAGGCAAGTCGTCGCGCAATCCGGCCAGGGGCTTGCTGGCTTGCGCATCCCATTGAATTTGCGAGGATTTCTTCTTAGGCGTCGGCGTATTGCGCGGTTGCACGACGACCTTGATCGCCGTAAACTCCCAACCCTTCCGGGTGAGCGCCGACAGCAGGGCGGCGCTGCGCTGGCGCAGCACCGCGGCGAAGGCGCCGCTGGGCGCCGCGAGCCTGAGCTCGCCGGATTCGGCGTCGGCAACCGCGATGTCGGCGGACAGGGTGCGGGGCAAGGTGTCGCGAACGATGCGAATGATCGCCTGGTCGCGCGCGTAGCGGCGCTGCCAGTCGGCAAGCTGCGGGTCGCCCGATAACACCCGGGCCATCGTCAACAGTGGCGTGGATCGAGACAACGCGCGACGGCCAATGGAAAAACGCGATTGAACATCATACTGGTGACCGGCGCCAATGCGCGCGCCAGGACGATCACGCTGGACTGGCGCCACTGGGCCATCGGCGGCTTCGCGATGTGCGTCGTGTTCGTGGCGTTCACGCTGCTGTTCAATTTCCTGACGCTCAGGTGGGCGGCCGCGGTCCAGCATCCGTGGCTGCAGGCGATCGTGCTCGCCGACCAGCGGCAGGAAGCGCAGCGCAACCTGGAGAAGGTCCAGGGACACCTCAACGCGATGGCGATGCGGCTCGGCGAGTTGCAGGCGCAGGTGCTGCGGCTCGACGGCCTCGGTGAGCGGCTCGCCAAGAGCGTGGGCCTCAAGCCGCAGGAACTGCCGTCGCTGACGACGCCGGAGACGGCTCCGGGCCGCGGCGGCCCGGTGTCGTCATTGCCCTCGCGCAGCTTCACCGAGGACGAGTTCGAGAAGATGATGGCCAGGCTGACCGATCAGGTCGAGCTGAGCCGCGACCAGTACGGCGTTCTCGAAGCGCTGCTGGTGCAGGATTCGGCCAATCGCAAGTTCCTGCCCACGCACGAGCCGATCGATGACGGCTGGTTCTCGTCGAACTTCGGCTATCGCGTCGATCCTTTCACCGGCATGCGCACATTCCACGAAGGCATCGACTTCCCGGCACAGCGCGGCACGACGATCACCGCGGCGGCCAGCGGCAAGGTGATCTTCGCGGGCGTACACCCTGAATATGGTAAAATGGTCGACATCGATCATGGCAACGGACTCGTCACGCGATACGCGCACGCGTCGCAATTGCTGGTCAACGACGGTGACCTGGTGCTGCGCGGTCAGTCGATCGCCAAAGTCGGCACCACCGGCCGCTCGACCGGCCCGCATCTGCATTACGAAGTCAGACTGAACGGCACGCCGCAGAACCCTGCGCGCTTTTTCCAGCCCGGATAATTCCTCGCGCGCGGACGTCGGATCGAGCAAAGGGGTGAGGACGTCCTCACCCCTTGTTTTTTGTCCCTTGTATCCGCCGTTCAAGAGCGCCATCTACCGCGAATGATTTCGAACCTCCTCACCCGCGTTTTCGGCAGCCGCAACGAGCGGCTGCTCAAGCAATTCGGCCAGCAGGTTCGCGCGATCAACGAGCTCGAGCCCGCGATGGCCGCGCTGTCGGACGCCGAGTTGCAGGCCAGGACGCCTGCGCTGAAGGCGCGCGTCGCCGCCGGCGAGTCACTCGACGACGTGTTGCCGGAGGCGTTCGCCGTCGTCCGCGAAGCCGGCAAGCGCACGCTCAATATGCGCCACTTCGACGTGCAGCTGATCGGTGGCATGGCGCTGCACCACGGCAAGATCGCGGAAATGCGCACCGGCGAAGGCAAGACGCTGGTGGCGACGCTGCCTGCGTACCTCAACGCGCTGTCGGGCAAGGGCGTGCACGTCGTCACCGTCAACGACTACCTCGCGCAACGCGACGCCGACTGGATGGGGCGGATCTACCGCTTCCTCGGCATGAGCGTCGGCGTCAACATGTCGCAAATGGAGAAGGACGCGAAGCAGTTGTCGTACGCGGCCGACATCACCTACGGCACCAACAACGAATTCGGCTTCGACTACCTGCGCGACA
>JBDTWY010000137.1:0-3461 GCA_040006455.1 Betaproteobacteria bacterium | reverse complement strand
GACCCGCCTGCACGATCCGGCCCTGGCGGACGATCGTGTGTGCGCCACGCTGGCCGATCCAGTACGCGAGCTCGGCCGCCGACGCGACATCCCACAGCACGAAGTTCGCCGGCTTGCCGACGCCGATCGTGCCGTGCGTTGCGTCGATCCGCAACGCACGCGCCGCGTGCCGCGTCACGCCGTCGATCGCCTCGGCGACGGTGAGGCGGAACAGCGTGCACGCCATGTTCATCGCCAGCAGCAACGACAGCGTCGGCGACGTGCCGGGATTGTGGTCGGTGGCGACGGCCATCGGCACGCCGGCTTCACGCAGCGCCGCGACCGGCGGCAGTTGCGAATCGCGCAGCACGTACCACGCGGCCGGCAGCAGCACGGCGACGGTGCCCGCGGCGCGCATCGCCGCGATGCCCGCTGCCGACAGGTGCTCGAGATGATCGGCGGACATCGCGCGATGGCGCGCCGCGAGCGCCGCGCCGCCCATGTCGGACAACTGTTCGGCATGCAGCTTGACCGGCAGCCCCAGCGCGCGCGCGGCGTCGAACACGCGAGCCGTCTGTGCGAGCGTGAACGCGATGCGTTCGCAGAACACGTCGACCGCGTCGACCAGGCCTTCGCCTGCAAGTGCCGGAAGCATCGCGTCGCAAATCAGGTCGACATAGGCGTCGCCACGTCCCGCGTATTCCGGCGGCAGCGTGTGCGCGCCGAGGAACGTCGTGCGCACGACGATGCCGTGGGCGCCGGCAAGGCGGCGCGCGACGCGCAATTGCTTGCGCTCGGTCGCGAGGTCGAGGCCGTAGCCGGACTTGATCTCGATCGCGCACACGCCGTCCGCCATCAACGCCTCGAGGCGCCGCGACGCCGCCGCGAACAGCGTGTCGGCGTCGGCGGCGCGCGTCGCGCGCACCGTGGCGACGATGCCGCCGCCGCCGCGGGCGATGTCCTCGTAGCTCGCGCCGGCGAGACGCTGCGCAAATTCTCCAGCGCGATCGCCGGCGTAGACGAGATGCGTGTGGCAGTCGACGAGCCCGGGCGTCATCAGCCTGCCCGCGCAGTCGTGGCGCGCGAGCGGCGCATGCGTGGCGGGCAGCGCTTGCGCCGCGCCGATCCAGGTGATCTTGCCGCCGCGCACGACGATCACGGGATCGCGCAACGTAGGCGCGAGCGGTGGCTCGAACGATTCGCGCAGCGGCGTCATGCGGTGCCACACCCCATCCGCTCCGGGCGACGACGCGAAGCTCATGTGATGCCTGCCCGATTGCCGGAGACGACATCGACCACGTAGAGCACGGCGGTCGTCGTGCGCGGCGTCGCGCGCATCGCGATGGCGTTCTCGCCGTCCCACCCGATGCCCTCTCCCTCGACGAGATCGCCCGCGCAGCGCGCGTCGCCGGCGAGCGTCCACGTGCCGCAAGCGGCGTGCACGACGCCGGCGCCTGCGATGTCGAGCCGCGCCGCGTCACGCAGCACGCTGAACCGCGCGTGCACGCGGCCGCGCCGCGACATCACGTTGAAATCCGCGGATTCGCCGTCGAGCAGCGCTGCGTGCAACGGTGTTGCCCCGTCGAATGCGAACGCCACGTGGGGGACGTCGAGTCGATGGTCGATGCCGGCGCCCGTGAGGCGCACGCCGCCGCCACGCATCAGCACGATCCAGCGATCGACGCCCGTGAACGCCGAGAACGCGCCGTCGGCGGCGATCGTCGCGACGCTGACGCGCCAGTCGAAGTCGTCGAGCGAAGCGCCGGCAGGCCGGCGCGCGATCTCGCGCGTCGTGCCGCCGCCGTTTTTCCACGCGAGCGCCGGCAGCGTGCGCAGGTCGTGGCGTGCGATCAACGAGATGCGCCCGGCATCGGCACATCGAGCGCGTTCGCTTCGGCACACGCGATCGCGTCGGCATAACCCGCATCGGCGTGGCGCAGCACGCCCGACGCCGGGTCATTCCACAGCATCCGCGCAAGTCGTCGCGCCGCGGCGTCGCTGCCGTCGCAGACGATCACCGCGCCCGCGTGCTGCGAGAATCCCATGCCTACGCCGCCTCCGTGGTGCAGGCTGACCCACGTCGCACCGCTCGCGGTGTTGAGCAGCGCATTCAGCATCGGCCAGTCCGACACCGCGTCCGAGCCGTCGCGCATCGCCTCGGTCTCGCGATTGGGAGACGCCACCGAACCTGCGTCGAGATGGTCGCGGCCGATGACGATCGGCGCCTTCAGTTCGCCGGACTTCACCATCTCGTTGAACGCGAGCCCGGCGCGGTCACGCTCGCCGAGGCCGATCCAGCAGATGCGCGCCGGCAATCCCTGGAACGCGATCCGCTCGCGCGCCATGTCGAGCCAGCGGTGCAGCGGCGCGTCGTCGGGAAACAGCGTCTTCATTTTCGCGTCGGTGCGGTAGATGTCCTCGGGATCGCCGGACAGCGCGACCCAGCGGAACGGCCCCTTGCCACGGCAGAACAGCGGACGGATGTACGCGGGCACGAAACCGGGAAAGTCGAACGCATTGACGACACCCTCTTCAAGCGCGACCTGGCGGATGTTGTTGCCGTAGTCGACCGTCGGCACGCCCATCGCATGGAACGCCAGCATCGCGTTGACGTGCGTGACGATCGACGCGCGCGCCGCCGTTTCCACGGCGCGCGGATCGGCGGCGCGCGTCGTCTCCCACTGCGCGACGCTCCAGCCCGCGGGCAGGTAGCCGTTGACGAGGTCGTGCGCGGAGGTCTGGTCGGTGACGATGTCGGGACGCGGGCCGCCGGCGGCCGCCCGACGCGCGAGCTCGGGCACGACGTCGGCGGCGTTGCCGAGCAGGCCGACCGACACCGGCGTGCGTTGCGCGACCGCGTCGGCGATGATCGCCAGCGCGTCGTCGAGCGAGTCCGCCTTGCGGTCGAGGTAACGCGTGCGCAGCCGCGCGTCGATCCGCGATTGCTGGCATTCGATCGCGAGCACCGACGCGCCGGCCAGCACGCCTGCGAGCGGCTGTGCGCCGCCCATGCCGCCGAGTCCGGCGGTGAGGATCCAGCGGTCGCCGAGGTCGCCGCCGTAGTGCTGACGTCCCGCCTCGACGAAGGTCTCGTAGGTTCCCTGCACGATGCCCTGGCTGCCGATGTAGATCCATGAGCCCGCGGTCATCTGCCCGTACATCATCAATCCCTTGCGATCGAGCTCGTGGAATTTTTCCCACGTCGCCCAGTGCGGCACCAGGTTGGAATTGGCGATCAGCACGCGCGGCGCGTCGACATGCGTGCGCAACACGCCGACCGGCTTGCCCGATTGCACGAGCAGCGTCTCGTCTTCCCGCAGTTCGCGCAACGCCGCAAGGATCGCGTCGAAGCACGCCCAGTTGCGCGCCGCCTTGCCGATGCCGCCATAGACGACCAGGTCCTGCGGGCGCTCGGCGACGTCGGGATCAAGGTTGTTCTGGATCATCCGGTACGCGGCTTCGATCAGCCAGTTGCGGCAGGT
>JBDTWY010000136.1:0-3496 GCA_040006455.1 Betaproteobacteria bacterium | reverse complement strand
AGCTCGACCGCATCCTCGGCGACGAGCGCAACTTCGCCGGCACGAGCTTCGTCACCGCGGACATGTTCGGCGACTACCGCTACGGATCCGACCTGCTCAACATCACGTTCGACCCCACCCGCGGGGAGGAGCTTGCAAGCTATGCGTTCGACGACGACGGCACGCGCGCCGAAAAGATGCACCTGATCCGCAACGGCATCCTCGAGCGGCCGCTGGGCGGCGCGATCTCGCAGCAGCGCGCAGGCTTGGCTGGCGTCGCCAACGCGCGCGCGTGCAGCTGGAATCGTCCGCCGATCGACCGCATGGCCAACTTGAACCTCGAGCCTGGAACGTCGACGTTCGACGCAATGGTCGCGTCGATCGAATCGGGCATCTACATGCAAACCAACTGCTCGTGGTCGATCGACGATTCGCGCAACAAGTTCCAGTTCGGCTGCGAGCGCGGCCGCGTGATCCGCGACGGCAAGCTCGCGGAAGTGGTCAAGCGTCCCAACTATCGCGGCATCTCGGCGAGCTTCTGGCGCAGCCTTGCGCATGTCGGCGACGCGTCGACACTCGAGGTGCTGGGCACGCCCTATTGCGGCAAGGGCGAGCCGTCGCAGGTGATCAGGGTCGGCCATGCGTCGCCGCCGTGCGTGTTCACCGGTGTCGACGTCTTCGGCGGTGAAGCATGAGCACGCCCGGCGCTGCCACCGGCGAACGCCGGAGGGATGCGCGCGACGGCACTCCAAGCAACGATCTTGCAATGGAAGCCTACTTCCTCGCGCTCGCCACGTCGCTCGACGGCGCACTCGCGCGCGGCGAACGCTACTCCGCGAGCTTCGACGGCGAGGACACCGACTTCGTGCGGCTCAACCAGGGCAAGGTGCGCCAGCCCGGCAGCGTCAGCCAGCGCTACCTGACGCTGCGACTGGTGCAAGGCGGCCGCCACGCCCAGCACCGCCAATCACTGACGGGTGGGCTGAAGCCGGACATCGCGAGCGCACTGGCCGCGCTGTCGTCGTTGCGCGTCGCGCTGACCGATGCACACGAGGATCCCCACCTGTACCTGCCCGAAACCGTGACGTCGTCGAGCACGCATCGCGGTGGCGACCTGCCCGCTGCCGCCGATGTCGTCGACCGCATTATCGACGCTGCGCATGGCAGCGATCTCGTCGGCCTCTACGCGGCGGGGCCGGTGTTCCGCGGCTTCGCCGACTCGTCGGGACAGCGCAACTGGCATGCGGCGACGACGTTCAACCTGCAATGGAGCCTCTATCACCGCGCCGACAAGGCGGTGAAGGCCGACTATGCGGGCTTCGCATGGAACGACGCCGCATTCGCGACGAAGATGGACGAGGCGCGCGAGCGTCTCGCGCTGGTTGCGCAGCCGGCGCGCGCGCTCGCACCCGGCAAGTACCGCGTCTACCTCGCAGCGAGCGCCGTCGACGAGATCGCGGGCCTGCTCGGCTGGGGGGCATTTTCCGGACGCGCGCTCGCCACGCAGCAGAGCCCGCTGTCGCGGATGGAAAAGGGCGAGCGCCTCGATCCGCGGGTGTCGATGCGCGAGGACACCGCCAACGGCGTTGCGCCGTCGTTCCAGGCCGAAGGTTTCGCACGGCCGCCGACGATCGCGCTGGTCGAAGGCGGCGCGCTCGTCGGCTCGCTGGTGTCGCCGCGCACGGCGCGCGAGTTCGGCCTCGACGCCAACGGCGCCAATTGCAACGAAATGCCGGAATCGTTCGCGATGGATGCGGGCGACCTTGCCGCCGCCGACGCAATCACCGCGCTCGACGACGGCCTGCTGATCGGCAACCTGCACTACCTCAACTATTCCGATCGCAACGCCTGCCGGATGACCGGCATGACGCGTTTCGCGACGTTTCGTGTCCAGCATGGCCGCATCGTCGCGCCCGCTGACGTGCTGCGCTTCGACGATTCGATCTATCGGTTGTTCGGCGCCAATCTCGAGGCGCTTACCACCGAGCGCGAATTGCTGCTGTCGAGCGAGACCTACGGCGCGCGGCAGATGTCGAGTGCGCGCCTTCCCGGCGCGCTGCTGCGCGAGATGCAGTTCACGCTGTAGTAGACCGTGGCAGTATCGCGTTTTTTGTGTTGGCGGTGACGCTCGCCTCGCTCTGGCGTGATCACGCCGGCGCCGCGGCGCCGTGCCAGCCCTTGGGGATCGCCGCCAGCAGCCGCTGCGTGTAGGCCTCGCGCGGATTGCGGTAGAGGTCGTCACTGTTCTGCACCTCGACCACCTCGCCTTCGCTCATTACCATCACCTGGTCGGAGATGTACTTGACGACGGCCAGGTCGTGCGAGATGAAGATGTACGACAGGCCGAACTCGTCCTGCAGGTCCTGCAGCAGGTTGAGCACCTGCGCCTGCACCGACACGTCGAGCGCCGACACCGACTCGTCGCAAATCAGGATGTCGGGCTTCAGCGTCAGGCAGCGCGCGATCGCGATGCGCTGCCGCTGGCCGCCGGAAAACTCGTGCGGATACTTGTAGAACGACACCTCCGGCAGGCCGACGCGGTCGAGCAGCTCGAACACCTGGTCGGCGCGCGCCTGAGCGCTCGCGCCGATCTTGTGGATCGTCAGCGGCTCGGTGAGGATCTGGCCGACGGTGAAGCGCGGATTGAGCGATGCATACGGATTCTGGAAGATGATCTGGATGCGCCGCTTGTACGGCGCGAATTCGCGTGGGCTCATCGCCAGGATGTCCTTGCCGTCGAACAGCGCCTGGCCGGTGGTCGCCTCGTGCAGCCGCATCAAGGTCAGGCCGACGGTGGTCTTGCCCGAGCCTGACTCGCCGACGAGCCCCAGCGTCTTGCCGCGCGGCAGCTTGAACGACACGTTCTGCACCGCCTTGAATTCGCGCGTGCCGAACAGGCCCTCGCGCGAATAGAAGCTCTTGCCGAGGTTCTTCACCTCGAGGATCGTCGAATCGCCCGGCACGACGCCGCGCGGCCGCTCCTGCAGGTGCTGCGGGCCGCGGCCGCTGATGAAGTCGTCGATCACCGGCAGCCGCAGCGGCCGGTTCTCGAGATGCGGCCGGCACTGCAGCAGCGCGCGCGTGTACGCGTCCTGTGGATTTTCGAACACTTCCTTCGCCGTGCCCTGCTCGCGGATCTCGCCGTGGCGCATCACGACGACGCGGTCGGCGATCTCGCCGACGACGGCCAGGTCGTGAGTGATGAACAGCACCGACATCTGGTGGCGGCGCTGCAGCTCGCTGATCAGGTCGAGGATCTGCTTCTGGATCGTCACGTCGAGCGCGGTCGTCGGCTCGTCGGCGATCAGCAGCTTCGGCTCGCACGCGATCGCCATCGCGATCATCACGCGCTGCTGCTGGCCGCCCGACATCTGCGACGGGTATGCGTTGATCTTGTGCAGCGCATCGGGAATGCCGACCTCGTCCATCAGCTCCAGCGCGCGCTTGCGCGCCTTGGCGCCCGACAGGCCGATGTGAAGCTTCAGCACCTCCTCGAGCTGGTAGCCGCAGGTGAACA
>JBDTWY010000135.1:0-3509 GCA_040006455.1 Betaproteobacteria bacterium | reverse complement strand
CGGGAACGCGACTCCGACCCCAAATCAGTCGATGAATTGCAGCGATGCGAGCCGCGCGTACAGCGGGCTGTCGTGCAGCAGCGTGTCGTGCGGACCTATCGCCACGATGCGGCCGTCTTCCATCACGGCGATGCGATCGGCGTGGCGTACGGTCGCCAGCCGGTGCGCGATCATCAACACTGTGCGGCCAATCATCAGTCTTTCAAGCGCGAGCTGCACCGCGCGCTCGCTCTCGGCATCGAGCGCGCTGGTGGCTTCGTCCAGCAGAAGCAGCGGACGATCGGCGAGCACCGCGCGCGCAATCGCAATCCGCTGGCGTTGGCCGCCGGACAGGCGCACGCCGCGCTCACCCAGGAAGGTGTCGTATCCGTTGGGCATGCGTGCAACGAATTCGTCGGCGAACGCGGCGACGCACGCCGCACGCACTTCGCCGTCGCCGGCTTCGGGGCGGCCGTAGCGGACGTTCTCGGCGACGCTGGCCGCAAAGATCACCGGATCCTGCGGCACCAGCGCGAGACGTCGCCGCACTTCGCGCGGATCGGCCTGCGTCACGTCGACGCCGTCGAGCCGTACCGTCCCCGACTGCGCGTCGTAAAAACGCGCGAGGAGCTGCAGCACTGTCGTCTTGCCCGCCCCCGACGGCCCCACCAGCGCCACCTTTTCTCCGGCGCGCACGTCCAGCGAAAAATCGGCGAGGGCCGGGTGATCGAGGCGCGACGGATAGTGGAATGTCACATGCTCGAACGCGATCGCGCCAGTCGACGGCGTCGGCAACGGCACCGGACGCGCCGGCGCGCGAATCGATGGCTCGACGGCCAGCAACTCGAACAATCGCTCGGTGGCCCCGGCCGCGCGCTGCAGGTCGCCGATCACCTCGCTGATCGTTCCCACCGAGCTCGCCACCAGCACCGCGTAGAACACGAATGCCGACAGTTGTCCCGCGCTCATCGTGCCGTCGATCACGTCGTGGCCGCCGATCCACAGAATGATGCCGACCGCGCCGAACACCAGCGTGATCACGCAGGCGACGAGGAACGCGCGCTGGCGGATGCGCTGCGTCGCCGTGCCGAAAGCCGCTTCCACGCGCGTGGCAAAGTGGATGCGATCCTGGTCTTCGTGCCCATACGCCTGCACGACGCGGATCTCGTGCAGTGACTCGTCGATGAAGCTGCTGACGTCGCCGACCCGGTCCTGGCTCGCGCGCGCGAGCTTGCGCACCTTGCGGCCGAACAGCACGATCGGCGCGACCACCAGCGGAATGCCCAGCATCACCAGCAGCGTCAGCTTGACGCTGGTGGCGAGCAACAGTGCGAATCCGCCGATCATCAGCAGGAAGTTGCGCACCGCCATCGACGCGCTCGAGCCGATCACCGTCTCAAGCATCGTCGTGTCGTTGGTGAGGCGCGACATCACCTCGCCCGTGCGCGCCTGTTCGAAAAAGCTCGGCGGCAGCTCGAGCAGGTGATTGAACACCGCACGCCGCAGGTCTGCGGTGACGCGCTCGCCGATCCACGACACGTAGTAGAAGCGCGTGTACGTGGCCACCGCCAGCAGGATGATGACGCCCAGCGACAGCGCCAGCATGTGATCGAGCTCGGCGGCGTTGCTCGCCGCGAGACCGCGGTCGATGACGAACTTGAGCCCCTGTCCGAACAGCAACACCGCCGCCGCGGCAAACAGCAGCGCGACCGCCGCGATCGTCACCTGCCGTCGATACGGCCGCACGAAGCGGCCGACGCGCGCGACGGTGCGCAGCGCGGTGGCGGGTGGAATCGGCGGAGCGGGTTCGAGGCGTGTGTCGTTGCGGGCCATGCGGGAGCCATCGGCTGGACAATGCCGTAAAATACATGGTTTGGCCGATTCCACGGATTGCAACGATGAATGCGCCCCTCGCTCCGTCCAGCACTTTCCTGACCGCCATCGAAATGGCGCCGCGCGACCCAATCCTCGGCGTCAGCGACGCTTTCAACGCGGATACCAGCGCACACAAGGTCAACCTGGGCGTCGGCGTCTACAACGACGACAACGGCAAGATCCCGCTGCTCGAATGCGTGAAGCTCGCCGAGCGCGAAATGACCGACAAGGCGTCGCCGCGAGGCTACCTGCCGATCGACGGCATTCCCGCCTACGACAAGGGCGCGCAGGCGCTGCTGTTCGGCGCTGACAGTGATGTCGTCGCCACCGGCCGGGCGATCACCGTGCAGGCACTGGGAGGCACCGGCGCCTTGCGCGTCGGCGCGGACTTCCTGCGGCGCTTCGCCGCCGGTTCACAGGTGTGGATCAGCGACCCGAGCTGGGAAAACCACCGCGCGCTGTTCGAAGGCGCGGGCTTCACCGTCAACACCTACCGCTATTACGATGCGCCGACACGCGGCCTCGACTTCGAGGGCATGCTGGCGTCGCTGCAGAAGATTCCGCCGGGGGGCGTCGTCGTGCTGCACGCCTGCTGTCACAACCCCACCGGCGTCGACCCGACGCCCGCGCAGTGGGATCGCGTACTGGAGGCCGTGCGCGGCCGGCAGCTGATTCCCTTTCTCGACATCGCCTACCAGGGCTTTGCCGATGGCATCGACGCCGATGCCGCGGTCGTGCGCAGGTTCGCCGCGACGCCGGGCCCGCTGCTGGTGTCGGGTTCGTTCTCGAAGTCGTTTTCGCTGTACGGCGAGCGCGTCGGCGCACTGACGATCGTCACCGCGAGCAAGGACGAGGCCGCGCGCACGCTGTCGCAGGTGAAGCGCATCGCGCGGGTGCTGTGGTCGAATCCGCCGACGCATGGCGGCCAGATCGTGTCGATGATCCTCAACACGCCGCCATTGCGCGCACAGTGGGAAAGCGAGCTGGGCGGCATGCGCGAGCGCATCCGCGAAATGCGCGTGCTGCTGCATTCCAAGCTGAAAGCGCTGGTGCCGGGCGGCAACTACGATTTCGTCACCGCGCAGCGCGGCATGTTCTCGTATACCGGCCTCACGAAGGCCGCCGTCGACCGGCTGCGCAACGAGTATTCCGTCTACGCGGTCGACTCGGGTCGCATCTGCGTCGCCGCGCTCAATTCCCGCAACATCAACTACGTCGCCGACGCGATCGCGACCGTCTCGAAGGCGTGACCGGCGTCGCCGCGCGCGGCCAACCAGCTACTTGACCTTGAAGCGCTCAAGCGTCTCGAGCGCCTTGCGCAGCACCCCGCGGATGCGCTCCGACGACTGGCCGTCGATCACCGTCGGGTCGAGATAGAAGTCGAGCCCCGTCATGTGCTCGCTGAAGACCTCGATCTTCTGCCCGGTCGCGTCGAGCATGCCCTCGACCGTATAGGGAATGACCTCGCGGTTGATGCCCTTCATCGTGATCGGCGGCAGCGCGTGCGCGTCGACGATGCCGCGCACCAGCGCATAGGTTTCGTAACTGATCACCACATGACCGGGCTCGGCGATCCCTTGCAGGCGTGCGGCGAGATTGGCTTCCGCACCGATGATCGTGTAGTCCATCCGGTCGACGCTGCCGAAATTGCCGAC
>JBDTWY010000134.1:0-3529 GCA_040006455.1 Betaproteobacteria bacterium | reverse complement strand
GTGTTCCACGACGACCAGCACGGCACCGCGATCATCGTCGGCGCCGCGATCCTCAACGGCCTGCGCGTCGTCGGCAAGAACATGGGCGACGTCAAGCTGGTGTGCTCGGGTGCGGGCGCGGCTGCGCTCGCGTGCCTCGACATCCTGGTGTCGCTCGGCATCCAGCGCGAGAACATCTTCGTCGCGGACATCGCCGGCGTCGTCTACCAGGGCCGCACCGAGCTGATGGACGACAACAAGGCGCGCTACGCGCAGCCGACCAAGCATCGCAAGCTTGCCGACCTGCTCGACGGCGCCGACATCTTCCTCGGCCTGTCCGCGGGCGGCGTGCTGAAGCCCGAGTTCCTGGCGACGATGGCGCCGAAGCCGCTGATCATGGCGCTCGCCAATCCCGAGCCCGAGATCATGCCGGATCTCGCAAAAGCGGTGCGACCCGACGCCATCATCGCCACCGGCCGTTCGGATTTTCCGAACCAGGTGAACAACGTGCTGTGCTTCCCGTTCATCTTCCGCGGCGCGCTCGACGTCGGCGCCACGCAGATCAACGAGGCGATGAAGCTCGCGTGCGTGCGCGCGCTGGCCGACCTGGCGATGGCCGAGCAGTCGGACATCGTCGCCACCGCGTACAAGATCGACGACCTTCACTTCGGTCCCGACTACCTGATTCCGAAGCCGTTCGACCCGCGCCTCATCGTGCAGATCGCGCCGGCGGTGGCGCGCGCGGCGATGGAGTCGGGCGTGGCGACTCGCCCGATCGCGGACTTTGTCGCCTACCGCGAAAGCCTGCAGCAGATCGTCTACCACTCCGGCTTGCTGATGAAGCCGATTTTCGAGGCCGCCAAGCGCGCGCCCAAGCGCATCGTCTACGCCGAAGGCGAGGACGAGCGCGTGCTGCGCGCGGTGCAGGTGGTCGTCGACGAGAAGATCGCGTTGCCGATCCTGGTCGGCCGTCCGGCGGTGCTCGAGCGTCGCATCGAGCGTTTTGGACTGCGCATCAAGCCCGGCGTCGACTTCGAGGTGATCAATCCCGAGCAGGACGATCGCTATCGCGACTACTGGTCGGAGTATTACCGGCTGACTGCGCGCCGCGGCGTGTCGCAGCAGTACGCGCAGATCGAAATGCGCCGTCGCCTGACGCTGATCGGCGCGATGATGATCCACCTCGGTCACGCCGATGGCATGCTGTGCGGGACGTTCGGCACGCATGCGCTGCACCGGCACTTCGTCGACCAGGTGCTGGGACTGCGCATCGGCGTCAAGACCTACGCGGCGATGAATGCGCTGATGATGCCAAATCGCGTCGTGTTCATCGCCGATACATATGTCAACGCCGATCCCACCGCCGAGCAGATCGCCGAGATCACGCTGCTCGCCGCCGAGGAGATCCGCCGTTTCGGCATCGAGCCCAAGGTCGCGTTGCTATCGCATTCGAGCTTCGGCTCGAGCGATCACACGTCGGCGCGCAAGATGCAGGCCGCCGTGTCGCTGATCAACGCGCTCGACCCGGAGCTCGAAGTCGAAGGCGAGATGCACGGCGATGCCGCGCTCGACGAGGAAGTACGGATGAAGACCTTCCCCGGCTCGCGCCTGAAGGGCGGCGCCAACCTGCTGATCATGCCGACGCTCGACGCCGCCAACATCGCATTCAACCTGCTGAAGACGGCGGTGGGCAACGGCGTGACGCTCGGACCGATGCTGCTCGGCGTGGCGCGGCCGGTGCACATCCTGACGCCGTCGGCCACCGTGCGGCGGATCGTCAACATGACGGCGCTCACGGTCGTCGACGCCAACGTCGAGCGCCAGGCCCCGCTGCTCTGACGCCTCGGCGCGTGCGTGCTGCCGCGCGTTCCTACAGCAACGTCCGGTTAGCGCCGACAGCGGTGTTGCTGCCCGTTGGCCGACCATAGGTTACTTTTGTGCAAAGGAACGAACATGACAACGACCTCCGCCACCGCCGAAGACCGCAAGGACATCTGGAAGCAGATCGAGGACACGCGCTTCGCGTTCCTGACCACGCTATCCGAAGGCAACGGCCTGCGCGCACGCCCGGTGACGACGCAGAAAGTGGAAGCTGAAGGCGACACCGGCGTCGTGTGGTTCTTCATCCCGCAGGACGGCGAAATGGCGAAGGACGCGCAAGCCAATCCGCGCGTGTTGCTGACGTATACCGATGGCGATGAAAACTTCTACGCGTCGCTGTCGGGCACCGCCCGCGTCAGCAGCGATGCCGCGAAGGCGCGCGAGATGTGGTCGAAGATGAACGAGGCGTGGTTTCCCGATGGCCCGGGCGATCCGAATCTCGCGCTGTTGCGTGTCAAGATCGACCACGGCGAGACCTGGGAGCCGTCGACCAACAAGATGATGCAGTTCCTGTCGATCGCCGTGGCGGCAGTGACGCACACGACGCCGAAGGATGGTGTGCACAAGACCTTCCAGTAGGCGTTCGGTTTTTCCCTCACCCAAGCCCTCCGCCTCGCGGGAGAGGGTGGGGGCGAGGGCAGCCCTACGCCACGACCTCGTCGCGAAATATCCCCCCGCGCGACGATTCAATCGCATCGACAATCGCATCGTAGTCCGCCGCATCGAGCACCCGCCCCTCGATCAACTTCCCGCACAACGACCCACAGAGATTGATCGCGTGCAAGCTGCGCCCATGCAGCGCCGCATATTCCCGCGCCAATGCAGGTGAGCCATCACAAATGGCCCGCGCGACCGCAGGACTCAGCATCCCGACATTCGTCAGCAACGGAAACGGTACCGCCCGGTACAGCGACGACAGCAGCCGCGTCGACGTGCCGTGCTCGAGGATGTCCTTGCGCCGACGCACCAGGTCCTCATGCGCCCAGATGCAGAAATCGAGGAATGCATTGCCGCGCACGAACACGCTCACCGAATTGTTGACGCCGGCCTGCTTCTTCGTGATGCCGCCTTCGGTCCACACCCACACCTCGTAACAGAACGCAAAATCGCGCGCGATCCCGATGCGAAACGCCTCCGCGTCGAAGACGAATATGTCGGCGTCGATCCAGATCGTGCGGTCGTAGCCCTCGGCGAAGAGCTCGCGCGCGACGAGCAGACGCGCCAGGTTCGTCATCACCAGCACGTTGCCTCCCGCGGCTTGCCGATACCACGCAGGCACGGCGTCGAACAAGCGATCGTCGATGAACCGGTAGTCGTGACCTTGCGCATGCGCCCATTCGCGCACCGATCGCATGCATCGCCCGGCCCAGGTAGCGACATCATGCGTCCGATACGACTGATAGACGATCGTTTTCATCGCAGCCGATGCACCATGGAAACGCGGCAATCACACACGCCGGACACGACCCTGCGACGCGACAGGGCAAGGTTGGCAACATCCATCTTCGCGGAGGATTGTCGTGAGCGTACACTCGCGGCCAGCCCGCGCCAGCCCGCAAGCAAGTCCCGATCATGCGTTCCCTCCGCAAATACCTGCTGCAGCACCTCGGCCCGGGCCTCATCACCGGCGCCGCCGACGACGATCCGAGCGGCATCGCCACCTATTCGC
>JBDTWY010000133.1:0-3565 GCA_040006455.1 Betaproteobacteria bacterium | reverse complement strand
GCCTGCCATTCGACGTGACGCGCGCCTACGACGAGGCGACGGACTTCAAGGATCCGCGGATCTGGACCGCGCAGCGCGACAAGGAAATGTGGCTGGCGCTGGAAGGCTGAACGCGCGTCGCGACGCCAACGAGTTGCCGAGGTGAAGTCGCACCTGCCTCCGGTGTTCGCCGCCGCGCCTCGCGAAAATTGCGACGGGGCGCGCGTGCCGGTGGCGATCGTCGGCGCGGGTCCGGTCGGGCTGTCGCTGGCGATCGACCTCGCGCAACGCGACATTCCGGTGGTGGTGCTCGACGACGACGACACCGTCAGCACGGGCTCGCGCGCGATCTGCTGGGCCAAGCACACGCTCGAGATCTTCGACCGCCTCGGTGTCGGCGAATCCGCCACCGCGCGCGGCGTGCGCTGGAACACCGGGCGCGTGTTCTTCGGCGACGCCGAAGTGTACGCATTCGACCTCGCACCCGAACCGGGGCACCGGCGGCCAGCGTTCATCAACCTGCAGCAATACCACGTCGAGGCGATGCTCGTCGCGCGCGCCCAGCAACTGCCGCAGTGCGACCTGCGCTTCAGGCACCGTTGCACGAATGTGGCGAGCGCCGGCAACTGCGTGCAGGTCGACGTGACGACGCCCGAGGGCCCGTACACGTTCCACTGCGACTGGCTGGTGGCCTGTGACGGCGCGCACAGCGCGGTGCGCAAGTCGCTCGGCGTCGAAGCCGCCGGCCAGGTTTTCCGCGACCGCTTCCTGATCGCCGACATCCGCATGCAGTCGGCGTTTCCCGCCGAGCGATGGTTTTGGTTCGACCCGCCGTTCCACCGCAACCAGTCGGCGCTGCTGCATCGCCAGGCGGACGACGTGTGGCGGCTGGATTTTCAATTGGGCGAGGCCGCCGACGCCGAGGCCGAGCGGCAACCCGGCAACGTTGCGGCGCGCGTGCGCGCGATGCTGGGAGACGACGTTGCCTTCGACATCGAATGGGCGAGCGTCTACACGTTTTCGTGCCGCCGCATGGCGCGCTTCCGGCATGGGAACACGCTGTTCGCCGGCGACGCCGCGCATCTCGTGTCGCCGTTCGGCGCGCGCGGCGCCAACAGCGGTGTGCAGGACGCAGACAACCTCGGCTGGAAGCTCGCGCGCGTGATCCGCGGCGAATCGCCGGCAGCGCTGCTCGATACCTATGACGCCGAGCGCGGCGCCGCGGCCGACGAAAACATCCTCCACTCGACGCGCGCTACCGATTTCATCTCGCCGAAGTCGCCGATGTCGCAGCGCTATCGCGACGCCGTGCTTCGCCTCGCGCGCCGCCATCCGTTTGCGCGGCAATGGATCAACAGTGGCCGCTTGTCGGTCGCGACGGTGCTCGCGGGCTCGGCACTCAACACGCCGGACACCGGATTCACCGACGGGGTTGGCGTCATGGTCGCGGGCGCCGTCGCCGCGGATGCGCCGGTCGCGTCGAATGGTGGCGAGTGGCTGATCGACCACCTCGGCGGGCGCTTCGTGCTGCTGATGTTCGACGCGGCGATGGCTGCGGCGGATGTGCGGAGGCTGCGGGAAACCTACCACTGCGATGTCGTCGCGGTTGTCGCCCCCACCCCGGCGCTCTCCCGCAAGCGGGAGCGGGAGGCCCCATCGGACGGTGCCGTCAACGGGGAGCGCCAAGCGGAACCTGCCGAAGGACAGCGCCAAGCGATACGTGGCGCCGAAGCCAACATCGAAGTACTGATCGACATCGAAGGCCGCGCCGCGCGGCGCTACGATGCGCGTCCTGGATCATGCTACCTTGTACGTCCGGATCAACACATCTGCGCGCGCTGGCGCGCATTCGACATGGCATCGGTGATCGCCGCGATCGATCGTGCAACCGCCCACGACGGCGGAGGATGAAATCGATGGCGTCGCTCGTCACCCGCCCCAACGTCGTCGCGCCCGACGACATGTACGCGATGCTCGTCGACACGCACCGCGGATTGACCGATGCGCAGAGCGCGGACGTCAACGTGCGCCTCGTGCTGCTGCTCGCCAACCACATCGGCGACGCCGAGGTGGTCGCCGAGGCGATCGCCGCGGCGCGCGAAGGCGGGCCGGACGGCGCGCGCTGATGGTGTCGATCACCCGCCCCGCCGGCGCCGAGCCGCCGCTCGCCTATCAAAGCGGTTTCGGCAACACCTTCGCTTCTGAAGCCCTCCCCGGTGTGCTGCCACAGGGTCAGAATTCGCCGCAGCGAGTCGCCCATGGCCTCTATGCCGAGCAGTTCTCCGGCACGGCGTTCACGGCGCCGCGCAGCGCCAATCGACGCTCGTGGCTGTACCGGATCCGGCCGGCGGCGATGCACCAGCCGTTTCACCGGATCGGTGACGGCGGCATCGTGTCGCGCTTCGGTGAGCAGCCGACCACGCCCAACCAATTACGCTGGGACCCGCTGCCGATGCAAGCGACGCCCGTGGATTTCCTCGACAGCCTGGTGACGATGGCCGGCAACGGCGCGGCGGCGACGATGACCGGTTGCGCGATCCACATGTACGCCTGCAACTCGTCGATGCAACGCTTTTTCTACGATGCCGATGGCGAGCTGCTGGTCTTGCCGCAGCAAGGACGGCTGCGCATTGCCACCGAGCTCGGCAGGATCGACGTCGAGCCGCAGGAGATCGCCGTCATCCCGCGCGGCTTGCGCATGCGAATCGAGCTGGTCGATGCGGACGCGCGCGGCTACGTGTGCGAGAACTACGGTGCGCCGCTTAGGCTGCCCGATCTCGGCCCGATCGGCAGCAACGGCCTCGCCAACCCGCGCGATTTCCTGACGCCGGTCGCGTGGTACGAGGACCGTGACGGCGAATTCGAGCTCGTCGCCAAGTTTCACGGCGCGCTATGGGCGGCGGCGATCGACCACTCGCCGCTCGACGTCGTCGCGTGGCACGGCAACTGCGCACCGTACAAGTACGACCTGCGCCGCTTCAACACGTTCGGCTCGACAAGCTTCGATCATCCGGACCCGTCGATCTTCCTCGTGCTGCAGTCGATTAGCGACACCCCGGGCGTCGACATGCTCGACTTCGTCGTGTTCCCGCCGCGTATCCTGGCGATGCAGCACACGTTCCGCCCGCCGTGGTTCCATCGCAACGTCGCGTCCGAATTCATGGGCCTGATCCATGGCGTGTACGACGCCAAGGCCGAGGGCTTCCTGCCGGGTGGCGCGAGCCTGCACAACTGCATGAGCGGCCACGGTCCCGACGCCGACACGTTTGCGCGCGCGAGCGTCGCCGACACGTCGCAGCCGCTGCACATTCGCGATACGATGGCGTTCATGTTCGAGACGCGTACGGTCATCCATCCGACGCGCGCGGCGCTCGCATCGGCACAACTGCAACCCGAATACTGGCGATGCTGGCAAGGCCTCGCCCGGCAATTCGATCCCGACAAGGCTTGACATCCAATCCATGGCTTACCAGACGATTCTTACTGAAACCCGCGATCGCACCGCGTTGATCACGCTCAACCGGCCGCAGCGGCTCAACGCGCTGAACGACGCGCTCGCCGACGAGCTCGGCGACGCGCTGCGCGG
>JBDTWY010000132.1:0-3749 GCA_040006455.1 Betaproteobacteria bacterium | reverse complement strand
AACGCCGGCATCACCAACCGCATCTACAACTTCGCGCTGTCGCTGGTGGGGTGGCTGCGCGGCGGGCTCGGCCACGTGAACATCCTCGGCTCGGTGATCTTCGCCGGCATGTCAGGAACCGCGATCGCCGACGCCGCGGGACTCGGCACCATCGAGATCAAGGCGATGAAGGACCACGGCTACGACATGGAGTTCTCGGTCGGCGTCACCGCCGCGTCGGCGACACTCGGGCCGATCATCCCGCCTTCGCTGCCCTTCGTCATCTACGCGATGATGGCGAACGTCTCGGTCGGCCAGCTGTTTCTCGCCGGCATCCTGCCGGGTGCGGTGCTTGCCATCCTGATGATGCTCACCGTCGCGTGGTTCGCGCACAAGCACAAATGGGGCGGCGACATCGAGTTCGACTGGCGCCGCGTCAGCAAGGCGGTCATCGAGCTCGGGGTAGTGATCGCCTTTCCGCTGCTGATGTGGGGCGCGGTCAAGCTGGGCGTCGCGTTCAACGTGGCGCTGGTGCTCGGATTCGTGCTGCTGTTCGTCGCCGACTGGCGCTTCCGGTTCGACGCGGTGATGCCGATCATGACGCCGGTGCTTCTGATCGGCGGCATGACGACGGGGGTGTTCACGCCGACCGAGGGCGCGATTGCCGCCTGCGTCTGGGCACTGATACTCGGCCTCGTCTGGTACCGGACCATGACGTGGCGGATGCTCGTCAAGGTCGCGATGGACACGATCGAGACGACGTCGACGGTGATGTTCATCGTCGCCGCGGCGTCGATCTTCGGCTGGCTGCTGACGGCGACTCGGGTCACCGACATGGTGGCGCTATGGACGCTGTCGTTCACGCACACGCCCTGGGTATTCCTGCTTCTCGCCAACATGCTGATGCTCTTCGTCGGCTGCTTCCTCGAGCCCACGGCTGCGATCCTGATCCTGGTGCCCGTGCTGATGCCGGTGATCCAGCAGCTCGGCATCGATCCGGTGCACTTCGGCCTCATCATGGTGCTGAACCTGATGATCGGACTGTTGCATCCGCCGATGGGGATGGTGCTGTTCGTGCTCGCGCGCGTCGCCAACCTGTCGATCGAGCGCACGACGATGGCGATCCTGCCATGGCTCGTGCCGCTGTTGCTGTCGCTCGCGCTGATCACCTACGTGCCGCAGATCTCGCTGTGGCTGCCGCACGCGCTCGGCTACTGACACCTGCCCATGTCGCCGATCGAGCGCGTCGAGATCCTGCAGGTCGACCTTGCACCCAAGGTCAGGAGGACCGACGCCATCCAGTCGTTCGTCACGCAGGAGACGCCCATCGTGCGCATCACCTGCGCCGACGGCGCGGTCGGCACCGGCTACAGCTATACGATCGGCACCGGCGGATCGTCGGTGATGGCATTGCTGCGCGACCACCTGGCGCCCCGGCTCATCGGCCGCGATGCCGCCGAGGTCGAGCGGCTGTGGAAGGACCTTTTCTTCCACACCCATGCGACCGCCGTGGGCGCCATGACCAGCCTCGCGCTGGCGGCCATCGACACCGCGCTATGGGATCTCAAGGCGCGGCGTGCCGGCCTCCCGTTGTGGAAGCTCGCCGGCGGCGCGCAGCCGCGCGTGCCGGTCTACACGACCGAAGGCGGATGGCTTCACCATTCGACTGCACAGCTCGTCGATGAAGCGCGCGCCGCCAGCGCGCAGGGCTTCCTCGGCGCGAAGATCAAGGTTGGGCGGCCGGTGATCGCCGAGGACGTCGCGCGGCTCTGCGCAGTCCGCGAGGCGGTCGGCGACGCGTTTGCGCTGATGGTCGATGCCAACCAGGCGTTCAGCGTCGCCGAGGCGCGGCGCCGCGCCCATGCCTATGCGCCGTTCATGCTCGGCTGGTTCGAGGAGCCGCTGCCCGCCGAGGACCTCGCAGGCCACGCCGAGCTCGCGCGCGCGGCGACGATGCCGATCGCGGTGGGCGAATCGCTCTATCACCCGTCGCACTTCCGCGAGTACCTGGCACTTCGCGCCTGTTCGGTCGTGCAGGTCGACTGCGCGCGCATCGGCGGCATCACGCCGTGGCTGAAAGTCGCCCACCTCGCCGAAACATTCAACGCGCCGGTGTGTCCACATTTCCTGATGGAGCTGCACGTTTCCCTGACCGCCGCCGTGCCCAACGGCGCGTGGGTCGAGTACATCCCGCAGCTCGATTCGATCACGACGTCGCGCATCAGGCTGCAGGACGGCCACGCGACCCCGCCGGACACCGCGGGGCTCGGCATCGACTGGGATTTGCAGGCGATCGACCGCCAGGCCGTCGCGCGTGCGACGATCGCCGCCTGATGCATCGAGGAGCAACACCATGCTGACACGAACGAGCCTCACCATCCGCCTCCATCCCAACGACGACGTGGTGATTGCACGATCGCAGCTCGTCGGCGGCGCGCAGCTGCTCGACGAAAAGGTCACGGTGTCGGGGCTCGTCCCCCCCGGCCACAAGGTCGCCGCGCACGCGATCCGCAAGGGCGATCCGGTCAAGCGCTACAACCAGATCATCGGCTTCGCGAGCAAGGACATCGGCGCGGGCGAGCACGTGCATCTGCACAACCTCGCGATGGGGACTTTCGATCGCGACTACGCGTTCGGCGTCGACGTGCGGCCGACGCAATACCTGTCGCCGGCAGCGACGTTCCAGGGCATCGTCCGCGACGACGGCCGCGTCGCCACGCGCAACTACATCGGCATCCTGTCGACCGTCAACTGCTCGGCGACGGTGGCGCGCGGCATCGCCGACCATTTCACGCGCGAGCGCCTCGCGGCGTTCGGCAACGTCGACGGCATCGTCGCGCTGACACACGGCTCGGGTTGCGGCATGGACACGCAGGGCGAGGGCATGCAGATCCTGCGCCGCACGCTGGGCGGCTATGCGAAGCACGCCAATTTCGCCGGCGTGCTGATCGTCGGCCTCGGCTGCGAGGCCAACCAGATCTCCGCGCTGCTCGGTGCGCAGCAACTGCAGGAGGGTCCGCTGCTGCGCACGTTCAGCATCCAGGACACCGGCGGCACGTCGAAGACGATCGCGCATGGCGTTGCACTGATCGAGGAAATGCTGCCGCATGCGAATGCGGTGACGCGCACCGAAGTGCCGGCGTCGCACATCACGATCGGGCTGCAATGTGGTGGCTCCGACGGCTATTCGGGCATCACCGCCAATCCGGCGCTCGGCGCGGCGGTCGACCTGCTGGTGCGTCACGGCGGCACGGCGATCCTGTCGGAAACGCCGGAGATCTACGGCGCCGAGCATCTGCTGACGCGCCGCGCGGTGTCGCGCGATGTCGGCGAAAAGCTGGTGTCGCGGATCAAGTGGTGGGAGGACTACACCGCGCGCGAGCGCGGTGAGATGAATAACAATCCGTCGCCGGGCAACAAGGCCGGCGGACTGACGACGATCCTCGAAAAATCGCTGGGCGCGGTGGCGAAGGGCGGCACCTCCAACCTGGTGGCCGTCTACGAATACGCCGAGCCGGTGACCGCGAAGGGCTTCGTCTACATGGACACGCCGGGCTACGACCCGGTGTCCGCCACGGGGCAGGTCGCCGGGGGCGCCAACCTGATCTGCTTCACCACCGGCCGCGGCTCCGCGTATGGTTGCGCGCCCGCGCCTTCGCTCAAACTGTCGACGAACACGCAGCTATGGGTGAAACAGCAGGAGGACATCGACCTCAACTGCGGCGAGATCGCCGACGGCACGGCGAGCGTCGACGAGATCGCCGCGCGGC
>JBDTWY010000131.1:0-3916 GCA_040006455.1 Betaproteobacteria bacterium | reverse complement strand
TCTATTGCGCACGCGACGGCGCGAGCATCTTCGACCTGCCGCGCTCGCGCGCCGAACAGGACTGGGAGCAGTGGCGGCCGCTGACGCGCTGGATCGCGCGCCACGCGCCGGCCAAATAGCGGCGCCCGGCGTCGCTCCAAGGCACGCGCTGCGCTGACGACCACGCGCGCGGCCCCGGAAAAAAAGGCCGCGACCCGTCGCCGGGTGCGGCCTTTGCTGCGTGCCGTGTTATTTCTTGGCGGCTTCCTTGGCGGCGGCGACTGCCTTGTCCGCCGCTTCCTTGGTCGCGTCGGCCGCCTTGCTGGCGGCGTCGCTGGAGGCGTCGGCCGCCTTCGCTGCCGCATCCTTGGTCGCGTCGGCGGCGGAGGTCGCCGTGGCTGCGGCCTTGTCCGCCGCTTCCTTCGCCGCGTCACTCGTCGACTTCGCCGCATCCTTCGCGGCATCGGCGGCTTTCGCTGCGGATTCCTTCGCCTTTTCGGCTGCCTGGTTCGCGTCCTGACCGCACGCTGTCAATGTGGCTGCCAACGCAAGCGCCACCAACGTGGCCATCGTACGCAATTGCATGGTGTTACTCCCTTGAGGATTGAGGTTGAACTACGGTGAATTTCACGGTGCGCACGAGCGCATTTTACAACGGCTCGCTCGCCGGCAATGGTTGCTTGGGCATCGTGACATTGCGACGCTCGGCGTGCGCGAGCCATACGCCGCCTGCGATCACGACCGCCATTCCGGCGAAAGACCAGGCATCCGGAAGCTGCCTGAACAGGATGAAGCCGTACGCCGTCGCCCACACGAGCTGCAGGTAGGTGAACGGCGTCAGCAGCGACGCCGGTGCACGCGCGTAGGCGGTGATCAACAGGTAGTGGCCGATGCCGGCAGCGACGCCCGTGACGCCGAACAGCAGCAGCGTGCGGACGTCGAGCGTGCCGAGCTCGATCCACGGCAGCGCCAGCGTCGTGCCGACGGTGCCCACGACAGCGCTGTAGAACAGCGTCGTGTACGCGCTGTCCTCCTGCAGCATCCGCGTGTAGACCTGGTAGAACGCGTTGCACATCGCCGCGCTGATCATCAGCAGCGCCGCGGCGCTGAACGCCGCCGAGCCGGGACGCAGCAGGATGAGCACGCCCAGGAAACCCGCGAACACCGCGAGCCAGCGCGCGCGCGTCGGCTGCTCGCCCAGCATCGGTCCCGACAGCATGACGATGAACACCGGCGCGAGGAACGTCAGTGCCGAGCCTTCCGCCAGCGGCAGGAAGCGCAGGCCGCCGAAGAAGCACAGCGTCGCGCCGAACAGGAACGCCGAGCGCAGCAGTTGCAGCCGGGTGCGCCGGCTGCGCCAGAAGTCGCGCCCCGCGCGATGCCATGCGAACGGCGTGACGACTGCAAGCTGGCCCGCGTAGCGCGCCCACACCACCAGCAGCAGCGCGTGGTCCTGCACCAGCAACTTCGCGGTCGCATCGACGGTCGACAGCGCGAATCCCGCGCACAGGAACGACGGCAGCGCGTGCGCCAGCGGATGCTGGCGCGCGACGGCCGCGCTCGTCGGAGTAGCTTCGCGCTTGGGGCGGCCCGGCGTGCTCATGTGCGACCCTGTGCGAAGACGCGCGGCACGCGTGACGGGCGCTTGTCAGGCAGCGATCAACTCCCGCAGCACGAACGGCAGGATGCCGCCGTGCTTGTAGTAGTCGATCTCGATCGGCGTGTCGATCCGGCACAGCACCGGCACGTCGAACGTGCTGCCGTCGCGGCGCGTCACCTTGAGCAGCAGGTCCTGCTGCGGATGGATCTCCGCGGGCACGAGGACGTCGAAGGTTTCGTCGCCCTTGATGCCCAGCGTATCGACCGAATCGCTGCCCTTGAACTGCAGCGGCAGCACGCCCATGCCGACGAGATTGGAGCGATGGATGCGCTCGAAGCTCCGCGCGACGACCGCCTTGACGCCGAGGAGCTGCGTGCCCTTCGCCGCCCAGTCGCGCGAGCTGCCGGTGCCATATTCCTCGCCGCCGAACACGATCGTCGGCGTGCCTTGCGCGACGTAGCGCATCGCCGCATCGTAGATCGGCATCTTTTCGCCCGACGGCTGGAACAGCGTGACGCCACCTTCCTCGCGCGTGCCGTCACCCCTCAGGCTCAGCATCAGGTTCTTGATCCGCACGTTGGCGAACGTGCCGCGCATCATCACCTCGTGGTTGCCGCGACGCGAGCCATAGCTGTTGAAGTCGGCGACGGCGACGTCCTTTTCCTGCAGGTAGAGCCCCGCCGGCGACGTCGGCTTGATCGATCCCGCCGGCGAGATGTGGTCGGTCGTGACCGAGTCGCCGAAGATTCCGAGCACGCGCGCAGCGCGTATGTCGGTCGTCGGCTTGGGCATCATCGTGAAGCCGTCGAAGAACGGTGGCTTGGCGATGTACGTCGACGTCGGCCAATCGTAGACCTGGCCCTCGCTGCCGGCGATCGTCGTCCACATCGGGTTGGCGTTGGCGAGATCGCTGTAGAGCTTGCGGAACGTCACCGGGTCGCGCGCATAGTTCAGGAGCTCGGCGATTTCATGCGACGACGGCCAGATGTCCTTGAGGAACACCGGTCCGTCGTGACCGATGCCGAGCGGCTCGGTGGTGAAGTCCTTGAGCACCGTGCCGGCGATCGCGTACGCGACGACCAGCGGCGGCGATGCCAGAAAGTTGGCCTTCAGGTTCGGATGGATCCGCGCCTCGAAGTTGCGGTTGCCTGACAGCACGGCCGCGCAGACGAGGTCGTTGCTGGTGATGGTCTCGTTGAACTCCGGCGTCAGGTCGCCGGCGTTGCCGATGCACGTCGTGCATCCGTAGGCGGCGAGGTTGAAGCCGAGCTTCTCGAGGTAGGGCATCAGGCCCGTCTTGTTGAAATAGTCGGTGACGACGCGCGAGCCGGGCGCGAGCGACGTCTTGATGTGCGGCTCCACCGTCAAGCCCTTTTCCACGGCTTTCTTTGCGAGCAGCCCCGCCGCCAGCATCACGCTCGGGTTCGACGTGTTGGTGCACGACGTGATCGCCGCGATCAGCACGTCGCCCGAGCCGATGTCGATCGCGGCGACGCGCGGCGGCGCCGACGTGCGATCGGGTGTCGGCCGGTTGTCGACCATCTCGACGACGTCGCGCGCGGCGGCCTTGCCGTTCAGCGTCTGGTTGTTCGGCATCCGCTCGCCGCCGGTCCACGGCACGTGGAAGCGGCGCGCGAGATCGTCGGGCTTCTTGGCGAAGCCGTTCTCGGCCACCGGCTTGCTGAACAACGCGGTGAACGTGCTCTTGAGGTTGCCGAGCTCGATGCGATCCTGCGGACGCTTGGGACCGGCCAGCGACGTCTTCACCGTCGCCAGGTCGAGCGTCACCACGCGCGTGTAGTCGATCTCGCCGGTACGCGGGATGCCGAACAGGTTCTGCGCCTTGAAGTACGACGTGAAAGCGTCGATTTCCGCGGCGCTGCGGCCGGTGGCCTTGAGGTAGTCGACGGTGGCCTCGTCGACAGGGAAGAATCCCATCGTCGCGCCGTATTCGGGCGCCATGTTGCCGATCGTCGCGCGATCGGGAACGGCGAGCGACGCCGTGCCTTCGCCGAAGAACTCGACGAACTTGCCAACGACCTTCTCCTTGCGGAGCAGCTCGGTGACGGTCAGCACGAGGTCGGTCGCGGTGATGCCCTCGCGCAGTGCGCCCGTGAGCTCGACGCCGATGACGTCGGGCGTCAGGAAGTACACCGGCTGGCCGAGCATGCCAGCCTCGGCTTCGATGCCGCCGACGCCCCAGCCGACGACGCCGATCGCATTGATCATCGTCGTGTGGCTGTCGGTGCCGACCAGCGTGTCGGGATACGTGACGCCGTCCTTCTGGTGGACGCCGCGCGCGAGATACTCGAGGTTGACCTGGTGGACGATGCCGAT
>JBDTWY010000130.1:0-3997 GCA_040006455.1 Betaproteobacteria bacterium | reverse complement strand
TGCGGCCGTGCCTTTTTTCCCCGCCAACGCACCGGCGGACGTACATGTCATCGGCGCGGTGGTTGCGCTCGGCGTGGTTTGCACCGGCGTCGCGTACTTGCTTTGTTTTCGGCTGATCACGGACCTGGGTCCTGCGCCGGCGCTCACCGTTACGTTCCTGATTCCAGTGTTCGGCGTGCTGTGGGGATATGCATTCCTCGACGAGCCCATCGGGTGGTACACGGTGGGCGGATCGATGATCGTCGTTCTGGGTACGGCGTTGGTGACGGGTTTTCCCTCGAAGGGTTGCGGGGCTGGAAATCATCGCTGGGGCGTGAGTCCCAGTGACCGGCGTCGCACGCGGCAGGAAAATAACAGGCGACGCGGCGCGTAGCACCGGCATCGAAATGCCGCGCGTGGGCGGCGCGCGGCCGATCGGCAAAGCATTGCCGACGTCGCGCGACTAGCTCGACGCCGCGAGTCCAACGCGCGGACGCTCGATCAGTCGGACGCGACGCCGGGACAGGACTTCCACGCGCGCACATTGCAAAGTGCCGCAAGCGTTGGAGCACCGGCCGCTGCCGTTGACAGCGAGTCGCGCGCTCCGTCCCGCAATAAAAGGAGAATCATCATGCTCAAGCGCTTCCTGGTATTTTTTTACGGCCTGGTCTGCTATGCCGCATTCTTCGGAACGATCCTCTACGCGATCGGCTTCGTCGCCAATATCTATGTTCCCCGCTCGATCGACTCACCGCCCACCGGTGACTTCATCGACAACCTCGCCGTCGACGTCGGCCTGCTTCTCCTGTTCGCGATCCAGCACAGCGTGATGGCGCGTCCTGTCTTCAAGCACTGGATCACGCGCTTCATTCCGCAGGCCGCCGAGCGCAGCACCTACGTGATTGCCGCCAGCCTCGCGCTCATCGCGTTGTTCGCATTCTGGCGTCCGCTGGGTGGCATGGTGTGGTCGGTCGAAGATCCGGTGGCAGTCGCCGTGCTGCACGGCTTGTGCATCTTCGGCTGGGTGACGGTGTTCGTCGCGACGTTCCTCATCAATCACTTCGACCTGTTCGGATTGCGGCAAGTCTGGCTGCACCTCATCGGCGAACAATACCGGCCGCTCGTATTCAGGACGCCCGGACCGTATCGTCTGATCCGCCACCCGCTCTACGCGGGATTCCTGTTCGCGTTCTGGTCGACGCCGACGATGACGGTCACGCATCTGCTGTTCGCAGTCGCCACGACCGGCTACATCCTCATCGCCATCCAGCTCGAGGAGCGTGACCTGGTCGACAGCCTGGGCAATGCGTATAGCGAATATCGGCGGAAGGTGCCGATGCTGATTCCGTTCACGAAGCGGTCTTCGGCGAGTCAGGCCGCGAAGGTGGGGCGCAGCCGCGCCTGATACGACCGTACGTCGCATCGCCGCGCGACGTCATCGCGCAGCGATGCGAGGCGCGCCGATCAATTGACGTATTCACGCGTCGACTGGCGCCGCCGCCACGCTGCCGGCGGCGCACCGCGTTCACGTCCTCGAAATCGAGCCGTGGCGCAACGGGTGCGAAAACGGCATTCCGGCGGAAATTGTTGTCGCCGCCGCGACGACGTCAAGCCCCCCTTTAGACAATGGATTGTCGAATATTCACGCAACTGACCGCGCGATTGCGCCTAGCATTCCGGAGCTCGAAGAGGCGGGAAATTCCCGCTGCGGGCGCCAACACGGGAGGGACACAAGATGCAATGGAGCCGCCGACCAATCCACGCAATCCATGCCGCAATATTGATCGCGCTGTGCTCGATCACGATGCCCGCGATCGCCAAGTCCGAGATCAAGGGCGCGGCGATCCTCGAGCACCCGTGCGGCAAGGTTTCGGTCAAGCAGATGGGCCTGATCCATGCAGGCAAGTTCGACGAAGCCAACAAGCTCTCCACGACACAGATGCAGGAGCAGTGGAAGGCGATGCCCGCGAAGGATCGCCAGATGATGTCGGGCATGGCCAAGGAAATGTCGCAGACGCCGGAGCAGTTCTCCAATGACGTCAAGGCCAACGGCCTGCTCGTCGTCGATGGCAAGCAGGCGGTGCTGACGGTTAAGTCGACGAAGCGGGACGCCAACGGCAGCAGCACGTCAACGACGACTCAGAACTTCCAGGTCGACGGCAATCAATGCATGGTGAGCCGCTAGCAGCCCGCTAGGCCGCGCGACGAGGTAGCATCGGGTCTCGTGTTCGCGCGCGCCGCATCGGCGGCCGCGCGCGACACGGATCATTGCCGCGATCCGGCGTCCTGCAACGGGCAAGGCCTCGCCCCGCGGCGAAACGGCAACCGGCATGGCACAGCATCACGTCACCGTCATCGGCGCGGGAGTAGTGGGACTGGCGAGCGCGGCGGCGCTGGTACGGCGCGGCCACCGCGTCACCCTCGTCGATCCGCGTCCCCCTGGCGAGTATTGTTCTTATGGCAACGCCGGCTGCCTGAGCCGCGCGTCCTGCGTACCGCTCGGCCTGCCCGGTGTGTGGAAAAAAGTGCCGGGATGGCTGGCCGATCCGATGGGACCGCTGTCGATCCGGCTGCGGCATCTGCCCACGCTGGCGCCCTGGCTGTGGCGTTTCCAGCGGGCGTCGACGGCCGCGCGCGTCGCGACGATCGCCGACGCGCTGCACGCGTTGCTCGACCCGACGATCGAGCGTTGGCGTGCGCTGGCCGCGTGGGCCGGCGTTCCGGAGCTGATCGTCCAGCACGGATACGCGTTCGCGTACGACAGCGCCGCCTCGTTTGCCGCCGACGCGCTCGGGCGCGAGTTGCGCCGCCGGCACGGCGTCGCGCTCGAGGTTCTGGAAGGCGCGGCGATCCGCGCATTCGATCCCGCACTGTCGCCGCGAACCACGCATCTCGTGCTGTTGCCGCAGCAGGGCCATTGTCCCAATCCGCTGCGACTGTCGCAGGCGCTCGCGCAAGCACTGCGCTCGGCCGGCGCAACCTTCGTGCGGCAGCGCGCGCGGGCGTTCGACCGCAGCGATGGGCACGTGGCGCGCGTGATCACCGACGGCGAGCCCATCGCGGCCGACATCGTGCTGATTGCCGCAGGCGCGCATTCGAACGCGCTGTCGTCGCAGCTTGGCGGCGACGTGCCGATGACGACCGAGCGCGGCTACCACGTGATGCTGGAATCGCCCACCGTCGCGCCGCGCGTGCCGGTGATGTCCGGCACCGGCAAGTACTTTGCGACGCCCATGGAAAACGGCTTGCGGATCGCCGGCGGCGTGGAGCTCGCGAGTCTCGATGCGCCGCCGGACTGGCGCCGCGCCGACGCATTGCTTGCCGGCGCGCGCGCGCTGCTTCCGCAACTGCATCACGGCGAAGTTACGCGGTGGATGGGGCATCGGCCGTCGATGCCCGACTCGATGCCGGTGCTGGGCGCGTCTCCACAGGCCGCGAACGTGTTGTTCGCGTTCGGCCACGGCCACGTCGGACTGACCGC
This sequence comes from Betaproteobacteria bacterium, assembly GCA_040006455.1. Taxonomy (GTDB): domain Bacteria; phylum Pseudomonadota; class Gammaproteobacteria; order Burkholderiales; family Casimicrobiaceae; genus VBCG01. The sequence continues at coordinate 537 of JBDTWY010000130.1, read as the reverse complement.
GGCCGCGCCGACCGCGGAAATCGTCGCCGACCTCGTCGACCAACGTACGCCGGCGATCGACATCCGGCCTTTCGCGGCCGAGCGTTTTCAGCGTCGTTATGCGCGTGATCTCCAGGACTCGACAGGCTAGCCAGGTGTCAGGTTGCGACGTCGTCGCGCGCGTGACCGGGCTCCATCGGCAGCTGCGGCAATTCGCCTGCGAGACGGATAACCTCGCGCTCCGGCGGCCATTCGATATCCCAGATGTCCAGGTCGCGGAAAAACGCGCGGCCGTGCTGTCCGAACCAGCCGAGCACCTGTGCTTCGCGCCAAGTCTCGCGCGCGTCCATCACCTCGCGGTCGAAGAACGGATAACCAGCGAGCCATTCGGCAGGCACGGGCCTCACGCCGAGCGCGGTTTCGTCCTTGCTCGGCGCGTAACGTGCGTTGATCTCGGCCGCCGGCATCCGCGGATCGCGAACGTGTTCCAGGCAGCGTACCACGCCTGCTTGACGAGCAGGTTGCGCCAGTTGACGAACTGGAAATGCATGACGCCGT
>JBDTWY010000129.1:0-4045 GCA_040006455.1 Betaproteobacteria bacterium | reverse complement strand
CCCGACAGGACTCGAACCTGTTACCCCCGGCTTAGAAGGCCGGTGCTCTATCCAAGTGAGCTACGGGCGCCTGTCAGACCAGGCCGGGACGTGACCCGCTCGCACCGGGCACCGAAGGACGGGCGGGAATGCGGCGCGTGCTCCCGATTTAGCGGACGATCTTAGCACGCTACGACGCGTCGCCATGCCGGCCGCGCGGGCCGATTTGCCGGGCACCCGTCTCCGATTTTCGATTCATGTCGTGTCACGACATATCTCGCGTTGACCCGCGAGGCCTTCGTGGTGCCGCCCTAACATTCCCGCGCCGGAACGCCGCGAGTGCTGCGCGCATCGAATGCTTTGCGCACCGTCTTTGCGACGAATTGCCGGGAATTGCCCGGCAGCGCAGCACGAAGGACAAACCCAATGATCATGCCGGTCTTCGATGACACCGTGTCGCACGTTGCGATGCTATCCGCAGCCAGTTGTCGCGGCCGCTTTCCAGTGCGAGATGCGCGCTTGTCGAGGGCGCCGGGTGTTGCGATGGTCGCATCGCTGCTGCTTGCCGCGTGCGGCGGCAGCTCCGGACCATCCGGCGATGTCGTGACCGACCCGGCGTTGCTCGCACGTGGGCAGAAGATCTTCCGCTTCGACACCTTCGGCGACGAAACGCAATGGACGGATGTGCTGCGCATGCACGAAGTCATCCGCAGCGCGGTCGATCCCACGACGGCATTGTCTGTGGGGCTCAAGGTCGACGCGGAAGCGTTGCCGGCGTCCGTCGTGAAGGGCGTACAGGACGGCAGCGTCGATCTCAAGAGCCCCGACACCACCGTCGCGCTGCTGAAGCTCGACGCGGTCGTGGGCATCAAGGGTACGGTGGAGTCGATCGGCGGCAAGGACACGCTGACGCACGTCGGCATCACCTGTGCGCTTTGCCATTCGACAGTCGACGACTCGTTCGCGAAGGGGATCGGCAAGCGCCTCGACGGATGGCCGAATCGCGACCTCAATCCGGGCGCCATCATCGCGCTGTCGCCCGCGCTCGATGCCGCGACCAAGGCGGTCTACAACTCCTGGGGCGCCGGCAAATACGATCCGCGCTTCAATCTCGACGGGCTCAACGGTCCGCAGGTGATCCCTCCGGCCTACGGCCTCGATGGCATCCACAAGATCACGTCGACAGGCGACGGCGACGACGTCGCGTACTGGAACCGCTACGTCGGCGTGACGCAGATGGGCGGGCATGGAACGTTCGTCGACCCTCGCATCGGCGTCAGCGTCACGCACGGCACTGACGACCTGATCAGTGCGAAGTTGCCGGCGTTGCAGGCGTACCAGCTGTCGATTCCCGCGCCACCGCCGCCTGCAGGCAGCTTCGACGCGGCGGCTGCCGCGCGGGGTCGGCTCGTGTTCGCGGGCCAGGGCAGCTGCGCGAGCTGCCATAGCGGCGCCGAGCTCACCGACGCCAACACGCGCCTGCATCCTGTCAGCGACGTCGTCAGCGAACCCGAGCCCGGCCGCGCACCGAGCTACGCATCGCGCAGCGCGACCAGGCAATATCGCACCGCACCGCTGAAAGGCGTGTGGCAGCACGCGCCGTATTTCCACAATGGCAGCGCCGCAACGCTTGCGGCCGTGGTCCAGACCTACAACACAAGGAAGTCACTGGCGCTCACCGATGGCCAGATGGCCGACCTGGTCCAGTACCTCAAGTCGCTCTGACGCCGCGCGCAAGATACGCGTTGCCCTGGCGGGCCCGCACACAGCGCACGTCCGCCGATGATGCCCGGTTGCGAGTGTGATTCAATCCGTATCGCGACCGGCAAAATGCGCAGGTGTCGCGACGACGATGAAGCTCAACATCCTTTCCGATCTGCATCTGGGCCAGCAAGGCCTCGCGCGGCCCGGCAACGACGCCGACCTCGTGATCCTGGCGGGCGATGTCGCGCGTCCCGGCTCGGCGATCGAATGGGCATCGGCATTGTCAAAGCCCGTGCTGTATGTGCCGGGCAACCACGAGTTCTACGGCAACAGCATTGCGGGCACTGTCGAAGAGCTGCGGCGGCGCTGCGAAGGCACGCAGGTGCGCCTGCTCGACAACGACGAAGTCGTGATCGACGGCGTGCGCTTTCTCGGCAGCACGCTGTGGACCGATTTCATGCTGCTCGGCGCCGGCGAAGCCCGCGACGTCTCCATGCGTGAAGGCCAACGCTTCATGCGCGATTTCTCGCGTATCCGCTCCGGCGTCGACGGCAACGACGTTTTCACGCCGGCTGACTCGGCTGGGCTGTTCGAACGCAACGCGCGGTGGCTCGGGGAGAGGCTCGCGCAACCGCACGCCGGTCCCACCGTCGTCGTCACGCACCACGCGCCGTCACCGCAGAGCATTCACGCGCGCTTCGCCGGCTCGATCATCAACGCGTGTTTCGTGTCCAACGCCGAGTACCTGCTCGATGGGACGCGCGCGGGATTGTGGATCCACGGCCACACGCATGACAGCTTCGATTACGTGGTCAACGGCACGCGTGTAGTGTGCAATCCGCGCGGCTACGCGCGCGATGGCATCAACGAAAACGCGCGCTTCGACCCGGACTTCCAGGTGGAGGTCGGTATGGCGGCGTGACCCCGCCATCACTCAGGACTCGAATCCGCCGCGCGCGCGCAACGCCGCCGAATCGGCGCCGGACAGCAGTGACACCAGTTGTCGCGCGCGCCGCGGATCGGCGGCACGGCTGCAAACCGCGGCGGTATAAACCGTCGCGAGCTCGAATTCCGGCGGCAGCCTGCCGACCAGTTGCACGCCGTCGGTGTAGAGGATCTCGGTCACCTGCGTGCAACCGATCGCGATCGGCTCGACGGCTCGCGCGAGGTTCAACATCGCCGTGGCACCGTTGGGATACGGCTTGAGATGCGGCGTGACCTCGGTACGGATGCCCAGCGCCTGCAGCACGTTGTCGAAGTGAATGCCGGCGGTCGCGCGCTGTGGATCGGGAAAGTAGATTCCGTCCGCGGCGCGCAGCGCCGCCGCCAGCGATGTGCGGTCGTCGATTCGCGGCAGCGGATCGCCGCTGCGCACCGCGATGCCGGTATGCACGCGTCCAAGCGGCGCGCTCGCGCCGGCAACCAGGCATCCGTCTGCGGTCAGCGCATCGACGACGCTGGCGGTGAGGATCACGACGTCGCAGGGCTCGCCCGCCAGCAACCGTTCCCGCATCGCGCCGACCGCGCCGAACGTGCCCGCGATGCCCGCGCCGACCTGCGCGCGAATCGCGCCGTCGAGCGCCGCGACGAGGCCCTTGGCCGCACCGCCGCTCAGCACGCGCAAGTCCGCGACCGCGGTCACTCGTCGACTTTGGCGCCCGAGATCTTGACGACCTCCGCCCACTTCCGAATGTCGTCGTTGAGATACTGGGTGAACTCGGCGATCGTCATCGTCATCGGCACTGCCCCCTGCTTCGCCCATGCCTGCTGCACCGCGGGCTCGGACACGATCTTCGTGATCTCCGCGTTGAGCATGCTCGTGATCGCCGGCGGCGTGTTCTTCGGCGCCATCAGTCCGAGCCAGATCACCGCGTCGTAACCGGGAACGCCGGCCTCGGCGACGGTGGGCAGCTGCGGCAGCACGTTCGAGCGCTTGGTGCCGGTGGTCGCGAGCGCGCGTACCTTGCCGGTCTCCGCGAAGCCCGCCATCGTCGGCACTGCGTCGAACATCATGTCGACCTGGCCGCCCAGCAGGTCGTTACGCGCACCCGAGCTGCCCTTGTACGGAATGTGCTGGATGTCGACGCCGGCCATCGACTTGAAGAGCTCGCCGGCCATGTGGTACGGCGTACCTGGTCCCGACGACGCATAGTTGAGCACGCCCGGCTTCGCCTTGGCGAGCTTGATCAGGTCGGCGACGCTTTGCACCGGCAGCGACGGCTTGACGACCAGCACGAGGTCTGAATAGTTGATCGGCGCGATGGGCGTGAAGTCGCGCATCAGCATGAACGGCTTTTTCTTGAACAGCGATTCGTTGACCGTATGCGTGTTCGACATCAGCAGCAGCGTGTAGCCGTCGGGC
>JBDTWY010000128.1:0-4149 GCA_040006455.1 Betaproteobacteria bacterium | reverse complement strand
CACCGGCGCGAAATCCTTGACGTGGTCGTACGGCATCTTGGCGTAGAGGCTCGGGTTGATCGCGTGCGTGCCGACCGTTCCCATCACCAGCGTGTAGCCGTCGGGCGCGCTCCTGGCGACGAGCTCCGCGCCGATGTTGCCACCCGCACCCGGACGATTGTCGACGACGAACGGCTGCCCGAACACCTCGCTCAGGCGCTGCGCGACGGCACGCGCGAGGATGTCGGTGGTGCCGCCGGCGGGGAACGGCACGACGATGCGCACCGGATGCGACGGATACACGGGCTGGGCGTCGGCATCGGGCGCAACGGCGAGGGCGAGCGTACAGAGTGCGGCTGCAATCCACTGTCTCATGATGACCTTTCGCGAATGCCGGTTGATGAAAGCGTCAGTCGACCCTGGCGCCCGACGCCTTGATGATCTTCGCGTACTTCGGCACCTCGTTGGCGATGAACGCGGAAAATTCCTCCGGCGTCATCGGCGCCGCCTCGGCGCCCTGCAGCGCGAGCTTCTGCTTCAGGTCCGGTGAATTGAGGATTTTCACGAGATCGCCGTTCCAGCGCGCGACGATGTCCTTCGGCGTCCCGGCCGGCGCCATCAGCCCGAACCACGTGGAAATGTCGAAGCCCGGCAAGCCCGCCTCGGTCATCGTCGGCAAGTCGGGCGCCAGCGCCGAGCGCCTGGCAGTGGTGACGGCGAGCGCCTTCAGCGTGCCGCCCTTGACCTGCGCCATCGCGTTGGCGAGGTTGTCGAACATGAACTGCGTGTCACCGGCCAGCAGCCCTTGGGTGGCCGGCGCGGCCCCCTTGTACGGCACATGGATGATATCGGTGTGCGTCTGCACCTTGAAGAGCTCGCCGGCGAGGTGGCCGGCGCTGCCGTTGCTGCCCGAGGCGAACGCCAGCTTGCCGGGGCTCGCCCTGGCTGCCGCCACCAGCTCCTGCACCGAGTTGATCGGCGACTTGGCCGACACCACCAGCACGTTGGGCGTGATCGCGACCATCGAAATGGGCGCGAAATCCTTGACGGCGTCGTAAGGCATCGACGGGTAGAGCGTCGGGTTGACGGCGTGCGTCGACAGCGCGCCCATCACCACGGTGTAGCCATCGGGCGCCGACTTGGCGACGAAGTCGGCGCCGATGTTGCCTCCGGCGCCCGGCTTGTTTTCGACGATCACGCTCTGGCCCCAGGCTTCGGTCAGTTTTTGCGCAATTTCCCGACCGATGATGTCGAGCGAACCGCCCGCCGGAAACGGCACCACCAGCCGCGCGGTATGGGAGGGAAACGCGTCCGCCGCTGCAGCCGGCCCGGCTGCAGCGCACAACGTGGCACCAACAAGCAAGAACGCGCGCAAAGGCGATTTCATCGACCCATTTCCCCTGAAACGAAATATTTGTAACGTATTCTAACAATCGCCCCCTTTTGCTGGCGAGCGCCGCGGGGGCTGGCGCATAATTATCGTTTTGTCTTTTTACAGTTTGCAACCAATGAACAAGGCAGTCGTGGGCGCTATCGCCGCCGTCGGTGTCACCTTTGCCGCCGCCGCCGGCTACTGGTACGGACAGCACCGCGCACCGCCATCGGAAGGCGTCGCCGCGCAGTCGACGGCGACCGGCCGCAACGCCGCACCCACGAAGGTCAACGCGATCACCGTCGACGCGATCAAGGTGGTGCGCGCGTCGATGCCGCAGACGATCACCGCGGTGGGCAGCCTGCGATCCGACGAGTCGGTGATGCTGCGCCCCGAAGTCGCCGGCCGCATCAGCGCGATCCAGTTTCGCGAAGGCCAGCCGGTCAGCAAGGGCACGATCCTCGTGCGCCTCGATCCCGTCGTCAACCAGGCCGAGGTGCAGCAGGCACGCGCCAACCAGACGCTCGCCAAGTCCAAGTTCGATCGCGCCGTCGACCTTGCCAAGCAGAATTTCATTTCGGGCCAGGCCAAGGACGAAGCCGACAACAACTTCAAGGTGGCCGATGCCGCGCTGGCGCTGGCCCAGGCGCATCTTGCCAAGACCGAGATCCGCGCGCCGTTCTCCGGCGTGATCGGACTGCGCTCTGTGTCGGTCGGCGACTATGTGAAGGAAGGCGCCGACATGGTCAACCTCGAGTCGATCGATCCGCTCAAGGTCGACTTCCGCGTGCCGGAAACCTACTTTCGCCAGGTGCAGCAGGGCCAGGCGCTGTCGATCGCGCTCGATTCGTTTCCCGGCAAGGTCTACGAAGGCCACGTGATCGCCGTCAATCCGCTGATCGACGCCGCCGGACGCTCGGTGGTGATCCGCGCGCAGGTCAAGAACAACGATTCGCGATTGCGCCCCGGGATGTTCGCGCGCGTGCGGCTGGTCACGCGCGACGTGCAGGACGCGCTGGTGGTGCCCGAGCAGGCGATCGTCCCCGAGGGTGACGAGCAGTACGTGTTCCGCATCCTCGACGGCAAGGCGGTGCGCACGCGCGTCGAGACCGGCCAGCGCCGCGACGCCAAGGTGGAGATCGTCAAGGGCCTCAACATCGACGATGTGATCGTCATCGCCGGCCAGATCAAGTTGCGCGACGGCGTGCCGGTGGTGCTGTCGAACAACAGCGTGCTGATGCGCGCGGCGAAAGCCGATCCTGCCGATACGTCCAAGGCCAACGGCACCTCGGGCAAGCCGGACGCGAACGTGATCCCGCCGCGCTCATAACCCGGGCATCTGGTGCAACTACCCGAGATCTGCATCAAGCGGCCCGTGTTCGCCACGGTGCTATCGCTCGTCATCCTGCTGATCGGGCTCATTTCGTACCAGCGCCTGTCGGTGCGCGAGTATCCGCGTATCGACGAGCCGGTGGTCAGCGTCAACACCACGTATCGCGGCGCGTCGGCCGAGGTCGTCGAGTCGCAGGTCACGAAGATTCTCGAGGACTCGCTGGCCGGCATCGAGGGCGTCGAGATCATGACGTCGCAGAGCCGCTCGGAGACGAGCCGCATCAACGTGCGCTTTTCGCTGAAGCGCGATCCGGACTCGGCGGCCGCCGACGTGCGCGACAAGGTGTCGCGCGTGCGCGCGAAGATGCCCGACACCATCGACGAGCCGGTGATCGCCAAGGTCGAGGCCGATTCGCAACCGGTGATCTACATCGCCGTGCAGGCGGGTTCGCTGAGCGCACTCGAGGCGTCCGACTACGTGCATCGCTACGTGCAGCCGCGGCTGTCGGTGCTGCCGGGCGCGTCCGACGTGCGCATCTTCGGCGAACGCCAGGTGTCGATGCGCGTCAACATCGACCGCACGCGGCTCGCCGGCTACAAGCTCACCGTGCAGGACGTCGAGGATGCGATCACCCGCCAGAACGCCGAGATTCCCGCGGGACGCGTCGAGTCGCAGACGCGCGAGTTCACCGTCGTCGCCGAAACCGACTTGCAGACACCCGAGCAGTTCAACAACATCATCGTCGCCAACGTTGCCGGCTTTCCGGTGCGCATCAAGGACATCGGCAACGCCGAGATCGGTCCGGTCGACGAGCGCACGGTGTCGCGCTTCAACGGCAAGCCATCGCTCAACATCGGCGTGATCAAGCAGGCGGTCGCCAACCCGCTCGACCTGTCGAACGCGGTGCGCGCCGAAGTCAAGCGCATGAACGAGTCGCTGCCGCCGGGGATGAAGCTGATCGTCGCCTACGACACGTCGGTGTTCATCGACCGCTCGATCCATTCGGTGTTCGAGACGATCGGCGAGGCGATCCTGCTCGTCGTGCTGGTGATCTTCTTCTTCCTGCGCAGCCTGCGCGCGACGATCATCCCGATCGTCACCATTCCGGTGGCGCTGGTCGGCGCATTCGCGCTGATGTACTTCATGGGCTTCACGATCAACACGCTGACACTGCTGGCGATGGTGCTCGCCATCGGGCTCGTCGTCGACGACGCGATCGTGATGCTGGAGAACATCTTCCGCCACATCGAGGAGGGCATGCCGCGGGTGCAGGCGGCCATCACCGGCGCCAGGGAAATCGGCTTCGCGATCGTGGCGATGACGCTGACGCTGACGTCGGTGTTCGCGCCGCTGGCGTTCGCCACCGGGCGTACCGGCCGGCTGTTCATCGAATTCGCGCTGACGCTTGCTGGCGCGGTGCTGGTGTCGGGCTTCGTCGCGCTGACGCTGTCGCCGATGATGTGCT
>JBDTWY010000127.1:0-4447 GCA_040006455.1 Betaproteobacteria bacterium | reverse complement strand
GCACCCCTCAAGCAAAGGCCCGCTCTTTCGAGCGGGCCTTTGCGCTTCTGCGGCGGCGCAAAATCAATGCAACCAACCGCTCACCATCAGGAAGAAACCGCTGATATACGCCGCGCCCGCGATCAAGGCGATCGCCGCGGCCACGGCCAACCAGCGCAGGAGTTCGGCAGCGCCACGCGCGGCGCGAATCGCGTTGAGCGCGCAGATCACGCCGGCGACGGGACCGGCGAACAACGACATCGGTCCCCACCAGTTGATGTAGTCGGCCTGGATGAGCGGCGACAGTGTCAAAGCCGCGGCGACGAGCAACCACGCGACTCCGGCTGCGAATGCAACGAATCGCGACTGCTTCGAATCACCAACCGCGGCATCGCGTTCCGACAGGGACCCGCGCGCGCCGCCGCACGCAAGCCAGATCAGTGACGCATACATCAATATCGAGACGGATCCGTATCGAATGATGCGGTCCGCCGGCTGGTGCTGCTGGATGTCGGGATCGCTGTTGAAATAGATGGCGATGAGTGCCATCCACAAGCCCGCGCACAACAAGCCGCCCGCACCCGCGACGATCGCGCGTCCGTGCGGCGACGCGATGCGCCTGCACACCATGGCGAGGACCGGGGTGGCGACAAACAGCGATGCGATTGCGATCGCCTGCACCGGAAAGTCGAGGTGCGTGCCGAGCAACGCATCGAGCAGCAGGTAAAGCAGCGCCATCGATGCGAACGCGACAATCGGCTGCCACGGATGCACCAGTGATGCCGCGGTACGCAACATGCGCGACGCGCGAATTCGATTGAATGCCGGTGACGTGAGGTTCATGGCCGCCGATTCTCCAACGCGCAGCCTGCCTGGTCTATACGACTTTCGGATGCCGGCCGCACGCAGTGCGCGCGCAGGCTGTGCGTTAATCGAACATTTGCGCGAATAGCGAACCTGAGGCACCATTGCGGCGGCCTGTTGCCACTGCTCTTGTGCGCAACGAAGCCGGCCGCCAGGCGTCGCAGATCCGCCGCGGTCCACGTCCCGGTGGCGAGCGACGCTGCCGCCGCATGTGCGCAGCGTGCGCATTCCGCGCGAACGTCCTTCGAAGGAGGAGAGTCGAATGAACATCAAGTCCTGGTCGCGCGTGAGCGCCCTCGCGGCGTTGTGCGCGATGATCGCCGTGCCGGCGTTTGCGCAGCAGACCGTCAAGCTCGGGCTGATCGGCGAGTTTTCCGGCCCGTTCGCCGAATACGGCCAGCAGATCTACGGCGGCATGAAGGCTTACATGAAGCTGCATGGCGACACGGTCGCCGGCAAGAAGATCGAGGTCATCCAGAGGGACACCACCGGACCTGCCCCCGACGTCGCCAAGCGGCTCGCGCAGGAATTGATCTCGCGCGACAAGGTGGACATGCTGGTCGGCTTCGGGCTCACGCCCAACGCGATGGCGGTGGCGCCGGTCGCGACCGAGACCAAGACGCCGATGATCATCATGAACGCGGCGACGTCGATCATCACCACCAAGTCGCCGTACATCGTCCGCGTGTCGATGACGCTGCCGCAGGTGTCGACGCCGATGGCGCTGTGGGCCTGGAAGAACGGCATCAAGAGCGTCTACACGGCGGTGTCGGACTATGGTCCGGGCCTCGACGCCGAGGCGGCGTTCTCCAAGGCATTCAAGGCCGCCGGCGGCGAGATCGTGGGCAGCGTGCACATGCCGCTCAAGAATCCGGAATTCGCGCCGTTCATCCAGCGCATCAAGGATGCAAAACCCGAAGCCGTGTTCCTGTTCCTTCCGGCAGGCGAGCAGGGAATTGCGTTCATGAAGGGCTTCAAGGAGCGCGGCCTCGCCGAATCGGGAATCAAGCTGATCGCCACCGGCGACATCACCGATGACAGCGTCCTCCAATCGATGGGAGATTCGGTGCTCGGACTCACCACGAGTTTCCATTATTCGGCGGCGCACGATTCACCGGAAAATCGCGCGTTTCTCAAGGCATACACCGAAGTCAATGGCAGCAAGCTGGATCCCAATTTCATGGCGGTTGCGGGGTACGACGGCATGGCAGCGATCTACGCTGCACTCGCAAAGACCGGCGGCGACACTGATGGCGACAAGGTCCTTGCCGCAATGAAGGGAATGAAGATCGACAGTCCGCGTGGTCCGATCTCGATCGATCCGGAAACGCGCGATGTGATCCAGACGATGTACATCCGCAAGGTCGAGAAGGTAAACGGCAAGCTCGCAAACGTCGAATTCGACAAGTTCCCCGACCAGAAGGATCCGGGCAAGATGTAAGTCGTGGCCGCCAGGTGCGATTAGCCGGCGCCTGAACCGTCTGTCCACGCGCTTGCCGCACCGAACCCGCGTCGCGTCATGCTGAGCCACTTCATCGGAATTCTCTTCGACGGCGTCGCCTACGGCTCGCTGCTGTTCCTGATCAGCATCGGCCTGGCGATCACGCTAGGATTGATGAACTTCATCAATCTCGCGCACGGTGCGTTCGCGATGTTGGGTGGTTACGTGTGCGTGCTCGCGCTGACCCGCGCCGGCGTGCCGTTCTTCGTCGCGCTGCTGATCGCCTTCGTCGCCGGTGGCATCGCCGGAGCGGTGCTCGAGCGCGCGCTCTATCGCCGCGTCTATCGACGCAGCCATCTCGACCAGGTGCTGTTCACGATCGGCCTGACGTTCATGGCGATGGCCGGCGCATCGTTCCTGTTCGGGCCCGGGCAGCAGCCGGTGCACCTGCCCGGTTACCTGAGTGGGCAAGTGCGCATCGGTGGCATCGATGTCGGCGCCTACCGGCTGTTTCTCGTCGGCGTGGTCGCAGTGATTACTCTCACGCTGACGTGGCTCATCGAGCACACACGATTCGGCGCACAGGTGCGCGCCGCCGTCGACAATCGTGTCGCCGCCGAGGGCCTCGGCATCAACGTCGCATTGATCTTCAGCGTGACGTTCGCGCTGGGTTCCGGGCTCGCGGCGCTCGGCGGAGCGCTGGCGATCGACGTACTCGGTCTCGACCCGGCATTTCCGCTCAAGTACATGGTGTACTTCCTGCTCGTGGTCGCAGTCGGCGGCGCGCGCACGATCAGGGGCCCGCTGGTCGCGGCGCTGATCCTCGGCGTATTCGACGTCGCCGGCAAATACTACGTCCCCGAGGTCGGGTCGTTCGTCATCTACGCGCTGATGGTGACGATGCTCGTGATATTCCCGAAAGGCCTCTTCGGACGACCATCATGAAGATCGCCACGCGCTCTCACTGGAGCCTTTTCGAGATCGCCTTCTGGATCCTGCTGGTCGTCATGTATTTCGCACTTCCTGACTACCGCACGTTCGGCAGCCAGATCCTCATCGCGGGGCTCTTCGCGTTGTCGCTCGACCTGATCCTGGGCTATGCGCGCATCGTGTCGCTCGGGCATGCCGCGTTCTTCGGGCTTGGCGCGTACACCGCGGGATTGCTCGCGCACCACGGCTGGGGCGAGCCGGTGTCCGGGCTCGCGGCCGCCGCGGTGGTGGCCGCCCTTGCCGGCGCGCTCGCAAGCCTCCTGATCGTGCGCGGCCAGGACCTGACGCGACTTATGGTCACGCTCGGCGTTGGCCTGATGCTCTACGAGATCGCCAATCGGGCGGCGTCGATCACCGGCGGCGTCGACGGACTCTCCGATGTCAACGTCGCGCCGCTGTTCGGCGTGTTCCGCTTCGGCATCGACGGCAACACCGCGTATTTCTACAGCCTTGGCGTGCTATTCGTGATTTTCTGCGTGATGCGGCGATTGGTTGACTCGCCGTTCGGCCTGAGCCTGCGCGGCATCCGCGAAGGCGAGAAGAGGATGTCGGCAATCGGCATATCGGTGCCGCGCAAACTCGTCGTCGTCTATACGGTCGGCGCCGCGATCGCGGGCATCGCCGGTGCGCTGCTTGCGCAGACCACGCAGTTCGTCGGCATCGACGTGCTGGGATTCCCGCGCTCGGCCGAGGTCCTGATCATGCTGGTACTGGGCGGTACCGGCTACCTGTACGGCGGATTGATCGGCGCCGCGATCTTCATGATCCTGCAGGACCGCCTGTCGAGCCTGAGTGCAACGTACTGGCAGTTCTGGCTGGGCCTGCTGCTGGTGATGCTCGTGCTGTTCGCGCGCGGTGGCGTGATGACGCTGCTGATCTCGCTCGAGCGACGACTGTGGTGGGTGCGTCGATGAGCATCGCGCTGCGCACCGAAGGATTGTGCAAGTCGTTCGGCGCATTCGCCGCCAACAGCGACGTCACGCTGTCGCTGGAGCGCGGTGCGCGACATGCGCTGATCGGTCCCAACGGTGCGGGCAAGACCACGCTGATCAACCTGCTGACCGGTGTTGTCACGCCGTCGGCCGGCGACATCTGGCTGGGAGACGAGCGCGTGACGTCGATGCCGCAACATCGTCGCGTCAAGCGCGGCATGACGCGCACGTTCCAGATCAA
>JBDTWY010000126.1:0-4689 GCA_040006455.1 Betaproteobacteria bacterium | reverse complement strand
TGCCGTCATTCCCGCGAAAGCAGCAACTGCCGTCATTCCCGCAAAAGTAGCAACTGCCGTCATTCCCACGGCAACTGCCGTCATTCCCGCGAAAGCGGGAACCCAGCGTCGTTGCCGTCACGCATCTACCGTTCGAACTCTAAGCCACCGGGGCCCCGCTTTCGCGGGGATGACGGCCATCTACTTCACGTGATCCCAGAGGTACGTATAGGCGAGCGCCGCCATGAACGCGGCCTGCTTGTTGTCGGCGGCACCGCCGTGGCCGCCCTCGATATTTTCGTAGAAGCTCGCGTCCTTGCCGAATTCGAGCAGGCGCGCCGCCATCTTGCGCGCCTGCGCCGGGCCTACGCGATCGTCGCGTGTCGACGTCGTGAACAGCACCGGCGGATAACGCCCATCCCTGCGCGCTTTCTGGTACGGCGAAAACGAGCGGATGAACGCCCAGTCCTCGGGCTTGTCGGGATCGCCGTATTCGGCTATCCACGACGCCCCGGCGGCGAGGTGCGTGTAGCGCTTCATGTCGAGCAGCGGCACTTCGCAGACGATCGCGCCCCACAGTTGCGGATAGTCGACCAGCATGTTGCCCATCAGCAGGCCGCCGTTGCTGCCGCCGATCGCGCCGAGATGCGCGGGCGACGTGATCCTGCGCGCGACCAGGTCCTCGGCGACTGCGGCAAAATCCTCGAACGCACGCGGGCGCTTCTCGCGCAATGCCGCCTGGTGCCAGCGCGGCCCGTATTCGCCGCCGCCGCGAATGTTGGCGACCACGAATACCCCACCGTGCGCAAGCCACGCGCGGCCAATGCTGCCGCTGTAGTGCGGCTGCTCCGAAATCTCGAATCCGCCGTAGCCGGTCAGCATCGTCGGGTTGCTGCCGTCGAGCTTCAGATCTCTTGGTGCAATGACGAAGTAAGGCACGCGCGTGCCGTCCTTCGACGTCGCGAACGACTGGTGGACGGCGTCCTTCGATGCGTCGAAAAAGCGTGGGCCGTGCTTGAGCGGCGCAGGCTTGCCCTTGCCGAGCGTGCCGTAATAAAGCGTCGTCGGCTCGAGAAATCCCGACACGGTGAGGAAATACGCGTCGCTCGATTCCTCGTCGACGCCATGCGCGGCAATCGCGCTCAGCGCCGGTGCGCCGCCCAGCGGCGCGCGCTTCCATTGCCCGGCCCGCGGCGTCAGCACCTCCAACTGGCTGACGACGTCGTGCATCGTGTTGACGATGAGGTGGTGACGCGTCCACGAATAGCTGTCCAGCGACGTCGTCGCGGTGGGGGCGTAGAGCACGGCGAAGTCACGCTGTCCCGCCATGAAGTCGTCGAACTTCGTCGCCAGCAGCGTGCCGGACGCATACGTCGTGCCGCCAATGCTCCACGGCGTGCGCGGCTCGATCGTCAGCCATTCGCGGTGCACGCGGATCTTGGCGTCGAGCGGAACGTCGATGCGGGCAAGCGAGCCGTCACGGCCGCGCACGAACGTCTCGTGCGCGTAGAACGCCAATGCGCGTTCGACGAAATCGCGCACGAAGCCGGGCGTGGGATCGCGATGCGCGGTGATCGCAAGGTCGTAGTCGTTGCCTTCGTAGACGACGCTGGCGGCGCTGAGCGGCGTGCCGCGCTTCCACGCCTTGACGATGCGCGGATAACTCGACCGCGTCATCGAGCCAGGCCCGAAGTCGGTGGCGACATAGATGTTGTCGGCGTCGATCCAGCCGGCCTTGGTCTTCGCCTCAGGCAGCACGAAGCCATCGCTGACGAATTTTCGCGACCTGAGGTCGAATTCGCGGACGACGCCGGCGTCAGCGCCGCCGCGCGACAGCGACACCAGGCAATGACGATAGTCGGGTCGCAGGCAATCGGCGCCGTGCCACACCCACTTCGTGTCCTCGGCACGCGCCAGTGCGTCGACGTCGATCAGCACGTCCCAGCGCGGATGTTCCTTGCGGTATTCGGCGAGCGTCGTGCGCCGCCACAGCCCCAGCGGATGCGCGTTGTCGCGCCAGAAATTGTAGTAATACACGCCCATCCTGTTGACGAAGGGGATGCGCGCGTCCGAATCCATCACCTCGAGGATCTGGCCGCGCATCGCCTCGAACGCGGGCGTGCGCGCATACGCGGCGACCGTCTCGGCGTTGCGCGCCTTGACCCAGTCGAGCGCCTTCGCGCCGTCGGTTTCCTCCAGCCAGCGCAAGCCATCCTCGGCTTCGGAATCCACGGTGGCGTTGACGGCATTCATGGCGGAACTCCCTGCGGTGACGGGTTGCGTGTCAACCTGTGCGCATGCGCTCATGACGACGCAGGCCGCAAGGACGCGGATCATTCGCACGGGGGGCAACATCATTTGGCGTGGCGCTCGATGGCGATGCCAATTTCCTTGACGCCCGGCAGCGCCGCGAGCTTCGCCACGCGCAGCTTGACCCAGGGCACGCCGAATTCCTGCAGCACGATGTCGGCGAGGCCTTCCGCGAAGCGCTCCATCAACGGATACGCGTGACCGGCGGCATACGCGTTGATCCGGCGCACGATCGCCGCGTAGTCGAGCGCATCGTCGAAGTCGCCGCTCGTGAACGGCTTGTCGGAGGGCATGCCGATCTCGAGGTCGAGGCGAATCGTCTGCGGCAGGTGCGCCTCCCAGCGATAGATGCCGATCGTGGTCTGCACGCGCAGGTCGTGGATGATGATCGTGTTCATGGCCCGCGGTGATGGGAAGGTTGCTAGAATCGCCGCGATTCTAGCGGACAGGGTTTCCAATGCTTGCCGGCGTGCTCTTGGTGGTCGCAGCTTATCTGATCGGCTCGGTGTCGTTCGCCATGGTCGTGAGCCGCGCATTCGGACTGCCGGATCCGCATCAATACGGTTCCGGCAATCCCGGCGCCACCAACGTGTTGCGCACCGGCAACCGCAAGGCGGCGGTGCTGACGATGGTCGGCGACGGCCTCAAGGGCTACGTGGTCGTGCTCGTCGCGCAACATCTCGCGCCGCTGCTCGCGTTGCCCGCGTGGGCAGTCCCCGCCGCGGCGATCGCGGTGTTCATCGGCCACCTGTTTCCGGTCTATTTCGGTTTCCGCGGCGGCAAGGGCGTCGCCACCGCCGCCGGCATCGTGTTTGCGTTTTATTGGCCGCTTGGCCTGGTGCTCACGCTGGTGTGGCTGGTGATGGCGTTCGGCTTCAAGATCAGCTCGCTCGCCGCGCTCGTCACGGCGACGCTGATGCCGCTCGGCATGTTCTACCGGTTCGGCGCGACGCTCGAGACATGGGCATGCGTCGCGATCGCGCTGCTGCTGTTCTGGCGCCATCGCGACAATATCCGCAAGCTCGTGCGCGGCGACGAGCGCGCGATCGGCAGCTGAAGCGCGCGCTGGCGTTGCGCGCTTTGGCGCCGCGCGATCGTCGCGCGTTGACGTCGCGTGCCGATCACGCGTCCGCGGTCGCGAGATCCCAGCGCGGCCGCACATCGAACCCCGCGCCGGCCGCGCGCGCACGGCCCAGGCGCAAAGCGCCGGCGAGCGCGATCATCGCGCCGTTGTCGGTGCAGAACGCGATGTCCGGAAAATACACGCGGCCGCCGCGCGCCTCGACCACTCGCACGAGGCGTGCGCGCAAGCGCAAGTTGGCGCCGACGCCGCCGGCAACAACCAGCGTCGAGCGGCTGCTCGCTGCAAGTGCCGCCAGCGACTTCGCCGCAAGCACGTCGACGACCGCGGCTTCGAATTCGCGCGCGATGTCGGCGCGTGCGGCATCGTCGAGACGACCTTCATCGTCGAGCTTGCGCGTCAGCGTGCGCACCGCGGTCTTGAGACCGGAAAAGCTCATGTCGAGATTGGGCGCATTGAGCATCGGCCGCGGCAATACCACGACGCCGTCGCGCCCGGATTCGGCGAGCTTCGCGAGCGCCGGGCCGCCGGGGTAGCCCAGCCCGAGCAGCTTTGCAGTCTTGTCGAAAGCCTCGCCCGCGGCATCGTCCAGCGTGTCGCCCAGCAGCCGGTAGTCGCCGACACCGCGCACGTCGTAGAACTGGCTGTGTCCGCCCGACACCAGCAGCGCGACGAACGGAAAATCAGGTGCCGGATACGCGAGCAACGGTGACAGCAAATGGCCTTCGAGGTGATGCACGCCCACCACCGGCCGGTCGAGCGCGAAGGCCAGCGCGTTGGCGACGCTCGCGCCCACCAGCAGCGCGCCGGCAAGGCCGGGCCCTTCCGTATAGGCTATGGCATCGATGTCGCCGAGCACGAGGCCGGCGTCGGCGACGACCTGCTCGATCAGCGGCACCAGCCGACGGACGTGATCGCGTGACGCGAGCTCCGGCACCACGCCGCCGAAGCTCGCATGCATCGCCACCTGTGAGTGCAGTGCATGCGCGCGCAGGCCGGCGCCGGTGTCGTAGATCGCCACGCCGGTCTCGTCGCAGGAGGTCTCGATTCCCAGCACGCGCATCGGCGAAAGCCTGTCGAAAAAACCAAAGCTTACAGGGGCTTGCACACCCGGACAGCGCTTGCTATACTTTCGGGCTGTCGCCATTACCCCCGATTCCAAGGAAACGATTTTTATGCCGAGTGTCCGCGTCCGCGAAAACGAGCCCTTCGAGGCAGCCCTTCGCCGCTTCAAGCGCACGATCGAAAAGACCGGACTCCTGACCGAGCTCCGCGCGCGCGAGTTCTACGAAAAGCCGACCGCCGAGCGCAAGCGCAAG
>JBDTWY010000125.1:0-5035 GCA_040006455.1 Betaproteobacteria bacterium | reverse complement strand
GTGCATCTCGCCAACGGCCTGCCGGCATTCAACGTCGTCGGCCTGCCGGATACCGAAGTGCGCGAAGCGCGCGACCGCGTGCGCGCGGCGTTGCAGAACTCGCAGTTCGACTTCCCGGCGCGCCGGGTGACCGTCAGCCTCGCGCCCGCCGACCTGCCCAAGTCGTCCGGGCGCTTCGACCTGCCGATTGCGCTCGGCGTGCTCGCCGCGACCGCGCAGATTCCGTCGACGTCGCTCGGCGATTACGAATTCGCCGGCGAACTGGCACTCGATGGCGCATTGCGCGCGGTGCGCGGTGCGCTGGCGATGGTGGTGTCGGCACGGCGCGACGCACGTGCATTCGTGCTGCCGGCGGCGAGCGCGCAGGAGGCTGCGCTGGTGCCGGAAGCGCGCGTCTATGCGGCGCATACGCTGCTCGAGGTGTGCGGCCACCTGACCGGCCGCGCCGCGTTGGCGCGCGTCGTCGCCAGCGGCGTTGGCATGTCGATGTCGGCGCCGGTGCCCGACCTCGCCGACGTGCGCGGGCAGATGCACGCGAAGCGCGCGCTGGAGATCGCCGCCGCGGGCGGCCATTCGTTGCTGATGGCGGGTCCGCCGGGCTCGGGCAAGTCGATGCTCGCGCAGCGCATCGCCGGCATCCTGCCGCCGCTCGAAGAGCGCGAGGCGCTCGAAACCGCGGCCGTGCTGTCGCTCGCCGGCCGCTTCGATCCGGCGCGCTGGCGCGAGCCGCCGTTTCGCGCGCCGCACCACACGGCGAGCGGCATCGCGCTCGTCGGCGGCGGCAGCGATCCGCGTCCCGGCGAAATCTCGCTCGCGCATCACGGCGTGCTGTTCCTCGACGAGCTGCCCGAATGGGACCGGCGCGTGCTCGAAGTGTTGCGCGAGCCGCTCGAGACCGGCGCGATCCACATCTCGCGCGCGGCGCGGCAGGCGAGCTTTCCGGCGCGCTTCCAGCTCGTCGCGGCAATGAATCCGTGCCCCTGCGGCTGGCTCGGCCATGCGCAGATGCCGTGCCGCTGCAGCGCCGAGCGCATCGCGCGCTACCGTGCGCGCGTGTCGGGACCGCTGCTCGACCGCATCGACATGACGATCGACGTTCCCGCCGTGCCCGCGGAAGCACTGGACCTGCGCGCCAGCGCTTCGCAGTCCGAGCGCAGCAGCACGGTGCGCGAGCGCGTGGCCGGTGCGCGAATGCGCCAGCGTGCACGGCAACAGGCGCTCAACGCGCATCTCGACGTCGCGGCGATCGCGCGCCACTGCGCGCCCGACGACGACGGCGAGGCGCTGCTGGTGCGCGCGATGTCGAAGCGGATGCTGTCGGCGCGTGCCTGCCATCGCGTGCTGCGCGTGGCGCGAACGATCGCCGATCTCGCTTGCGCCGACAGGATCGACGCGTCGCACATCGCCGAGGCGATCGGCTACCGGCGTTCGCTCGACATGCTGTTTCCGCTGGAGGCGGCCAGCGGCTGGACGTGACGCGCGCCGCGCGTGCGGGATGCCGCTAATCGACGTGCGCGCCGACGTCCTTGGAAATCTTCGACCACTTGGTGATTTCGGTGCGCACGAAGCGGCCGAACTCGTCCGGCGAGTCACCCACCGGATCGAGCCCGCCGGCGATGAGCCGCTTGCGCACATCCGGCAATGCCATCGCGCCGGCGAAGGCGTCGTGCACGCGCTTGACGACGTCGGGGGATAGTCCCGCGGGACCGACCAGGCCGTTCCATGCGACCGCCTGGAAGCCGGGCACGCCCGCTTCGGCGATCGTCGGCAGGTCCGGGTAGTTCGTCGACCGCCGCGGGCTCGCCACCGCCAGCGCGCGCAGCTTGCCGCTGGTCACGAACGGCATCAGGTTGGCCTGGTCGGCGATCACCAGCTGCACGGTTCCGCCCAGCAGGTCGGTCACCATCGGACCGCCACCCTTGTAGGGCACGTGGATCATGTCGGTGCCGGTCAGCGATTTGAACAATTCCCCGGCCAGGTGCGGCAGGCTGCCGCTGCCGGCCGAACCGTAGCTCAGCTTGCCGGGATTGGCTTTCGCATAAGCGACCAGCTCGGCCACCGTGTGCGCGGGCACCGACGGATGCACGACCAGCACGTAGTTGACGTCGACCGTGTGCATGATCGGCGTGAAGTCCTTGGTCGGGTCGTAGGGCATCTTCGCGTAGATGCCCACGTTGGTGGCGAGCGACGCGATGTTGCCGAGCAGCAGCGTATAGCCGTCAGGGGCCGCCTTGGCGACGAGCTCGGCGCCGATCATGCCGCTCGCGCCTGCGCGGTTGTCGATGACGACCTGTTGCCCCAGTGCGTCCGACAGCGGTTGTTGCACAACGCGCGCGTAGAAGTCGACGGCGCCGCCCGGCGGAAACGGCACGACGAGGCGGATGGGCTTCGACGGGTAGGCCTGCGCGAGTGCCTGCGCTGTAGCCACCAGCGCGTATGCCGCGAACAGGCTGCAAAGGGTGCGCGTCAATCTCATCGTTTTCTTTCTCGTTGCGGCGGGGACCCTACACTATAGGCAATACCGGATCGAAACCCCATCGGAGCACGATGCAATCCACGCTTGAAGCCGTCGAATGCTGGGTGTTGCGGGCACCCATCGCCGAACCACTCGCCAACGCCTTCGGCGCGATGTCGAGCCGCCCCGCGGTCTTCGTGCGCCTGTCGGCGAGCGACGGCGCGTGGGGCTGGGGCGAGGCGTTCTGCAACTTTCCGCAAGTCGGCGCCGAGCATCGCGCGCGGCTCGTCGACAGCATTTTCGCGCCTCTGTTGAAGGGTGCGTCCGCCGACGACATCACGGCGCTGCGCACGCTGATGGAAACGCGCACGCGGCAGATGGTGATCCAGTGCGGCGAGCCGGGGCCGTTCGCACAGGTGGCCGGCGCGATCGACCAGGCGATGTGGGACATGGCCGCGCGGCGCGCCGGCGTGCCGCTATGGAAGCATCTCGGTGGCGCGCGTGATCACGTCAACGCCTATGCGAGCGGGCTCGGCCCGGATCGTGTTGTCGACGTCGCGCTCGCCAAGCGTGCGCAGGGGTTCCGCGCGTTCAAGCTGAAAGTCGGGTTCGGCGCGGAACGCGATCGCCGCAATCTTGCCGACCTGCGCGCGGCGCTGGGTGCGGCGGCGACGATCATGGTCGACGCGAACCAGGCCTGGGATCCGTCGCAAGCACCCGCGCGCATCGCCGAGCTCGCGCCATTCGGGCCGCTGTGGGTCGAGGAGCCGATGCTCGCCGACGAATCGGCGCAGGCATGGCGGACGCTGGCGGCGGCGAGCGTCGTCCCACTGGCCGCCGGCGAGAACATTCGCGGCCGCGCCGCATTCGACGCAGCGCTCGACGGCGGCTGGCTCCGCTTCGTGCAGCCCGACGTCGGCAAGTGGGGGGGGATCAGCGGATGTCGCGAGGTCGCGGCGCACGCCGCGTCACGCGACGTGACGTTGTGCCCGCATTGGCTCGGGGGCGGCGTGGGCCTTGCGGCATCGTTGCACCTGGTGGCGGCGACAGGATCGGCGGCGAGCTACGCCGAGGTCGACGCTAATCCGAATCCGTTGCGCGAGGAAGTCCTTGAAGTCGCACTCGCCGACGGCGCCGCGGTGCTGGGCAGTGCGCCGGGCATCGGCGTCGAACCGGATCTGCGGCGGCTGCGCGCGTATCTCGTCGACACGCGCTGACGCACACCCGCGTCTCGGCACGTTCGCGGGGCAGCAGCCACCCGTTGCATTGTTGCGCTGCGGTATGATCGTCGGTGCCCATGAACGCGATCGACAACACCTTGTTCGGCGAAGCCGCGACGCATGCCGGCGATACGCCGCGCCTGCGCGAAATTCCGTACAACTACACGTCGTTTTCCGATCGCGAAATCGTCATCCGGCTGCTGGGCGCGGAAATGTGGCGACTGCTCGAGGAATTGCGCGCGGAACGCCGCACCGGCCGCTCGGCGCGGATGCTGTTCGAGGTGCTGGGCGACATCTGGGTCGTCGACCGCAATCCGTACCTGCAGGACGACCTGCTCGACAATCCGCGGCGCCAGAAATTGCTCGTCGATGCATTGCGGCACCGTCTCGGCGAGATCGATCGCCGGCGCGAACAGGCGCGGCGCGAGCCCGGCGGGGTCGATCCGGAGCGCGACGCCAAGGTCGCGAAGCTGGTCGACGCCGCATGCAAGGCGGTCGATCGCTTCGCGCAGGGCTTCGTCGACACCGCGCAGCTGCGCAAGCGCACGGTGCGCGTGCTGTCGCGCTACACGCACAAGCAGAACGTCGCCTTCGACGGCCTCGCGCGCGTGTCGCACGTCACCGACGCCACCGACTGGCGCATCGAGTATCCGTTCGTCGTGCTGCACCCCGACACCGAGGAGGAAGTGCGCGCGCTGGTGCAGGGTTGCATCGAGCTCGGGCTGACGATCATCCCGCGCGGCGGTGGCACCGGCTACACCGGCGGCGCCATTCCGCTGACGCCGCGCAGCGCGGTGATCAATACCGAGAAGCTCGAGCGGCTGTCACCGGTCGAGCGCGTTGCGATCCCCGGTCACGCAACACCGGTGGCGACGATCGACGCCGGCGCGGGTGTGGTCACCAAGCGCGTGATGGACGCCGCCGAGCGCGACGGCCTCGTGTTCGCCGTCGATCCCACGTCCGCCGACGCGTCATGCATCGGCGGCAACGTGGCGATGAACGCCGGCGGCAAGAAGGCGGTGTTATGGGGCACGGCGCTCGACAACCTCTTATCGTGGCGGATGGTGACGCCCGATGCCGAATGGCTCGACGTCGTGCGCGTCGATCACAATCTCGGCAAGATCCACGATGCGCCGCAGGCGACATTCGAGCTGACGTGGCGCTCGGCTGACGGCCGCACGGTCAAGCGCACGGAGACGCTGGTCGTGCCTGGGGGCGAATTTCGCAAGATCGGCCTCGGCAAGGACGTCACCGACAAGTTCCTCGCAGGATTGCCCGGCGTGCAGAAGGAGGGCTGCGACGGCGTGATCGTCAGCGCGCGCTTCATCCTGCACCGGATGCCGCCGGCGATCCGCACCGT
>JBDTWY010000124.1:0-5188 GCA_040006455.1 Betaproteobacteria bacterium | reverse complement strand
ACGGTAACCCGCGCATTCTGCCGCATATCGTCAGCGCACGTGCGGTCGCTGTGACGAAATGATGCCGGTGTTGACGCCCGCCCAGTTGAGCCCGCCGAGAATCCGCGCATGCTCGATCTTGACGCAGCGATCGGCGACGACGTCGAGTCCCGCGGCATCGGCGATGCGCGCGGCATCGTCGTTGCGGATGCCGAGCTGCATCCACAGCACCCTCGCTCCCTTGGAAACCGCCGCGCGCGCGAGCGCCGGCATCTCGTCGGCGCGACGGAAGCAGTCGACCACGTCGACCGGATGCGGAATCGCCGCAATGCTCGGGTAGCAGCGCTCGCCGAGCACTTCCTGATAGTTCGGATTGACCGGGACGACGCGGTAGCCGTGGTCCTGCAGATACTTGGCCGCGAAGAAGCTCGGCCGGTACCAGTTGGCGGAAAGCCCCACGACGGCGATCGTGCGGGACTGCGCAAGGATGCGGCGCAGCCCCGCGATGTCGTCGACGATCGCCATCGCTGCTAGCGCACGCGGCGAATCGAGCTCACGCTGCCCGTCTGGTTGCCGATGTTGTCGTAGCGACCGGGTCCGAACACCGTGCAGTTGCCGCGGAAATTCGCATCGGTACACAATTGCCAGCGCCCCTGACGCACGATCATCGAGCGCGCGCGGTCATTCCATTGCGTGCGATCGAGGTTCGGGATGTCCTCGGCCACGCGGAAGCGATCGCCGGACAATCCCTGACCGTCGAACAAAGTAACCGTATTCGATACTCCACCGGATGGCGGGTTGCCGGGATAGGGCGACGGGTTGCCAGGATACGGCGGCGGATTGCCGGGGCCCGGACGCGGCGGCGGCGGGCGCCCGCTATCCGATACCGGACGCGCCGACGACACGCGGTCGCTCAAACCCATCGCATCGAGCGAGCGATACGAGCCGGGCCGCAACGTCACGCAGCGGCCGCCGAAACGCGCATCGGAACAGATCTGCCACGTGCCGCGGCGGATCACCACCGACGATGCGCGGTCGTTGAAGCCGAAGCGCTGGAAGTCGGCAATGGGACCATCCTGCACGAAGTTGCGGCCTCGAAAGCTGTCCTGCTCGTAGAACGTCACTGCCTGTGCCATTGCGCCGGTTGCCGTCAATGCCAGCGTCACGAACATCCAGTGTCGAAATCGAATCATCGGGATCTCCTTTGCAGTTGTGTCGCGACCGCCCTCGCTGCGCGTCAGCGCCCGGGCCCCGCGGCGCGGCGCACCGACGAAATCCGGCCTTCGAATCCGTCGGGCAGGTTGGGATAGTCGCCGGGTCCGAACGAGCGGCAATCGCCGCGGTAACCGGCGTCGCTGCAGAAAATCCAGAAGCCGTTCTCGACGCGGATCGACGACGCGCGATCATTGAAGCCCGTGACGTCGAGGTTCGGAATATCGCCATCGATCACGAGGTTGGCGCCCCGCAATTCGTGCTCGGAAAAAATGATCGCGCGCGCACCCCCACGCGGTTGCGGATAGTACGGCTGCGGCGCCGCGACCGGTGGCGCGGGAATGTAGCCGCCCTTGTCGTATCGGCCGCCATCGTCGGCGGGCCTGATCGAGCTCAACTGCCGCACCATGCCGCCACCCAGGTCGCGGTAGCTGCCCGGTCCGTAGACGCTGCACGATCCGCGATGGAACGCGTCGGTGCACAGCTCCCAGTTGCCGGCATTGACGACCATCGACACGGCGCGATCGTTCCACTGCGTGATGTCGAGATTGTCGACACGCGCACTGATCGGCGCGCTGTTGCCGGCGAAGTCGTATTGGTCGTACAGCACGACCGGCGGCAGGTTGCCCACCGGATAGGGCGCGCGCGGCGGCTCGTATTGGGGCGGCTGGTACTGTGGCGGCGCGTAGCGCGCCGGTGGCTCGTATTGCGGTGGGGGCTGGTATTGCGCAGGTGGCTGGTACTGCTGCGGAGGCTGATATTGCTGCGGAGGCTGGTATTGCGGTGCCGGAATCACAGCGTTGCCCGGTGCCGCGTCGACAAGACGCGCGGACGACACGCTGTCACGCATGTCAAATGTGCCGAGGTTCGGATACTCACCGGGCGACAGCGTCGCGCAGCGCCCACGGAAATAGGCGTCGGTGCAGATTTCCCACTGTCCGAAGCGCACCACCACCGCATTCGCCGCATCGTTGAGGCCGATCGGATCGAAATTCGGAATCGACTGGTCGGATGAAAATTGCCGTCCGCCAAAGCCCGCGTATTCGAAAAACGTGATCGCTTGCGCGGATGCCGCCGCGGGCCACGTCGACAGCAGCGTCATTGCAAGGATCGACGCTGCAATACCGCGCAAGGTTTTCATGTTGTTGTCCCGTGCAGGATGCTGCGTTTCGCCCGTCCAGGGCCGTGTGCGGAGTCTAACGGACGACGCCTGTCGCGGGTTGACCCGCGGGTGGGGCGATCTCCGAATTTGGCGTCCGATGGTGCGAATCCGGATGCCAGCCGATCACCGACAGCATGAAGAAAAATCCGATCACGTACGCCACAGCGACATGCCAGCCGTTCCTGATCCACGCGAACACCGAGCGGCTTTCGGGAAAGAGATTCGACAGTGCGACGCCGGCCGACGAGCCGAACCAGATCATCGATCCGCCGAAGCCCACCGCGTACGCGAGGTAGCCCCAGTCGTATCCGCCCTGGTGCAGCGCGAGCGAGGTGAGGGGAATGTTGTCGAACACCGCCGACACGAATCCGAGGCCTAACGCCACCTGCCATGACGCGTCGGGCAGTGCGCGCACCGGCATCATCGACGCCGCCAGCACCAGCGACAGCAGGAAGATCGCGCCGCGCAGCGCCGACGGCAATTCGTACCACGCCGGCTTGCGCAAGGGCACGCAGACGAGGATCGCCACCCACACCGCCGCGCCGATGAAGGGAAAGTGGTCGCCCAGCTCCGGATGCTCGACGTTCACGTAGACGTTGACGGCGATCGCCGCCATGAGAATCAGCGCGACGATGAACACGCGCACCCAGTCGATCGTCGCGTTCGTCGGCGCGTCGCGCGTGATCGGCGAATAGCGGTGCTGCTGCATCGCAGCCGGAATGCCGAACAGTACGAGCGCAAGCCCGGACGCGGTGTATGCCTCGACCACCGCCAGCGGGGATATGCCGTCGATCCACATCATCGTCGTCGTCGTGTCGCCGACGACGCTGCCCGCGCCGCCGGCATTGGAAGCCGCGACGATCGCCGCGAGGTAACCGATGTGCACCTTGCGCCGGAACACCACGCCAGCGATCGTGCCGCCGATCATCGCCGCGGCGATGTTGTCGAGAAACGACGACAGCACGAAGATCATCACCAGCAGCACGAACGCGCCCTTCCAGTCGTCGGGCAGCAACTTCGGCAGCCATGCGGGAACGCCGCTGTCCTCGAAATGCTTCGACAGCAACGCGAAGCCGAGCAGCAGCCCCAGCAGGTTCGCGAGCAACACCCATTCGTGGGCGAGCTGCCCGATGAAGCCGTCCACGCCGGCGCCATACGCGAACGGCGAGAACAGGATCTTCCAGAGGACGATCACGATGAGGCCGGTCACCGCGACCTGCAGCGTGCGCCCGTGAAACAGCGCGACACCGAGCAGCGTCAGCGCGAACAGGATGAAGTCGATGGGCAGCTTGCCGATCGCCGGCAACGCAGCATCGGCGGCGCATGCGACGCCCGGCACGAACAGCAGGACGGCGGCGACGGTGGTGCCGGCGGCGCAGGCAAAACGGTAGGCGAGGGGACGGTTCATCGGCTCGGTCGCGAAAAGAGTGGCGGAAAGGGCCGGCCGATGGAATCCCGGCACACTGCACCCTGGGGTCGCCGACCGTCCGTTATCGACCTCGGCCAGGACCGGGTTTCGACATTTTCGGTCGGCGAGTGACGGCGATTGTAACCATCGGCATCGTTATGCCACATGTCCTTGAGGGAACCACCTAAAATCACGGGCTGCCGCCGATGGGCGGAGCCGCGACCGTCGCGTAATATGTTCAGGCCCGATCCTTGCTTGTGCGCTACACCGCTTTTAACTTGGCGGGGTTGCTGAGCGTGCGTTCTGCCTGGACGGTGAAGGATTCGCGCGCACGACCAACCGCCTGACGGATTGACGCGCCCAACCTACACATGCCCCGGCCCCGCGCCCTGACACGTCTCGATGGCTCCTCCGTGCTGACGGTGGGGGAGACGCTGGACTTCGACGCACTGACGGCGCTCTCGCAGCGCAAGCTCAACGCGCTGGGATTGCCCATCGCCTACGTCGACCGCGAGCAGCGCTATCGCTTCGCGAACAAGGCGTTCGCCGACTGGCTGGGCAAGCGGGTGGACGAGATCGTCGGCCACGAGGTCATCGAAGTCCTGGGCCGCGAGCTCTACCAGCTCTATCACGCGTATGTCGAGGCGGCGCTCTCGGGCGAGCGCACCGGCTACGAGCGGCAGCTCGCGTCCGCCGCGCGTCCGAGCATCTGGATTCGGGTCGACTACTTCCCCGATCGCAGCCTCAATGGATCGGTGCGCGGCTTTCTCATCACTTACAGCGACGTCGACCAGCTGAAGCGACTCGAGCTCGAAGCCGGCCAGCGCGAGCACCGGTTGCGGCTGGTCACCGACAGCGTCGGCCTGCCAATCCTCTATTTCGATCGCCAGCAGAAGTTGCGCTTTGGCAACAAGCCGCTCGCCGACTGGATCGGCGTTCCCGCGGACGATCTCATCGGACATGCGCTGCGCGATTTCCTGCCGGCGGATGCGCTGGCGGAGATGCAGGGCTACATCGACCGGGCGCTGGTGGGCGCTACGGTGTCGTACGAGCGTCGCGAGCGCAAGCCCGACGGCGAAATGCGCTGGGTGCGCATCACGTTGTTCCCCGATCGCGAAATGGGCGGGCGCGTGGGCGGCGTGTTCGCGGTGATGAACGACATCGAGGACGACGTGCGCGTGCGCGACGCGCTCAAGTCGCAGCAGTCGCAGCTGAAGCTCTTCGCCGACAACATTCCGGGACCGATCGCCTATCTCGACAAGGCGCTGCGCTATACCTTCGTCAACCAGGCGTTCGCCAACTGGGCGTGCCGACCGCAACACGAGATCCTCGGCACGACGCCGAGCGACGTGCTGCCGCAGGATGTCGCCGGCTTCCTGCGGCCGATCCTCAAGCGCGCGCAGGCGGGCGAGAACGTCGAGTACGAG
>JBDTWY010000123.1:0-5230 GCA_040006455.1 Betaproteobacteria bacterium | reverse complement strand
GCACGTGCGAGCCCAGCACTTCGCGCAGCGCCTTGTGCATCAGGTGCGTCGCCGAGTGGTTGCGGATCGTGCGGCCGCGCGCGTCGGTGTCGACCGCCGCGGTGATGGCGTCGCCGACCTCGAGCTCGCCGTTCTTCATCTCGCCGATGTGACCGAACACGTCGGCCTGGATCTTCTGCGTGTCGGTGACGGTAAACAGCGTCAGGCACATCGTCGTGCGCGACAGCTCGCCGCGATCGCCCACCTGCCCGCCCGACTCGGCGTAGAACGGCGTGCGGTTGAGCACGACGACGCCGGCGTCGCCGGTCGACAGCGAGTCGACCTTGACGCCGCCCTTGTAGAGCGCCACCACGCGCGATTCCTCGGCCAGCGACTCGTAGCCGCGGAACGCCGTCTTCGGTCCGTCGTAGACGAGCGTGTCGCCCATCTTGAATTGCGACGCCGCGCGTGCGCGCGTGCGCTGCTCGTCCATCGCCTTGTCGAAGCCCGCTTCGTCGACGCTCACTTCGCGCTCGCGGCACACGTCGGCCGTCAGGTCGAGCGGAAAGCCGAAGGTGTCGTAAAGCGTGAACGCCGTGAGGCCGTCGAGCAGCTTGTCGCCGGACTTCCGCATCCGCGCGAGCGCCTCCTCGAGGATGCGCATGCCGTTCTCTAGCGTCTCGCCGAAGCGCTCCTCCTCGGCTTTCAGCACCTGCGCCACGCGCACTTTTTCGCGCGTCAGCTCGGGATACGCGCCGCCCATCTGCCGGTCGAGGTCTTCGACCAGGTTGTGGAAGAACGGCTTCTTCTGCCCGAGCTGGTAGCCGTGGCGGATCGCGCGGCGAATGATCCGCCTCAGCACATAACCGCGGCCTTCGTTGCCGGGAATCACGCCGTCGACGATCAGGAAAGCGCATGCGCGAATGTGATCGGCGATCACGCGCAGCGACGGCGCCAGCAAATCCTTGGCGCCGGTCTCGCGCACGGCGGCGCGGATCAGGTCCTGGAACAGGTCGATCTCGTAGTTCGAATGCACGTGCTGCAGTACCGCGGCCAGGCGCTCGATGCCCATGCCGGTGTCGACGCAGGGCTTCGGCAGCGGCGTCAGCTTGCCGGCGGCGTCGCGGTCGAATTGCATGAACACGAGGTTCCAGATCTCGATGTAGCGGTCGCCGTCCTGCGCCGGTGAGCCCGGCGGGCCGCCCCACACATGCGAGCCATGGTCGTAGAAGATTTCCGAGCACGGGCCGCAGGGGCCGGTGTCGGCCATCTGCCAGAAATTGTCGGACGCGTAGCGCGCGCCCTTGTTGTCGCCGATGCGGATGCAACGCTCGGCCGGCACGCCGATTTCCTTGGTCCAGATGTCGAACGCCTCGTCGTCCTCGAAATAGACGGTGGTCCAGAGCTTGTCCTTGGGCAGCTTGTAGACGTCGGTCAGCAGCGTCCACGCGAAGCGGATGGCGTCGCGCTTGAAGTAGTCGCCGAAGCTGAAGTTGCCCAGCATCTCGAAGAACGTGTGGTGCCGCGCCGTGTAGCCAACGTTCTCGAGGTCGTTGTGCTTGCCGCCCGCGCGCAGGCTGCGCTGCGACGACGTCGCGCGCGTGTACGGCCGCATGTCGACGCCGAGGAAGACATCCTTGAACTGCACCATGCCCGAGTTGACGAACAGCAACGTCGGGTCGTTGGACGGCACCAGCGACGAGCTCGGCACATGCGTGTGGCCCTGCGACACGTAGTAGTCGATGAACTGGCGGCGGATTTCGTTGACGGTCATGCGTGGTTTTCCGATCGGCGACTTCGCGTCGAATGCGCCCAAGAATCAAAAGCTTGCATTGTAACGCGGCGCGTTAGCCATGTCCGCGGCGCAGGGTGGGAGCGACCAGCGCGGAGTGTCGGCACGCGGCGGCCGACGCCGCCGATCAACGCTTGCCCGATCGCCGGTCCCGTCGAAAGCGCCCGATGCGCCGGGCGATTTCCTGCGGCAGCCGGTCGACGCGCGGCTGTCCGAGCGTGACTTCGAGGTAGCGGACGAACCCTGGCAGCGCGCGCCACGCGGGCAACTCGCGCGAATGGACGCGGAAGCGCCGCCACGGCCGCATCAGGTACGCGCCGAGTCCGGGCATGCCGCCGAGCGTCGCGTGCGCGCGCCGATCGACCGCATCGACGGGCGCCTCCTTCAGCGCGCGCAGGATTTCCGCCGGCACGTCCACCTGCCAGCGCTCGGCGAGATAGCTCAGCGTGTCGTGCAACGCCAGCGAAACGCGCCATGCCTTGGCACGCTCGACGACGCGCGGCCAGTCGAAACGGTCCTGGCCAGCGACGATGCGCAGCGCGTCGGCGACCCAGCGCACCGGCGATACCGGCGTCCACGGCGCCGCGTGCGCACACACGATGGTCAGCAGATCGGCGGCACAGGGCGCACGCGTAGCACCTCCCGGAATCGTGCATTCGACGCTCGCGTCCCATATCGCGGGCGCGTCGGAATCCCGCGCCGCGGCCAATACCTGCCAGTGCAGGTCCAGGTCGAGGTCATCGGCCGAAGTGAAGCACGCGCCGTGATAGGCGAGCGGCAGGCTTTGTGGCTGCGGCCACTGCGAACGCCATCCATGCTCGAGCAGCAGCCGGATCGCCGCATCCGCGTTCGCACGCGGCACCAGCACGTCGAAGTCGTTCATCGGCCGCAGCGCCGGATTGTGATCGTAGTACGCGAGCAGCGCCGCGCCCTTGAGCGCGAGCGTCCGAATGCCGGCGTCGGCGAGCAGTCGCAGCGCCTCGCTCGCGCGCCGTGCGAGCAGCTGCCCATGCACGAACGCGCGGCGGTGGCAGCCGCGGATGATCGGCCACGGCGCGTCCTCGGCATCCAGCAGATCGCGCCGCGGCACCAATAGTGGCAGCAGCCGTGTCGACCCGGCGTCCAGCGTGTCGATGTCGTGCGTGCGGCGCCACTGCGCGAACGCGGCCGCCGCGCGGGACTCAGGCCCGACGACGGCCGCCAGCAACAACTCTTGACCGGCATCCGGTCGCCAGCCGCCGCCGATGCTCACGTCGGCTTGGGCGCACGTCTTCGTGCGAGATGGCGCCTCACGGCCTCCAGGTAGGCGCGACCGGTCATTGCGTCACGAGTGCTGTTGGCACCGTGCAGGCGGCGCTCGACGCAGACCGTGTCGACGTGCACGTGCGGCAGCTCGCGGGCGCGGACGAACCATTCGACCGCTTCACCGATGCGCAGGTCCTCTGCGAATCCGCCGATGCGCGCGAAAATTTCGCGGCGTACAACGAGCGCGCTGGGGAGCCAGCCTTCGTAGAGCGTCGTGTCGCGGCGCACCAGTGCGGCGTGCTCGTCGGCTTCGAGCTCGTCGCTCGCGAATTCCCGCGCGCGGCACAACGCGAACATCGCGGTTGGGTCGGCGTCGAGCGCCGCACATTGGATGGCGAGCTTGTCGCGAGTCCAGCGGTCATCGGCATCGAGAAAGGCGATGTACGCGGCGCCGGTGGCGGCGATGCCTGCATTGCGCGCGGTGCCGGCGCCGGCATTGAGCGCGAGCGTGATCAGCTCGACCGGCGCGCCGTAGCCGCGGGCCATCTTCGCGGTGGCATCAGTGGAAGCGTCGTCGACGACGATCACGCGACCGACCGCGTGCGTCTGATTCACCACGCTGGCGATCGCCTCGTGCAGGTGCAGCGCCGCGTTGAATGCGGGAATGACGACGTCGACGTTGCTCATGACTTGACGCGTCGCCGCTTGAGCGAGGCATGCAGCGCCCGGGCCATCCGGCCGGCGTGCGCCGCGCTGCCGCGCGCGAGAATCGACTGATTGCCGGCGTGGATGCGCCGACTCACCGTGGGTTCGTCGAAGTGCACGAAGCGCACGCCCGCATCGACGGCGCGCAACAGCCATTCGCTGTCGTCCATCGGCACCATCGACGGATCGAAGGTCCCGATGCTCTCGAACAGCGTGCGCCGAATCACGAGCGTGTTGGTGCCCATGCCGTGCTGCGGTACCGCGAGCATCGCTGGCGCGACACCCGGCGGTAGCGCGGTCAATTCCGGCGACAGGAAGTTGGCAACGGCACAGGCGACGAAGCCGAGTTGCGGCTCGCGTTCGAGCACGCCGACCATTCGCGCGAGGTGCCCGGGCAGCCATCGATCGTCCTGGTCGATGAATGCGATCGCGTCGCCGTTCGCCGCTGCCACGCCACGATTGCGCGCCGCGGCGCATCCCGCATTCGGCTGGTGCAGATAGCGCACCTTCGGGTAGCCCGCGACGATCGCGGCGCTGCCGTCGGTCGAGCCGTCATCGACGACGACGATCTCGTCGACCGGCCGGGTTTGCGCGTCGATGCTGTCGAGCGCCTCCGCAAGGTAGCGATCGCCGTTGTA
Organism: Betaproteobacteria bacterium; assembly: GCA_040006455.1. Classification (GTDB taxonomy): domain Bacteria; phylum Pseudomonadota; class Gammaproteobacteria; order Burkholderiales; family Casimicrobiaceae; genus VBCG01. Next base: position 871 of record JBDTWY010000123.1, on the reverse strand, counting down.
AACCGGCATCACCGCCGAGACGCGCATCACGCCACCGCAGGCGTGCGCGCAGCCGCGGGCCGCGCGAAGAGGCCGGCGAACGCGCGAGCGACGTCATGCGGATCGTCGGCCAGCTCGGCGCGGAAGCACGGCAGGCTTGCGCACAGTTGCGCGATGCGCTTGAACGATCGCGCACCGGCGAGCGGGAACAACAGCACCGAGCTTGGCGCCACCGCCCTCAGCATCGTTGCCGCGGAGATCGGCACGAAGTGCGTTTGCGCCGCGTGCGCGACGCGTGGTAGCACCAGCGCCACCGGCCGGATCGATTCGCGCACCGACTGCGGCGCGAACTCGTGCACGAACATCATCGGCTTCTCGTCGACATGCGCGAGGTTGCGGAAATACGCGCTGTAGCCATCGAAGCGACCGAGGCTCTGCCGCTGGACCTTGGCGGTCGCGTAGGCGAGATGCGCAGTCGGCGGATCGCCGGCATCGACGAGAACATAGTCGTCGCTGCAAAAGCCCATTCCCGCGCCGAGGCAGGCGAGCGCGGTGCTCGACTTGCCGCTGCCGCTCGGGCCGCTGACAAGAACGCCGCGACGGTCGCCGGCATCGGCGCAACCGATCGCCGCGCTGTGCAGCAACGCACCGCCGCGCGACGCCATCCACCACTGCAGGATGTGCTTGAACGGCGCGGCGCGCTCGTAATACGGCACTGTGGCGGCGTCGCGCAGCCACCAATGCGCGCGCCGCGCAGGCAGGTCGAGGATCGACAGCACGCCGGCGTCGGGTTGGAAAAAGGCGTTGCTCGCGCCGTCGGAAAAACCGCCGAGGCCATCGGGCAGCGCATTCTCGCGTCGCAGCACGTCGTTGTCGGGCAGCGCGATCGCGT
>JBDTWY010000122.1:0-5240 GCA_040006455.1 Betaproteobacteria bacterium | reverse complement strand
GTACGGCTGGTCGACGCCGAGCTGGCGGCGGATGTTGTCGATCTGCTCCTGGTTGCTGATCTTGCCGGCCAGCACATAGGCGGGATCGCCACCGACCCAGTTGAACAGGAAGAACACGAGCAGGATGACGCCCAGCAACGTCGGGATCATCTGCCACAGCCGTCGAACGATGTACGCGGTCATGCTCGTCACCTCGCTGCGTGCGCGCGGGTCACGCGCACGCGTTGTCGATTGCAGTCGGCCTCGCGCCGCGCCTCGCGCATCGCTCCCCGAAGGGGGACGACGCGCAAGGCGCGGGATTCGAGACTCGCGCGGCGCGGCGGAGGATCTGCTCCGCGCACCGCGCTTTCTTCCACTCCCTCCTCACTGCTCCTTGACGTCCAGATACTGCCACTGCGAATGCAGTATCGGGTGTTTCTTGTAGCCGAGCACGCGCGGCTGCACGAGCTGGTTGCGGTAGCGGCTGATCATCAGCCGCCACGTCGCGTACACCTCGGTGATCCGCGTCATGTCCATGTAGAGCCGGTCGCGCTCGGGGCCCGACGGGATCTTGATCGAGCGCTCGTAGAGCTTGTCGTATTCGGGAATGCGCGCGCAGCCGTTGTTGCTCTGCCCGGTGTTGGGACCGTACATCAGCTGCATGAAATTGTCGCCGTCCGGATAGTCGGCGATCCACGACGCGACGCGGCTTTGCAGCTTGCACGCCTTCTCCGCCTTCAGCTGCTCGGGAAACTTGTCCTTGTGCACGTCGAGCCTTACGCCGATCGCCTCAAGCGACTTCTGCCACAGCTCGTCCTGCTGCCGCCCGAGCGTATCCGGGCGCGACGACAGGTTCATCGCGAACGGCTTGCCATCCGGCAGGTTACGCCACCCGTCGGCGCCCTTCTTGTAGCCGAACCAGTCGAGCAGCGCGTTGGCGGTTTTCGGGTCGTACGCGTTGAGCGGCTTCCAGTCGGCGATGTGGCCGACGACGCCCGGCGGAATCGGGTAGGTCGCCTCGACCGCCTGGCCGTTGCGGATCACCTTGACGTCCTGCTGCGCGTTGTAGCTCATCGCCACCGCTCGGCGCAACGCGATCTTCTCCTTCGACATGCCGCCCCACACCGGGTCTTCCATGTTCCAGTAGGTGTAGCTGATCTCGGGATCGACGATGCGCGACAGCTGGATGCCTTTTTTTACATATTCGGGACGCAGCTTGTCGCCGTCGAGCACGTTCGGCGCCAGCGGGCCCTCGAGGTTCATGATGTCGAGCTCGCCGTTCTGGAATGCGAGCAGCCGCGTCTGGTCCTCCTCCATCACGTAAATCTCGACGCGGCCGACGATGGGCATCGACTTTCCCTTCATCCCGGCGATGATCCCGGCGTCGGCAGGATCGTCCGACGTGAAATTCCACGTGAAGCCGCGGTAGTCGGGGTTGGCGACGAGCACCATCTTCGAGCTGTGAATCCATTCGGCGAGCTTGTACGGACCCGTGCCGACGGGATTGGCCATGATCCGCCCGTCGGACTCCGCGTACGTGTCGACGACCTCGCGCGCCACCGCCGAAGTCGGCTCGTGCGCGAGCACGTACGGCAGGTTGTAGTCGGTCTGCTTGAGGCGAATGCGCAGCGTGTAGCGATCGACCGCCTCGAGACCGTCGATCTTCGCGTCGTAGTCGAACTTGCCGGATTTCTTCGCCGCTTCGGCGAGCTCGTCGAGGCCGACGATCTTGCCTTCGACGAGGAAAGTCCACGCCGACTTGATCTTGGGATCTGCGAGCCGCTTCAATTCGAAGATGTAGTCGTCGACGGTGAGCTCGCGGCGCTTGCCCTTGAACGCCGCATCGGGCGTGAAGTAGATGCCCTTGCGCAGCTTGATCGTGTACGTCCTGCCGTCGTCGGTGATCACCGGCATCGACTCGGCGGTCAGCGGCACGACCTTCGACGGCCGCGCGAGGTAGTCGTACGTATAAAGCGTCTCGAAGACTGCCTGTTCGATCTCGGCCGAGTAGAGGTCGTGCGCGGCGGCAGGGTCGAAGCCGGATTCGGCGACGGGAAACACGTCGCGCACGACCTTCGTCATGTCGGCGACGGCGCCTGCGCGCAATGGCAGCAACGCCGAGAGCGCGACAAGGAAGGGCATCAGCCGGCGTTGCATCGACAGCGGCAATCGCATCGCGGTGCTAGCCGTGCGGCGCGACGTCAAGGTACATCCACTCGGCCTGCAGGATGGGATGTTTCTTGTACCCCATCACCCAGGGGCGAATGAGCTGGTTGCGCAGCCGCGATCCGCTGACCTGCCACGCGCCGTCGACCTGCATCTGCCGCGACATGTCGATGAAGAGCTTCATCCGCTCGACCGATTCGAGCGGCAGCTTGGCCGCCGCCTCGTACAGCGCGTCGAACGCCTTCGATTCGTAACAGCCGTTGTTGCTCTGCCCGGTGTTGGGACCGTACAGCAGCTGCGTGAAGTCTTCGCCGTCCGGATAGTCGGCGATCCACGCGGCACCCCACATCATCAGGTGGCAGGCTTTCGCCGCCTTCAGGTGGTCGGCGAACTTGCTGATGATGAAGTCGATGTGCAGCCCAAGGTCATCCATCGACTTCTTCCACAGCTCGCTGAATTCGCGCTCGATCGCCGTGGCGCCGGTCGCATACTTCAGCACCAGCGGCGAACCGTCGGGCATCGTCCGGTAGCCATCGGCGCCGCGCTTGTAGCCGAAGTGGTCGAGCAGCTTGTTCGCCGTCACCGGGTCGTAGTGGTCGACGGCGCGGTAGTTGCGGTCGAAGCCGAGCACGCCGGGCGGCACCGGCATCTGGTCGGCGACCATCTGGCCCTTGCGGACGATGCGCAGCTCTTCTTCCTGCCGGTACCCCATGATGATCGCGCGGCGCAGCGCGATCTTGTCGGGCGTATAGCCGCCGACGACAGGGTCGCGAAAGTTGAACGTCGAATACGTGAGGTCGAGGTCGTTGGTCCGTTCGAGGAAGATGCCTTCCTCGGCGAGCGCCGGCTGCAGCTTGTTGTCGGGGGTCAACGCCTGGAAGATGAACGCGCCCGGCACGTTGAGCGTGTCGAGCTGCTTTTGCCGGAACGCGAGCCAGCGCGATTGCTCCTCGTCGATGATCGTGATCTCGACGCGACCGATCTGCGGCATCTGCTTGCCCTGCATGTCGCTGACGACCTTGTCGTCCCACTCGGGCTCGGCCGCCTTGAAGTTCCACGTGAATCCGCGATAGCCGGGATTGGCCTCGAGCACCATGCGCGCGCCGCGCCGCCATTCCTTGAGCATGTACGGCCCGGTTCCCACCGGATGCGCCATCGTGTCGTCGGCGTACGCCTCGATGACCTCGCGCGCGACCGCGCCCATTGGTACGTGCGCCGCGGTGTAGGGAAACAGATAGTCGGCCTTGGCGAGCTTGACGCGGAACGTGTAGCGGTCGGGCGCCTGCAGCCCCGGCACATTGGCGTCGTAGTCGAACTTGCCGCTCTTCTTCGCCGCCGCCGTGACGGCGTCGAGGCCCTCGATGTGTCCATCGATCATGTACGCCCACGGCGAACGGTTGGCCGGGTCGACGAAGCGCATGTACGAATAGACGAAGTCCTGCGCGACGAGCTCGCGCTTCCTGCCCTTGAACGCCGGATCGTCCGCGAAATAGACGCCTTTGCGGAGGTGGAATGTGTACGTGCGGCCGTTGTCGGTGACTTCGGGCATCGCTTCCGCGGCCATCGGCACGAGCTTCGCCGGCCGCGCGAGATAGTCGTAGGTCAGCAGCCGATCGAAGATCGCCTCGTTGACTTCGTTCGAATAGAGGTCGGACACGCGAGCCGGATCGAAGCCCGTCTCACCGGTGGGAAACGCGATGCGGAAGACTTTCGCGGGATCGGCGGCGATGGCGGCGTGTGCGATGCAAATCGCAAACGTCGCGACGAGTCCCCATTTGAATGGGGCGAACCGACCGGGCATCACTGTCCTCGAATGAAAAAGCGGCGCATAGTAACATTTCCGATCCCCGAACATGCCGCGCCTTTTTTTCCGACGCATCACTGCTCGCTTCGCGCCGGCCACCGCGCGGATCACCGGCAATTCCTGGGTGCGCAAGTACCTGCCGTCGCTCGCCGACCCTGATCTCTGGCTTTTCACCCGCCGATCGACGGCGCGCGGCATCGCCATCGGACTCGTGTGCGGCCTGATCCCCGGACCGCTGCAGGCGCTGTCGGCAGCCCTCGCGTGCGTGGCGTTGCGCGGCAACTTTCCGCTCGCGGTGGTCACGACGTTCTACACCAATCCTCTGACGATCGTCCCGCTCTATGTTGTGGCCTACCAATTCGGCAGCTGGTTCTTCCCCGCTGCGCGCGATGCGCCGCTGGCGTTGCCGCCCGACCTGTCCTACGATCTCGACGGCGTCACAACGTTCCTGCACTGGGCCCTATCGATGGGACAGCCTCTCGCCATCGGCCTGCCGCTGCTGGCGGTGACGCTGGGTGCCGCCGGGTTCGTCGCCGTCAACGTGATGTGGCGCTGCCAGGCGATGCGGGCGTGGCGTCGCCGCGCACGTTTGCGCGCGCGCGAATGACCAAGCCCGCGTTCTGGGACACGGCGACGCGCGAGCTCGCACGTCGCGACCGTGTGCTCGGCAAGCTGATCGCCGCCCATCCCGACATCCATCTCACCCGCCGTGGCGACCCGTTCACGACATTGGCGCGCTCGATCGTCGGCCAGCAGATCTCGGTCAAGGCTGCGCAGGCGGTGTGGGACCGGTTCGCGCACGCGGCGCAGGGCGGCGCTGCTGCGGATGCGCTGGGTGTCGCGCTCGATCCGGCGCGCGTCGCGCGCATGCGCGTGACGACGATGCGCCGCTGCGGCTTTTCCGAGCGCAAGGCCGAGTACGTGCGCGATCTCGCACGCCACTTCGTCACCGGTCGCCTCGAGCCGCATACGTGGGGCGTGCTGGATGACGAGGCGCTGATCGAGGCGCTCGTCGACGTCAAGGGGATCGGCCGCTGGACCGCGGAGATGTTCCTGATGTTCCACGAGCTCCGCGCCGACGTGCTGCCGGTCGGCGACATCGGCTTGCAGAACGCAATGGCACTGCTCTACAACAACGGCGAGCGCATGCTGCCGCCCGAGATGCGCGAATTCGCCGAGCGCTGGGCGCCCTGGCGCAGCGTCGCGACATGGTACCTATGGCGCTCGCTGGAACCGCTGCCGGTGGTCTACTAACGCCCCGCGCACCGTCGTTCCCGCCGCGCACCGTCGT
>JBDTWY010000121.1:0-5273 GCA_040006455.1 Betaproteobacteria bacterium | reverse complement strand
CACGCTGCATTTCGACGAGGCGTGGCTGCCGCACGCGGCGTTCCACGAGTTCTACCGGGGCATGCACGCGATCGGCCGCGACCGGCCGCGGTCGAAGGAAGCGCTGATCTTCGCCACGCAGTCGACGCACAAGCTGCTGGCCGGATTGTCGCAGGCGTCGCAGATCCTGGTGCAGGACTCCGAGACGCGCCAGCTCGACAAGCATCGCTTCAACGAGGCATACCTGATGCACACGTCGACGTCGCCGCAGTACGCGATCATCGCGTCGTGCGACGTCGCCGCGGCGATGATGGAGCCGCCCGGCGGCACGGCGCTGGTCGAGGAATCGATCAAGGAGGCACTGGACTTCCGCCGCGCGATGCGCAAGGTCGACGAGGAGTACGGCGATTCGTGGTGGTTCAAGGTGTGGGGGCCGCCGACGCTCGCCGAGGACGGCATCGGCAGCCGCGAGGACTGGGTGCTGAAGGCGGGCGAGCGCTGGCACGGCTTCGGCGACCTGGCCGAAGGCTTCAACATGCTCGACCCCATCAAGGCGACGGTGCTGACGCCGGGCCTCGATGTCGAAGGTGATTTCTCCGACGTCGGCATTCCCGCAGCGATCGTCACGCGTTACCTCGCCGAGCACGGCGTCATCGTCGAGAAGACCGGGCTCTATTCGTTCTTCATCATGTTCACGATCGGCATCACCAAGGGGCGCTGGAACACGCTGCTGACCGCGCTTCAGCAGTTCAAGGACGACTACGACAGGAACCAGCCGCTGTGGCGCGTGCTGCCCGAATTCGTGCAGGCGTTCCCGCGCTACGAAAAGACCGGCCTTCGCGAGCTGTGCGACGCGATCCACGGCATCTACAAGATCAACGACATGGGACGTCTCACCACCGAGATGTACGTGTCGAACCTCGAGCCGGCGATGAAGCCTGCCGACGCGTTCGCGCGGATGGCGCACCGCGAGATCGAGCGCGTGGAGATCGACGACCTCGAAGGCCGCGTGACGAGCGTGCTGCTGACGCCCTATCCGCCCGGAATTCCGCTGCTGATTCCAGGCGAGCGCTTCAACCGGCAGATCGTCAAGTACCTGCAGTTCGCGCGCGACTTCAACGCGCGCTTCCCCGGCTTCGACACCGACATCCACGGCCTCGTCGAAGAGGAGATCGACGGTAGTAAGCGCTATTTCGTCGACTGCGTCGCCGGCGCCGACGTGCCGGTCGCCGCGTCGCCGGTCAGCGTGCCGGCGATCCGCGTGCGCAGCATGAAAAAGGTCGCGCAGTAGAGCGTCAGACGGTTTCCGGGATCACGGCCGCCGACTTCGCGTCGATTTCGGCACGGATCGCGCGCAGCGCGTCGTCGTCCATGTCGAACGCGTGCTCGGCGCCGATCGACTGCATGTAGCCGCCGCGCTCGAGCACCGCGCGTACCGACGGCCGCAGGTACGCGATCCACAGCGTTGCGCCCTGCTGGCGCAACGCGTTGGCGCGTTCGGCGAGCAGCTCTGCGCCGGCGATGTCGATGAAATTGACGCCGCTCAGTACCAGCAACACGTGCCGCGCCGACGGTTGCTCGGCACGTGCCGCGTCGAGGCGGTCGCGCACGTGGTCGGTGGCGCCGAAGAACAGCGAACCGTCGATGCGCAGCACGTCGATGGATGCCCGCGTGACGCCGGTGTCCGTCGCGCGCACGTCGGCGGTGTCGACGACGATGCGCGTGACGCGCGGTCGCGTCGTGCGTTGCAGGTAGACGAAGAACGACGCCAGCACGCCCACCAGGATCGCGAACTCGAGCTGCACGGTGAGCGTCGCGATCAGCGTGATCGCGAGGATCCAGGCTTCGCTCGTCTGCGTGCGCGCGATGCTGCGGATCTGCGCGAAGTCGATCAATCCCCACGCGACGATGAACAGCAGTCCCGCCATCGTCGCGAACGGCAGCAGCGCTGCGAGTGGCGCAAGCACGAACAGCAGCAGCATCAGCCATAGCCCGGAGAACGCCGCGGCGAGCGGAGTGCGCGCGCCGGCCTCGACGTTGACCCAGATCCGGTTGAACGAGCCGGACGTCGGGAACGACGACGTGAATGCCCCGGCGATGTTGGACAAGCCCTGGCCGATGAACTCCTGGTTGCCGTCGAGTCGCTGCCCGGTCTTGGTGGCCACCGCGCGCGCCACCGACACCGCCTGTGCCAGCGCCAGTGCTGTCAGCGCCAGCGCGCCGGGTGCGAGCCGGCGCCAGTCGGCGAAGTCGAACGACGGCAGCGACAACTGCGGAATCGCCGACGGCAGCGCGCCGATCGTTCGCACATGGGCGAATCCCGAGCGCGCGAACAGCCACGCGAGCAGCGTGCCCACGACCAGCCCGGTGATCATGTAGGGAATTCGCGGGAACAGGCGGCGGCCGGCGAAGGCCGCCGCCATCGTCACGAGGCCGACCGCCACCGTCGCCAGATCGATGTTGCGCCATTGCGCGACGAGTTGCCGCAACGTGTCGACGATGTCGGCGTTGGCGGTGATCGTCACGCCGAAGAAGCTCGCGAGCTGTCCGACGATGATCAGGATGCCCGCGCCGGCGGTGAAACCGATGATCACCGTGTGCGAAATGAAATTGACCATTGCGCCAAGCCGCGCGGCGCCGAGCGCGAGCTCCACGAGCCCGAGCATCAGCATCAGCGTCAGCACCAGCGAGATGTAGCTTTCGCTGAAGGGAATGGCCAGCGGGGTGACGATCGCGAACACCGCGAGCGCCATCGTGTTCGTCGGCCCGGAAACCTGGTGCCACGACGATCCCCACAGCGCCGCGACGATCACCGGCACGATGGCGCCGAACAGCCCGTATTGCGGCGGCAGGCCGGCGAGCGTCGCGTACGCGATCGCCTGTGGCAGCACGACGGCCGCACCCACCAGTCCGGCGATCGCGTCGGCGCGCAACGTCGTGCGGTTGACGCGGTGGCGCCACGCGAGAAAAGGCAGCAGTCGCGATAGCCGTGCTTCGCGGGGCAGGGGAGTGGTCGGGGACAAAACCGGCAAGGAAGTGACGCGAACCGCGATGATGCCGTCGCGGGCCCGTTGCGCGCAACCTCTGCGCGCGATTAGCGCCTGATCAGGCGGCGACGCGCGACGCTGCCGCCGGCACGATCGCCGCCGCCGACGCCTGCCGCGCGGAGGCGGCCGCGTGTGCTGCGGCGAGTGACGCGATCACGCAGGAGGCCATCCGCATTTCCATCGAGTCGCTGCGCGCGGGGACGACGATCGGCACCTTGGCGCCAAGCACGATGCCGCACGCGAGACCCTGCGTGATCCCGGTCAGCGTGCGCAACACCATCACCGCGGCTTCGAGCGTCGGCGCGATCAGCACGTCGGCGCGTCCCGCCATTTCGTTGCGCGCAGGATTGGAGCGCGCATCGTCGACTCGCAGCGCCATGTCGGGAAGCATCGGACCTTCGATCACGGCGCCCGGGAACAGCCCCTCGAGTGCCATCGACTTGAGCGCCGCCGCCTCGGACGTCGAAGGCAACGCGGTCGCCACGACGTCCATGCCGGCAATCAGCGCGATGTTGGGCGCAGCCTGGCCGAGCGCCATCGCGAGGCGCGCGGTGTTCTGCACGATGTCCTTTTTCGCCGCCAGGTTGGGCGTGACGTTGAGCAGCGCGTCGGCGACCAGCAGCCAGCGGTTCATCCCCGGCACGTCGAGGAACGCCGCGTGCGACAGCCGCGAATCGGTGCGCAGCCCGGAATCGAGCGCCGCCACCGGCCCCAGCAATTCGCCGTCGGACATCGCGCCCTTGACGAGCGCGGCCACCCGGCCTTCGACCGCCAGGCGCACCGCCTGCATCGCCGCGGCCTTGGGGTCGTCGGGCGTGTTGACGATCGCCAGCCGCGAAATGTCGACGCCGGCGCGGTTGGCGACGTCGCGGATGCGTGCGTCCGGGCCGACCAGCACCGGCGCCAGAAAGCCTGCGAACGAGCCCGACAGCGCGAGCTGCAGCGACTCGCTGTCGCACGGGAATACCATGGCGGTGGCGAGTGCCGGCAGCAGCCTGGCGCGCTCCACGAGTTTCTGGACGTGCGGACGTGTGCTCATCCGATCGAGCGTCGCAAGCCTTCAGCGCAAAGTCAACGCGGCACCGACAAAAGGTGCCGCCGCCGGCATGCAAGGCGCTGCTGTGTTGCAGCGCAGCAACCGTCAGACCCTCCCCTTCCAGGGGACGACCAGCCGCTCGACATAGCGCATCAGCAGGTCGAACGCATAGGCGACGATGCCGATGACGACGATTCCCATCATCACGACGTCGGTGCGCAGGAAATTCGACGCGTTGAGCACCATCTGCCCGAGGCCCTCGGTGGCGGCGACCATTTCGGCGGCGACCAGCGTGGTCCAGCCGAAGCCGATCGAGATTCGCATGCCGGTGAAGATCTCCGGCATCGCCGCCGGCACGATCACGTGCCAGATCACCTGCCACTTGGACGCGCCCATCGAGTATGCGGCGTTGATCTGCTCGATCATCACGCCGCGCACGCCGGCGCGCGCCGCCATCGCCAGCGGCGCGAAGCAGGCTAGGTAGATCAGCACGATCTTCGCCGTTTCGTCGATGCCGAACCAGATGACGATCAGCGGCAGGTAGGCGAGCGGCGGCAGCGGCCGGTAGAACTCGATCGGTGGATCGAGGATGCCGCGCGCGATCCGCGACACACCCATCGCGATGCCGGCCGGCACGGCGGTGACCACGGCGAGCAGGAACGCCGCGAACACGCGATAGAGACTCGCCCAGAAATGCTCGGGCAGCGGCTTGCCGCCCTGGATGTCGCCGCGCCACGCGTCGCCGAACGCCTGGATGATCTTTTCCGGCGTGGGCAGGAAAAGGTCGCGGATCCAGCCGAGGTGTGTCGCCAGCCACCACAGCAGCAGCAGGCTGGCGACGGTGACGATGCTGATGACGGTGCTCGAGCCTTCACCGGGGATGCTGTAGCCGCTCACCGTGCGGTGCGCCGGCGCCTTCGGCACGGCGGGGGCCGCATCGGGCGGCGCCGGCGCAGTGACGGCCGGCGCGGAACTCGCGCGATCCTGCGCCGTCATGCGACGCTCAGCTCGTCGTTGCGCGAGCGGTGGATCACATCGAGGATCTCCTCGCGCAACTGGATGAACTTGGGATCCGACTTCACCGCGCGCGCATTGCCGCACTCGATGAAGCGCTTGCCGAAGTCGAGCTTGTAGCGGTGCTCGATGCGGCCCGGCGATGGCGTCATCACGATGAGCTCGGTGGCGAGGAACAGCGCTTCCTCGACGCTGTG
>JBDTWY010000120.1:0-5328 GCA_040006455.1 Betaproteobacteria bacterium | reverse complement strand
ACGCCGGCTTCGCCGACGAGCAACGGATTGTTCTTGCGGCGGCGGCACAGCACCTGCACGACGCGCTCGAGCTCGTGCGCGCGGCCGATCAGCGGATCGATCTTGCCCTGCTTGGCGAGATTGTTGAGGTTGATCGTGTAGGCGTCGAGCGCACCTTGCGACTCGCTGGCTTCGCCCTCTTCGCGCGCCTCGGCCTTGTCGTCCTTCTTCTGCGGCGTCTTGGTGATGCCGTGCGCAATGTAGTTGACGACGTCGAGCCTGGTTACGCCGCGCTGGTTGAGAAAGTACACCGCGTGCGATTCCTTCTCGCCGAAGACTGCGACGAGTACGTTGGCGCCGGTGACTTCCTTCTTGCCGGAAGACTGCACGTGCAGGATCGCGCGCTGGATCACGCGCTGGAAGCCCTGCGTGGGCTGAGTGTCCGCGTCCGAATGGGCAGCCAGCCGGGGCGTGTGCTCGGCGATGAAATCGGCGAGCACGCCACGCAACTCGTCGAGGTCGACGCCGCAGGCCTTCAGCACTTCCTGTGCCGACGGATTGTCCAGCATCGCCAGCAACAGGTGCTCGACGGTGATGAACTCGTGCTGCTTCTGCCTCGCCTCGACGAAGGCCATGTGGAGGGAGACTTCCAGTTCCTGCGCAATCATCGCCTGACTCCGGCTTCCTGTACGACGGCGGACGATTCCGCCGTGCCTCATGCAACGTCTATGTCTCCTCCATCGTGCACTGCAACGGGTGCTGATGCTCGCGCGCAATGCCGGTGACCTGCTCGACCTTGGCGGTTGCCACCTCTCGGGTGTACGTACCGCAAACGCCCATGCCTTCGCGATGTACCTGGAGCATCACCTGCGTCGCCTGCTCGCGCGTCATGGCGAACACAGTCTGCAACACGACGACCACAAAGTCCATCGGCGTGTAATCGTCGTTCAGCAGCAGAACCTTGAACAGCGGCGGCGGCTTGGTGCGGGTTTTTTCGGCTTCGAGAACGCCGCCATTTTGTTCCCGGGCAGTCATTCAGGCCTCAAGCACCCTCTGGAAGTGGGGATAGTGTTTGACGAATGCAACAGTTTTTTCGATAGCATAGCCGAACAGCCGGACGGCCCTTGACGGCAGGGCACGGTTGCGCGTAAAAAAGCCTCCGTTTGGCTCCAGTAGCTGCTGTACCGGTGTGCCGCCGTACCCCGCTGAATCCGCGCCGTGTTTCTGGCTCGCCACAGGTCGTCCTTGCTGCCCAAACGCCCGTTCTTATACTTGTGAGGAAGACGTCTTATGGCAACCGGTACCGTGAAGTGGTTCAACGACGCGAAGGGCTTTGGGTTCATCACCCCGGACGACGGCGGCGAGGACCTGTTTGCGCACTTCTCGGCAATCAACATGCAGGGATTCAAGACGCTGAAAGAGGGCCAGAAGGTGCAGTTCGAAGTCACGCAAGGTCCGAAAGGCAAGCAGGCGTCGAATATCCAGGCTGCTTGATTCACGCGCGACGACCTTCGGGTTGCCGCGCCGTACAAAGGCCCGCCTCGTGCGGGCCTTTGTTTTGGTGAAGTCGTTGCCCATGCACCCGCTTTCCGTTCATCCGCCCGCCACTTCCGTCCATCCATCCCCACGGAGTTCACGTGCACGCGACATGGAACGCCTATTCAATTGCCGCCGGCGCGGGCCCGCCGGGTTTTGTCTTGCGCATGAACAACAGCACCGGCAGCATCACGACGAAACTCGCGGCTATCAGCCAGAACGTGTCGACATAGGCTGCAAGCTGCGCCTGTGACGCCAGTGCGTTCGCCAGCACCTGCGCACCCATCGGCGAACCCGGTGCAAGGTGCATGCCCGCGAGGTAATCGGTGACCTGACTCCGGTAAGGACTGAACTGGCCGCGAAACAGTTCCCAGTGCGCCTGCGTGGAGCGCACGAAATAGCTCGATACCAGCGAGATGCCCACCGCGGAACCCACCGAGCGCACGAGGCTGTACAGTCCAGCCGCTTCGGCAGAGAGCAGTTTCGGAATCGTCGCGAACGCGATCGTCGATGCCGGCACGAAGATGAGGCCGAGCCCGAACCCCTGCAAGGCGAGCGGCAGGATCATCCAGCCGCCGCTGATGTCGGCGGTCAAGCGCGTCATCAGCACCGAGCCGGCGATGCTGAACGCGACGCCGAACAGCAGCAGCGTCTTCGGCGCAACCTGCGATGCCAGGCGGCTGACGACGATCATCGCCGCGAGCGTGGCGACGCCGCGCGGCACGAGGTCCCAGCCGGCTTCGGTCGCCGGATAGCCGAGCAGGTTTTCGAGGAACATCGGCTGCAGCAGCATGCCGCCAAAGAGCCCGATCCCCATCGCGAACATGATCGTGCACGCGAGCACGAAGTTGCGGTCCTTCAGCACGGCGAAATCGAACAACGGATCGCGCCGGTTGGTCAGCGTGCGCCACGCGAACAGGACGAAGAACGCTGCGGACGCCACCGCCATCGACGCGATGAAGCGCGAACCGAACCAATCGTCCTGCTCGCCGCGGTCGAGCGTCACCTGCAGCGCACAAAGCGACAGTGCGAGCGACGCGAAGCCGATCCAGTCGAGGTTGCGCGCGCGCTTTTCGGTGTCGGGCACGTAGGTCGCCGCGAGAAAGAACGACAGTGCGCCGACCGGCAGGTTGAGGTAGAACGCCCAGCGCCAGCTGACGACTTCGGTGAGCCAGCCGCCGAGCGTCGGTCCGAGGATCGGCGCCACCATCACGCCCATCCCCCAGATCGCCATCGCCTTGCCGCGCTCGTGCGGTGGATACGTCTCCGCCATCACCGCCTGCGACAACGGGATCAGCGACGCGCCGAACAACCCCTGCAGCAGGCGGAACCCCACCATCTCGGCGAGGTTCTGCGACAGTCCGCAGAGCCCCGACGCGATGACGAAGCCGCCGATGCTGACCAGCAGGAAACGCCGGCGCCCGAAGCGATCGGACAGGTAGCCGGTCAGCGGCATGACGAGCGATGCCGCGATCAGGTACGACGTCAGCACCCACGACACCTGGTCCATGCTGGCGCCGAGGTTGCCCGCCATGTGCGGCAACGCGACGTTGACGATCGTCGTGTCGAGCGCCTGCATCACCGTCGCCGACATCATGGCGACAGTGATGATGAAGCGATTGGATTTTTCGCTCATCGCGCCGGTCGCGGGCGCTACCTGACGTGGATCGTCACCGCAGCCGTGGCGCCGACGCGCAATGGATGCTCGGCGTCGGCGTCGGTGATGCGCACGCGCACCGGTACGCGCTGCGTTACCTTCACCCAGTTGCCGGTGGCGTTTTGCGGCGGCAGCAGCGAGAACGCCGTGCCGGTGCCGCCGGAAATGCTGGCGACACTGCCGTGGAAAGTCGTGTTCGGATACATGTCGACGACGATGTCGGCGGGCTGTCCCGGGTGCAGGCCGGCGAGCTGCGTTTCCTTGAAATTGGCGTCGACCCAGAAGCTGTTGTCGACGATCAGCGCGGCGATCGGCGCGTTCGCCATCACGTTGGAGCCCGCGACCAGCGAGAAATTCGTCACCCAGCCATCCGATGGGGCGACGATCCGCGTGTGCTCGAGGTCGAGCTTCGCCTGCGCGATCTCGGCTTGCGCCTGCAACACGTCGGGGCTGGCGCTGACGCCCCCCTGCGCCGCCTGCGCGCGGCGCAGCTTCGCCTGCGCGGCGGCGACGCCGGCGGCCTCGGTGCGCGACTTGGCGCGCGCGTCGTCGAGCGCCTGCTGCGACAGGAATTTCTGCGTGACCAGTTCTTCCGAGCGCTTCAACTGCGAACTGGCATTGTCGAGCGACGCCTGCGCGCGCACGACTTCGGCCTGCGCGGCGCCGACATCGGCGTTGTCCTGGCGCGCCGTCTGCCGTGCCTGCGCGAGTTTCGCCTGCGCTTTTTCCAGCGCCACTGCGAATGGCCGGGCGTCGATGTCGAACAGCAGGTCGCCCTTTTTCACGAGCTGGTTGTCGTGGACGTTGACGTGCGCGACCTGTCCCGAGACCAGCGCCGAGATCTGCCCGATGTCCGCGTTGACATACGCGTTGTCGGTGTCGCGCGACGCCAGCGAATCGCGGTACCACGCATAGGCGCCCACGCCGCCGACGACCAGCACGATCCCGGCGAGCCCCTGCCACATCCGCTTGCGGCCACCGGGCGTCATTGCAGCTGCTCCAGTCGGCGATGCAATTGCGACAGCAGCGCCATCGAGCGCTCGACTTCCTCGATCGGGATGTCGCGCAAAAGCTCTTTGCGCAGGTGCCCCGCGACCCGCCAGATCTCGGCCGACAGCTCTTCACCCTTGGGTGTCAGGTGGACCGTCTTGACGCGACGGTCCAGCCCAGCTCGGCGTTCCACCAGCTGCTCACGCTCGAGCCGGTCGATGAGCCGCACGATGCTGGGCCCTTCGAGCCCGAGCTGGTCGGCGAGCTGCGTCTGGTTGGGACTTCCCAGCTTGCGCACGAAAGCCAGCACCATCCATGTCGCGCGCGACAGGCCGAGCGGCCGCAATCGGCGGTCGAGCGCCGTGCGCCAGTCGTGTGCCGTCATGTGCAGAAGCCGCGCGAAGTCTTCGGTGTTGAGGGTTTGCAATTGCGTCATTCACTAATCATTAATATACTAATGATTAGTATATGACTGCGGCATCTCCAAATCAACTGGATGGATTTATCAAGTGCGCAAGGGGGCAGGAATTCGCTTAGCAAAGAAGTATGCGCTCACTATATGGAGATCTGGCGAGCGTGTTCGATCCTCTCGCCTGACTTCACATATTGGCGATCATCGCCTTGCCGAAGCCCGAGCACGAAACCTGGGTGGCGCCGGGCATCAGCCGTGCGAAGTCATACGTGACGGTCTTGGCGAGGATCGCCTTTTCCATCGACTGGACGATGACGTCGGCGGCTTCCTTCCAGCCCATGTGGACCAGCATCATTTCCGCCGAGAGGATTTCGGAGCCCGGATTGACGTAGTCCTTGCCGGCGTACTTGGGGGCGGTGCCGTGCGTCGCCTCGAACATCGCGATGGTGTCCGACAGGTTGGCACCCGGAGCGATGCCGATGCCGCCGACCTGCGCCGCCAGCGCATCGGAAATGAAGTCGCCGTTGAGGTTCAGCGTGGCGATGACGTCGTACTCGCCGGGACGCAGGATGATCTGCTGGAGGAACGCATCGGCGATCACGTCCTTGACGACAATCTCGCGGCCGGTCTGCGGATTCTTGAACGCGCACCACGGGCCGCCGTCGATGGGCTTCGCGCCGAATTCCTTCTGCGCGAGCGCATAGCCCCAGTCGCGGAACGCGCCCTCGGTGAACTTCATGATGTTGCCCTTGTG
>JBDTWY010000119.1:0-5442 GCA_040006455.1 Betaproteobacteria bacterium | reverse complement strand
GCCTGCTTGACGAGCAGGTTGCGCCAGTTGACGAACTGGAAATGCATGACGCCGTGCGAGTAGCCACCGAGCTTGCGGACGCGGCCGCGCAGCGAAAGCGGAACCCGTGGCGTATGGATGAACGCGGACGCATACGCACACCGGCCGTCGTCGCAGAAGACGAACGGCCGGCAATCGAACGTCCAGACCGATTGGTCGAAACGATAATGAGCGGTGCTGCGCCATAGCTGGATCCAGGTCAGCGCGAGCCGGTCGCCCGGCCGCAGCGCAAGGATGCGGTCCCGCAGGAATCCGCCTTCAACGCAGTTGGCGGTAAACGCTTCGTCGGCGTCGATGACGATGAAGTGAGTTCCGCCGACCGCACGCCCCGCCTCGAGCAAGGCGTTGCGGTCGCGCGGCTCGTCCCGATGCCAGTGTGCGTTGCGGATGATCCGCGCGACGCGGCATTGCGCGGCACTGGATTCCACGATCGCCGGCGTGTCGTCGTCCGAGCAATCGTCCAGATAGACGATTGCGTCGGCGACCTGCGCCAGCGCACGCAGGCAAAACGCGATCTTCGCACCTTCGTTGCGGGCGGGAACCAGCGCGACGATCTTTGCGCCACGTTTGTGCGCGGCAGGAGCGCGCGACCGGCCCGTGAAGTGGTGGCTGCCGATCATGCCATGGCAGCGCGGCGCGTCACACCGGGGTCTGCGGCGGCGCGCATGCGCGCGGCGTCGTGAATCATCAGCCGCAAGCGCCGTGCGAGCCACGGCATCAGGTCGTCCGCCGGTGGATTCGCGGGGAGCAGATCGAGGCCCGGCGGAACCTCGGCATCGGACAGTGGCGCAGCGGCGCTGCCGAGGTCGAGATAGGTGGACAGGGATGCATGCGCGTCGCGCAAAATGCCCTCCATCGAAGGCGCGTCCTTGCGCGTGTCGATTTGTGCGAGAAGCTGGCGGATGACCGACAGGTGCGCCATCAGGCGGCCGGCGTGATCGAGCAGCGTGCCGATCTGCTCGACGGGCAACCGCACGCGTTCGGGCTCGACGCCACTACGCTGCAACGCGCCGCCGAGCGAAGCCAGTGAATCGTAGGCCTTGCGACGCAGCAGCCGTTCCTCGACCGGATCGCTTGCGGTCACCCGCAATGAAAAAGCGGCGTAGGCGCGCAGGTTGGTGAAGATGTTG
This sequence comes from Betaproteobacteria bacterium, assembly GCA_040006455.1. GTDB lineage: Bacteria > Pseudomonadota > Gammaproteobacteria > Burkholderiales > Casimicrobiaceae > VBCG01. Next base: position 4,273 of record JBDTWY010000119.1, on the reverse strand, counting down.
GCGATGACTTTGCGCGCACCGCGCCGTTCCCACGACGGCAGCACATAGCTGAAGCACCACGCGAGCAGCGCACCGAGCAGGGTGTCGGCAACGCGCTCGGCGATGGCGAAACCGCTGCTGCCTGGATTGACCAGGTTCGACTGCAGCAACGCCATCACGCTGGCGGCGGTGGCGGTGAGCCAATAGCGCTGCATCGCGAACGCATGCGCGGTTCCCAGCGCGGCCACGTAGACGCCGCGCAGGAAGTCGAGATCCGGCACTTTCGACAGCGCCACGACCACCAGGCAACCGAGCACCGTGCCCAGCACCCGCGCATTGCGTCGCGCGAGCGTATCGCCCAGCGTGCCTCGCAACACCACGGCAACGCTCAACACCAGCCAGTACGGATGCGAGCCCCATGGCAGCGCCAGCGCGATGAAATACGCGGCCGAAAGCGCGAGCGCCGTGCGGATGGCATGGCGCAGCACCAGCGAGTCGAGCTGCCACTGCGAACGCAACGCGCGCAACGGCCAGCCTTCGGCCGATACGAAGCGCTGCAATTGCACGGCCGTCAACGGCAATGCTTCCTCGGCGCCCTGCACCAGGCGGTGCACTCGGGCGACGTCGTCGGCCATCCGCTGCTGGCGGCGCACGAGCGCCGGAACGAGGCGAACGCGCGCGTCGTCCGGCGCGATCGTGACATCGGCGAGACGCGCGGCGAAATCGACGCGTGGCGGTGCGTCGGACTCGGCCGCGACGCCATCGCCGATCTCGCCCGCGCGCCGGTCCAGTTGCTCGCTGATCTCGCGCAGCGCATCCGCCACTTGCGTGAGGATCGCCTGCGCGGTGGCGTCATTGCCGAGCAGCTCGATATCGAGCGGGCTCGCCAGCAGCAGGTCACGCAGATCGATCACGCGCAGCAGGATCGCGGTGTCGCGATGCCATTTGGGACTCGCAGTGGCGGCGAACACGAAGTCGCGCGCCGCCTGCAGGCGGTCGGCAAGCGCGGTTTCGCCGTGGATCCATGCGCGCAAGGGTTGCTCGCCGCCGGACCTGCGCCGGTGCGCTTCCAGCACGCCTGCGCGTGAGCGAAACAGACCGGCGGCGCCGCGCAGCGCGTTGACCAGCGCCAGCGTGCGGTAGCGCCGCTGGCATGCATGGCCCGCCGCGATCGACCAGGCCAGGTACGCGATGCCGCCACAGGCGCTCCACCCGGCCACGGCCAGCGGATGACCGGTGGTCGGCACCGCCATCGCGAAGATCGTCGACAGGATCGGCGAGAATGCGACAGCACCGGCGCGTGCGCCCCAGCTCATCACCATCATGGCCGCAAAGCCGATTGCCGCGATGCCCGCGCCGAGAGCCAGCGGATGTGGGCGTAGCAGGTCGACGATCAGCGCCGCCGCGAAGCTCAGGAGCGCCGCGGCGGATACCCGCTGCCAGGTTCGCGTGACGCTATTGGGAACGTCGGCGAGGCTTGCGCACGTCGCGCCGCTGACGATGAGTTGGGCGGCGTGGGGACCTGCGGCGAACGTCGCGAGCAGCTGGATACCGCCGATGCCCAGCGCCACGACGATGCCGTTGATCGCGTAGCTCGGGAGCAGCCGCCAGGGCGTCAGTTGCGCCGCGAGTCGCATCGAAGGCCGCGAGTGGAGGTCGGGGGGTCAGTGACTGAACGGCGAGAATATCACCGGTGGGTGGCGCGGCGGCGGGCCGCCGGCCGCCGCACTTGATACGATGTCACCGCGCCCGCGTATCACGCCACGCGCTCGCCCCGCACCAACTTGACGATCGCCGGCAGATCACCGCACCGATCAGGAGCAACCGCATGACCTCGCGCAACGGCGTGGTCTTTCTTCTCGACTGCGACAACACGCTGCTCGATAACGATCGCGTGCAGGACGACCTTCGTCGCCATCTCGAACGCGAGTTCGGCGCCGCAAGCTGCCAGCGGTACTTTGCGATCTTCGAGCAGCTTCGTAACGAGCTCGGCTACGCGGACTATCTCGGCGCGCTGCAACGCTATCGCCTCGGCGATATGGACGATTCGCGGCTGCTGCTCATGTCGTCCTTTCTGGTCGACTACCCGTTTGCAGATCGGCTCTATCCAGGCGCGCTCGACGCGATCGCGCATCTTCGCGGCTTCGGCCCGACCGTCATCCTCTCGGATGGCGACGTGGTGTTCCAGCCGCGAAAGCTTCAGCGCTCCGGGTTGTGGGACGCGGTCGAAGGCCGCGTGCTGATCTACATCCACAAGGAAAAAATGCTGGACGCGGTCGCGAAAGCGTATCCGGCGGAACGCTATGTGATGGTCGACGACAAGCTGCGCATCCTGGCGGCGATGAAGGAGGTCTGGGGCGACCGGCTGACGACGGTGTTTCCGCGTCAGGGTCACTACGCTTTCGATACCGCGAACGTCGCCGCGTATCCGCCGGCAGCGCTCACGGTCGAAAACATCGGCGACCTAGTGCGCTGCGATCTGGCAACGTTGCTGGGACACGGTCCGCGTCGCGTCGGATAGGGAGTGACCTGCGCGCGTCGCGAGCGACCATCGCCTGCCCGCCGCAACTTCGGCCGGTCGAGCCATCCGTGGCCGGGTTACGATTACGACGCCCGACCATCCTCATGTCACCGACCCGTCCGTGTTCGACGGCATGACGAAGAGCGCAAAGGAGATTCTGCTTGATCAGCCTGCAACAACACCTGCATGACCTGTCTGACGTTCGCCTGCAGGGCATCCGCCGCGGCATCGAGAAGGAAAGCCTGCGCGCACAACCCAATGGCACGCTGACACTGACGCCGCATCCGACGGCGCTCGGTTCGGCGCTCACGCATCCGCATATCACCACCGATTTCTGCGAATCGCAGGTGGAGATCGTCACCGGCGTGCACGCGAGCGTCGACGCCTGCCTCGACGAACTGACGCAAACCCATCAGTTCGTCTATCGCGAAATCGGCGACGAAGTCCTATGGGCGGCGAGCATGCCTTGCGGCCTGCCGCCGGACGAGACGATTCCACTCGGACGCTATGGAACGTCGAATGTGGGCCGCGCCAAGAGCGTCTATCGGATGGGGCTCGGTCATCGCTATGGCCGGCGCATGCAAACCATCTCGGGCATTCACTACAACTGGTCGATGCCGGGCATCTCGAATGACGAATATTTCGCGCTGATCCGCAATTTCCGCCGGCATTCGTTCCTGCTGCTGTACCTGTTCGGCGCGTCGCCCGCGGTGTGTTCCACGTTCGTTGCCGGACGTGAGCATCGGCTGCAACCGCTGAGTGCCGACACGCTGCACATGCCCCACGGCACGTCGCTGCGGATGGGCCGCCTGGGTTACAAGAGCGATGCCCAGGCGACACTGGCGGTGAGTTACAACTGCCTCGAAAGCTACGGTGCATCACTGCAGGATGCGCTGACGCGACCGTATCCACCGTACGAGGCGCTCGGCATTCGCAATCCCGGTGGCGAGTACAACCAGCTCGCCACCAGCTTGTTGCAGATCGAAAACGAGTTCTACGGCGTGATTCGTCCGAAGCGCGTGATCCGCCCAGGGGAGCGACCGCTGCACGCATTGCGCGAGCGTGGCATCGAATACGTCGAAGTGCGCCTGATGGACCTGAATCCTTTCGAACCGGTGGGGATCGGCGCCGGCACGATCGCGTTTCTCGATGCCTTCCTGTTGCATTGCCTGCTTGCCGACAGCCCGCCGGACACGCCGCAAGAGATTGCGGCGCTGGGGCGCAACCAGAATCGCACGGCGGAGCGGGGGCGGGAGCCGGCGTTGCGGCTCGAGCGGGGAAACGCCGAGCTGACGCTCGCGCAATGGGGAATGCAGATTCTTGGCGATTGCGGCCCGATTGCCGCCAGGCTAGACGCCGCGCGTGGCGGCAGCACGCACGCCGATGCGCTCGCCTCGGCGGCGGCTGCGCTGGGTGATCCGGAGCGCACGCCCTCCGCCAATGTGCTGCGCGCGATGCGCGAAGCGCATGACAGCTCGTACACCGGCTTTGTCAAGGCGCGCTCGGCACTCATCAAGCAGGAATTGATGCAGCGATCGTACACGGACGAAATGCATGCACGCTTCACGCAACTTGCGCTCGAGTCGCGAAAACAACGGCGACGAATCGAGGGCGCCGACACGCTGCCCTTCGAAGAGTTTCGGGAGTGGTATTTGTCGGCGCAGCGACTGGTGGTTTGATCACGCCCCTCGCGATGCAAATCGGCAATCTTCCCAAAGATGACAGCCTGGTTATTTGCCTTGTCCCTCGTCGACCGTGCGAATGGCTTCCGGG
>JBDTWY010000118.1:0-5562 GCA_040006455.1 Betaproteobacteria bacterium | reverse complement strand
GCGGAGATGCCGTCGAGCAGCACCCGCGCGACCACGGCGTTGCTGCCCCACAACATCGACGTGATGACGAGCGCCGTGAAAGCCACCGCGCGTGGCGGCAGGCGGTCCAGATGGCGGTCGAGCAGCACGGCAGTGATCCTTCGATGAAAACGCGGCCGGCGTCCCTGGGGGGTGCGGGGAATCGGCAGGGCGCGCGCGCAAGCTTCATTGTCCTTGTGCCCATTCATACCGTCCAATACATTAAACGTCGACTTGTGATACTTTTAAAGTATCAATGGACCTCCGCCGCCTGCGATATTTCATCGCCGTCGCCGAAGCGCTCAATTTCGGTCGCGCCGCCAAGGCGCTGCACATCGCGCAGCCGCCGCTGTCGCGGGCGATCAACGCGCTGGAGACGGAGCTCGGCGTCGAGCTTTTCGCACGCAACACGCGTGGCGTGCGCCTGACCGCAGTCGGCACGGCGCTGCTGCCCGAGGCGCGGCGGCTGTTGCGCGACGCCGACGCGCTGCGCGAGGGCGCGCGGCACCTGGCCGACGGCGACGTCGGCAGCCTCGGCGTGGGGTTCATCAGCACCGCGATCTTCGGCGTGCTGCCGCAGGTCATACGTGGCTTTCACCGCACGCGCCCGGGCGTCACGCTGACGTTGCGCGAGGGCACGACCAACCAGATGCCGGCGCAGATCCGCAGTGGCGAGCTCGACGTGGGCTTCATGCTGCCGGGGCCGGACGAGCCCGCGGTCACCTATACGCCGCTCACCTGGGAGCCGCTGGTCGCCGCGCTGCCGGCGCAACGACGCTGGCCGGCACGCGTTTCGCTTGCGGATCTAGCGGGCGAGTCGTTCCTGATGTTTCCGCGCGAAGCCGGCGCGTGGCTCTACGATGCGATCGTCGGTTTCTGCAAGCGGGAGGGGTTCGTGCCACGCATCGACCAGGAGGCGATCCAGATGCAGACGATCGTCAGCCTCGTCGCCGCGGGAATGGGCGTCGCGCTCGTTCCGGCATCGCTGCATCACATGCGCCGCACCGGTGTGGTATATCGGCCGTTGACGCAAAAAAGCCCCGCGGTCGAAATCGGACTCGCGCACCGCGCGGACGACGATTCGCCGCTGGTGCGCGCGTTCGTCGCCGAAGCGCGCGAGCGCGCCCGCAAGCACACATGATCATCACCCATCCCGGCTTCGATCCGGTCGCCATCGGCTTCGGTCCTTTCAGCGTCGCAGGCATGACGCTGGGACCGTTCGCGATCCGCTGGTATGGCCTCATGTACCTGGTCGCGTTCATGGCGGTGATCGTGCTCGGCAAGATGCGCGCGAAGCAGAACATGCTGACTGGCTGGCGCGCGCTCGACGTCGACGACATGCTCTATTACGGCGTATTCGGCACGATCGTCGGTGGCCGGCTCGGCTACGTGCTGTTCTACAAGCCGCTCTACTACCTCGCGCACCCGGCGGAGATTCTCGCCGTGTGGCAGGGCGGGATGAGCTTCCACGGCGGCTTCCTCGGCGTGCTGATCGCGATGTGGTTCTACGCGCGCGCGCGCAACAAGCGCTGGCTCGAGGTGATGGATTTCGTCGCACCGCTGGTGCCGCTCGGTCTCGCCGCCGGCCGCCTCGGCAATTTCATCAACGCCGAGTTGTGGGGACGGCCCACCCACGGCAGCTGGGGCATGATCTTTCCGCGCGTCGACAACCTGCCGCGACATCCGTCGCAGCTTTACGAACTCGCGCTCGAGGGCCTGTTGCTGTTCGTGATCCTGTGGGGATTTTCAAAGCGCCCGCGGCCGATGGGCGCGGTGTCGGGACTGTTCCTGATCGGCTACGGAACGGCGCGCTTCGTCGTCGAATTCACGCGCGAGCCCGACGACTTCCTCGGTTACCTCGCGCTCAACCTGACGATGGGGCAGTGGCTGTCGCTGCCGATGATCGTCGCCGGATTGCTGATGATGTTCTGGGCCTACCAGCGCGCCGGGCGCGCGCAGCCGACGATCATCGATCGGCTGAAGTGACGCCTGCCTGCGTCCCGAATGGTAGCGATGCTAGCGGTCGTTGCGGCGAAAGTCGCCTTCGATGGCGTCAGCTCCGCGGGGGTTCGCGTATCGCTCGCTGGTGTTGATCGGCAACAGCAATAGCGCCACTGCGAAGGCGTCGGAAATCACGCCCGGCATGATGAACAGCAGCCCGGCGAGCACCTTGCGGCCGCTGTCGACGAGACCACGGAACAGCGGCTGCTCGCCATGCAAGGCCGCGACGGTATGTGCGCGAAATGCGCCGCGCTCGCTACGCAGCAGCATGAACCCGGAAAGCGTCGACGCCGTGAGCCACGCCCATAGGGGCACTCCTGACCAGTGCGCGAAGCGCAGGCTCGCATAAAGGTCGAGCACCGGGAAACCGACTAGAATCGCAAACAATACGAAGCGCATGAAAACTCCTTGACCGCCGCGGCGATACTCGTCCTTGCCACGCTGCCCGACCACGCTTCGGCCGGGCGGCTTGCCGATGTGCTGGTCCGCGAGCGGCTTGCGGCCTGCGTCAGCATCGGCGCGCCGATTGAGTCAATCTATCACTGGCGCGGCAAAGTCGAAACAGCAAAAGAAGTGCCGGTGACGATCAAGACCCGTGGCGATTGCTACGCCGCCGTCGAAAAAGCCATCCGCCACCAGCATGCCTACGAACTTCCCGAGATCATTGCCATTCCTATCATCGATGGATTCCTGCCCTACCTCGCCTGGATCGCCGATGCGGCCGCGCCACCTGCGTAGCGCCTGGGCGATCGCGCTGCTGGCGCTGCTGCCCGTGGCTGCGGCGTTCGCGGCCGCGCTGCTGCCGCCGCACGAAGCGTTCGCGCTGTCGGCGCGCGCCCTCGATCCGCAGACGCTGGAAGCACGTTTCAAGGTCGCCGATGGCTACTATCTGTATCGCGACAAGCTCAAATTCAACCTCGATGGCGCCGCGCCGGTCACGATTTCGGCCGAACTGCCGGCGGGCAAGGTCAAGCACGACGAATTCTTCGGTGACGTCGAGACCTACCGGGGCCTGGTGGTGATCCGGTTGCCGCTCGCCACCGCCCAGGCGAGTCACAAACTGACGCTGATGACGGAGTCACAGGGCTGCGCCGACGTCGGCGTCTGCTATCCGCCACAGCGGCAGGTGTTGACGCTGGATATTCCGGCGGCAGCCGCAGGACCTTCCGAGGTCGTCGTGGCGCCGATCGGCCGACCGGCATGGCTCAAGTAACCAAACAGTGTGAACGTGCGGCGCACGATTGGTTCGCGCGCAATCCGGCGGGCGCGCAGCATGGAAGTGGGCGCTGACTTGGTTCTGGTGTCCACGTGGCGGCGCTGGTTGCCGCGGCTGGTGCTGATGGCCGCGATCGCGATAGCGGGAGTGCTGAGCGGCAAGTTCGTCGGCAACCGGATCGCCGAGTCGAATCCGGCGCCGGTGAGCGGCGCCGCGGTTTATGGCGTTTCGCTTCCCGATCTCGCCGGCACGCCACAATCGCTGGGCCAGTGGCAGGGCAAGGTGCTGGTCGTCAACTTCTGGGCGACGTGGTGCGCGCCGTGTCGCGAAGAGATGCCGGAACTGGTCCGGGCACAGGCCAAATACGGGGCTAAAGGTCTGCAAATTGTCGGCATCGGCATCGATGATGCTGCTAAAATGCGGCAATTCACGCAATCGATCCACTTGAACTATCCTGCGCTCGACGGTGGTTTCGGCGCGCTGGAGCTTTCGAAAGCCTTCGGCAATTCGGCGATGGCGTTGCCATTCACGGTGATCATCGACCGCGAAGGCGCGATCGCATTACAGAAGCTGGGACCGGTATCTCCCGAGCAATTGGAGTCGATCGCGACGCAACTTCTCTGATTGAGCCGGATCGTGTGGGATAATGCGCGATCTTGTCCCTACCGCCACGCATGAAACTGACGTCTGTTACAGCCTCGACAAAAAGTCGTCGTCCGGCGACGACAACTGCCGCAATTCTGGTGATTCACGGGCCGAATCTCAACCTGCTCGGCATCCGCGAACCCGGCATCTACGGCAACGACACGCTGGCGACGATCGACGCGCGGCTGGCTGCACGGGCACGCGCGCGCAACGTCCGGCTCGCAACCTTCCAGAGCAACCACGAGGGGGTGATCGTCGATCGCATCCATGCCGCGCGCGGCGAGCGCATCGGCTTCATCGTCATTAATCCGGCCGGTTTCACCCACACGAGCGTCGCCATTCGCGATGCGTTGAGCGGCGTCGCGATTCCGTTCGTCGAAGTCCACCTGTCGAACGTCCATGCGCGCGAAGCGTTTCGACATCATTCCTATTTTTCCGACAAGGCCGTGGGCACGATCGCCGGCCTCGGCGCGCGCGGCTACGAATTCGCCGTCGACTACGCGCTGGATCGCCTGGAGCACTGACGCCGATGGACCTGCGCAAACTGAAGACGCTGATCGAGCTGGTGGAATCGTCTGGCATCGCCGAGCTCGAGATCGAGGAAGGCGAGGAGCGCGTGCGCATCACACGTTCGGCGCCGGCGCACACGCAGGCGCCGCCGGCGACGGTGATCGCCACCGCGCAGCAGGCCAACACCGCTCCGGTGCCGGGCGCCGAGGCGCCGGCGTCGCCGACGCCGCAAGGCAATGTCGTCAAGAGTCCGATGGTGGGAACGTTCTATCGCTCGGCGTCGCCCGGCGGCAAGGCGTTCGTCGAAGTGGGCGACACGATCAAGGAAGGCGATCCGCTGTGCATCGTCGAGGCGATGAAGCTGATGAACGAGATCGAATCCGACAAGGCCGGCGTCATCAAGGCGATCATGTGCGAAAACGGCCAGCCGGTGGAATTCGGCCAGCCGCTGTTCGTCATCGGCTGAATCGCCGCAAACCCTTCCGCGTGCCGCTGACAGGCGCTTCCCTCATCGGTCGATCGCGGCCGGGCGCGTGCGCCTCCGCGGTCCGCTCGACCCCACGCTGAATCGACGAATCCCTTGGCTACCCGCAAACCCGCCGCGCTGTTCGACAAGATCCTGATCGCCAATCGTGGCGAGATCGCGTTGCGCATCCAGCGCGCATGCCGAGAGCTCGGCATCAAGACGGTGGTCGTGCATTCCGAAGCCGACCGCGACGCCAAGTACGTGCGGCTCGCCGACGAATCCGTGTGCATCGGGCCGCCGCCGTCGGCGCTGAGCTACCTCAACATTCCGGCAATCATCGCCGCCGCCGAAGTGACCGACGCGCAGGCGATCCATCCGGGCTATGGCTTCCTGTCCGAAAACGCCGACTTCGCCGAAAAGGTCGAGAAGTCCGGCTTCGTGTTCATCGGCCCGCGTCCCGACACGATCCGCCTGATGGGCGACAAGGTGAGCGCCAAGGCGGCGATGGCCAAGAGCGGCGTGCCCTGCGTTCCCGGCTCCGAAGGCGCGCTGCCGGAAAATCCCAAGGAAGTCGTGCGCATCGCGCGCGAGGTCGGCTACCCGGTGATCATCAAGGCGGCCGGCGGCGGCGGCGGTCGCGGCATGCGCGTCGTGCACACCGAGGCGGCGCTGCTGTCGGCGGTGAGCCTCACGCGCGCCGAGGCGG
>JBDTWY010000117.1:0-5658 GCA_040006455.1 Betaproteobacteria bacterium | reverse complement strand
GGCGCGGTGCTGGTGTCGGGCTTCGTCGCGCTGACGCTGTCGCCGATGATGTGCTCGCTGTTGCTGCGGCACCAGGACAAGCACTCGTGGAGCTACAACCTGATCGAAGGCTGGATCGTCGCGCTCACCAACGGCTATCGGCGCGCATTGATCTGGGCGCTGCATCATCGGCTGGTGGTCGCCGGCGCGTGGGTCGCCGTGTTCGCGCTGGGCGCCGTGACGTTCACGCAGCTCAAGAGCGAGCTCGCGCCGACCGAGGATCGCGGCGTGGTATTCGGCACCGTCACCGCGCCACAGGGATCGACGCCGCAGTACACCGCCGACCAGATCGAGCCGGTCGAGCAGATGTACCAGCAGATCCCCGAGGCGGAAGCGTGGACGGCGATCTCCGGCTATCCGACCGTCGTCGATGGCAACGCGGTGCTGAGGCTCAAGCCATGGGAGCAGCGCACGCGCACCCAGCAGCAGATTGCCGAGGAATTGCGGCCAAAGATGGCGCAGGTGCCGGGCGCGCAGGTATTCGCGATCAACCCGCCATCACTGGGGCAGTCGTTCCGCTCGACGCCGATCGAATACATCGTGATGTCGCAGGTGCCCTATCCCGAATTGCAGCGCATCGTCGACAACATGCTGGAGGAAGTGCGCAAGTATCCCGGCATCCTCAACCTGCAGACCGACCTGCGGCTCAACACGCCGGAAGTGCGCGTCAACATCAAGCGCGACAAGCTGTCGGACATCGGCGTCCCGGTCAATACGCTGGGGCGCACGCTGGAGACGTACCTCGGCGGGCGCCAGGTCACGCGCTTCAAGAAGGACGGCGAGCAGTACGACGTGATCGTGCAGGCGGCCGCCGCCGATCGCACGGTGCCGGCGGACATCAGCGACGCCTACGTGCGCGCGCGCGACGGCAACATGGTGCAGCTTAGCAACCTGGTCGACGTGCACGAAGGCGTGTCGCCGCAATCGCTCAACCACTTCAACCGGCTGCGCGCGGTCAAGATCACGGGCACGCTGGCGCCGGGCTATTCGATCGGCGAGGGCCTCGCGGCAATGGATGCGGCGGCCAAGGCGACGCTGCCGGGGACCGCTCAGACCGACCTCGACAACCAGTCGCGCGAATTCCGCAAGTCGGGCTCGGAAATCTATTTCACGTTCGTGCTGGCGCTGGCGTTCATCTATCTCGTGCTGTCGGCGCAATTCGAAAGCTTCGTGCACCCGTTCGTCATCATGCTGTCGGTGCCGCTGTCGATGACCGGCGCGCTGGTCGCGCTCTACCTCGGCGGGCAGACGCTCAACATCTACAGCCAGGTGGGGCTCGTCACGCTGGTGGGCCTCATCACCAAGCACGGCATCCTGATCGTCGAGTTCAGCAACCAGTTGCGCGACAAGGGCGAAAGCTTGATGGATGCGGTCGTCGACGCCGCGACCTTGCGGCTGCGGCCGATCCTGATGACCACCGGCGCGATGGTGCTGGGCGCGATGCCGCTCGCGCTGGCGCTCGGCGCCGGTGCCGAATCGCGCCGGCCCATCGGCTTCGTCATCGCCGGCGGCATGACCTTCGGCACGCTGCTGACGCTGTTCGTCGTGCCCACCGCGTACACATTGCTGGCGCGGCATCGCCGCTCCGAGTCGTTCGACGGCGTCACGCATCCGGCCACTGCGCCGGCCGCCGCTCCTTCGCACGCCGACGACTGACGCCCTCAACCAACCCGCTCCCGCAAGCGGGAGTCGGCGGGTAAATCGCGACGCATCGCCATCGAGCAGGTTGGGGTCGGAGTAAAACCCGCGCGTTTGACTCCGACCCCAAATGGCGGTTTTGACTCCGACGCCGATTTGCACGGTGCAATCTGCTATCGTGCGCGACGTCCGATTGCAATAGAATCGCCACTCCAAGAAGGCAGAATGCCCGTTTCCCCAAGGAGAGAATAAATGTCGTTTCGTTCCGGATCCATCCGTGTGGCGGCGTTTGCCGCTTTGCTGGGCTTCGCCGGCGCTGCCTCGGCAGTGACCGAAGTCTCGTTCTGGCATTCGATGACGGGCGCGTTGGGCGACCGCGTGCAGAGCATCGCCGACCGTTTCAACAAGAGCCAGAACGACTACAAGATCGTCCCCGTCTACAAGGGTACGTATCCCGAGTCGATGACCGCCGCGATCGCCGCGTACCGTGCGAAGAGCGCGCCCGCGATCGTGCAGGTGTTCGAAGTGGGCACGGCGACGATGATGTACTCGAAGGGCGCGATCAAGCCCGTGTGGCAGCTGATGGCCGACGCCGGCGAGAAGTTCGACCCGAAGGCCTACGTGTCGGCGGTGTACGGCTACTACGCGACGCCCGAAGGCAAGCTGGTGTCGATGCCGTTCAACAGCTCGACGCCGGTGTTCTACATCAACAAGGACGCGTACGTGCGCGCCGGCCTCGACCCCGACAAGCCGCCGACGACGTGGCCCGCGGTCGCCGCGGACGCCGCGCGCCTCAAGGCGTCGGGTGAAAAGTGCGGCTTCACGTTCGGCTGGCCGTCGTGGACGCAGCTCGAGAATTTCAGCTCGTGGCACAACCTGCCGTTCGCCACCAAGCAGAACGGCTTCGGCGGTCTCGACGCGCGGCTGACCATCAACGGCCCGTTGCAGGTTCGCCACATCACGAACATCAAGAACTGGATGGACAAGGGCTTCGTCAGCTACGCCGGCCGCACCAACGAAGCCGAAGCCAAGTTCTCGAGCGGTGAGTGCGGGATGCTGATGTCGAGCTCCGGCGCATTCGCCAACATCACCAAGAATGCCAAGTTCAAGTTCGGCGTGTCGCAACTGCCGTACTACCCGGACATCCCGGGTGCGCCGCAGAACTCGATCATCGGCGGCGCGAGCCTGTGGGTGATGAGCGGCCACACGCCGGAGGAATACAAGGGCGTGGCCAAGTTCTTCACGTTCCTGTCGCAGCCCGAGATCCAGGCCGAATGGCACCAGGCCACTGGTTACCTGCCAATTACCACGGCCGCGTACGAGCTCACGAAGAAGTCGGGCTTCTACGAAAAGACGCCCGGCCCGAACATCGCCGTCGAGCAGATGATCGTCAAGACGACCAGTAATTCGCGCGGCGTGCGCCTCGGCAATTTCGTGCAGGTACGCACGGTGATCGAGGAAGAGCTGGAAGGCGTGTGGACCGGCAAGAAGTCGCCCAAGGAAGCACTCGACACCGCCGTCAAGCGCGGCAATGACATCCTGGAAAAATTCCAGCGCGCCAACAAGTAGCCGTCGTCCCCCGCGAAGGTGACGGCGCGGTTCATCGATGCCGTCATCCCCGCGCAAGGTGACGGCGGGCTTCATCGATGCCGTCATTCCCGCTTTCGCGGGAATGACGGCCAGGTACGCGCGAACGATCCTGATCCATGGCCACTGAAAAACGCGTCGTCTTCCGCTCGAAGTGGCTGCCCTACGCGCTGGTGGCGCCGCAGATCGCGATCACGCTGATCTTCTTCTTCTGGCCGGCGATGCAGGCGCTGTGGCAGTCGATGTTGCTCGAGGATCCGTTCGGCAACCGCTCGACGTTCGTCTGGTTCGAGAATTTTCAGGCGCTCTTCAACGACGCGAACTATCTCGAGTCGTTCAAGATCACGATGCAGTTCTCGGTAGCAGTCGCCGTCGTCGGCCTCTCGGTCGCGCTGCTGTTCGCGGCGATGGCCGATCGCGTCGTGCGCGGTGCAACGTTCTACAAGACCATGCTGATCTGGCCCTACGCGGTCGCGCCCGCCGTTGCCGCGGTGCTGTTCCTGTTCCTGTTCAGCCCGTCGTTGGGCCTCATCTCGCACGCGCTGGCAGCCGTCGGCATCCACTGGGATCACCTGCTGAACGGTGGACAGGCGATGACGCTGATCATCATCGCCGCGGTGTGGAAGCAGATCAGCTACAACTTCCTGTTCTTCCTCGCCGGGCTGCAGTCGATTCCGAAGTCGCTGATCGAGGCGGCTGCAATCGATGGCGCAGGACCGATGCGCCGCTTCTGGACGATCGTGTTCCCGCTGCTGTCGCCGACGACGTTCTTCCTGCTCGTCGTCAACATCGTCTATGCGTTCTTCGACACGTTCGCGATCGTCGATGCCGCCACGCAGGGCGGCCCGGCGAACGCCACCGAAATCCTCGTCTATAAGGTGTACCAGGACGGCTTCAAGGGCCTCGACCTTGGCGGCTCGTCGGCGCAGTCGGTGATCCTGATGGCGATCGTCATCGGCCTCACCATCGTGCAGTTCCGCTGGATCGAGCGCAAGGTGCAGTACTGACGCGATGATCGAGCACCGCCCCTTCCTGACGTTCCTGCGCCACGCGCTGCTGATTGTCGGCATCGCGATCGTCGCGTTTCCGCTGTGGGTGACGTTCGTCGCGTCGACGCTGACCGCTGTCGACGTCATGGCGGCGCCGATGCAGCTCTACCCCGGCGGTCACTTGCTCGAGAACTACGGGTTCGTGCTGGGACACGGATCCACCAAGGGCTCCACCGCGCCGGTGGGCCAGATGATGTACAACAGCCTCGTCATGGCGCTGACGATCGCCATCGGCAAGATCGCGATTTCGCTGCTGTCCGCGTTCGCGATCGTGTTCTTCAAGTTCCGCTTCCGGATGCTGTTCTTCTGGATGATCTTCGTCACGCTGATGCTGCCGGTCGAAGTGCGCATCCTGCCGACGTACAAGGTCGTGTCCGACCTCGGCATGATCAACACCTATGCCGGCCTGACGATCCCGCTGATCGCGTCGGCGACGGCGACGTTCCTGTTCCGCCAGTTCTTCCTGACGATTCCCGACGAGCTTGCCGAGGCGGCGCGCATCGACGGCGCCGGGCCGATGCGGTTCTTCTGGGACGTCGTCGTGCCGCTGTCGCGCACCAGCATCGCCGCGCTGTTCGTCATCCAGTTCATCTACGGCTGGAACCAGTACCTGTGGCCGCTGCTCGTCACCACCGACGAGTCGATGTACACGACGGTGATCGGCATCAAGCGGATGATCACTGGCGGCGATGCCGCCACCGAGTGGCACCTGGTGATGGCGACCGCGATGCTCGCAATGCTGCCGCCGGTGGCGGTGGTGATATTGATGCAGCGGTGGTTCGTCAAGGGTCTCGTCGAAACGGAAAAATAGCCGTCACTGAAAAAACCATGGCTCAAGTCGATTTTCGCAACGTCAGGAAAACCTACCTCACGCAGGAGGTGATCCACGGCATCACGATGCACGTGACCGACGGCGAGTTCATCGTCATCGTCGGCCCGTCGGGCTGCGGCAAGTCGACGTTGCTGCGAATGGTCGCCGGCCTCGAGCCGATCACCGCCGGCGAAATCGCCATCGGCGATCGCATCGTCAACGACCTCGAGCCGAAGGATCGCGACATCGCGATGGTGTTCCAGAACTACGCGCTGTACCCGCACATGAGCGTGCGCGAGAACATGGCGTACGGCCTCAAGATCCGCGGCTTCGAGAAGAAGGACATCGAGACGCGCGTCAATCGCGCGGCGGCGATCCTCGAGCTCGCGCCGCTGCTCGACCGGCGACCGCGCCAGCTGTCGGGCGGCCAGCGACAGCGCGTGGCGATGGGACGCGCGATCGTCCGCGAGCCGGCGGTGTTCCTGTTCGACGAGCCGTTGTCGAACCTCGACGCCAAGCTGCGCGTGCAGATGC
>JBDTWY010000116.1:0-5835 GCA_040006455.1 Betaproteobacteria bacterium | reverse complement strand
AGCAACGGGAGCGCCCAATACATTCGCCGCGCACGTGTTCAGGAACACCGAATAAATCGACGTGGTGCCACAGATGAACAAGCGATTGAGTTTCGGGCCGCCGAAACAAACATTGGCAACGGATTCGGGAATCAGGATCTTGCCAAGCAACGAACCATCGGTGGCGATGCAGTGCACGCCATCGCCGGCCGACGTCCACAGGTTGCCGTGCGCATCCACGCGAAAGCCGTCGTACAGGCCCACCGGGCAAACGGAGAATACCTCGCCCCCCGCGAGCGAGCAGCCGTCTGCGGACACCTTGAAGCGCCGCACATGATGCGGCCCGTTGACCTTGTGCGTGAGGCCCGTGTCGGCGATGTATAGCAGCGATTCGTCAGGTGAGAACGCCAGGCCGTTTGGCTGCACGAAGTCCGAGGCGACGATGGTGACGCGGCCGCTCGCTCCATCGATGCGGTAGACGTTGCAGTCACCGATCTCGCTCGGTGCCGCGTCGCCTTCGTAGTCCGAGTCGATGCCGTAGCTCGGATCGCTGAACCAGATGCTGCCGTCGCTCTTGACCACCACGTCGTTCGGCGAGTTGAAGCGCTTGCCGTTGTAGCGGTCGGCCAGCACGGTACGGCTGCCGTCGAACCCGGTGCGCGACACGCAGCGGCTGCGGTGTTCGCACGAGACCAGCCGGCCTTGCGGGTCGACGGTGTTGCCGTTGCTGTTCATCGACGGCTGGCGGAATACCGAGACGGAGCCGTCGGTGTCGTCCCAGCGCAGCATGCGGTCGTTCGGGATATCGGACCAGACGAGATAGCGCCCGGCCGCGAACCACGCGGGTCCCTCGGCCCAGCGGCAACCGGTGTAGAGCTTATCGACATGCACGTACGGCAATGCCAGCCTCTGAAAGCGCGGATCGATGACTTCGAAACTGGGTGTGAGCTTCAGTGCCATGGTGGCGTGCTCCGATCAATCCGAATGCCGCCGGCCGCGGCCATAGATCAACAGCATCGCGACAATCACGACGCCATAGGTGATGTGGCGGCCGAATTCCTCCATCTGCATCACTGACAAGATCGACTGCAGCAGCGTGATCAGGATGACGCCGGCCACCGTGCCGAGATAGTTCCCGCGCCCACCGAGGATCGAAGTGCCGCCGAGCACCACCGCGGCGATCGCCGGCAACAGATAGGGATCGCCCATCGCCTGGGCAGCCTTGCTCGCGTAGCCGGCGAGAAGCACGCCGCCGAAGGCAGAGAGGCCCCCGGAGATCGCGAACGCCGCCATCACGACCGTGCGCGTGCGCGCGCCGGAGAGGTAAGCGGCACGCTCGCGGTTACCGATCGCATAGACCGTTCGGCCGAACGTCGTGCGGGTGAGCAGAAAAACCGCGGCGGCCCCGATCGCAACCCACACCAGCAACGCATTCGGAATGCCGAGCAGGGTGTGGCCCGTGGCGATGAAGCGCATCGCCAGCGACGACGAGTCCTGCGGCGAGAAGCCCCCGGTATGCACGACCATCAGTCCCTGAGCGACCGCGTTCACCGCCAGGGTGACGACCATCGACGGGATGCGCAGGAACGCCACGCCGACACCGCTGACCAGTCCCAGCGCAATGCCGCAACCTATGCCGACCGGAATCGCCAGTACCTCGCCGACCGGCCCCCAGCCGGTGGCTGCTGTCGCCATCATGCCGCCGACGGCGACGACCCATGGCACCGACAGGTCGATTTGGCCCAACAGGATGACGATCATCATTCCGGTCGCGATGACGCCGAGGAAGGAAGCGACCTTTAGCTGCTGTAGCAGGTATTCCGGCGACAGGAAATTGGTCGAATAGAGGCTGCCGATCAGCAGCACGACGACGATGCAGCCGAATGCACAGGCAATGGCCGGGTCGACGTGTCGGCACATGTTGCCCAAGCGGCCGCGTAACATGCCAAGCGAGCGCCTCGCCGGACCGGGTGCCTCAGCCATACAAGTCGAGACGGTTGCGGATGCGCAGCAGCCGGACCGAGCCCATGCACACCGCTGCGACGAGCACCACGCCCTGGAACAGTGGCTGCCACAACGGTTCCACGTTGAATACAAAGAGCAGGTCGCCGATGGTGCGGAACATCAGCGCACCGAATATCGCGCCGATCGCGCTGCCAGAGCCGCCGAACAGCGAGACGCCACCAAGCACCACCGCGGCAATCGAATACAGCGTGTAGGTACTGCCGTTGGCGGCCGATGCTTCTCCCGTGTAGGTGATGAAGGTGAGGAACAGCCCGGCCACCGAGGCGAGCAGCCCCGACAGCGTGTAGGCGACGAACTTGGCACGGCGGATCGGTACCCCCGACATGTAGGCAGCGACCTCGGAGGATCCGACCGCATAGGCGGCGCGGCCGATCGCAGAGCGCCGGTAAGGCAGCCATACGATCGCAACCAGCGCAAGCAGCAGCGCCAGGCTGGCTGGCACGCCGCCGGGCAACTGGCCGGTGAGCGCATCGGCCAGCGATGCGTTGACGTCGCCGCCGGGAACGCGTCTCAGCGCGAGCGCGACCCCGTAAAACACCGACCCGGTGGCGATGGTCGTGACGATCGGCTGCAGCCGTCCGTAGATCACGATGAGCCCGTTGATTGCGCCGCAAACGCTACCGGCGAGCAGAACTTCCAGCACGCCCAGCGTTGTCATCAGCGGCGAGCCGACCACGGTCCACGAGGCAAGGCAATTGGCGAGGACCATTACCATGCCGACCGACAGGTCGATGCCCGACGTGAGCACGACCAGCGTCTGCGCCATCGCGACGATCGCGAGCAGTACGCCCTTGTTGGCCGCGGTCGTCGCGACGTTGGCATTGAGGCCCGCAGGATGGTTGGTCGCGTAGATCGTGAACATCATGACGAAGGCCGCGAACGCGAGCAGCGTACCCTTGTGCTCGCGCAGACCATAGGACCAGCCGCCGCTCACGTCGCGGTCGCCTGCATTGCGTGGCCTTTGACGATTTCTGCACCGATGTTCAAGGCATTGCTGATCAGCGCACGTTCGGTGATCTCGGCACCTGTCAGTTCGCACTTGACCGCGCCGTCGTACATCACCAGCACACGGTCGCAGCAGCCGACCAGCTCGTCGTAATCGGTCGAGTAAAACAGAATCGCCGCGCCGGCGCCGGCGAGTTCGCGAAGCAGCAGATACATCTCCTGCTTGGTGCCGACGTCGATGCCGCGCGTCGGATCGTTCAACAGGACGATGCGTGGCGCCATCATCAACCACTTGCCGATGACGAGTTTCTGCTGGTTGCCTCCGGAGAGAGACGCGGCCTGCATTTCGGTGCCGTCGGTGCGCACGGCAAGCAGCCGCACGATCCGCTCGACCGCGTCGCGTTCGGCCGGCCTGTCGATGATGCCCCAGCGCGACAGCGTTCCGAGCGCCGCAAAGGAGAGGTTGTCGCGCACCGACATCGGCAGCATCAGGCCCTCGGTCTTGCGGTCCTCGGGGATCAGCGCCATGCCGATCTTCTTGCGCTTCGCGGCATGCGGACCACTGATGGTCATCGGCCGTCCATCGACCAGCACCTCGCCCGTCGTCGCGTGCAGCACTCCGAACAGCGCCAGCAGCAACTCGCGCTGGCCCTGGCCATCGAGTCCGCCGAGGCCGATCACCTCGCCGGCGCGCAGTTGAAACGAGATGTCGTTGAGTCGGCCGGTCCAGCCAAGGTGCCGCACCTCGAGCAGCGGCGCCGCATTGCTCGCCACGCGCGCCACGCGAGACGGAAACGCGGCGTTGTACTCGCGGCCGATCATCAGCTCGACGATTTCATTGTCGGTCTTCACGCCCGCAGCGAAACTGGCGACGCTGCGGCCGTTGCAAAACACCGTGCACTCGTCCGCCAACTCGACGATCTCGTGCATCCGGTGCGAAATGTAGACCAGCGCGAGTCCTTCCGAGCGCAGCCGCTTCAGCACGCCATAGATCCGGGTGACGTCGGCAGCGGTCAGCGCCGATGTGGCTTCATCGAGGATCAGGATCCGCGGCTTTCGGGCGAGCGCCTTGGCGATCTCGACCATCTGCCGCCGCGACAGCGACAGGTCCTTGACCAGCGCCATTGGATGGATGTTGTCGGCGCCCGCGCGCGCCAGCGCCTCCTCGGCCATGCGGCGCTGCGCTCTTCGGTCGATCAGCCCGAAGCGGCGCGGCGGGTTGCTTATCGCGATGTTGTCCGCCACCGAAAGATCGGGGATCAGCGACAGTTCCTGGAAGATACAGGCGATGCCGGCCGCATTGGCCGCGGCCGGCGACGCGAACGAGACCGGTTGCCCGTCGAGCAGCATGCGGCCTTCGTCGGGCGCGACGACGCCCGCCATGATCTTGATCAGCGTCGACTTGCCCGCGCCATTCTCGCCGAGTACCGCATGGATGCGGCCGGGCTCGATCACCAACGCGGCGTCCCGCAGCGCGTGCACGCCGCCATAGCGCTTGGAGACGCCTTGCATGACGAACAGGCTCACAAATGGGCCCCTCACGTTGCCGCGCACCTGCGGCATGGGCCGCATGGCCATCCCAAGGCGCTCATGGGCGAATGCGGGGACCGGGATCCCCGCACCCTCTGCTACTTGTTCGCTTCGCTCTGCCCCATGATTTCTTGCGCGGTGAAGTTGATGCCGCAGGTGGGGAACGCGTTGCCGACGAAGAAGTTGTCGCTCTGCGCGGGGTAGAAGTCAGACCCTTCCTTCATGTTCGGGTATTCTGCCTTCGCGAGCGGCAACTTCACCGATTGCGGCACGACCTTGCCTTCGAGCGCCGCGATCGCGGTCTTGATTGCCACCGCGACCTGGGCCGGCCCGGTGCCGGCCGACGCGCACTTGAGCCCCTGCGCGCCGTACTTGCTGCAGAACTTGCGGAATCCGTTCTCGGTTTCGCCGCCGAAGGGCACGAACGGATGCTTGGCGTCGATCATCGCCTGCACGACGCCAGTGTCGCCGCCTTGCGCGGTGATGCCATCGAACTTCTTGTGCACGGCGATCGCGTCGGCCGTCACCTTCTGCGCCGTCGGATCGTCCCATTTACCGATCACTTCGACCGTGTCCCACTTCTTGCCTGACGCTTTCAATACCTGCTGGATGCCCTCATGCCGATCGCGATCGACCGAGGTTCCCGAGACACCCCGCACCTCGAGCACCTTGCCGCCGTTCGGCACGTTCTTCACCAGCCATTCGGCCCAGTACTTGCCGAGGCCGTTCTGGTCGACATTGACGTTGATCGCCTCTTCCGTGTCGAGAATGTTGTCGAACGCCACCAGTACGACGCCCGCATCGTTGGCGCGCTTGATCACCGGCCTGAAGGCCGCCGGATTCTGCGCATTCACCACGATCGCGTCGTAGCCGGAGTCGATGAAGTTGTTGATCGCCGCAATCTGCGCGGCGACGTCTTCGCCGGTGGAGACGACCTTGAATTCCTTGAGCTTGGCCGCCACTTCGGGCTGCGCGGCATAAGCCTTGGCTGTCTTGATCATCTGAATGCGCCAGGTATTGGCAATGTAGCCGTTGGCGAGCGCGATCCGGTATGGCCCCTTCTT
Source organism: Betaproteobacteria bacterium (assembly GCA_040006455.1). Classification (GTDB taxonomy): domain Bacteria; phylum Pseudomonadota; class Gammaproteobacteria; order Burkholderiales; family Casimicrobiaceae; genus VBCG01. The sequence goes on along the minus strand of JBDTWY010000116.1, from coordinate 292 downwards.
CGCGGGATACTGGAACAACTTGGTATTGGTGGCCCACGGCGCGAAACACTGCGGATCGGAGTTCGGCAGCGTCACCACCTTCGGCGGCGCTGCGGTCACGGCTCCGGCGGCAAGCATTGCAATGGCAGCGGCAATACGCGTACGGTTTAGCATCAGAGCCTCCTCGAGGTGATGAGTATGTGCGTTTGCTACCGGCACCGCCGGTAGCAAACGCAATGGCGTCTCTCGCAACCCCATGCCCGACGCCGGAGCGCTCATGAGCATACATTCGGTCTTGTAATCGCACAAATAT
>JBDTWY010000115.1:0-5933 GCA_040006455.1 Betaproteobacteria bacterium | reverse complement strand
ACATCCCCTGCCCGCGCTGCCATGGCGTCGGCCACATCCGCGGCACCGAATCGACCGCGCTGCACATCCTGCGGATCCTGCAGGAAGAGGCGATGAAGGACAACACCGCGCAGGTCGTCGCACAGGTTCCCGTCGACGTCGCCACGTTCCTGCTGAACGAAAAGCGCAACGACGTACTGACGATTGAGACGCGCTTCAAGGTCAACGTGCTGCTGGTGCCGAACAAGCATCTCGAGACGCCGAATTTCACGATCGAGCGCCTGCGCCACGACGAGCTCAACCACAACGAGCCGCTGCCGATGTCGTTCGACATGGTCGCGCGTCCGGAAGAGATCGACCCGATCAAGGCCAAGAAGGAAGAAGCCGCCGAGCCGCGCCAGGAGCCCGTCGTCAAGGGCATCGCGCCGGCGTCGCCCGCGCCGATGCCGGTGGAGAAGCCTGTTGCGCCGCCGGTTGCGGCGGAGCCGCAAGGCAATGCAGGCGGGTGGTTCGACAAGATGCTGTCGTGGTTCCGAACCAAGCCCATCGAAGCGGCCGCCCCAGCGCCGGCGCCGAAACCCGAGCGTCGCGAATCGCGCGACAACCGCGGGCGCGATACGCGCCGCGGCGGCAATGGCGCGCGACGTGACCAGCGTCCCGGCGAAGCCCGCGACAACGACAGCCGTCGCGGCGGCGCCAAGGAGCGCGACGCACGCGCGCCGCAACAGTCGGGCGAACGCGAGCCGCGGCGCGAACCGCGGCAGGAAGGCACACGCGACGAACGGGGTCCGCGCAAGGATCAGCGCGAGCGCCGCGATGGACGTCGCGAAAGTGCGCGCGACAACCAACCCTCCCTCGACAGCGCCGCGCCCGAATCCGCGGACACGCCGCAACGCGCAACCCGCGAAGACAAGCCGAAACGCCCGCCGCGTCCGCCGCAGAAGCCGCAAAACCCACAGCCTGGCATTTCGTCGGAGACCGCCGCGATCACCGCGGCTGCACCCGCGGCCGCCGGTGCCGAGCATGACGAGCATCGCGAGGGCCAGCGCCGGCGTCGCCGCCGCGGCCGCGGCGGCAGCGACCGCAGCGATCGCCCGCTGGATGGCAATGGCAATGTTCCGCACGAGCATCCGCAACACGGCGATGGCGCGCCCCGCGACGCGGAGCCGTCCAACGCGCGCGACGACAGCGCTTTCCCCCGCCGCGAATCGACAAAACCGGAACGGGATGACGCCGATTTTCCGCGCCGCGCAATGCCGGAATCGGAACCTGATGACTCCACATTCCCGCGTCGCGAGTTCGTGCCGTCGGACCGCGATGACGCGACGTTGCAGCGCCATGAACCGGAAACAGAGGATATCGATGGCAACGTTGCCCCAGGCGCGCCGCGCGTGCGTCACGAACGCGACACCCCGCGACGTGCCGAACGCAACAACGACGATACCGGCGTAAGCAGCTCTGCACATCGGCAGCCAGGCGATCGCGACCGGGATACCCCGGTTGCCGCACCGGTCGCCGCGCCGGTTGCCGCGCCGGTCGCCCACGCACCGTCGACGCAGATGCCTCACGACGAGCCTGCGCCGACAGTACCGCTGGCCAAACCCGAAGTCACCGCGCCGACGAAGCCGCGGGTGAGGGACACGGCGCCTGAAGCGCCGACGGCGTCCGCAACCAGTGCAATGCCGTCGTCAGCGCAAGCCGCCGTCGTCACGCCGGCCCCGCGCACAGTCGAGCAGGCAGCGCCGCGCCACGTGTTCGAGCCGGTCAAGCTCGAGTTGCCGGCCGATTCCAATCTGCAGCTCGTGGAGACGCGCCATGCGGCGCCGCCGGCAACATCCGACGAAGGCGATCTGCCGCGGCCGAAGCGCGTACGACCACCGCGGCCGCAAGTGGCGAGCGAGCCGCTGCAGATGGTCGAAACCCACAAGAGTGCGCCGCCGACCGAATAACGTCGGCGTAGGTACCGGATCAAAGGCGGGTGCGATGCCCGCCTTTTTTCATGGGTGCGCGGCCAGCGTCAGGCGGATGCGTTCGAGCAGGAGCGAGCAGGCGAGCTCGATCAGGTCGAGCACGTTCTCGAAACCCTGCGCACCGCCGTAATAGGGATCCGGCACCTCGCGAACGCCCGCCTCCGGCGCGAAGTCGAGCAGCAGTCCAATGCTGCCGCGATAGTCTTCGGGCTGCATCGCCTTCAGGTCGCGAAGGTTGCTGCGATCCATCGCGATGATCCAGCCAAAGTGCGCGAAGTCGTCGCGCGTCACCTGTCGCGCGCGCAGCGTCGTCAGGTCGTAGCCGCGGCGATGTGCGTGCGCGGTTGCGCGCCGGTCCGGAGGATCGCCGGCGTGCCAGTCGCCGATGCCGGCGGAGTCGATCGTCAGGCGGTCGAGCAGGCCCGCGCGACGCGCGACGTGCCGGAAGACGCCTTCGGCGGTCGGCGAGCGACAGATGTTGCCCATGCAGATGAAGAGCACGGAGGATTCGGGTAAAGATGCCATCCCGGCATTTTAATGCGTCCGCAGTTGCGGGTTGGCCGCGGTTCTCCTAACCTTGCGCGACTTCTTCCCGGTCCCCTGATCATGACCCGCCTCACCGCACTGTCGCGCCGGCTGCTGCTCGCCGCCTCGCTCCTCGCCGCGCTGCCAGCGCTCGCCGCCGCCGATCCGCACAAGGTGCTGCGCCTCGCGTTCAGCGACATCACGAGCCTCGATCCGCAGCAGGGCACGGACATCTATTCGACGCGGATCACCAGCCAGATCTTCGAGGCGCTCTACCAGTTCGAATACCTGGCGACGCCGTCGCACGTGATTCCCAACACCGCGCAGTCGATGCCGGCGATCAGCAGCGACGGCAAGACGTGGACGATCACGCTGCGCCAGGGCATCCGCTTCACCGACGATCCGGCATTCAAGGGCAAGCCGCGCGAGCTCATCGCCGACGATTACGTCTATTCGATCAAGCGCGCGATGGACCCGAACCTGCGCGGCGGCGGCGATCCCGCGCTTGCCGATACCCTCGAAGGTGCGCGCGCCGTCGTCGACGCGGCGCGCAAGCCCGGCGGGAAATTCAACTACGACACGCCGATGGCCGGCCTGCGCGCAATCGATCGCTACACGCTTCGGCTGGTCTTGACCACGCCCGACTACACGATGCTGGAGCGGCTCTCGGGGCTGCCGACGATGGCAGTCGCGCGCGAAGTCGTGGGGGCGGCGGGTGTCGATGCGATGACGCATCCCGTCGGTACCGGTCCGTATCGGCTGGTCGAATGGAAACGCGCGTCGAAACTGGTGCTCGAGGCCAATCCCTCCTACCGCGCGCTCGCATTTCCCGAGAGCAGCGATCCCGGTCAGCGCGCGCTGGTGGCGTCGATGAAAGGCAAGACGCTGCCGCAGGTCGGCCGCGTCGAGGTCAGCATCATCGAGGAGTCGCAGCCGATGATCCTGGCATTCGAGCAAGGCAGCCTCGACTACCTGTCGCTGGGAGGCGACGACATCCGCGTCGTGTTCGAAGGCGACAAGCTGAAGCCGTCGCTTGCGAAGCGCGGCGTCGTGCACGCGCGCTTCGCGTCGCCCGGACTCACGTTCACGTATTTCAACATGGAAGATGCCGTCGTCGGCGGCTACGGCAACGCGCAGGTGGCGCTGCGCCGCGCGATGACGATGGGATTCAACGTCGACGAGATGATCCGCGTGCTGTTCGCCGGCAATGCGCAGATCGCCAACCAGCTGCTGCCGCCGGGATCGACGGGCTTCGATACCTCGCTGCCCAAACGCTCGCCGTACGACCCCGCCGCCGCGCGGGCGTTGCTGGACCGTTTCGGCTTCAAGGACCGCGACGGCGACGGCTATCGCGAGACTCCCGACGGCAAGCGGCTGACGGTGGTGCGCGGCACGCTGCCGGAGTCGTGGTATCGCGAGGCCGACACGCTGTTCAAGAAGAACATGGATGCGATCGGCATCCGGATGAACGTCGAGCAGCGCACGTTTTCCGAATTGCTCAACATGAGCCGCGCGGGCAAGCTGCAGATGTTCAACCTGCGCTACACGTCGCTCGAGCCCTCCGGATTCGAGATCCTGCAAACGCTGTGGAGCAAGTCACCGCCCGGCGACACCAATCAGTCGCGCTTCAACCGGCCTGAATACGACGCCGCCTACGAGAATTTCCTGCGCACGCCCGACGGGCCCGAGCGCGTCGCGCTGGTGCGCCGGATGACCGAGATCGAGCAGGTCTACATGCCGCTGATGCTGCACACTTTCGGCATCGGCAACACGCTGGTGTATCCGTGGCTCAAGGGCTACTGGCCGTCGGCGTTCACCTATGCTTGGAAGTTCCTCGACATCGATGTCGCGCAGCGCGATGCCGCTCTGGCAAAGTGGTGAGGGACGCTGACGGGCCGATCAGACCTCGGTGGGCAACGCGACGCCGAAGAGCTGCTCCTTGAGCTGGTAGAGCCGGTCGCGCAGCTCCGCGGCCTTCTCGAACTCGAGGTTGCGCGCCGCGTCGACCATCTGCTTTTCGAGCAGCCGCAATTCCTTCTCCAGGTCCTTTTCCGGCATCAGCTCGTACTTCGCCTTCGCCTGCGCGGCCTTCAGGTCCTTGCGCTGCTCGTCGACGTCGTAGACGCCGTCGATGATGTCCTTGATGCGTTTGACGACACCGATTGGCGTGATGCCTTCCCGGGCGTTGTGCAGCGTCTGCTTGGCGCGCCGGCGCTCGGTCTCGCCGATCGCCGCCTTCATCGAGTCGGTCATCTTGTCGGCGTAGAGGATCGCCATGCCGTTGATGTGCCGTGCCGCACGTCCGATCGTCTGGATCAGCGAGCGCTCCGCGCGCAGGAATCCCTCCTTGTCCGCATCGAGGATCGCCACCAGCGACACCTCCGGAATATCGAGGCCTTCACGCAGCAGGTTGATGCCGACCAGCACGTCGAATTCGCCGAGTCGCAGGTCGCGGATGATTTCCACGCGCTCGACCGTGTCGATGTCAGAGTGCAGGTATCGAACCTTGACGCCGTGCTCGCCCAGGTAATCCGTCAGGTCCTCGGCCATGCGCTTGGTCAGCGTGGTGACGAGAACGCGTTCCTTCTTGTCGGTGCGCAGTCGGATTTCCGAGAGGAGGTCGTCGACCTGCGTTTGCGCGGGTCGTACTTCGAGCATGGGATCGACAAGTCCGGTCGGCCGAACGAGCTGCTCAACGACCTGCCCCGCGTGCGTGCGCTCGTATTCGGCCGGCGTCGCCGATACGAAGATCGTCTGCGGCAGCATCTTCTCGAACTCGTCGAATCGCAGCGGCCGGTTGTCGAGCGCCGATGGCAGCCGGAAGCCATAGTTGACGAGGTTTTCCTTGCGTGCGCGGTCGCCCTTGTACATGCCGCCGACCTGCGGGATCGTCACGTGCGACTCGTCGACGAACACCAGCGAGTTGCGCGGCAGGTAGTCGATCAGCGTCGGCGGCGGCTCGCCCGGCTGGCGCCCCGACAGGTGCCGCGAATAGTTCTCGATGCCCTTGCAGAAGCCGATCTCGACCATCATCTCGAGATCGAAGCGCGTGCGCTGCTCGACGCGCTGCGCCTCGATCAGCTTCATCTGCTGGACGAACGAATCCTTCTGCTGCGCGAGCTCGACCTTGATCGCCTCGACGGCGTTGATCGTCTTCTGCCGCCCGGTCACGTAATGCGACGACGGGAATACGGTAAAGCGTGCGATGCGCTGCTTGACGTGCCCGGTCAGCGGGTCGAACAACTGCAGCGACTCGATCTCGTCGTCGAACAGCGAAGCACGCACCGCGCTTTCGGCGTGCTCCGCGGGGAAGATGTCGAGCACGTCACCGCGCACGCGGAACGTGCCGCGCTTGAAGTCGACGTCGTTGCGCTGGTACTGCAGCTCGGTCAGCCGCTTGATGGCGTCGCGCTGCGTCAGCTTGTCGCCTTCGTGCAGGTGCAGGATCATGCTGTGGTA
>JBDTWY010000114.1:0-6068 GCA_040006455.1 Betaproteobacteria bacterium | reverse complement strand
CATCCCCGCGACGTCCGCTGCCGCCATCCCCGCGACGTCCGCTGCCGCCATGCCCGCGACGTCCGCTGCCGTCATCCCCGCGAAGGCGGGGACCCAGTGACTTTGATTGGCGCCGCCGCAGCGACGCTGGGTTCCCGCTTTCGCAGGAATGACGGAAGGTTGGAACGCGGATATGACAGCGCGTTTGAGCGCGCGAACGACGGCGCAAAACGGCCGCGGGAATGACAACGGGTCGATGCAATCTCCGAATTCGATTTGATTCAAAATACTTGCCATGCCCGATAACCAATCCGAATCCCTGCTCGTGATTTCCGCCCACGCGGCGGACTTCGTCTGGCGCGCCGGCGGCGCGATCGCGCTATACGCGTCGCGCGGTGCACGCGTCAAGGTTGTCTGCCTTTCATTCGGTGAACGCGGCGAATCCGCGAAGCTATGGAAGACGCCCGGCATGACGCTCGAGCGCGTCAAGGCCGACCGGCGCGACGAGGCGGCGAAAGCCGCCGCGCTGCTCGGCGCGGAAATCGAGTTCTTCGACTGCGGCGATTACCCGATGCGCGTCGGCGTCGACGTGATCGAGCGCCTCGCCGACATCTATCGTGCGGTCAAGCCGACGTTCGTGCTGACGCACTCGCTCGAGGATCCCTACAACTTCGACCATCCGCTGGCGGCGCACGTCGCGCAGGAGGCGCGTGTCGTTGCGCAGGCGCACGGCCATCGTCCCGGCGAAGCGGTGCTCGGCGCGCCGCCGGTGCTGCTGTTCGAACCTCACCAGCCCGAGCAATGCAACTGGAAGCCGCAGGTGCTGCTCGACATCACGCCGGTGTGGGAAAAGAAGCGCCAGGCGTTCGAATGCATGGCGGCGCAGGAACACCTGTGGGAGTACTACACGCGCGTCGCGCAGCAACGCGGGGTGCAGGCATCGCGCAATTCGGACCTTAAAATCCTGTACGCCGAAGGCTACCAGCGCGTGTTTCCGCAGGTGAGCAGGGAGTTTTCATGAGCCCGGCCATTCCTTGCGCCGCTGCGCCGGCGAGCACGCCATGAGCAACACCGTCGTCCGCCACATCCACCGCGCCGACGCATCGTCGATCGACGCGCTCGCGGAAATGGGCGTTGCCACCGTGCACGAGGCGCAGGGGCGCGGCGGCCTCGCGTTCCCGGTGTTGCGGCCGATCTATGCCGGCGCGCGAATTGCCGGAAGTGCGGTCACGGTGCTCGCAGCGCCCGGCGATAACTGGATGCTGCACGTGGCGATCGAAGTCGCGCGACCCGGCGACATCGTCGTCGTGGGTGTCACCAGTGGCTCGACCGACGGCTACTTCGGCGAGTTGCTGGCGACGTCGATGCGCGCGCGCGGCGTGCGCGGCCTCGTCATCGACGCCGGCTGTCGCGACGTCCGCGAGCTGGCGACGATGCCGTTTCCGGTGTGGTCGAGAGCCGTCTCGGCGCAGGGCACGGTCAAGGCGACGCTCGGCTCGGTCAACCTGCCGATCGTGTGCGCGGGCGTGCGTGTCGTGCCGGGCGATGTCGTCGTAGCCGACGACGACGGCGTCGTCGTGGTGCCGAGGGCGCGCGCGGCCAGCGTCGTCGATGCCGGCCGCGCACGCCTTGCGAAGGAGGAGACAAACCGGGCGCGCCTCGCAGCAGGCGAGCTCGGCCTCGATATCTACAATATGCGACCGCAACTCGCGCAACGCGGGCTCGTCTATGTCGACGGGCCGGTCGACTGGACCGACCCGATGCCGGGCGAATGAATCCTGATGAACGGCGCGCGATCTCGAACCGCGCGGCAACACGCCTTGTTCGACACTTCACCGCCCGTGCGTGGCGGACGCGAATGATTTTCCAATAATCGGAGGAGACATGTTGCAACGATTGCTCGCACTGGGCGCATTGACGCTGTCGCTGCTGGCCGGACCAGCAGGGGCGCAGGACACGGTGAAGATCGGGCTCATCCTGCCCATGACCGGACCGTTCGCATCGACGGGCCGCCAGATCGACGGCGCCGTCAAGTTGTGGATGCAGGAACACGGCACGACGGTCGCAGGCAAGCAGATCGAAGTGATCCTCAAGGACGATGCCGGCACGCCCGAGACCACGCGCCGGCTGGCGCAGGAGCTCGTGGTGAACGACAAGGTGCAGGTGCTCGCAGGCTTCGGATTGACGCCGCTCGCGCTTGCAACCGTGCCGATCGCGACGCAGGCCAAGGTGCCCGAGCTGGTGATGGCCGCTGCCACATCGTCGATCACCGAAAAATCCCCGTTCGTGATCCGCGCCGGCTTCACGCTGCCGCAGGTCGCGACGCCGCTCGCCGACTGGGCGCCGAAGAACGGGATTTCGAAAGTCGTCACGCTGGTCTCGGACTACGGTCCCGGTATCGATGCCGAAACCGCGTTCAAGTCGCGCTTCACCGCGAATGGCGGACAGGTGCTCGCCGAACTGCGCGTGCCGCTGAAGAGTCCCGATTTCGCGCCGTTCCTGCAACGCGTGCGCGACGCCAAGCCGGATGCGGTGTTCGTGTTCGTGCCATCGGGCGTGGGCTCGGTGTTCATGAAGCAGTTCGCCGAACGCGGACTCGACAAGAGCGGCATCCGGCTGATCGGCACCGGCGACGTCACCGACGACGACATCCTCAACGACATGGGAGACGTTGCGCTGGGCGTGATCACGTCGTTCCACTATTCGGCGGCGCACCCGTCGGCTGCGAACAAGGCGTACGTCGACGGCTACAAGAAGCTCAACGGCATGCGCCCGAACTTCCATTCGCTGGGCGGGTACGACGGCATGCGGATGATCTACATGGCGCTCGAGAAGACCAAGGGCAACACCGATGGCGAGGCGCTGATGAAGGCGATGGAAGGCCTGTCGTTCGAAAGTCCGCGCGGACCCGTGACGATCGACGCGGCAACGCGCGATCCGATCCAGAACGTGTATATCCGCAAGGTCGAGCGCGTGAACGGCGAGCTGTACAACGTCGAGTTCGCAACGCTTCCGGCGGTCAAGGATCCGGCGCACAAGTGATGCCTGCCGCCGCCCGCGTGCGCGAAACGCGCGGGCGGCGCTTGCCGTCGCGCGCCGGCAGTCGTGTTCGTCGGAGCGAATGCGGCACGGTGTCCCCCTGACCCATTCATGCTGACGATCCTCTTCGACGGCATCGCCTACGGGATGCTGCTGTTCCTGATCGCATCCGGGCTCGCGGTGACGCTGGGGTTGATGAATTTCGTCAACCTCGCGCATGGCGCGTTCGCGATGGCGGGCGGCTACCTGGCCGCGGTGCTGAGCAACCGGATGGGCGTGCCTTTCCTGGCGACGCTGCCGCTCGCCTTCGTGTTCTCGGCGGCGCTCGGCGCAGTGCTCGAGCCCACGCTGTACCGGCGCCTGTACGCGCGTCCGCCGCTCGACCAGGTGCTGTTCTCGATCGGACTCGTGTTCATGGCGGTGGCGGCGATCGACTATTTCTTCGGCGCGACGCAGCAATTCGTGCGGCTGCCCGAGTGGCTCAAGGGCCGCGTCGAGGTGGCCGGCGTCGGCATCGGCTACTACCGGCTGTTCATCATCGTCATCTGCGGCGTGATTGCCGCCGGACTGCAATGGACGGTGGCGGCGACGCGCTTCGGCAGCCGCCTGCGCGCGGCGGTCGACGATCGGCGCGTGGCGAGCGGCCTCGGCATCAACGTCAATGTCGTGTTTCTCGCCACGTTCGCGTTCGGCTCCGGCCTTGCGGGACTCGGCGGTGCGCTGGGGGCGGAACTGCTGGGCCTCGACCCGACGTTTCCGCTCAAGTACATGATCTATTTCCTGATCGTCGTCGCGGTCGGCGGCACGACGACCATCACCGGGCCGCTGCTCGCGTCGCTGCTGCTGGGCATCGCCGACGTGGCGGGCAAGTACTACGTGCCGAAGCTCGGCGCGTTCATCATCTATTCGGTGATGATCGCGATCCTGCTGCTGCGCCCGCACGGGCTATTCGCGCACCGGCGATCCCGCTAGATGGAATCGCCGAAACAGACTGTCTCGCTGCCGGACACCGTCGCTTTCGCGCGCGCGTCGCGCTGGAGAGCGTACGAAACGGTGATCTGGATGGTGGCGGTGCTCGCGCTGCTGGTCTTTCCAAGGCAGGCCGCGCTGTGGAACGAGATCGCGATACTGGCGCTGTTCGCGATTTCGCTCGACCTCGTGCTCGGCTATGCGGGCATCCTGACGCTCGGCCACGCGGCGTTCTTCGGTACCGGCTGCTACGCCGCCGCGCTGTTCGCCAAGCACGCGATGCACGACCCACTCGCCGGCCTCGCCGCGGGCATGCTGGCTGCCGCGGTGCTGGGTTTCGTCACCAGCTTCATGGTGTTGCGCGGCAGCGAGCTCACGCGCCTGATGGTGACGCTGGGCGTGGCCTCGTTGCTCTATGAGCTTGCCAACCGCTTCGAGAACATCACTGGCGGCGCCGACGGCCTGCAGGGCGTGGTGATGGGTCCCGTGCTCGGCGTTTTCCAGTTCGGGCTCGATGCCAAGGTCGCGTACGCGTACAGCCTGTGCGTGCTGTTCGTGCTGTTCCTCGTCGCGCGCCTTGTCGCGCATTCTCCGTTCGGCTATTCGCTGAAGGCGATCCGCGACAACCGCACGCGCGCCACCGCCATCGGCATCGACGTCAACCGCAACATCGTCGTCGTCTACACGCTGGGCGCGGCGCTGGCCGGCGCCGCCGGTGCGCTGCTCGCGCAGACGACCGCGTTCGCGTCGCTCGACGTGCTGGGCTTCGAACGTTCAGCCGACGTGATGCTGGTGCTCGTGCTGGGCGGCACCGGCTATCTCTACGGCGGTGTCATCGGCGCGGTGATCTTTCGTGTCGTGCAGGACGCGCTGTCGGCATGGACGCCGCAATACTGGCAGTTCTGGCTCGGCCTCATCCTGGTCACGATCGTGCTGATCGGCCACGAACGCATGATGCGGCGCTGGCGGTCGTTGCTGCGCCGTGTTGCACGCAAGCGGCCGGCGGCGCCGGACGCCAAAAAGTGAGCGTGCGAGCGGACCCGCGAGCAGGCGCGCCGGCGCTGGCTGCACGCGGCCTCGTGAAATCGTTCGGCGGCATCGCCGCGACGCGTGACGTGTCGCTGACGCTGGCGCAGGGCGCGCGCCACGCATTGATCGGTCCCAACGGCGCCGGCAAGACGACGCTGGTCAACCTGCTGACGGGCGTGCTCGCGCCTTCCGCGGGCACGATCGAGCTCGCCGGCGTCGACATCACCGGCGAGCCCACGCATTGGCGCGCGCGCAAGGGACTCGTGCGCACGTTCCAGATCAACCAGCTGTTTGCGCCGTTCACGCCGCTCGAGACGCTCGCGCTCGTCGTCGCGCAACGCGCCGGCATCGGCGGGCGCATGCTGCGCGCGCTGGGGCGGCACTCCGCGATCGTCGACGACGCGGCGGCGGTGCTCACGCAGTTCCACCTGTCGGACGTGATGCACCTGCCGGTGAGCCAGCTGCCGTATGGCAAGCGACGGCTGCTGGAAATCGCCATCGCCGTGGCTGCGCATCCGCGAGTGCTGCTGCTCGACGAGCCGGTGGCCGGGGTGCCGGCGGGAGAGTCGGCGGAAATCCTCGACACGCTGGCGGCACTGCCTGCGGATGTCAGCGTGCTGCTGATCGAGCACGACATGGACCTCGTGTTCCGCTTCGCGATGCGCATTTCGGTGATGGTCGACGGTGCGTTGCTGGTCGAGGACAGCGCCGACGCGATCGCACGCGACCCGCGCGTCAAGGCCGTCTATCTCGGCGAGGCGAGTCGTGCCTGAGCTGCTTCGCGTCGAAGGCCTGCGCGCAGGGTATGGCGAGTCGGTGGTCATCGATGGCATCGGCTTTGCGATCGACGAAGGGCAATCGGTCGCGCTGCTCGGACGCAACGGCACCGGCAAGACGACGCTCCTTACCACGCTGGTGGGTGTCACGCGACGGCATGCGGGCAGCATCACGTTGATGGGCAAGCCGCTGGCGTTGCTGCGCCCCGATCAGCGCGCGACCGCCGGCATCGGCTGGGTGCCGCAGGAGCGCAACATCTTCAAGTCGCTGACGGT
>JBDTWY010000113.1:0-6316 GCA_040006455.1 Betaproteobacteria bacterium | reverse complement strand
GGCATTCCCAACCAGGACATCGCGATGTGGGAGACGATGGGACCGATCGCCGATCGCGCGTGCGAGCGCCTCGGTGCAAGCGACGTCGCGATCGTCGAGTTCCGCCGCATCATGCTCGACGCAGTGAAGCGCGTGATCGATGGCGAGCCGGCGATCGGCACCGGCTCGCATTGCGTGCCGCAGGTCAAGCTCAAGTCGTTCGAAGGCATCGTGCCCAAGTCCACCGAGTGGAAGCGGCTCAACGTTTCCGACGAGGAGCTCGCGCACGTCACCGGGCAATGAATCCTGCGCGGACACACGCGCGCCAATCACAACCGGCCTCGAGTCGGCATTCATGAAGGCGGAGGAATGATGAAACGATGCGGACGGATGGCGATCGGTATCGCCGCGGCTGTGCTCGCGCTGGGGGCCTGGACGGCGCAGGCGGAGGACACGCTCAAGGTGGCTGCGGGACAGCGCGGCAACTGGGACACGTCGATCTCCGAAGTCGGGCAGCGCGCCGGCATTTTCAAGAAGCACGGCATCATTCTCGAAATTCTGTGGACGCAAGGCGGCGGCGAAACCCAGCAGGCGGTGATCTCGGGCAGCGTCGACATCGGCGTCGCCACGGGCGTGATGGGCGTGCTGGGTGCCTATTCGAAGGGCGCGCCGGTGCGCATCATCGGTGCCGAGACCACCGGCGCCAGCGACCTGTACTGGTACGTGCTGTCGACGTCGCCGATCAAGACGCTCAAGGATTCCGCGGGCAAGACGATCGCGTTCTCGACCAAGGGATCGTCGACCGACGGCATCGTCCGCGCGCTGATGTCGCAGTACGACCTGAAGGCCCTGCCCACCGCCACCGGTGGACCGGCGCCGACGCTGACGCAGGTGCTATCGGGGCAGATCGACATCGGCTGGTCGGCGCCGCCATTCGGGTTGCAGCAGCTCGACGAAGGCAAGATCCGCATCGTCGCCAGCGGCAACGACGCGTCGGTGTTCAAGGGGCAGACGGTGCGCCTGCTGGTCACCAACGTGCAGACGTTGCAGAACCGCAAGGCGGCGGTCGACCGCTACATGAAGGCGTATCGCGAAACCATCGACTGGATGTATTCGGACGACCCGGCGGCGCTCAAGACATACGCCGATTTCGTCGGCATTTCGGTGGCCACCGCGAAGCGCACGCGCGACGGATTCTTCGCCAAGCCGTCGGTCGATCCCGATCACATCGTCGGCCTCGACACGATCGTGCATGACGCGGTCGATCTCAAGTACACGGCAACAGCGCTCACCAAGGAGCAACTCGCGACGCTGATCCAGATCCCGCCGCGCTGACCGGTGAGATCGACGATCGACGCCACGCGCGAACCATCCCGACGTCCGCGCGGCCGCGGATGACGGCCGGCCGCGAGTGGGAGGAGCGACCCGCCGGCGACCTGCCGGCGGTGCCGCAATTCGGCAGCGACGTCATCGCCGCGACGCTGCGCGACCTCGGCATCGAGTATGTCGCGCTCAATCCTGGCGCGAGCTTTCGCGGCCTGCACGACAGCCTGGTCAACTATCTTGGCAATCGCGCGCCGCAACTCCTGTTGTGCCTGCACGAGGAGCACGCGGTCGCGATCGCACAGGGTTTCGCGAAAGTGACCGGCAAGCCGATCGCCGTTGCCGTGCATGCCAATGTCGGCCTGATGCACGCAACGATGGCGATCTTCAACGCATGGTGCGACCGCATGCCCGTCATCGTGCTGGGCGCGACCGGCCCTGTCGACGCCGAGCGGCGGCGCCCGTGGATCGACTGGATCCACACGGCGCGCGACCAGGGCGCGCTGGTGCGCGACTACGTGAAGTGGGACGACCAGCCGGCGTCGCCCGCCGCGGCGCGCGAGGCACTGCTGCGCGCGGCGTGGATCGCGCGGACGGCGCCACAGGCACCCGTTTACGTCAACTTCGATGCGCACTTGCAGGAAGCGCCACTGGATGCGCCGCTGCCGACGATCGATGCCGCGCGCTATGTGCCCGCGGTCGATGCGCAGGCGTCGCCCGCCGCGTTGCGCAAGGCAGCCGGCCTGCTCGACAACGCGCGTCGTCCGCTGATCCTGATGGGGCGCGTGTCGCGATCGCAGCAAGCCTGGGACGCGCGGGTCGCGCTGGCCGAAGCGCTGCAGGCGCAGGTCGTGACCGATCTCAAGGTCGGAGCGGCATTTCCGACCGACCATCCGCTGCATGTCGACGCGCCGTCGGTCATCCTGTCGTCCGCGTCCGTGTCGGCGAAGGCGATTGCCGCCGCCGACGTGATCCTCGCGCTCGACTGGGTCGATCTCGCGGGAACGCTCAAGACCGCATGCGGCGGCGAATCCGCCGCCACGATCATCAACGTGTCGCTCGATCATCGGTTGCACAACGGTTGGAGCATGGATCACCAGGGATTGGCGCCGGTCGACGTGGCGATCGAGGCGACACCGGACGGTGTCGTCCCCGCGCTCGCCGCGATGATCACGCGCAAGGGCGTGCGGCCCGCGGCACTGGCGCGCGACACGTTTGTGCCGATGCGCGACGATGCCGAGCTCACCACCGACGACATCGCGCTGGCGTTGCGCGATGCGGTCGGCGCGCGTCGCTTTGCGCTCGCGCACCTGCCGCTGTCCTGGAACGGCGCGAGCTGGCCGTTGCGCGGTCCGCTCGAGTTCCTGGGCTCCGATGGCGGTGGCGGCATCGGCGCCGGTCCCGGCATCACTGTTGGCGCGGCGCTGGCGTTGCGGGGCTCCGGCGTGTTGCCGCTCGCCGTGTGCGGCGACGGCGACTTCCTGATGGGTGCAACTGCGTTGTGGACCGCGGTGCACTACCGGATTCCATTGCTGCTGGTCATCGCCAACAACCGCTCGTTCTACAACGACGAAGTGCACCAGGAACGGATGGCGCGCGCGCGCAAGCGTCCGGTCGCCAACAAGTGGATCGGCCAGCGCATCAGCGACCCGGACATCGACCTTGCCGGCATTGCCCGCGCGCAAGGAGCGGCAGCGATCGGCCCGGTCGCCGATCGTGCATCGCTCGCCGCGGCGATCGCGGCGTCGCTCGCCGCCGTCGACGCGGGTCAGGTGGCCGTGATCGACGTGCGTGTCAAGCCGGGTTACACGCCGTCGATGGCCGCGGGCCTCACGCCCGGAGGCAACCGTGCCTGACATCGCGGCCGGCGCACGCGCAGCGACGACCGCGGCGCCGCGCCCCCTGCTCGACGTGCGCAACATCGTCAAGCGCTACACGACGCCGGAAGGCACGATCACCGCCGTCGACGACGTGTCGTTCGGCATCGCCGCCGGCGAGTTCGTGTCGATCATCGGACCTTCCGGCTGCGGCAAGTCGACGCTGTTCAACATCGTCGGCGGGCTGATCGGCGACTACACGGGCAGCGTCGTCGTCGACGGCGAGAAGATCAGCGGCACGCATCCGGCAATCGGCATGGTGTTCCAGGAGGAGTCGGCGTTCCCCTGGCGCACCGTCGAGGAGAACGTTGCGTTCGCGCTGGAGATCGCCGGCATGCCGCGCGCGCAGCGTCTCGCCGAGGCCGCGCATTTCATCGACCTGGTCGGGTTGCAGGGCTTCGAGAGACGCTATCCGAGCGAGCTGTCGGGCGGCATGCGCCAGCGCGTCGCGATTGCGCGCACGCTCGCGTCGAAGCCGCGCATCCTGCTGATGGACGAGCCGTTCGCCGCGCTCGACGAGCAGACCCGCCTGCTGCTGGGCGACAAGGTGCTGCAGATCCAGCAGGCGCTCAAGCAGACGACGCTGCTCATCACCCACAACCTCACCGAAGCCGTGCAGCTGTCCGATCGCGTGCTCGTGATGACCTACCGGCCGGGCCGCCTGAAGCGCATCGTCGACATCGAATTGCCGCACCCGCGCGACCCTGATGTCGTCACCGGCGAACGCTTCGGACGCTACGTCGCCGAGATCTGGCACGACCTGCGCGAGGAGGCGACGCGCGGCATCCAGGCCGATGAGGCGAGCACGCGCGCGTCGCGGGCCATGTGATGCGCACGCGGCGACTCGCCGATTCGCGGTGGCTGGCCGCGCTGTTCGGCGCGGGCTGCGTCGTGCTGGCGATCATCGTCGTCGAGATCCTCGTGCGCACCGCGGTGATCAATCCGTACATCGTGCCGCCGCCGAGCGACATCCTCCGGGCGATCCCGCGCATCATCGCCGAGGAAAATGTCCTGCATCGCTTCTCGCAGACCGCGCAGGAGATGCTGTGGGCAGCGGTGCTGCTGGCGCTCGTCGGCATCCCGTTGGGCGTGCTGCTCTATGGCTCGCGACTGTTGCGGCGTGCGTTCGAGTCGTGGGTCGGTGCGTTCGCCGCAGCACCCGTCGTGCTCGCTTATCCGCTGTTCCTCGTCACGTTCGGGCGCAGCGCGACGACGATCGTCGCCATCGGTTTCGCTGCGGGACTCGCGCCGGTGATCCTTACCACGCTCGACGGGCTGGTGGGGACGCGCCGCGTGCTGCTCGACGTCGGCACGAGCTTTCGCTTGAGTTCACGGGACAAGTTCTTCAAGATCCTGCTGCCCTCCGCATTGCCATCGGTATTCGTCGGCATGCGCCTCGGATTGATTTTCGCGATGATCAACATCGTCGGCGTCGAGTTCCTGATCAATTTCGGTGGACTCGGCCAGTTGATCAACGAGCTCGCCGAACGCTACGACCTCCCCGGCACCTACGCCGCGATCACGTTCGTCGTGCTGGCGAGCGTGCTGTTCTTCGACGTCACCGCACGCATCGAGCGTCGCATGCGCCCCGCGCGATGAAGGCCACCGGCAACATCGCTGTGAGTCGCACGAGCGTCGCCTGGGTGCGCATCGCCTTCGTGCTGGTCGTGCTCGTCGTATGGGAAACCGTCGCGCGCTCGGGCATTCTTACGCACGACATCGTGCCGTCGCTGACCAAGATCGGCGCCGCGCTGTGGCGCCTGCTCGCGAGCGGTGACTTCTGGTTCAACCTCGGCGTCACCGCCAGCGAAATTGCCATCGCCATGGTCATCGGCGGCGTGTGGGGACTGGCCACCGGGCTACTGCTCGGCGCCAACCGGTTCCTGTCGCGCGCGTTCGAAGCGCTGTTGCTCTATCTCGGCCCGACACCCAAGATCATCTTCTTCCCGGTGCTGATCATGTGGTTCGGCGTCGGCGCCGGATCGAAGATCGCGATGGGCGTCGTGTCGTGCTTCTTCCCGGTGGCGATCGCCACCGCGGCGGGCATGCGCGGCATCGACAGCGTGCTGATCCGCGTCGGGCGCAGCTTTCGCGCGACGACGTGGCAGATGATCACGCGCATCTACCTGCCGGCGATGCGGCGACCCGTGATCAACGGCATCCGCCTGGGTCTCGGTGTCGCGCTGATCGGCACGCTGCTCGCCGAAACCAAGCTCTCCAACCGCGGACTGGGCTATCTTGTCATCCAGGCATACTCGCTGTTCGACATGCCGCGGATGTACGCAATTCTGCTCGTGCTGTTCGTCGTGGCGATCGCCGCCAATACGCTCATCGTCCGTCACGCCGGAAACGAACATGGAACACGCTGACCGCCTCGCCAACATCCACCGCAACCTCTACTTCGGCGGCGCCTGGCACTCGCCGCGGGCCGGCGGCTCGGCGCCCACGCACGATCCCGGCACCGGGGCAGCGCTCGGCGACGTGGCGGTTGCCGATGCGGCGGATGTCGATCTCGCCGTCGCTGCTGCACGCGAAGGATTTTTGGCCTGGCGCGCGGTGGCGCCGCTCGAGCGCGCGCGCATCCTGCGGCGCATCGCCGCTGTGCTGCGTGAAAACGCCACCGAGCTCGCGTGGATCGACGCCGCCAACTGCGGCAACCCGATACGCGAAATGACGCCCGACATCGCGATCGCCGCGACCCAGCTCGAATTCTTCGCCGGCTTCGTCACCGAAATGAAGGGCGCCTCGATCCCGATGGGTCCCGACGTCGTCAACTTTTCGGTGCGCGAGCCGCTCGGCGTCGTCGCGCGGGTCATTCCATTCAACCACCCGTTCATGTTCGCCGCAGGCAAGTCGGCGGCGCCATTGGCCGCAGGCAACGCGGTGATCGTCAAGCCGCCGGAGCAGGCGCCGCTGTCGGCGTTGCGCCTTGCCGAGCTGCTCGACGGATTGCTGCCGCCCGGGGTGTTCAACGTGCTGACGGGCAATTCCGCCACCGGCGCGGCGCTCGCATCGCATCGCGACGTCGCGATGGTGGCGATCATCGGCAGCGTCAACGCCGGCCGCGCGGTGATGCGCGCGGCGAGCGCAACGGTGAAGCCCGTGCTGCTCGAGCTGGGCGGCAAGAACGCGCTGAT
>JBDTWY010000112.1:0-6581 GCA_040006455.1 Betaproteobacteria bacterium | reverse complement strand
CGCGGCGCTCGCCGTGGTATTCGAGGATGCGCGTCTCGACGATCGAGTCGACCGGGCACGATTCCTCGCAGAATCCGCAGAAGATGCACTTGGTCAGGTCGATGTCGTAGCGCGTGGTGCGGCGCGTGCCGTCTGCGCGCTCGTCGGATTCGATCGTGATCGCCAATGCCGGGCACACCGCTTCGCACAACTTGCACGCGATGCAGCGCTCTTCGCCATTGGGATAGCGGCGCAGCGCGTGCAGTCCTCGGAAGCGCGGGCTCTGCGGCGTCTTCTCCTCGGGGAACTGCACGGTGATCTTGCGCGCGAAGAAGTGGCGTCCGGTCAGCTTCATCCCGCGAAACAGCTCGAGCAGCAGCCAGGTATTGAAGAATTCGCGGATGCGTTGGCTCATCGTTCGCCCCTCAATGGAACATGCCGGCGAAGCGCGTCTGCATCATCGCGCCGATGAACACGATCCACACCAGCGTGATCGGGATGAACACCTTCCAGCCGAGCCGCATGATCTGGTCGTAGCGGTAGCGCGGAAACGTCGCGCGCACCCACAGGAACACGAACAGGATCGCCGCGGTCTTGACGCCGAGCCACAGCAGGCCGTCGCCGACGAGCCAGCTCATCGCGCCGTCGTTGAATTGCGGGAACGGCGACAGCCAGCCGCCGAGGAACATGATCGACGCCAGCGTCGAGATCAGGATCATGTTCATGTATTCGGCGAGGAAGAACACCGCGAACGCGACGCCCGAATACTCGACGTGGAATCCGGCGACGATCTCGGATTCGCCCTCGGCCACGTCGAACGGATGGCGGTTGGTCTCGGCGATGCCCGACACCAGGTAGACGAGGAACAGCGGCAGCAGCGGCCAGACATACCAGTACGCGGCGCCGCCCTCCTGCCCCATGACGATATCCTTGAGGTTGAGGCTGCTCGCGGCCATCAGCACGCCGACGAGCGCGAAACCCATCGCGATCTCGTAGCTGACGATCTGCGCCGCCGAGCGCAACGCGCCCAGGAACGCGTACTTCGAATTCGACGCCCAGCCGGCGAGAATCACGCCATAGACACCCATCGATGTCATCGCCAGCAGGTACAGCAGCCCGGCGTTGATGTCGGCGAACACCAGCGTGCCGGTCAGCGGGATCACCGCCCACGCCGCGAAGGCGGGCGCGATCGACAGCACCGGCGCGATGAAGAACAGGTATTTGTTGGCGCCGGTCGGCAGGATCACTTCCTTGAAGATCAGCTTGAACACATCGGCGAATGGCTGCAGCAGCCCGAGCGGGCCGACGCGATTGGGGCCGATGCGCACCTGCATGTAGCCAATCACCTTGCGCTCGACGAGCGTCAGGTACGCGACGCCGATGATCAGCGGCACCAGCAGGCACACGATCTTGAACAGCGTCCACACCGGCAGCCAGGCGACGCCTAGGAGGTCCTGCCCGGTGGCGACGACCGCATCCATCACGCGCGCTCCACGCTGACCGCGCCGGTCATGCCTTCGAGATGGCAGGTCGACGGGTGTGCGGCGGACACCGCGACGACACCCGGCGGAATCGCCGGATCGATGACGGCGGAAAGCACTGCCTCGCCGCGGCCTTGCTTGACCTTGACCTGCGCGCCTTCGGCGAGCCCCAGGCTCTCGAACAGGCTGCGGTGCATGCGCGCACGTGGCGCGCGTGCGTCGGCTGTCAGCTGCAGCGACGGCGCACGGCGCACGATCGCGTCGGAGAAATAGATCGGTACGTCGGCGACGCGCTCGACGCCGTTGGTCGCCGGTGCCGGCGCCGCCAGCGCGATCACGCGTGCATTGCCGAGCTTCGCGCTGATCGCGTGCTGCGCAGGCACCAGCGCCGAACGCACGTCGTCGATCGTCTCGAAGTCGAATCCCGGCAGGTCGAGCAGCGTTCCCAGCACTCGCAGCACCTTCCATGCCGGACGCGTCGCCGCCATCGGCTTGACCACGCCGTTGAATTTCTGCGCGCGCCCTTCGCAGTTGACGAACGTCCCGGCGGTTTCGGTGAACGGCGACACCGGCAGCAGCACGTCGGCGTAGCTCGCGGCGTGCTTGAACGGGCTCATCACGACGACGAAATCGGCTTTTTCCAGCGCGGCGCGCGCGGCGAGCGGATTGGCGCAGTCGAACTCGGGCTCGGCGTGCAGGATCAGGTAGGCCTTGCGCGGATCGGCGAGCATCGCCTGCGCGTTCAAGCCGCCCTGCTGCGGACGCGCCAGCGCGAGCTCGGCGCCGATGCTGTTCGCCGATTCGGTCAGGCAGCCGAGCGTGGCGCCGGTGATTTGCGCGAGCACCTGCGCGAGCGCGAACAGCTGCGACGCGTCGCGATGCTGTTCGGCGAGGTTGCCGAGCAGGATCGCCGCGCGCTTGCCACCGGCAAGGCTTTGCGCGATCGCCTGCGCCGCCGATGACGCCTCGATTCCCGCCAGTTGGCTGGGTACGGCCGCGCCTGCCGCGGCCGCGCTGGCGACGATGACCTCGGCGAGCAACCGCGCCATCTGCGACGGCTGCACGATCGCCTTGGCGGCGACCGGCATCAGCCAGTCATCGTCGACGGGGTTGATGATGGCGATACGCGTGCCTTTCCTCGCGGCGACGCGCAGCCGCGCGGCGAGCAGCGGGTGATCCTTGCGCAGGAAGCTGCCGACGACCAGCGCGCGATCGAGCGTGCTGAGCGCGGCGATCGGCATGCCGAGCCAGGCGATGTGATTGTCCTCCCCGTCGGCGCGGAAATCCGTCTGGCGCAGCCGGTAGTCGATGTTGTCGCTGCCCAGACCGCGCAGGAGCTTTGCGGCGAGCGCCATTTCCTCGGTGGTCGCGTGCGGCGCAACCAGCGCGCCGAGCGCGTTGCCGCCGCCCTTCTGCACGACTTCCGAAAGTCCGGTGACGACGTGCTCGAGCGCCGTGTGCCAGTCGACCGCCTGCCAGCTGCTCGAGCCGTCGGGGCTCGCGCGCCGGATCATCGGCTCGGTCAGGCGCTCGTCACTATTGAGCGCCTCGTACGAAAACCGGTCGCGATCCGAAAGCCAGCATTCGTTGATCGCCTCGTTGTCCTGCGGCAGCACGCGCATCACGCGGTCGTTCTTCACCTGCACGATGAGGTTGCTGCCGAGGCCGTCGTGCGGCGACACGCTCTTGCGCCGCGAAAGTTCCCATGTGCGCGCGGTGAACCGGAACGGCCGCGACGTCAGCGCGCCGACCGGGCACAGGTCGATCATGTTGCCGGAAAGCTCCGAGTCGACCGTCTTGCCGACGAACGCGACGATTTCCGCGTGCTCGCCGCGACCGATCATGCCGAGCTCCATCATGCCGCCGATTTCCTGGCCGAAGCGGATGCAGCGCGTGCACTGGATGCAGCGCGTCATCTCCTCGGCGGCCACCAGCGGCCCGAGATTCTTGCGGAACACGACGCGCTTTTCCTCGGTGTAGCGCGACGCCGAGTTGCCGTAACCCACCGCGAGATCCTGCAGCTGGCATTCACCACCCTGGTCGCAGATCGGGCAATCGAGCGGATGGTTGATCAGCAGGAATTCCATCACGCCCTGCTGCGCCTTCTTGGCCTGTTCCGATTGCGTGAACACCTTCATGCCGTCGGTCGCGGGCGTCGCGCACGCCGGCAACGGCTTCGGCGCCTTCTCGACCTGCACCAGGCACATCCGGCAATTGGCGGCGATCGACAGCTTGCGGTGATAGCAGAAGTGCGGCACGTAGATGCCGAGCTTGTTCGCACCGTCCATGACGGTGCTGCCATTGGGCAACTCGACCGGCCTGCCGTCGATTTCGATGTTCAGCATGGCGTTCGGCGCGCGGGCATCAGTGGTAAGGCGTGACGAGGCATTGCTTGTGGTCGATGTGATGCTGGAATTCGCTGCGGAAATGCTTGATGAAGCTCTTCACCGGCAGTGCCGCGGCGTCACCCAGCGCGCAGATCGTGCGACCGGCGATGTTGTCGGCCACCGACACCAGCAGGTCGAGGTCCTCCTGCCTGCCGTCGCCATGCTCGATGCGATCGACGACACGCCACATCCAGCCCGTGCCTTCGCGGCAGGGCGTGCACTGGCCGCACGATTCCTCGAAATAGAAATACGACAGGCGCATCAGGCTCTTCACCATGCAGCGCGTGTCGTCGAGGCAGATCACGGCGCCTGAGCCCAGCATCGAGCCCGCCTTGGCGATCGAGTCGTAGTCCATGTCGGTTGCCAGCATCACGTCACCGGGCAGCACCGGCGCCGACGAGCCACCCGGGATGCACGCCTTCAGCGGGCGTCCGCCGCGCATGCCGCCCGCCATTTCGAGCAGCTTCGCAAACGGGGTGCCGAGATTGATCTCGTAGTTGCCGGGCCGCACGACGTCGCCCGAGATCGAGAAGATCTTGGTGCCGCCGTTGTTCTGCTTGCCGAGGCCGAGGAACCACTCGCCGCCGTTGCGCATGATCCACGGCACTGCGGCAAACGTTTCGGTGTTGTTGATCGTCGTCGGCTTGCCGTAGAGGCCGTAGCTCGCAGGGAACGGTGGCTTGAATCGCGGCTGCCCTTTCTTGCCTTCGAGCGACTCGAGCAGCGCGGTTTCCTCGCCACAGATGTACGCACCATAGCCGTGGTGGTTCTGCAGGTTGAAGCCGAAGCCGCTGCCGAGAATGTTGTCGCCGAGGAATCCTGCCGCGTACGCCTCTGCCAGCGCCTCCTCGCAACGCTCGTAGACGTCCCAGATCTCGCCGTGCACGTAGTTGTAGCCGCGCGCACAGCCCATCGCGTACGCGGCGATCGCCATGCCTTCGAACAGGCTGTGCGGGTTGTAGCGCAGCAGGTCGCGATCCTTGAAGGTTCCCGGCTCGCCCTCGTCGGAATTGCAGACCAGGTACTTGTCGCCGGGGAATTGCTGCGGCATGAAGCTCCACTTGAGTCCGGTGGGAAAGCCCGCGCCGCCGCGGCCGCGCAGCGCCGATTTCTTGACCTCGGCAATCACTTCCGCGGGAGGCGTCTTCTGCGACAGAATTTTTTTCAACGCCTCGTAGCCGCCGCGCGCGACGTAATCGGCAAGGCGCCAGTTGCGGCCATTGAGCCCGGCCATCAGCACGGCGTCAGGACCGAAGTCGAGGAATTCGGCAGGCGCGTTCATGATGTCGTGCCCTTGGGGGAACCGGCGCGCAACTCGGCGACCAGCTCATCGAGGCGTGCATTGGACATGAAGCTGCACATCCGCTTGTTGTTGACGAGCAGCACCGGTGCGTCGCCGCACGCGCCCATGCACTCGCCTTCCTTCAGCGAGAACGCGCCGTCCGCGGTAATCTCGTTGAAGCCGACGCCGAGCTTCTGCTTCAGATGTTCGGCCGCCGCCTCGCCCCCCGACAGCGCACATGGCAGGTTGGTGCAGATCGTCAGCTTGAAACGTCCGCTCGGCGCGAGGTTGTACATCGCGTAGAACGTCGCCACTTCGTAGACCGCGACTGCCGGCATTCCCAGGTAGTCGGCGACCACATCCATCGTCGCCGTCGACAGCCAGCCGTGCTCGTCCTGCGCGATCGCCAGAGCCGCCATCACCGCCGACTGCCGCTGGTCGGCCGGATACTTGGCGATTTCGCGGTCGATCCGGCGTTGTGCGTCCGCGCTCAGCACCACGTCCGGCGCGGTATCGACCGCGGCATGCGACGGGTTGGCACTCATCGGTCGACCGATCCGAACACGATGTCCTGCGTGCCGATGATCGCGACGACGTCGGCGATCATGTGGCCGCGCGACATTTCATCGAGCGCCGACAGGTGCACGAAGTCGGGTGCGCGCAGCTTGATCCGGTACGGCTTGTTGGCGCCGTCGGAAATCGCGTAGACACCGAACTCGCCCTTCGGGTGCTCGATCGCCGCATACACTTCGCCGGCCGGCACGTGCATGCCCTCGGTGAACAGCTTGAAGTGGTGAATGAGCTCTTCCATGTTGGTCTTCATCGACTCGCGCGACGGCGGCGCGACCTTGTGGTTGTCGACGATCACCGGTCCCGGATTGGCACGCAGCCATTCGACGCACTGGCGAATGATCCCGTTCGACTGGCGCATTTCCTCGACGCGTACGAGGTAGCGGTCGTAGCAGTCACCGCTCGCGCCCACCGGGATGTCGAACGCCATGCGGTCGTAGACTTCATACGGCTGCTTGCGACGCAGGTCCCATGGCACTCCCGACCCGCGCAACATCGGCCCGGTGAAGCCGAGCGCCAGCGCGCGTTCGGGGGACACGACGCCGATCCCCACGGTGCGCTGCTTCCAGATGCGGTTGTCGGTCAGCAGCGTCTCGTAGTCGTCGACGTAGCCCGGGAAGCGTCGCGTGAAATCGTCGATGAAGTCGAGCAGCGATCCGCGTCGGTTTTCGTTCATTTCGCGCAGCACGCGTGCGCTGCGCGTGTGCTGCGCCGCGTACTGCGGCATCGTGTCCGGCAGGTCGCGATAGACACCGCCGGGCCGGTAGTACGCGGCGTGCATCCGCGCGCCCGACACCGCCTCGTACATGTCGAACAGGTCCTCGCGCTCGCGGAAGCAGTAGAGGAACGTCGTCATCGCGCCGACGTCGAGCGAATGCGCGC
>JBDTWY010000111.1:0-6663 GCA_040006455.1 Betaproteobacteria bacterium | reverse complement strand
CGCTGGCTGCCAACCAGCTCGTGCAGAAAAAGCTCGCCGACATGCAGACCGAGATCACGCTGGGCCTGCAGGGTTGCCTGCGGCTCGGACGGATGAAGGACGAGGGCATCGCGGCGCCGGAAATCACGTCGATCATGAAGCGCAATTCCTGCGGCAAGGCGCTCGACATCGCACGTACCGCGCGCGACATGCATGGCGGCAACGGCATCGTCGACGAATTCCACGTGATCCGCCACGTTCTCAATCTCGAGACCGTCAACACCTACGAAGGCACGCACGACATCCATGCGCTGATCCTCGGCCGCGCGCAGACCGGCATCTCGGCGTTTTGATGGCTGTCGCGGTCCACTGACTTGAAGCTCTACGACTATTTCCGCTCGTCGGCCGCCTATCGCGTCCGCATCGCGCTCAACCTCAAGGGGCTCGTCGCCGAGCGTGCATTCGTGCACTTGCGCAACGGCGTGCAGCGCAGCGCCGAATATCTCGAGCGCAATCCGCACGGTCTCGTGCCGGCGCTGGCACTCGACAACGGGCAATTGCTGACGCAGTCGCTGGCGATCATCGAGTACCTCGACGAGACGCACCCGCAGCCGCCGCTGTTGCCGCCGCGCGCCGCCGACCGCGCACGCGTGCGCGCCATCGCGCTGGCGATCGTCGCCGACATCCACCCGATCGACAACCTGCGCGTGCTGCAATACCTGCAGAAGACGTTCGACGTCGACGACGCCGCGCGTGACGCGTGGTACGCGCACTGGATCCAGGTGGGCCTCGGCGCGCTCGAGCAGCAACTGGCGCGCGATTCGCGCACCGGCAGCTTCTGCCACGGCGACGCGCCGACGATCGCCGATTGCTGCGTGGTGCCGCAGCTCGCCAACGCGCGTCGCGTCGCGCTCGACGTTGCCGCATTCCCGACGCTGGCGCGCATCGAAGCGGCGTGCCTCGCGCTTCCCGCATTTGCCGACGCGGCGCCGGCGCAGCAGCCCGACGCCGAATGAAACGATTTTTCGACCACGGAGTGAAGCTGAAATGAATTTCGCGATTGCGACATGGGACCTGCCTTCCGTACCGATCCACGGCATGGCCGAGCACTTTCCGGTGCGCCACATCTATTGCGTCGGCCGCAACTACGCCGAACATGCGAAGGAAATGGGCGGCGATTCGACCAAGGAGCCGCCGTTCTTCTTCAGCAAGCCGGCGGACTCGATCCTCGCCGTCGAAGCGGGGCATCGCGGGCGCATGCAATATCCGCTGGTGACGCAGGACCTGCAGCACGAGATCGAAATGGTCGTCGCGATCGGCCGCGCGGGCGTCAAGCGCATGCCCGAGAACGCGCTCGAGCTCGTGTTCGGCTATGCGGTGGGACTCGACATGACGCGTCGCGACCTGCAGAACCAGATGCGCGAAAAGAAGCGCCCCTGGGACATCGGCAAGGCGTTCGCGCAGGCGGCGCCGATCGCGCCCATCCACACGGTCGCTGACGTCGGCCATCCGGTGAAGGGCGCGATCACGCTGTCGGTCAACGGCGTCGAACGGCAGAAGGGCGATCTCGCCGACATGATCTGGGACGTGCCGAACATGATCGCGTTCCTGTCGCAGATGTACGAGCTGCTGCCCGGCGACCTGATTTTTTCCGGCACGCCGGCCGGCGTCGCCAAGGTCGTCGCCGGCGATCGGCTCGACGGCAGCATCGCCGGGCTCACGCCGCTCGCGGTCGACATCGTCGCGTGACGCGATGGCGTTGACGCGCGAGCTCGTCGAGGCCGGCTACAACAATCGCGCTGCCGTCCCCGACCATCCGCAATGGCTCGCGCGGTGGGCCGACAATTCGGCCGCCGTGCGTGCGCGTTATGCCCCGGCGCTCGACCTGCGCTACGGTCCGAATGCCAAGGAGACGCTCGACCTCTTCGTGCCAGCGCAGCCCGCGCGCGGCACGTTCCTGTTCCTGCATGGTGGCTGGTGGCGCTCGCTCGACAAGTCCGACCATTCGTTCGTCGCGCCGGCGTTCGTCGACGCGGGCTATGCGGTGGCGGTGGCCAACTACGACCTCTGTCCCGGCGTCGACATTGCCACCATCGTCGACGAAGCGCGGCGCGCGCTGGCGTGGCTCGCACGCAATGGTGCGGCGCATGGCGCCAATGTCGAGCGTATCGTCGTCGGCGGGCACTCGGCCGGCGGGCACCTGACCGCGATGCTGCTGGCGACCGACTGGACGCGGCACGGGTTCGACGCGAGCCCGTTGATCGCGGGCGTGTCGCTGTCGGGGCTGCACGACCTGCGGCCGTTGACGCTGTTCTCCGGCAACTCGGACTGGCGACTGACCGACGTCGAGGCGGCGCGACTGTCACCGGCACTTGCAGACTGCGCGGCACGCGTGCCGCTGCTGATCGCCGTGGGCGCGGAAGAGACGGCAGAGTTCATCCGCCAATCGCAGCTGCTGTGGGACGCGTGGCCCGATGCGCGACCCGTGGGATACGCATCGATGATGCAGATCGCGGGGCGCCATCATTTCGACGTGGTCTACGACTACGTCGATGCGAAAAGCGCATTGTCCCGCGCAACGCTGGCATTGTTCGACCGTCGAAGCGCAGCCGACGCGATTTGACGACTGTCCGCGGCGGCGGCGCGGCACGCTGCAATGACACCCGCGGCAGGGTCGTCGACGCGGACGCGGTAAGATTGCACCTTCGCTGCAGCAACGACGCGTCATTCGCGACGCCACCCCTGCCATGGCCCTGTCCCCCATCCCCGACATCATCGACGACCTGAAGGCCGGCAAGCTCGTGGTGCTGGTCGACGACGAGGACCGCGAGAACGAGGGCGACCTCGTGTTCGCCGCCGATTTCGTCACGCCGGACAAGATCAATTTTCTTGCCAAGCATGGTCGCGGCCTGGTCTGCATGCCGATCACCGCGACGCACGCCGAGCAGCTGCAGCTGGCGCCGATGACGTCGCGCAATCGCTCGGTGCACGGCACCAACTTCACCGTGTCGATCGAGGCCGCGAAAGGCATTGCCACCGGCATCTCCGCCGCCGATCGCGCGTTGACGATCAAGGTGGCGTCGCGCCCCGGCGCACAGGCTTCGGACATCGTGCATCCGGGACACGTGTTCCCGTTGATCGCGCAACCGGGCGGCGTGCTGATGCGCGCCGGCCACACCGAGGCCTGCTGCGACCTGATGCAGCTTGCAGGGCTCAACCCGGCGGCGGTGCTGTGCGAAATCATGAACGACGACGGCACGATGGCGCGGCTCCCCGACCTCGAGAAGTTTTCGGCCGCGCATGGGCTCAGGATCGGCGCGATTGCCGACCTGATCCAGTATCGCAGCCGCACCGAGAAGCTGGTCGAGCGCATTGCCGAACGCCCGCTGACGACGCAAGCCGGCGCGTTCCGTCTCGTCGTCTACCGCGACAAGCTGACCGACGCGACTCATCTCGCACTGGTGCGCGGCCCGATCTCGCCCGACACCGAGACCTTGGTGCGCGTGCACGAGCCGCTGTCGGTGATGGACCTGCTGGACACGCAGAGTGCGACGCACTCGTGGTCGATCCCCGACGCGCTGGCGGCGATCGCCGAGGCTGGACGCGGCGTCGTCGTGCTGCTGCATCGGCCCGAAAGCGCCGAGGAGCTGCGCACGCGCGCGATCACCGCGGCGCCACCGGTGGCGCCGAAGATGGATTTACGCAACTACGGCATCGGTGCGCAGATCCTGCGCGACCTCAACGTGGGCCGCATGCGCCTCCTCGCGAAGCCGCGCAAGATGCCCAGCATGGCGGGCTTCGACCTCGAAGTCGTCGGCCACATCGAACAGCCGTCCGCCGGCGGCGCTCGCTAACCAGGACGCCATCGCCATGCCCGTCAAACGCCTTGCCGCCAATACCCGCGGCGACAACCTGCGCGTCGCCATCGTGTTGTCGCGTTTCAATCCGGCGATCGGCGAGGGCTTGCTCGCCGGCGCGCTGCGCGCGCTGAAGGAAGCCGGCGTGCGCGACGAAGACGTCGTCGTCGCATCGGTGCCGGGCGCGCTGGAGACAGCGCTGACGCTGCAGAGCCTCGCGCAGACCGACGCCTACGATGCGCTCGTCGCGCTGGGCGCGGTGATCCGCGGCGACACATATCACTTCGAGATCGTCGCCAACGAATCCGCGCGTGGCGTATCCGAAGTCGCGCTGGAGTTCGGCATCCCGATCGGCAACGGCATCCTCACCTGCGACACCGACGCCCAGGCCGAAGCGCGGATGGACGCCAAGGGCTACGAGGCCGCGCAAGCTGCGCTCGAGCTCGCGAATCTGCTCGATGCCATCAGCGACGCCGATTAGGACCACGCCGCGCCGGCGTGCGCGCGAGCTCGTGCTGCAGGGCCTCTACCAGCGCCAGCTGGCCGGCAACGCGATCGACGATATCCGCGCGCAGCTCGTCGACAACGTCGGCTATGAGCGCGCCGACCACGCCTACTTCGGCGAACTGTGGAACGGCGTCGCGCGCGACTTCGATCCGCTGCTGCAGGCGCTGGCGCCGCTGCTCGACCGGCCGCTGTCGGGCCTCTCGCCGATCGAGCGCGCGATCATCGCGATCGGCGCATGGGAGCTCGTCAACCGCCTCGACACTCCGTACAAGGTCGTGATCAACGAAGCGGTCGAGCTCGCCAAGACCTATGGCGGCACCGACGGCCACAAGTTCGTCAACGGCGTTCTCGACAAGCATGCCGCGACCGTGCGCGCCGACGAGATCGCGGCGCGCGGTCGCGCACGCACGCAGTGAAACCTCGGATGCTGCTGGCATGGGCGTGTGCGCTGGCGTGTGCCACGCCGCTCGCAGGTGCAGCGCCGCTGGTGCTTTATTGCAGCCACGACCCCGACGCCTGCGAGCTCACGGCCAGGACATTCCAGCGCGATACCGGCATCGTCACCACGGTGACGCGCAAGGCGACCGGCGAGTTCTACGCGCAGATTCGCGCCGAGCGCGACAATCCCAAGGCCGACGTGTGGTACGGCGGCACGATCGACTCGTTCCTGCAGGCGTCGGCCGAGGACCTGTTCACGCCTTACCGCTCGCCGCGCGTCGTCGAGCTGGCGCCGTGGGCGCTGGCGCAGAGCGAGCGCACCGGCTTTCGCGTCGATGCGATCTACGAGATCATCCTGGGCTTCGGCACCAACCCGGCGATCGTTGCGAAAAAGTCGCTGCCGGCACCGAAGTGCTGGTCGGACTTGACGAAGCCCGAGTACCGCAACGAGATCGACCTGTCCAATCCGGTGACGAGTGGCACCGGCTACACGATCCTGTCGACGCTGGTCGCGCTGTATGGTGAAGACGGTGCGTTCGACTATCTCGCGAAGCTCAGGCCCAACGTGGTGCGCTGGACGCCGTCCGGTACCGCGCAGGGCGCATCGGTGGCGCGCGGCGAAGTCGGCGTCGGCGTGACATTCGTGCACGAATTCGTCACCTATCAACTGATGGGATTCGCGATCGACGTGACCATCCCCTGCGAGGGCACCGGCGCGGCACTCGGCGGCATGGCGATCCTCGCGGGCGCGCCGCATCCGGCAGAGGCCCGTCAATTCGTCGACTGGGCGCTGTCGAAGCCGGCGATGGAGCTCGCGAACCAGACGCACAACCTGATCGTGCCCGCCAATGCGCACGCCGAGATGCGCCCGGAGGCGGCGCGTTACGCGAATGCCCCGTTGATCGATGTCGACCCCGCGCGCTTCGGCGCGCCAGCGGAGCGCAAGCGCCTGCTGGCGCGCTGGCAGCGCGAAATCGGCGACACGCTGCGCTGATCGCTCCAGGCGCGCAACGCGCGCACTCCCTGTCCGCGGCTGCGACCCACCCTATAATCCGCCGATGGACGAATTCGCGCTGATTGCGCGGCATTTCACGCGCACGCCGCGCGACGCCGACGTCGTGCTGGGCGTCGGCGACGACGCCGCGATCCTGCGCGCCGCCGCCGATCGCGAATGGCTGGCGACCGTCGACATGATGGTCGAAGGCCGGCACTTCCTGCCGGGCGCCGATCCCGCGCAACTCGGCCACAAGCTGCTCGCGGTCAACCTTTCCGACATCGCGGCGATGGGCGGGCGTCCGCGCTTCGCGCTGCTCGCAGGCGCGTTGCCCGACAGCGACGACGCGTGGCTCGCCGCCTTTGCGCGCGGGCTCTTCGCGCTCGCCGACGCGCATGGCGTCGACGTCGTCGGTGGCGACACCACGCGTGGTCCACGCACGCTCAGCGTCACGTTGCTCGGCGATGTTCCCGCCGGTACCGCGCTGCGCCGCTCGGGCGCACGCGCCGGTGACGACGTGTGGGTGTCCGGCACGCTGGGCGACGCGATGCTGGGGCTCGCGGCAATCGAAGGACAGGTCGCGTTGTCCGCTGCCGCGATGGCCGCGACGCGCGCGCGGCTCGAATCGCCGACGCCGCGCGTGGCGCTGGGGCAGCGGCTGCGCGGTGTCGCGAGCGCCGCGATCGACGTGTCGGACGGCCTCGCCGGCGATCTCGTGCACATCCTCGAGCGCAGCAACGTGGGCGCTTCGATCGATCGCGCGGCGCTGCCGCGCTCGCCGGCGATGCAGGAGGCACTGGCCGGGCCGCAGCGCGCGCACGCGTTCAAATGCCTGATCGCAGGGGGCGACGACTACGAGCTGTGCTTCACGGCGCCGGCTGCGGCGCA
>JBDTWY010000110.1:0-6675 GCA_040006455.1 Betaproteobacteria bacterium | reverse complement strand
TGCTGCAGGTGATCGCCGACTTCACCGGCCTCAACATCATCACCAGCGACACCGTGGGCGGCAGCCTGACGCTGCGCCTCAAGGACATCCCGTGGGACCAGGCGCTCGACATCATCCTGCAGACGAAGGGCCTCGACATGCGCAAGAACGGCAATGTCGTTCTCATCGCGCCGCGTGAGGAACTTGCGCTGAAGGAAAAGCAGCAGCTCGAAGCCGCGCAGCAGATCGGCGACCTCGAGCCGCTGCAGACGGAAATGTTCCAGTTGAACTACGCGAAGGCGGCGGACATCCTCGCGCTGGTGTCGAGCAAGGGCGGCACCGCCGGCGGCGGCGGCAGCATCCTGTCGAAACGCGGCGCGGCGACGCTCGACCCGCGCTCGAACATCCTGTTCGTGCAGGACATCCCGTCGCGTCTCGAGGAAGTGCGCAGGATCATTCGCCAAGTCGACGTGTCGGTGCGCCAAGTGCTGATCGAGGCTCGCATCGTCGTCGCCAGCGACACGTTCAGCCGCCAGCTCGGCGTGCGCTTCGGCCAGCAAACCGGCTTCACGTTCGCCAACGGCCGCTACTCGGTCGGCTCGACGGGCAGCCTCAATACGCAGCCGGCCGTGCATACCGAAGGTGACCGGCTGGTGCGCGACACGCGCACGCCGACGCCGTTCGAAATCGCGTCGCCGACGGTAGCCCCCGCCGGCTTCCCCGGGTATTCGGATCCTGCGGGACTCAACGTCAACCTGCCAGTGTCTGGCGCAGCGGGACAGCTCGCGCTGACGCTGATCAACCTCGGCAGCGGCAACCTGATCAACCTCGAGCTTTCGGCGCTCGAAGCGGAGAACCGCGGCAAGATCATCTCGAGCCCACGCGTGGTCGCGTTCGACAACACCAAGGCGCACATCGAGCAGGGCACCGACATCCCGTACATCATCCAGGGCACCAACAACTCGGTGCCGACGGTGCAGTTCAAGAAGGCGGTGCTGTCGCTCGACGTCACGCCGCAGATCACGCCCGACAACCGCGTGATCATGACGGTCGAGGTGCGCAAGGACGCGATCGGCCAGACGATCGTCATCCAGGGCAGCCAGTATCCGGCGATCGACACCAAGAACGTCACCACGCAGATCGCGGTCAACAACGGCGACACTGCGGTGATCGGCGGCATCTACGAGGAAACGATCCGCAACGACACGACCAAGGTGCCGTTCCTCGGCGACATCCCGCTGCTGGGATACCTGTTCAAGACCACGGGACGCTCGAGCGACAAGACCGAGCTGCTGATCTTCCTGACGCCGCGGATCATCAAGGAAACGGTCAACGCGGTCCGCTGATCGCAAGCTCGCAGCATCGCGCGACCGGTCGAGCGTCGCGCACGCCGAACGCCCCTTCGCGAGACGGGGCGTTCTGCTGTGCGTTCCGGGATTGGCTACGGGCGGTTCAGCTGCGCGCGAAATTCATCAGCAAGCTGAAATCCCCTTTGTCCGCCGCGCGCAAGCTGGTTAGGTAGTCCTGTCGTGCATTGCCCGCGACGCCAAGATCGCGGTGATCGCCCCACGAGAAGGAAGCGGCACCAACCTGCCGGAGCAGTCTGTCGGTCATCAATCTTGCATGGCGGCCATTGCCATTGGGAAATGCGTGAACCGAGACGAGTTGCACGTGGAAGCGTGCGGCGGCTTCGTCGACGGGAAATACATCTTTTGCAAACCAGAACTGAGTGTTTTCCAACAATTGGCTCAGTCGCGCAGCAATTTGCGGCCAATCGCAGCCGATGTTCTTATTCGACTGGCGAAACTGGCCTGCCCATTTCCACGTTCGGTTAAACATCCGCCTGTGCAACTCGCGGCAGAATCCTTCCGTCAGCACATCAGTGTTGCGTGAAGCCGCGAGCCATCGCACCGCGCCCAAGATGTTTTCCTGCTCCCATTCGTCCAGCTGACTCTGATCCGTCAAGTGGGCAGGAATGAGGCCGGCCACTTCGTCCGGGTCCAGAGGCGTCTGGCCACCCTGGTATTTGTGGTCTAGCGCCATAAGGTGGACCAATTGCCCGCTAGCAATTCGTCTCGGCGCTCCTGGATCTGTTTGTTGACGAACTCGCTTGATGGTTGTTGGTCTTCGAGACTCATTGAATGGGTTACACCCAACACTTCCTTGCGCGCTAACTCCTCCGCCCTTGCTTCGACCACATCGCGAAGCGGGCGTCGAGGAATGAGTGCGTAGACCAACTCGCAGTCCAGGTATTCAGCAAGCTTTCGCAATTGCCTCAGCGAAATGGCACCTTGGGCTTCGGCACGCTCAGACTCGTGCAGCGTGGGTTCGGCGATACCGATGTAATTGGCTTGCTGGCGCAGTGTGCGGCCCAGGGCTTTTCGAATGGTCTGCGACCATCCTCCGGGGGGCACGCTTGTACCCCGCAATGGCTCCAACATTCGCAGCGACGACTCAGTCTGGGCCAATCGTAATAAGTTTAACTTCGCTCGCATTTGATAGCCTATAGGCTAATATTAGTACAAAGAATGATAGATTATAGGCTTATATATTTTAAAGAATATATAGGCTATAGCCGATCAAAAATAAATATTACCTAGTCTGCACCCTATCAACAACAAAAAACCAAATTGCTGCCACCTGGTTTTCGTGCCTGACCGGTCGCCCGCGCCCCGGACGGCGCCAATCCCAGCATGGTCCTAACTTGATGATTTACCTAGAAGTAAAAGGGTGCTTCGTGTCGGATACAATCGCCGCGTGACATTGCACCGCGGAAACCTCTATCTCGTGGGCCTTCCCGGCGCCGGCAAATCGACGCTGGGCCGGCAGATCGCGCGCCGGTTGGCGAAGCGCTTCGTCGACTGCGATCACGAGCTCGAGGCGCGCACCGGCGTGCCGATCCCGACCATCTTCGAAATCGAAGGCGAGGCCGCGTTCCGCGAGCGCGAAGTGCAAACGCTCGCCGAGCTCGCGGAAATGGAAAACATCGTGCTGTCGACCGGAGGCGGCGTCGTGCTGCGCGCGGAGAATCGCGAGCGCCTCAAGACCTTCGGCACGGTGCTGTACCTGCACGTCGATCCGGCGATGCTGTACGAGCGCGTGCGCCACGCGCGCCACCGGCCGCTGTTGCAGGGCGACACGCGCACGCGGTTGGACGAGCTCTACGCGCAGCGCGACGCGCTCTATCGCGAAGTCGCCGACCACGTCGTCGACTCGATGCGCGAGAACGTGCTGCGCTTCGTCAGGGTGCTCGACTCGGACGCGCAGCATGTCTGACGCCGCGGCCACGCGCACGCTCGAAGTCGCGCTCGGCGATCGCGCCTATCCGATCCACATCGGCAGCGGCGTGCTCGCGCGTGCGGCGGTACTGCTCGCGCCCTGCCTTGCGCGCCACGCGGTGATCGTCACCAACGCCACCGTCGCCGCACACTGGCTCGCGCCGCTGCGCGCGCAGCTCGTCGACGCCGGCATCCATGTCGATGTCGTGCCCATTGCAGACGGCGAGGCGCACAAGAACTGGGCGACGCTGGCCGACGTGCTGACGCGACTGATCGAATGCCATGCCGAGCGCCGCACGCTGATGATCGCGCTGGGGGGCGGCGTCGTCGGCGACCTCGCGGGTTTTGCGGCGGCGATCTACCAGCGCGGCATGCCGTACGTGCAGATACCGACGACGTTGCTGGCGCAGGTTGACTCGTCGGTGGGCGGCAAGACCGCCGTCAACCATCCGCTCGGCAAGAACATGGTGGGCGCGTTCTGGCAGCCGCAGGCGGTGCTGGTCGACACGCGCTGCCTTGCAACGCTGCCCGATCGCGAATATCGATCGGGGCTCGCCGAAGTGGTCAAGTACGGCGCGATCCACGACGCCAATTTCTTCGCGTGGCTCGAGGCGAACGCCGATGCGTTGCGCGAGCGCGATGACGCGGCGCTGGTCGAGGCGATATTCGTGAGCTGCCGCATCAAGGCCGAGATCGTCGCGCGCGACGAGCGCGAAACCGGCGAGCGCGTGTTCCTCAACTTCGGACACACGTTCGGCCACGCGATCGAAACCGGCACCGGGTATGGCGAATGGCTGCACGGCGAAGCGGTGGCGGCGGGAATGCTGCTCGCGGCGCGGCTGTCGGCACGCGTCAACGGCGTGCCCGAATGCGACGTCGCGCGCATCGCGGCGCTGCTGCAGAAGCTCGCG
Organism: Betaproteobacteria bacterium; assembly: GCA_040006455.1. GTDB lineage: Bacteria > Pseudomonadota > Gammaproteobacteria > Burkholderiales > Casimicrobiaceae > VBCG01. The sequence continues at coordinate 2,507 of JBDTWY010000110.1, read as the reverse complement.
ATCCGACACGAAGCGCCGCGGATGGACTTCTCGAAATGGATGACGCTGATGCGCCGCGACAAGAAGGTCGAAGACGCGGCGATCAGGTTCGTGCTGCTCGAGAAGCTCGGCCGCGCGCAGTTGCGCGGCGATGTGCCGGAGGAGGCGCTGCGCGCGGTACTCGACTGAGGGCTGGGTGGGTGAATTGCCGTCGAATCGACTTAGCCCAGCGTCGATTCCACATCGGTTGGAGTCGAATTCAGCAAATCGACTCCGACTCCGATTGCACGTCAAAAAAAAACGGGAACGCAGCGCGTTCCCGTTTTCAGTCGTTGTCGCCGAGCCCTTACGGCACCAGGCAGGTAATGGTCACCGGCACGTTGGTGGCGGGACTCAGCGAGTCGTGGATGTTGAAGGTGTAAACCACCACCGCTCCCGAAACGCCGCCCAGCCCGCTGAACGTCGCCGTGCCGGGTCCGGCGAGCGACGACGGGAAGCTCGCGAGTGGAGTTGCCGGCGACACCTGCGAGATGTTGTACGGGGGGTTGCCGTCGCTGATGTTGATGGTGAAGGTGCTCGCGCACGACGTGGTATTGCTGCCGAGCGTGGTCGGAGTCACGAACAACGCCGTGCTACCTCCGCCACCGCCACCACCGCTCGAAGGCGTTCCCGGGCTGTTGACCAGCGACGCCGTCGTCTGCTTGCCGGCGGAATCGAGAATCGAGAACGTCAGCGGATCGACGCAGGTGCCGTTGGTGCGGACTTCGAAGAAGCCGCCGCTCACTGCGACGATCGAATTGAGGATGCTGACCGCGCCCGGGAACGACGAGGTCACGCGGTACGGCGGCGTGCCACCGTAGATCCGGTAGTCGACGACCGCACCTGCGGAACACCCGGCCTGGTCACCATTGGTGATCGTCGCGGTGTCGGGAATGACGGTGATGAACGCCGCGCCATTCTGGTTGCGCACGATCGTGAAGTTGCCGATCAGCACCTGGCCCGTCGTGACGTCGGTGGCGCGGATCTGCGCCGGCTGCGTGGGCACGTCGACCAGCGCCTGGATGCCGACCTGCGCGACGCCGGCGTTATCGGTGGCGACGGTGAGCGTCTGCACCAGCGGCGACGCCGGGTTGCTGCTGAGGATGCCGAACGCGCCGTAGACGATGTCGAACTTGATCTGGCGGCCGGCGAGCGCCGAACCGGCGATGCCCGTGCCTTGCACGCGCACGGTACCGGTATCACCGGTGCAGATCGCGTTGCCGCCGCACGTGGCCTGGCTGGGCGTGATCGTCAAGCCGTTGGGGAACAGCACCGCAGGCGCCACGAGCACCGTCGACACCGTCGTCTGGCCGATCGAGTCCTGCACGGTAATGCCGACGGACGTCGACGCGCTGACGGCGTTGGCGAGCAGGACCACATCGGTGCCGATGACGTTTTGCGCGACCGGCAGTATGGCGCTGTTGCTCGAAAACGACCGATAGGGAGGGACGCCGCCGGAAATCGTGAACGACGCCGGCGATCCGGGATAGATGGTCTGCGACGGCGGGAACACCGCCACCGCCGTCGGCGTCGGCGTGCCGGTGCCGGGACCGTTGACCGAACCGCCGCCCCCGCCGCAGGCTGTCAGCGACAGGAACCCGGCGAGCGCGAGCAGCGCGAATGTCGGACGAATCCAGGCGGTGGTGAGCATTCTGGCCATGTTGTGATCCCTGATGATGTTGTCCTGAAACGCTGGTTTGTGGCGCGTGTTTTGGATGCTGCAACAAGCAGATAGCCAAGTTTGTTCAGATTAAAGCCCAAGTTGGTGGGCGGCGCAAGCCTTGGCGCCGGGAAATGACTGCCGTCTGGCGGACGTTGTTGCGCGGCGAACAGCAGGCGGCCAGGTTGCCGCATTGCAGCAATGCAGCGTAAAATTTGACGGTTTCGCCCTTTTTGCCTGTGGCTGGCGATTTGCGCCGGCCGCGAGGGGTCGAAACGGCACGGCGAAAGGGAATTGGCGTGGACCAACGAGGCACTGACGCGCGCACGAGCGCGGTCCGCGGCGCGGCAGCGCCGCCGCTGGCGCAGGGGATGTACGACCCGCGCAACGAGCACGACGCCTGCGGCCTCGGATTCATCGCCCACATCAAGGGCCGCAAGAGCCATGCGGTGATCACCCAGGGCCTGGCGATCCTCGAGAACCTCACGCATCGCGGCGCCACCGGCGCCGACCCGTTGCAGGGCGACGGCGCCGGCATCCTGATCCAGATGCCCGACACGTTCCTGCGCCGCGCCTGCGGCAAGCTCGGCATCACGCTGCCGTCACCCGGGCAGTACGGCGTCGGCATGGTGTTCCTGCCACGCGAGCCCGCGTCGCTGATGGCTTGCGAGCAGGAGATCGAGCGAGCGATTGCCGCCGAAGGCCAGGTGCTGCTCGGCTGGCGCGACGTTCCCACCGACAACAAGGGGCTGTCGGAGCGCACCAAGGAAGTCGAGCCCGTCATTCGCCAGGTGTTCGTCGCGCGCGGCTCGCGCGAGATGAACGCCGA
>JBDTWY010000109.1:0-6675 GCA_040006455.1 Betaproteobacteria bacterium | reverse complement strand
GCCGTACTGCCGAGATGATCGAGATCAAAGCCGGACGAATCCATGCCATCGAACTTTTCTATGACGCACGGCCGTTCGAGCAGATCGCGCGGCGCTCACCTTGACCATTCGCTAACGTGCGAACGCGAAGCGCGGGTCGGGAGGCAAACGCCGTGCGCTGTAGGGACGCCTGGGAGCCGCAAAGGCCAACCGAGGCAAGGCGGCATCGACGGGCAGGACCTCGCGGCGTTTGAAGCGCAACTTGGGGAGCAGTTGGCCCGTCGCAACGCGAATTACGAGAGGCTACCTGTCGTCCGCGACCGGTGCGGCAGGGTGCGCAACCCGAAGGCAGGGAATCTGGGGAGAGTTTCGCAGGTTGGGCTATCGGCTTGCGCGGTATGCTGATGATTGAGTCGTCACGTGTGCGACGGCAGCGGAGGCGCGGGCCGCAATCGCGCGCCTCGGATGCGCACGGCGCTTGACGTGCAACTGCAACCGCAGAAGACGCGGGTCGTACACGTGCATCACGGCTTCGAATTTCTCGGCTTCGAAATCAAACGGGGAAAGCAACTCTCGACGACCCGCTGATCGAATCACGCGCAGCGCACGATCAACAGGGATGTACGCGATAGAAGCTAAGTCACTTGTCGTACTGGCCCTGCGCCGACGAGTTCAGAAGGACCACCCCTCATTGGCTCCAGAAGTCGTTTCACCGCAGGGCCCATGACTGGTAGCGCGGCTATCGCGCTCTCCTCGCTCTCCCAAAGGTTCACGGCCAGCTGGCGACCGTTGCCGATGTCGATCGAGACGGTGCCCCGGTACCCGGGCTGGCCCGCGTGCAATGCGTCGAATTCCGCGAATTGCTGACCTCCACGGGCAAGCATGGCCTGAGCAAACGAATTGTTTCTGACGAGTGCGTACATGAGGCTCCGTGTTTGCGCCAACGCAGGCGGTTATCGGGAATCAGCAATCGCGACTTCATGAACGTGTTGCGGCGTTGGACGAGCGGTGAAAAAGCGGAATCACAATCGCAGCGGCGGCGAGGTGCATGCAGACGAGCGCGATACGATTGCCGTCGCTGATGCCGTGGCCGGAGAACGGCGCGCCGAGGCTGAGCAGCAGCGCGGTGATGGCGACGAACAGCCAGAGCCGTTCACCGCGCAGGCTGAATCGTTCGAACAGTGCAAGCAGACCCCAGCCAAACAGCGCAACCATTGCGCCGACCACCGCGACGAAGCCGGCCGGCATCGGCTGCGGCGCCCGCGCGTCGAAGGCGGGTTGGTAGAGGTCGATGCCGAATACTTTGTTGGCGACGAGCCAGACGACAACTGTGGCCAGAGCAGATCCGGCAACGGCGAGCAGGCGCAGCTTGCGTCGGTGCGTTGCAGTGACTTCTGTTGGTGGGAACGTGTTCGTGATCATCGTGCCTCGTGATAATGCGTGACATAGTCATGCATACACGTGACTATAGCACATAGATCCGTGACGATGTCAACAATCTTTCCATCGATGCCATTCCATGAGCCACCCGGCCCCCTTTCCAAACACGGCGACGGTTCCAAGAGCGCTGGGCCGCCTGCGCGTGGCGCTCGACGACGCATACCTGCGTGCCAGCCGCGCGCTCGGGCTCTCGGCGCAGCAGGCCGAGCTGTTATGCGCGGCGCTGCGGCCAGCGGGGATTGGGGATATGGCTCGAGTGCTGCGTTGCGACCGCTCGAATGTGACACGACTCGTCGACCGAGCGTCCAAGCGCGGCCTCATGCGCCGGCGCCCGGACGAAGCGGATGGGCGCGCGACAGTGATCGAGCTGACTGCCAAGGGTCGCCGTCTCGCCGAGCGATTCATCGCGTTGCTCGAGGCACAGACTCAGGATCTGGTCGCGCGCTGGTCAGCCACGCGACAGCGGGCGATGATCCAGGTCCTCAACGAAGTTGCCGATGCGCTCGATAGCCACCGCCCCGAGCCGGCTATGCTCTGCACCGAAAAATCGGCGACGTGAAGAGTAGACGACGGCCCGGGGTGTCACGGCAATCCACATGCTCGAAGTTCAGACTCATGATCTGATCGCGCGGTGGCCGCGCACCTCATCGTCACTGGTAGCCGCAAGCGAGCAGGTACTTCGCACCGACCTCGAACGCCTTGCGTCCGGGCACGGAAAATTCGAACGAGTCCGCCAGTCGGTTGATCGTATTGAACGCGAAGGCCACAGCGAATGCATCTTCGATCTGCTGAGCCGACGCGCCCGCCGCCAGCACGACATGCACATCGTCAGTCGCCACGGTCTGCTCGCTCGTCAGCTTTCCCAGTAAGCGCAACACCGCTCGCAGTGGCTCCTCAATGGGCGCCGATTCAGGGTCGGCGAGCACCGCCGCGACCTTCCGTTCGTCGCCATAAGCTCGCGCAGCAACCGCCGTGTGCGCCTTGATGCAGAAGTCGCACCCATTCACCTGTGACACGACGGCGGCCATCAACTCGCGCTCGGCGACCGTCCAGGCGGAAGGCCCGCGCATCGCCTCATGCGTCACTGCTTTCATGTGCGCCCCGAAGTAGTCGGAGCGGTAGCTCAGCAACTTGATGACCTCGGGGGTGGGCTGGCGGGTCACCAGGCGAATGAACGCGAACAGCGCCTTCGTGCCGAGGTCATGTCCCGTATCGAGGATCGCGAGGCGCATGCTCAGACCTTGCGAAATGCTCGTTGTAGGGCCGCAGCTGCGGCCTCGTATTGCCGGGTAGCTTGACCGAGCGCCGCGCACGTCGCGAGTTCGAAAATCTGGTCCTCGCCAAGTCCGAATGCCCGAGCGTCGGCGATGTCACTGACTGTGACAGTCGTCGGTCGCATCGCGACCTTTTGGACCAACGTCCGAACCGGTTCCGCGAACTCCGCGTTTTCGAACGCCGATCGCCGATCAGAGCGCGCCGCCGCCCCTTCGCCGTCCAGTACTCGATAGATCAGCGCTCTGCGCAGCGACCCAATATCAGTCATCCCCGCGCCTCGCCGACGCGGCGGCGGCATGAGCAAACGATGCCAGGAGCTGACCCCAGTCTCCTGTCTCGTCGAAGATCTTGCGCATTTCGTCGCGGCGAGCGCCATAGCGGTCGAGCCGCCGATGTTCGAACTCGAGATGCGTTCCGGCGTCCCCTTCGGCGATGAATCGCACCTCAATTTCTGTCTGGAGAGCCGGATCATATTGCCAGTCGGCGTTGATGTCCCAGGAAAGCACCAAGCGCGAGTGCGGCTCCCACGCGAGCACGCGGCCCCAGTCGCACGTACTTCCGTCATCGCCGCGCTCGTACCACCGGCCCCCAACGCGTGGTTCGATGATCGCGTCCACGGCGCTGACCTTGCCGATCTTGTACATGGCCAACGGCCACCACGCCTTCATCTCTTCAGTGAAGACAGTCCACGCGACCTCCGGCGGCGCCTCGATGCGAATGATCCTGCGGACGCTATTTGGGTCAAACGTGTTGGACGTGATCTGGTCTGTCATCGCGGTCTCCTCGACTGTATTGCCGCTCGCTCGGCGGCGTCCTTGAAGGCGCCCAACGTTTCGTCCCAAAATCCGTCGAGCCATGAGCGCATTGCTTGGATGCCACGCCGGTCGACCGGGTAAACGCGCCGCGTGCCGTCGGCGGTCACCGTCACCAGGCCCGCTGCTCTGAGCACCTGGAGATGTTGAGAAACCGCCGATCGGGTGACCTTCATCCCCGCGGCCAACTCGCCCGCGGAGCAACTGCCATTGCGCAGCCGTGCGAAGACACGACGGCGCGTGCCATCGCCGAGTGCGTCCAGCGCTCGGTCAACGTTGTACAACGTTGCTGCGGTCATCAGAGAACTCTGCAATCCTGAGTACGGGAACAATATGTTAGCGGGTACTGATTTCGTTGTCGCATGAACGAGCGGGCGAAACGATTGCGACGCGTGGTCCGCACGCTACTTCGGCAGTCAAGCGGTCCGTCGGTTGACCGACGCCCCTATCCGTAGCGGCCTCAACGTCGAAAATCAAAACGTCCATCAAGATCGAGTCCGGCTGCCTTACACAGTGTTCAAATGAGGATCGCTCGTTGCGCAGCAAGCCATTCCTGATGTTTCTCTTGTGTATCGATGGTACGGTCACCGCAGCGTGCGCGGGGCATTCCGCCACCACCGGGTCGACGGCCGTGGTTCCGGCAACTGCGCAGTCGCGTGTGACGCTCGACGTGGAGGATCGCACGCCCAAATGTCTTGCCTTCTATCGCGCCGCCGATGCGGACTCAGTTTCCGAACCGCAGCGGTAGGCGCTCTGGCAACGCCTGTACGGATTCGCGGCCGTGCCGCCGGGCGCAGCCGGCGACAGCATGGCGCGACATCTGCTGGCCGACGCGTGGCCGCGGCATCCTCAAGTGATGTCGCGCATCCAAGACGATCCGCTTTTCTTCAAACCACTTGCAGCGGGCCATCCTGTTGCGGGTTCACTGCAACGACATTGGCCGCGCGTTCGATGATCGACTTGACGTCCGGCATGCTCAACTTCGCTTGTGCGGTCGTTCCGATTCCGCCCTGCTGGATGCGCTGGGGATCAATCTGGAGCACGGTCGTCCCAAGCCGTGCGATTCGATCCTTGACCGCGTTCGCCGCGCCGTTGCCCAACGCGACCATTGCGATGACGGCCGCGACGCCGATGACAATACCGAGCATCGTCAACAACGATCGCAATGCGTTGGCCCGAAGCGACGCGAACGCAACCCGGAATAACTCGCGGAATGGCATTCAGCGCTCGTCTGTTCGCATGAATGGTTTCACGCGACTACGGCGTCGGTGCATAGATCCGGAGGACGGGCTTCCCGTTGATATTTTCGAGAGGGAGGTACACGCGGTGGGTTCGAGCCGTGGGAGTCAGTTGTCGCGATCGCCGTTGCGCTTCGCCAAGCTGCAACCGCGAGCAAACCGCCAAGCACAGATGCGAGCGCGCTTACTGCCCCAGCTTCATAGAACGGCGTCATCGACGCGCCGGCGCGCGCGGCAGCAGTTTGCCACGAAACGAGTTGCATAGGCGAGTATAACGACCCGTAGGCGCACGGCGCGGCGGCCAGTCCGACAACAAGCATGGCTGCCGCAACGCGACGACCTCGGCTCAATGCGGAAAGGGAGGCCGCGATCCCGAATCCAAGTATCGCGATCGTTCGCACGTACAAGCGCCATGTCGTCGGCACAAGCGCAACTGGATTTCCAAGATCGGTCGCGGGATGGAGCCGCCAAGCGGCGAACGCCACACCGCATTCGACTGCAAGGAAGACGATCAAAAGCAAGACCCCAATGAGCGGTCGATCATTGCGCGGCTGCGGTGGCCCGCGTCGATCGATCTCCTCAGCGGGCAATCCGGCCGCGTCGAAAGCGACATCGTACACGCAGCTCTCCTACGGACTCGTTGTGTACGGCGCGTCGAATACGAGATCGCCGTTCAGAAACACGTTAAACGTTTGGCCCTGCAGGACAGTGATTGTGGGACCCTGGTCCATTCCACGGCGCAGGATTTCCAGCGCGACACTCGACATCTCTTGACCGGCGGCGCCGGCGACGACCTGTCCAGTCGTCGGGGCGGCAAGAACGCTTGCCTGGCGCGGTTGACTGAGCTGCGTCGCCGCGCCGATTGCGGAGAGAAGCAATGCTTTGCCGAATACGCGTCGCGTGTGGTTATCGACGTCACCCTTTGCACCCGTTTGACCCTGAGGGTCTTTCAGCGCGAGGCCAGGTAGCGTCATGCTGCGCCCATCCGGGAGTAGTAGACGTGTCCATGCGACGAGCAGGCGATCCTGACCGGCAGCCACTTGATCGTCATACCTGCACATCAACTTCGAGCCCTTGGGCAGCAAGAGAACTCGCTGCGTGCGTGAGTCGTACACGTCGCGAGCGACCTGCCCCATGCAATCGCCAGGTAAGTCCGACGTGATCGACGTGAGAAGAATCGCCGGAATCACGGTTCCCGCTTGCAACACGTATGGGGAGCTCGCCGGCTCCAGGCGAGCGATGAATGGTCTACCTCCGAGGTCGCCCGCCAGCGCGAGAAACGCGTGTCGCGGATTCGTACTCTCGGGCGAACTCGCCGGGGCAACGGTGCTAATCGGCGATCCTTGGACCGCGCCGCGCATGATTGAATCGCCGAAAGAGATGAGATGTGCCTCATCGGCGGCGAGTGAACTCGAGCCGCGCCCATCTGCCTTTGCGTCCATGGCGACCGACGAACCGGTCTCCGTGTTGGAAGTTGCCAGCGCGGATCGTCGCAATGCTGCGTTGAATGCCCGCGTGCGTTCGTCTACATCGCCAGAAGGCTTCGACGTCGGAATCGATGCGCCGAGCGACGCATATGATGACGGCCGCATCGTCGTTGTCGCAGGCGAATCGTTGGGCGCATGCGCTTGATCGGGCCGCGAAGACACCTGGCGCGCCGCAGACACCGCAGCGGCAGCCGGTTCACGCGTTGTGTCCGCGTGTGCTGACTGAGTTCGAGCGGGCCGATCGAGAAAAGTGGGTGTCGACGGCTCTAACGTGTTTCGGTCGACCATTCCTGTTCGTGCGGCCGGTTCGCGGCCGCCAGAGTTCAACGAGACCAACGAGGCGATCACGGTCATGCCCATCAAAATCGCTGCGACCGTGAGCGCATTTTTCTCGTTTGCCGGCATGACGCTCGTCGATTCGGCTTGCATGCGGCGGCTCACCTG
>JBDTWY010000108.1:0-6817 GCA_040006455.1 Betaproteobacteria bacterium | reverse complement strand
GAGCGGATCTGCAGCACCTTCGATCCCTGGCTCGCGAGCTCGAGCATTTCCTCGAACGTGATGGTGTCGAGCCTGCGCGCCTCCGGAACGATGCGCGGGTCGGTCGTGTAGACACCGTCGACGTCGGTATAGATCTGGCACTCGTCGGCTTTCAGCGCCGCTGCCAGCGCGACGCCCGACGTGTCCGAGCCACCGCGTCCCAGCGTCGTGATGTTGCCATCCTTGTCGACGCCCTGGAAGCCCGCGACGATAGCGATCGTGCCGTTGCCGAGATCCTTGCGCATCCGCTGCTCGTCGATCTCGAGGATGCGCGCCTTGGTGTGCGCGCCATCGGTGAGGATGCGCACCTGCGCGCCAGTGTAGCTGCGCGCCTTGATGCCCATTTCCTGCAGCGCGATCGCGAGCAGCCCGATCGTCACCTGCTCGCCGGTCGCGGCGATGACATCGAGTTCGCGCGGGCTGGGATTGGCGGACAGCTCGCGCGCGAGGCCGAGCAGGCGGTTGGTTTCGCCCGACATCGCCGACAGCACGATGACGAGCTGGTGACCTTCGCGATGGAAGCGCGCGACGCGCCTGGCGACGCTGCGGATGCGCTCGATCGAGCCCACCGACGTGCCGCCGTACTTCTGGACGATCAGTGCCATGGGCGTTGGCGCGCGATTAGAGCGCGCGAAACGCGAGGGTCGCGTTGGTGCCGCCGAAGCCGAATGAGTTGGACATGGCCCCGCGAATCGTCATCTTGCGCGCGGCCAGCGGCGCGAAATCGAGGTCGCACTGCGAATCGACGTTGACGAGGTTGGCGGTCGGCGGCGCGACCTGGTCGCGGATTGCCAGCGCGGTGAACACCGCCTCGACGCCGCCCGCCGCACCGAGCAGGTGACCCGTCATCGACTTGGTCGAGCTGACGACGAGCTTTTGCGCATGCGTGCCGAACGCGCGCTGCACGGCGATGCATTCGGCGAGGTCTCCAAGCGGCGTCGACGTGCCGTGCGCATTGATGTAGTCGATGTCTTCCGGCCGCATCTTCGCGTTCTTCAGCGCATTGAGCATCGCGCGCCGCGCGCCGTCGCCGTCTTCGGGCGGCGCGGTGATGTGATGGGCATCCGCCGACATGCCGTAGCCGGTGAGCTCGCAATAGATCGGCACGCCGCGCGCCTTCGCGTGCTCGAACTCCTCGAGCACCAGCACGCCCGCGCCCTCGCCCAGCACGAAGCCGTCGCGATCGCGGTCCCACGGCCGGCTTGCGGTCGCGGGATCGTCGTTGCGCGTCGACAACGCACGCGACGCGCAGAACCCGCCGACACCGAGCTCGCACACGGTGCCTTCGGCACCGCCGGCGACCATCACGTCGGCGTCACCATACTCGATCAGGCGCGCTGCCTCGCCGATGCTGTGGTTCGCGGTCGAGCACGCGGTGGCGGTGGCAAGATTGGGACCCTTGAAGCCGAAGTGGATCGATGCGAGTCCCGCGATCATGTTGACGATCGAGCCCGGCACGAAGAACGGGCTGATCTTGCGCACGCCATGCTCGAAATAGGCGCGCGCCGTGTGCTCGATCATCGGCAACCCGCCGATGCCGGAGCCGATGCAAACGCCGATGCGCTCCTTGTCGCCGTCGTACTGGTCGAGCCCTGCTTCATGCACGGCTTCCATCGCGGCGACGAGGCCGTAGTGGATGAACGTGTCGTAGCGCCGCGCTTCCTTGCCCGACAGCCACTTCGACACGTCGAAGTTCTTCACTTCGCCGGCGATCTGCGACGGAAATGCAGTGGGATCGAAGCGCGTGATGCGCGCGATCCCCGACTGCGCCGCGAGGATCGCCGTCCACGATTCGGCGACGCCTATCCCGACGGGACAGACGATGCCTAGACCGGTAACGACGACGCGACGTGCTGCCATGGGAATTTGCGGGATGCCTGCGTCAAAAAGACACGGCGCGGGGCGGCCGCTTCGCGCGACCGCAAACCCGCGCCGGCGCTGCCTATTTCTTGTCGCGCGACTTGATGTAGTCGATCGCCTGCTGCACGGTGGTGATCTTCTCGGCTTCTTCGTCGGGGATTTCGGTTTCGAATTCCTCTTCGAGCGCCATCACGAGCTCAACCGTGTCCAGCGAGTCCGCGCCGAGATCCTCGACAAACGACGATTCGTTCTTGATCTCGGCATCATTGACGCCGAGTTGTTCGGCGACGATCTTCTTGACCCGTTGTTCAACGTTTTCCATGCGTCTCCTCCCTTGCGGGGACGAAATGATAATAAAACCGACGGATTATACCGCAGGCATCGAGCGGACGCGCCTGCACCGTCAGACCATCAACATGCCGCCGTTGACGTGCAACGTGGCGCCGGTGATATAGGACGCTCGAGGGCTCGCGAGAAACGCCACCGCATGCGCGATGTCGTCGGCCGAGCCCAGCTTGCCGAGCGGTATTTTCGCCAGCAGCGCGTCGCGAGTCGCGTCCGGCAGCGCCTTCGTCATGTCGGTGTCGATGAATCCCGGCGCGACGCAGTTGACCGTGATGTTGCGGCTGCCGATTTCCTGCGCCAGCGATTTCGTGAAGCCTGCCAGTGCCGCTTTCGCCGCCGCGTAATTCGCCTGCCCCGGATTGCCGGACGTGCCGACGACGCTGCTGATCTGGATGATCCGGCCCGCGCGCGCCTTCATCATGTTGCGCAGGACCGCCTTCGAGAGACGGAACACCGCCTTGAGGTTGGTGTCCAGCACGGCGTCCCATTCGTCGTCCTTCATCCGCAGCAGCAGGTTGTCGCGCGTGATGCCGGCGTTGTTGACGAGGATGCCGATCGCGCCGAAGCGCGCTTCGATATCGGCGAGCGCCGCGGAGGTTGCCGCGGCGTCGGTGACATCGAGCCTGAGCCCGGTGCCGGCGTTACCTGCTCGCTCGAGGAACTCGCCGATGCGCGCGGCGCCGTCGTCGCGGGTTGCCGTGCCGACCACCGTCGCGCCGTTGCGCGCGAGCTCGAGCGCGATTGCGCGGCCGATGCCGCGCGTCGCACCCGTCACCAGTGCCACCTGTCCGTCGAGTTCACCTGCGCTCATTTGCTTTCGGTCCCGATGGCGGCGATCGCCGCGTCGATGTCGTAGTCGTCGCTTGTCGCCAGCGCTTCGAGCGATTCGTCGATGCGGCGCATCAGGTTCGTCAGCACCTTGCCCGGGCCGCACTCGACGAACGTCGTCGCGCCGCGGCCCTTCATCGCGCGAATCGTGTCGCTCCAGCGCACCGCACCCGCCGCCTGCGCAGCGAGCGCGCCGCGAATTTCGCCGGCGCTGCGATGCTCGGCGACGTCGACATTGTGCAGCACGGGTATCGCAGGCGCGGTGAACGCGACATCGGCGAGTCGCTCGCCGAGGCGCGCCGCCGCAGGGTGCATCAGCGAGCTGTGGAACGGCGCCGACACCGGCAGCAGGATCGCGCGCTTCGCGCCGTGCGACTTGACGGTCGTCATCGCGCGCTCGACCGCGCTGCGGTGCCCGGCGATCACCACCTGCCCTGGCGCGTTGAAATTGACCGCCTCGACGACTTCGCCCTGTGCGGCTTCAGCACAGGCGGCAACGATCCCGGCGTCGTCGCCGCCGATCACCGCCGCCATCGCGCCCACGCCCGCCGGCACCGCCTGCTGCATCGCTTCGGCGCGAAAGCGCACGAGGCGCACCGCATCGGCGAATGCCAGCGCGCCGGCGGCCACCAGCGCCGCGTATTCGCCGAGGCTGTGTCCGGCGACGACGGCGGGTACCGGACCGCCTGCCGCCTGCCACGCGCGCCACACGCCGACGTCGGCCGCCAGCATCACCGGCTGCGTGTTGGTCGTGAGGTTGAGTGCTTCGGTGGAACCGTCGTCGATCAGCGCGCATAGATTTTCGCCGAGCGCCGCCGACGCCTCGTCGATCGTCGCGCGCACCCGCGGATGGTCGGCGTACACCTTCAGCATGCCCACCGACTGCGAGCCTTGCCCCGGAAACATCATCGCGATCGTTTTCATCACCAGCGCAGCAAGACCGAGCCCCAGGTGAACCCGCCGCCGACGCCCAGCAGCATCACATGATGGCCGGGCCGGATGCGTCCGTCGCGCACGGCTTCGTCGAGCGCGAGCGGAATCGATGCGGCCGACGTGTTGCCGTGACGATCGACGGTGACGATCAGCTTGTCGTGCGGGATGTGCAATTTCTTCGCCGTCGAATCCATGATGCGAATGTTGGCCTGGTGCGGAATCAGCCAGTCGATCGACTGTGCATCCATCGCGCAGGCGTCGAGCGCCTCCTGCGCAACCTCGGCGAGCACCTTCACCGCGAACTTGAACACCTGGCCGCCATCCATGTGCAGGAACGGCGTGCCCTGTACCTTGCCGTTGTGCACCTGCCCGGGAACGCACAGGATGTCGCGGTGGCTGCCGTCAGCATGCAGATGCGCGGTGAGGATGCCCGGCTCGGCGCTCGGCAGCATCACCACGGCGCCGGCGCCGTCGCCGAACAGCACGCAGGTCGTGCGATCGGTCCAGTCGAGGATGCGCGAGTAGATTTCGGCGCCGACGACCAGCGCGTTCTTCGCCATTCCCGACGCGAGCATGCGGTCGGCGATGGCAACCGCATAGACGAAGCCCGAACACACCGCCTGCACGTCGAACGCCGCGCCGCGCGTCGCGCCAAGCTTGTCCTGCAGGATGCACGCCGTCGACGGAAACACCATGTCCGGCGTCGTCGTCGCGACGATGATCAGGTCGACGTCGTGCGGCGCGATGCCCGCGGCGTCCAGCGCGCACCGCGATGCGTGCAGCGCGAGGTCGGACGTCGTTTCGCCGTCGGCGGCGATGTGGCGTTGCGCGATGCCGGTGCGCGAGCGTATCCACTCGTCGCTGGTGGCGACGCGCGCCTCGAGCTGCGCGTTAGTCAGGATCGTCGCGGGCAGGTAGCGCCCCGTTCCCGCGATCCGGCTATGCATCGGCGGACACCGTGCTCGCCGGCGTGGCGGGCCGCGCGCTGGTCATCGCCGCGATGCGCTGCGCGATGCGTTCCAGCACGCCATGCGTGACTTCGGCATGCACCTTGGCCAGCGCGTGCGTGTACGCCATCACGTCGGCACCGCCATGGCTCTTGACGACCACGCCTTTCAATCCCACCAGCGTCGCGCCATTGTGCAGGCGCGGATCCATGCGCCGCCGCACTTTCATCAGCACAGGATAGGCGATCACGCCGGCGAGCCACGTCAGCGGGTTGCGCGAGAACTCCGTGCGCAGGAAGTCGCTCAGCATCTTGGCAAGGCCTTCGGACGTCTTCAGCGCAACGTTGCCGACGAAGCCATCGCAGACGACGACATCGGTCGTGCCCTTGTAGATGTCGTCACCCTCGATGTTGCCGTAGAAGTTCAATCCCGACAGCTTGAGGCGCTCGGACGCTTCCTTGACGAGCTCGTTGCCCTTGATGTCCTCGACGCCGATATTGAGCAGCCCCACGCTCGGCCGCTCGATGCCTTCGACCGCCGCGCACAGCGCACTGCCCATCGCCGCGAACTGCACCAGCTGCTCGGCGGTGCAATTGACGTTGGCGCCCAGGTCGAGCGCCGTGACCACGCCCTTGCGCGTGGGAAGCTGCGAAGCGATCGCCGGCCGGTCGATGCCGGGAAGCGTCTTCAGCACGAAACGGGCGATCGCCATCAGCGCGCCGGTGTTGCCGGCCGAGATGCAGGCGTCGGCGCGGCCTTCCTTGACGAGGTTGATCGCGACGCGCATCGACGAATCCTTCTTCTTGCGCAACGCATCGGCCGGCGGCTCGTCCATGCCGACCTGCTCGCTCGCGGGATGCACGTCGATGCGTGCGCGCTGTTCGCGGCGTACCGACGCGAGCGCGGCGACGATCTCGGCTTCGGCGCCGACGAGGATGACCCTGGCGTCGGCAAATGCGTCGATGAAGGCGATCGCCGCCGGCACGGTGACCGGCGGGCCGAAGTCGCCGCCCATCGCATCGATCGCGACCGTGACGGTCATCGTGGCAGCGCTGGATCGGCTGGAAAGGTGGGTGCCGCAGGCACACGAACGACGGCGCCGATGGCACCACAGTCGTCGCGGTGCGTCAACGCGATCGCGTGCATTCGCGCAAGCTGCCGCGACGAACGCACGGCGGCAGGCTTACTCGTCGGCCTTGGTCTTGACCACTTTCTTGCCGCGGTAATAGCCGCTCGGGCTGATATGGTGGCGACGGTGCGTCTCGCCCGTCGTTTGCTCGACGGCGAGCGGCGCCGGCGCGAGGAAATCGTGCGCACGGTGCATGCCGCGCTTCGACGGCGACTTCTTGTTCTGCTGGACAGCCATTGTGTCTCTCCACGTGATTCATCGGCGCGGTGCGCGATGGGGCTGCGCGCTGCGCAAGTTGGTTACGGGCACGCACCGGGATGGACAGGAGCGAATGGCATCGACAGCAGCAATTCGTCCTCGACCAGCACGTGCGCGCCGACCTGCTCGGATCCGAGGATCACCTCGTCGTCCGTGACATCGTCGAGCGCCTTCAATTCGGCGTCGTCGCGCGCCACCAGCACGCGCGTTTCCTGTTGCAGCGGCCACGCAAACGTCTCGAGGCAACGCTGGCAGGTGAATGGCAGCGAGCCTTGCAACGTGAGCGCGAGTGCTGCGCGTCCCTCTTCGTTGCGAATGCCGGCGATCCGCCATGCGACCGGGACGGGCGCCGTGCCTTCGACCAGCGATTCGCTCGCCAACTCGAGGCTGCGCACGTCGACTTCGCCGGACAGCGCCTCTGCGCGCTCGACCATCCGCAGCGGGTCGACCCTGGGGCCGTCTTGTTCGTGCCGCGCCA
>JBDTWY010000107.1:0-6948 GCA_040006455.1 Betaproteobacteria bacterium | reverse complement strand
CAGCGTCTCAAATGTGCCCGTTACACACTGCCGTCATTCCCGCGAAAGCGGGAACTCAGCGTCGCAAATGTTCCCGTTACACACTGCCGTCATTCCCGCGAAAGCGGGAACCCAGCGTCTCAAATGTGCCCGTTACACACTGCCGTCATTCCCGCGAAAGCGGGAACCCAGCGTCGTTCGTGGCGGCGACACTGGGTCCCCGCTTGCGCGGGGATGACGGCGCGCCCGCTTGCGCGGGGATGACGGCGCGCCCGCTTGCGCGGGGATGACGGCGCGCCTGTTTGCGCGGGGATGACGGCGCGCCCGCTTGCGCGGAAATGGCGGCATGCAGCACGGACAATCGAGCGCTACAGCGTGCGCGACACCTCGGTCACTTCGTAGACCTCGAGCAGGTCGCCCTTCTCGACGTCGTTGAAGTTCTTCAGCGCCAGGCCGCACTCGAACCCCGCCTTGACTTCGCGGACGTCGTCCTTGAAGCGCTTCAGCGAGTCGAGCTCACCGTCGTGGATCACCACGTTGTCGCGCAGCAGCCGGATGCGTGCACCGCGCTTGATGAGCCCTTCCGTCACATAGCAGCCCGCGACGACGCCCACCTTCGAAATACGATAGACCTCGCGCACCTCGACCATGCCGAGCTGCACTTCCTTGCGCTCCGGCGTAAGCATTCCCGACAGTGCCGCCTTCACGTCATCGACCGCGTTGTAGATGATGTCGTAGTAGCGGATCTGCACGCCGTTGTTCTCGGCGAGCTTGCGCGCCTGCGCATCGGCGCGGACGTTGAAGCCGATCACCACCGCCTTCGACGCCAGCGCCAGGTTGATGTCCGACTCGGTGATGCCACCTACCGCCGCATGCACGATGTTGACCTTCACCTCGTCCGTCGAAAGCTGCGTGAGCGCCTGCGTCAGTCCCTCGTAGCTGCCCTGCACGTCGGCCTTGATGATCAGCACCAGCGTCTTGACGGCGTTCTCGCCGATCTCCCCGAACATGTTCTCGAGCTTCGCCGCCTGTTGACGCGCGAGCTTGACGTCGCGGAACTTGCCCTGGCGGAACAGCGCGATCTCGCGCGCCTTGCGCTCGTCGCCCAGCGCCATCACGTCCTCGCCCGCGAGCGGCACGTCGGACAATCCCTGGATTTCCACCGGGATCGCCGGACCCGCTTCGTTGACCGGCTTGCCGTTCTCGTCGGTCATCGCGCGCACGCGGCCGAACACGGCGCCGGCAAGCACGATGTCGCCGCGCTTCAGCGTTCCCGAATGCACCAGCACCGTCGCCACCGGACCGCGGCCCTTGTCGAGGCGCGATTCGATGACGATGCCGCGCGCCGGCGCATCCTTGGGCGCCTTGAGCTCCAGCACTTCGGCTTGCAGCAGGATCGCGTCGAGAAGGTTGTCGATGCCCTGCCCGGTGCGCGCCGATACCGGCACGAACTGCACTTCGCCGCCGTACTCTTCCGGCAGCACATTTTCGGCGACGAGCTCCTGCTTGACGCGGTCGGGATTGGCTTCCGGCTTGTCGATCTTGTTGATCGCCACGACGATCGGCACGTTGGCCGCGCGCGCATGCGCGATCGCTTCCTTGGTCTGCGGCATCACGCCATCGTCTGCGGCGACGACGATCACGACGATGTCGGTGACCTTCGCGCCGCGCGCACGCATCGCGGTGAACGCCTCGTGGCCCGGCGTGTCGAGGAACGTGATCATTCCCTTCGCCGTCTCCACGTGATACGCGCCGATGTGCTGGGTGATCCCGCCCGCTTCGCCGCTGGCGACGCGTGCACGGCGGATCGAGTCGAGCAGCGACGTCTTGCCGTGGTCGACGTGACCCATGACGGTGACGACCGGCGGCCGCGGCAACGACTCGGCCACTTCGCCGCCCTGCTGCGCCTCGACGAGGAACGAATCCGGATCGTCCAGCTTGGCCGGTATTGCCTTGTGTCCCATTTCCTCGACGATGATCATCGCCGTTTCCTGGTCGAGCATCTGATTGATCGTCACCATCGTGCCGAGCTTCATCAGGGCCTTGATGACTTCGGTCGCCTTCACCGACATCTTGTGCGACAGGTCGGCGACGGTGATCGTTTCTGGCACCGAGATCTCGCGCGCGATCAGCGCGTCGGGAGAGCTCAATTCGCCATCCTCGTCGCGATGATGACGGCCGCCCTTGCCACCGCGCCACGAATTGGCTGTGGGCGTCGCCGCCGACGGGTCGCCGCCGCGCAACTTGAGCGCGCGCCGGCGCGCCGCCTCTTCGGCGAACACCGGGCCCGACGCCTTCTTGCCGGGCTTGTCCTTGCGGTCGCCTGCCTTGCCGGCGGGCCGATGCAGCGTGCCTGCAGTCTTGGCCGGCGCGCCCGCGCCCGCCGTCTTCGCGCGGGCTTCGCCCGCTTTCACCGCAGCAAGGCGCGCCTGCTCGGCGGCCTTGGCGTCCTCGACGGCCTTGGCTTCGGCGGCCACGCGTGCCACGGCTTCCTCGGCGTCGCGTTCCTTCTTGGTCTTGCGCTTTTCCTGCTCTTCCTGCTTGCGCCGGACGTCTTCTTCCTGGCGCGAAATGAACTCGCGCGAACGTTGCGCTTCAGCTTCGCGTGCAGCCTGCTCTCCGGCGGAGATCACCGACACCGGGCCGGCGGGCGCCTTCGGTGCGGGAACGACCTCGGCGACCGCTGCCACCGGCGCGGCGACGACTTCCGGAACGACCACCTCGACCGCAACTTCGACCTGCGCGACCGGCGCAGCGAGTGCTTCCTCGACCGGCGCCGCATCGGGCGCGTCGCGACGCTCGAGCACGCGCTTCTTGCGCACTTCGACCTGGATCGTGCGGCTGCGGCCCTTGTTGCTGCCGTCGGAAGTCTTGATCTCCGTGGTCTGGCGGCGCGTCAGCGTGATGCGCTTCTTCGGCTCGGCGGCGGCGCCATGCTGCTTGCGCAGGTAGTCGAGCAGGCGTGTCTTGTCCTGCTCGGTGAGCTCGTCACCCGTTTGCTTGGTCTCGACGCCCGCAGCCGCGAGCTGCTCGATGAGCGCGCCCGCGGGCATTTTCAGTTCGGTCGCGAATTGTTCGATGGTCGTCTGCGCCATGTGCTGCTCTCCGGGTACTGCGATTCGGTGATTCGGTTCAGTGGATCTGCGTCGACGCCGGCACCGGCACCTGGCCCGCGGCTTCATCAGCCTCGAACCAGTGCGCGCGCGCCTTCATGATCAGGTCTTGCGCCTTTTCGGCATCGAGCCCGGTGAGCTCGGTCAGCTCGTCGCCGGCCAGGTCGGCCAGCGCATCCCGCGTGGTGATGCCGTGCGACGCCAGCTTGGCGGCGATCTCGGTGTCCATGCCTTCGAGGCTCAGCAGCGCCTCCTCGACGTTCTCGACGCTCTCCTCGCGCACGATCGCCTCGGTCAGCAAGGCGTTGCGTGCGCGGCTGCGCAATTCGTTGACAGTGTCCTCGTCGAACGACTCGATCTCGTTCATCTCGGTGATCGGCACGTACGCGACCTCTTCCAGCGACGTGAAGCCTTCGCCGATCAGGATGTCGGCGATGTCCTCGTCGACGTCGAGCTTGTCGATGAAGAGCGCACGCAGCCGCAGCGTCTCGCCCTCGTGCTTCTGCTGCGACTCCTCGACGCCCATCAGGTTGAGCTCCCAACCCGTCATTTCGGACGCGAGGCGCACGTTCTGGCCGCTGCGGCCGATGGCGATCGCGAGGTTTTCCTCGTCGACGACGACGTCCATCGAATGCTTTTCCTCGTCGACCAGGATGCTCTGCACTTCGGCCGGTGCCAACGCGTTGACGACGAACTTGGCCGGGTCTTCCGAGTACAGCACGATGTCGACGCGCTCGCCGGCGAGCTCGTTGGTCACCGCGGTCACGCGCGAGCCGCGCATGCCGATGCAAGTGCCCTGCGGGTCGAGGCGCGGATCGTTGGACTTGACGGCGATCTTGGCGCGGATGCCTGGATCGCGTGCGGCCGCCTTGATCTCGATCAGGCCTTCCTCGATCTCGGGAACCTCGAGCTCGAACAGGCGCACCAGAAACTCGGGCGCGATCCGCGACAGGATCAGTTGCGGGCCCTTCGCGGTGCGGTCGATCTTCATCACGTAGGCGCGCACGCGATCGCCGACGCGCAGCATTTCCTTCTGGATCAGCTGGTCGCGTGGGATGATGCCTTCGATGCGCCCGGACTCGACGATCGCGTTGCCGCGCTCGATGCGCTTGACGGTGCCGGTCAGCAGGTTGTCCTCGCGCTCGAGGAAGTCATTGAGGATCTGCTCGCGCTCGGCGTCGCGGATCTTCTGCAGGATCACCTGCTTCGCCGCTTGGGCGCCGATGCGGCCGAACTCGATCGGCTCGAGCGATTCCTCGACGACGTCGCCGAGCTTGAGCTCGGGGTCGCGCTCGAGCGCATCGGTGATGGCGAGCTGGTGCGCCGGCTCCTCGTGCTCCTCGTCGGGCACGACGGTCCAGCGGCGGAACGACTTGTAGTCGCCCGTCTCGCGATCGATCTCGACGCGCGCGTCGATCTCGATGTTGGGGTAACGCTTCTTGGTCGCCGACGCCAGCGCCGACTCGAGCGCGCTGAAGACGATTTCCTTCGCCACGTTCTTTTCACGCGACAGCGCATCCACCAGCAACAGCATTTCACGATTCATGTTCATCTCCATTCGATCCTGGGCACCAGCCTCGCGCGTTCGATCAGCTCGAACGGAATGGACTGCACGCCGCGCGCGGTTTCGACGAGGGCGGCCTTGCCTTCGACGCCACGCAGAATTCCCTTGAACTTCCTGGCCTTGTCGATCGGCTCACGCAACGTGAACTTGGCCTCCTCGCCGACGAAGCGCGCGAAGTCTTCCGCCTTGCGCAATGGCCGGTCGAGCCCGGGCGACGACACCTCGAGCCGGGCGAAATCGACGTTCTCGACGGTGAAAAGATGCGTCAACTGGTGGCTCACGCGCGCGCAATCCTCCACGTCGATGCCCTTCGGCATGTCGATGTAGACGCGTAACAGGCGGTTGGTCCCGAAATCCCAGTCGACCAGTTCATACCCCAGCGCGGGGACCGTCTTTTCCAGCAGTTCGCTCAGGTTCGTCAAGCACTTCGCCAATCGACGACGGTGATGCAAAAAAAAATGGGCTGTACCCAGCCCACTTTGTGTTCGCCACGACCTCGGTACCGCAACTGCCGAAGTTGCCTTCAGGGCGCGGCGCTTTTCGTTATGGTCTTGAATTATACCCGCTTTTAATCCGTTTTTACAGGGGTCCCACGGCTGGAGCAGTGGGTCGGTGGCGAAGGTAATATAGGGGCGTCATCGACAATTCCAACACCATGCCGCCCCCCCTGATCATCGCCCACAATGCGCAGTCGGACATCGCACTTCTGCCCGCGATGTCCAATCGCCATGGCCTCATCACCGGCGCCACCGGGACCGGCAAGACGGTGAGCCTGCAGGTGATGGCGGAGCGCTTCTCATCGATCGGCGTGCCGGTGTTCGTGGCCGACGTCAAGGGCGACCTCGCGGGCATGTCGCAACCCGGTGTCGACTCGCCCAAGCTGCATGAGCGACTTGCGCGCATCGGCGTCGAAATCCCCGCATTTGCCTGTTTCCCCGTCGAATTCTGGGACGTCTACGGTGAACAGGGCCATCCGGTGCGAACGACGATCTCGGACCTCGGACCACTGCTGCTGGCGCGCATGCTGCAGCTCAACGACGTGCAGGCCGGCGTGCTGGCGCTGGTGTTCAAGGTTGCCGACGACAACGGCCTGCTGCTGCTCGACCTCAAGGACCTGCGCGCGATGCTGGGATTCGTCGGCGACAACGCTGGCGAATTCACGACCCGGTATGGCAACGTGTCGGCGGCGTCGATCGGCGCGATCCAGCGCGGACTGCTGGTGCTCGAACAGCAGGGCGGCGACAAGTTCATCGGCGAGCCGATGCTCAATGTCGACGACCTGATGCAGACGAACGGCGGCCGCGGCGTCGTCAACATCCTCGCAGCCGATCGCCTGATGCAGGCGCCCACGCTCTACGCGATGTTGTTGCTGTGGCTGCTCGCCGAGATCTACGAGCGCATGCCCGAAGTGGGCGATCCGGACAAGCCGAAGCTCGTGTTCTTCTTCGACGAAGCGCACCTGTTGTTCAACGATGCGCCGAAGGCGCTGCTCGATCGCATCGAGCAGGTGGTGCGGCTGGTGCGCTCGAAGGGCGTCGGTGTGTTCTTCGTCACCCAGAATCCGCTCGACATTCCCGATACCGTGCTCGGACAGCTCGGCAATCGCGTCCAGCATGCGCTGCGCGCCTACACGCCGCGCGACCAGAAGGCCGTCAAGGCGGCCGCGACGACGATGCGCGCCAACCCCGCGATCGACACCGAAAAGGCGATCCTCGAGCTCGGAGTCGGCGAGGGTTTGATCTCGTTTCTCGACGACAAAGGACGCCCGTCTCCCGTCGACCGCGCATTCGTTCTGCCGCCCGCGTCGCGCATCGGCCCGATCACGCCGGAAGAGCGCAAGGCGGTGATCGACGGTTCGCCTGTCAGGAGCACCTATGCGCAAACGGTCGATCGCGAATCGGCGTACGAGCGCCTGCAGCAGCGTGCGACGCAATCGAGCGTCGCCACCGGCGCATCGCCCGCGGGCGGCGGCATGCTCGACGGCCTCAGAGACTCGATCTTCGGCAAGCGCGGACGCGGCGACAGCCTCGCCGACGCGGCGATGAAAAGCGTCGTGCGCTCGGCGAGCTCGACGATCGGCCGCGAGATCGTGCGCGGTGTGCTGGGATCGCTGCTGGGCAAGCGCCGCTGATACGGCGGGTACGGCCCGCGAAGCGCGCGCCCACCCACTTGCCGTCATCCCCGCAAAGGCGGGGACCCAGCGACTCTCCGCATGCCGTCATCCCCGCGAAGGCGGCGACCCAGCGACTCTCCGCATGCCGTCATCCCCGCGAAGGCGGCGACCCAGCGACT
>JBDTWY010000106.1:0-7188 GCA_040006455.1 Betaproteobacteria bacterium | reverse complement strand
ACCGGCGCCTCGTCCTTCAGCGGATCGAGATATTCCGGCTCGCCGCCCAGCAGGTTGAACACCGGGCGGTCCTTGAACAGGCCGCGCAGCTCGCCTTCGCGGACGAAGCGCGCGAGATCGGGTCCGAACAGCGACGAGAAGATCGCGTCCGGTTTCGCATCGACCAGCGCTTGCACCACCGAGCCCGCCTCGATCTTGCCTAGCGGCACCGCCTGCTCGACGAACTCGATGCCGGCCGGTGCGCGCGCGATCATCTGCGCCTTGAACGCCGTGGTGGCCGACTGTCCGTACTCATAGTTGGGATAGACGATCGCCCAGCGCTTCTTGCCGAGCTTCGCGGCTTCGGGAACCAGCATCGCCGTCTGCATGTACGTCGACGCGCGCAGCCGGAACGTGTAGTCGTTGCCGTTGTCCCAGACGATCTTGTCGGTCAGTGGTTCGGCGGCTATGAAAAGGATCTTGCGCTGCTTCGCGAGATCGGCGACCGCGAGGCCGACGTTCGACGCGAACGTGCCCATCAGCAACGTCACCTTCTCGCGCGACACGAGCTCCTCGGCGACGCGCACCGCATCGCCCGGCGCGCCGGTGTCGTCACGCGACACGATCTCGAGCGGCCGTCCCAGCACGCCGCCGGCGGCGTTGATTTCGTCGCGCGCGAGCTCCATGCCCTTGCGATACGGATCCAGGAACGACGGAAACTGCTTGTAGCTGTTGAGCTCGCCCAGGCGTATCGGCTGGGCCATCACGCAGGCGGACACGAGCCATGCGCCGGCGAACATCGCGTGCGCCATCCGGTGTTTCATCAACGCCCCTCTCGAGAAATCACGGCAAAGACCATAAGCTTATACGCGGCGGCGTTACAGGCCCATGTGTCGCAGCCGCTAAAATAGCGTGTTTCCACGTCCGCGGTCGACGCCGCGCGAATTTTGCCGATGCCTTCGCTTGCCCACGGACTGCAATTCCCCGACCTGTACACCGACGCGGGCGCGCTGCGCGTCGACGCGGCGTTCGCCGCCGCGTTGGCGAGCGCTGCGCCGGCGCTCGCCGCGCGGCTCACCGCCGCGCGCGCCGACCCGGATGCGCTCGCTCGGCTGGCCGAGTCCGAGCTGCTGATCGCGGTCGCGCCGCATCTGGAGGATTTCATCGCGGCGCTGTTCGGCATCGAAGCCGAAGTGCGCGCGCTGGAGGCACAGCATCACGCGCTTGCGCCGCTGTTCACCGTGCGCCGGCTGTTCGTGCAGCGCAAGGCCGTCAATGCGTTCAAGGGCGACGCGGCCGTCGCGCTGGACGGCGCGGCGCTGCGTGCGGCGCTCGAGGCGCTGCTCGGCAGGTTCGACGATCTCGCGTTCGCGCGGGCGGTGCTGCGCTGGCAGGCCGATGAAGTGGCCCACGCCGACGCGCTGCGAATCGCGCTGCAATACGCGGCATGGGCGGCGCAGGCGCCTGCCGGCAGGGCCGCGCACAAGGGCAGCGTGCTGTTCCGCCTGCCACGCAAGCTCGATTTCATGAACCTCGTGCCACTCGTCGCGACCACTCGTCACGGCGTGACCGTGGTCGCGACACCCGACGCACACCTGCGCCGTCGCGAAGGCTTCGCGCTGACCGATCATGGCACCGACCTCGCCGGCGGCTTGAGCGAAGCGCACTACTGCATCTGGTGCCACGAGCAGGGCAAGGATTCGTGCGCGCATGGTCTTGTCGATCGCAAGTCCGCCGATCCTGCGGTAGCGCCTTTCAAGGCCAGCACGTTCGGCGTGCCGCTCGCCGGCTGTCCGCTGGAAGAGCGCATTTCCGAATTCCACAAGCTGCGCGCCGAGGGATTTCCGCTAGGCGCGCTGGCGATGATCTGCATCGACAACCCGATGGTCGCCGCGACCGGTCATCGCATCTGCAACGACTGCATGAAGTCGTGCATCTTCCAGAAGCAGGATCCCGTCGACATCCCACAGTCGGAAACGCGCGTGCTGAAGGACGTGCTGGCGCTGCCTTGGGGATTCGAGATCTATTCGTTGCTGACGCGGTGGAACCCGCTCAACCTGCGCCGGCCGGTACCGAAAGCGGCGACCGGCAAGCGCGTGCTGGTCGTCGGCATGGGTCCGGCCGGATTCACGCTGGCGCACCACCTGCTCAACGACGGCCACACGGTGGTCGCGATCGACGGCCTGAAGATCGAGCCGCTGCCTGCCGAGCTCGCGGGTTGTGCGTTCGCGCCGCTGCGCGATTTCAGCGTGCTGCAGGAGCCACTCGACGAGCGCGTGATGGCGGGATTCGGTGGCGTCGCCGAATACGGCATCACCGTGCGCTGGGACAAGAACTTCCTCAAGGTCATTCGCGTGCTGCTCGAGCGCCGCGGACGCTTTGCACTGCACGGCGGCGTGCGCTTCGGCGGCACGCTGACGAGCGAAGGTGCGTTCGCGCTGGGTTTCGACCACGTGGCACTCGCGCTCGGCGCCGGCCGCCCGACGGTGCTGGAATTGCCCAACGGGCTCGCCAACGGCGTGCGCACCGCGTCCGATTTCCTGATGGCGCTGCAATTGACGGGGGCCGCCAAGGTCGACTCGCTCGCCAACATGCAGCTGCGGCTGCCGGTGGTGGTGGTCGGCGGCGGTCTCACGGCGATCGACACCGCGACCGAGTCGCTCGCGTACTACCCGGTGCAGGTGGAGAAATTCCTCGCGCGCCACGAAGCGCTGTGCGCGGCCGAGGGTCGCGACATCGTCGAATCGCGCTGGACCTCCGCCGAGCGCGAGATCGCCGCCGAATTCATCGCGCACGCGCGCGTGATCCGCGTCGAGCGCGAGCGCGCGGCACGCGACAATCGCCCGCCTCGCATCGTCGAGTTGCTGCGCGAATGGGGCGGCGTGACGATCGCCTACCGCCGCCGCCTCGTCGACAGCCCGTCGTACACGCTCAATCACGAGGAAGTCGACAAGGCGCTGGAGGAGGGCATCTGGTTCAGCGAGGGCCTGACGCCGATGGCGATCGAAGTCGACGCCGACAATCGCGCCAGCGGCCTGGCGGTGTCGGCGCAGCACAACGATGGCGACGGCGTGTGGCACGAATACGCGCGCACGACGCTGCCCGCGCGCACGATCCTGATCGCCGCCGGGACGCAGCCCAACACGGTGCTTGCGCGCGAGGACGGCGAGCATTTCACGCTCGACGGCAAGTATTTCCGCCTGCTCGACGAAGCAGGGCTACCTGTGAAGCCGGTGCGCGGCCACGTCAAGCCCGAGGCGCCGGCGGTGCTGACCGACATTCGTGAAGACGGCCGCGCGACGAGCTTCTTCGGCGACCTGCATCCGTCGTATCACGGCAACGTCGTCAAGGCCATGGCGAGCGCCAAGGCCGGCTATCCGATCGTGTCGCGGATGCTCGCGCGCGTCGCTGCATCGTCGAGCGCTGACGACGCGGCGTTCTTCGCGCGCATCGACGACGAGCTCGACGCGACCGTCGCCTACGTCAATCGGCTGACGCCGACGATCGTCGAAGTCGTTGTGAAGGCGAAGGCCGCCGCGCGCCGCTTCGCGCCCGGGCAGTTCTACCGCCTGCAGAACTACGAGTCGCGCGCCGAGCGCGTCGACGGCAGTCGCCTGGGGATGGAAGGCCTCGCGCTGACCGGCGCTTGGGTCGATCGCGAGCGTGGCCTGGTGTCGACGATCGTCCTCGAGATGGGCGGCTCGTCGGACCTGTGCGCGCGCCTGCAGCCTGGTGATCCGGTGGTGCTGATGGGTCCCACCGGCACGCCCACCGAGATCGAGCCCGGCGAAACGGTGCTGCTTGCCGGCGGCGGCCTCGGCAACGCCGTGCTGTTCTCGATCGGCCGCGCGTTTCGTGAGGCCGGCTCGAAGGTGCTGTATTTCGCCGCGTACCGGCGCGCCGTCGACCGCTACAAGGTCGACGACATCGAGGCCGCGGCCGACATCATCGTCTGGTGCTGCGATGAAGCGCCGGGGTTCGCGCCGCGCCGGCCGCAGGATCGGGCGTACGTCGGCAACGTCGTCGACGCGATGCGCGCGTATGCGGAAGGACGCCTCGGCGACAACGCGATCGCGCTGCGCGACGTCGGGCGCATCATCGCCATCGGCTCCGATCGGATGATGGCGGCGGTCGCGGCGGCGCGCCATGGCGTGCTTGCCGCGCATCTCGATCCCGCGCATCGCGCGATCGGCTCGATCAATTCGCCGATGCAGTGCATGATGAAGGAAGTGTGCGCGCAATGCCTGCAGCCGCATCGTGATCCGCGCACCGGCAAGGTGTCGTACGTGTTCTCCTGCTTCAACCAGGACCAGCCGCTCGACGCCGTCGATTTCACCGCATTGGCGTCACGGCTTGCGCAGAACGGCCTGCAGGAGAAACTCACGGCGCGGTGGCTCGACCATCTTCACGATGGCCGCGCGCGCGCGCAGTCAACCGAAGCCGATGCTGAAGTCGTTGCGGCCGCTGCGGTCCTCGCCGCGGAGGAGCCACAGCGGGCGCGTGGCAAAGGCCACGGGGATCCCTGATTGCCCGTCGGCGGGCATCAGGTCGCGCTCGAACACCGAGCTGCCGGGCATGTAGCGCAGCGCCACGCCGGCGCGGCGCCGGTCCGAGCGGTTGGTGCCGGCACCATGGATCATGAAGACGTCGTGCATCGACATCTGGCCGGGCTTCAGTTCCAGGTCGACGGCGTCGCGCGCGTCGAAGGCGTCATCTTCCGTGCGCTGGCTCAACACGACATCGTCGCGTTTCTCGCGCAAATGCGGATGGGTGACCTTCGCCGCGTGCGATTGCGGAATCACGCGCAGGCAGCCGTTGCGCGTCGACGATTCGTCGAGTGCCACCCACACCGTGCAATTGGCGAGCGGACGGATCGGCCAGTAGTGGCCATCCTGGTGCCACGGCGTCTCGTGACCGTCGCCGGCGGGCTTGCAAAACACGTGGCAGCCCCACAGGATGATGTCGGGGCCGATCAGTTGCTCGACCATGTCGAGGATGTCCGGATCCTTCGCAAGCTCCAGGAATTCCCCACTGCCCTTGACGCCTTCGCGGTTCGCGCCGCCACCGGCGCCGACGATGTGCGCACTGACGAGCTTCTCGGGGCGCACGCCGGGGTTGTCGCGGATCAGCTGGTCGAGCGTCGCGCGCAGCCGATCGACGCGCGTCGCCGCCAGCGCGAACGACGGCACCAGGTAGCCGCGCTGCCGATAGTGCGCGACCTCCGATGCGGTGAGTGTGGCCATCGTGATGTCGTCGCCGTCAACTACTTCATCTTGCGCGCGCCGACCTGTTCGTCCCAGATGCGGTACGCGTCGACCTGCGCCTTGGGCTCGAGCGACTGCGTGTGTGGAAATTCGGCGAGCCATTTGTCGTACTCCGGACGGCCGAACTCGTTGATGGCATCCTGGCTATCCTTCGGCGCCAACGACAGCGGCACGTTCTTCACCGCCGGACCGGGGTAGAAATAGCCCTTGTCCCACGTGAACGCCTGCGCCTCGGGCGTCAGCATGAACGCCATCACGTCGACGATCGCCGCCAGCCTGTCGGGCGTGACGCCCTTGGGCACGACCATGTAGTGGGCGTCGTTGACCCAAGTCATCCCCTTGATCGGCGTTACCTTGTAGTCCTTGGGGACGATGCCCAGCACGCGCGGGTTGACGTCCCAGCCGGTCATCGTCACCGTCATGTCGCGCGAGCCCTCGCCGAACTCCTTCATCGTCGCGCCGGTGCCCGACGGGTAGTACTCGATGCAGGAGTTGAGCTCCTTCAGGTACGCCCACGTCTTGTCCCATCCGTTGACGGGATCCTTCGGATTCTTGTCGCCGAGGATGTAGGGCAGCCCCATGATGAACGTGTTGCCAGGACCCGAATTCGCCGGCCGCGCGTAGATGAACCGGTTGGGGTTGGCCTTGCACCACGCGAGCAGCTCCTGCGGGGTGGTCGGGGGTTGCTTGACCTTTGCCGGGTTGTACTCGATCAGCGGGCCGGCGGGCATGAACACGACCTCGATGCCCTGTCCCTTCGCGAGCTCCTGCATCTTCGCCGCCGCGGGTAGGTAGTTGTCCATCAGTCCCGGAAATTTCGCCGCGTGCTCCGGCAGGATTTTCGTCAGCAGGCCCTGTTCGACAGCGTTGCCGAGGAAGCCGACGCCGGTCAGCACGAGATCGACGTCGGCGCGTCCCGCGTCCTGCAATGCTTTCAGCTTGCCGGGCATTTCCGGCGCGGTGGCCTTGGAGAACGTGAACTTGGAAACCTTGTCGGGATGCTTCTTGGCGTAGAGCTCGAAAGCGGCCTGCGTCAACGCGAGGTCACCGGCGACGTCGACGATGTTGATGGTCACGGGCGCCTGCGCGAGCGCCTGCGGCAACATCGTCACCGGCAGCATCGCCAGGGCCGCGGTCACCGCGAGGCTGCGCAGTGCGTTGCGGCGCGGGCCAGGCCGCGGCGTTGAACTGAGGTGCTGGGTCGAGCTCATCGATGATCTCCTGTTGACGTGAAATGCCGCGCGACCGAAGGATCCGGCGGATCGGCGATTATCGGTCAAGGGCGACGCAAATGGTTCGAAAGCATCGGTTCCGCCAACTGCACGTGGGCGATTCGCCGGTCGCGCTCTGATACATTGCGTCGCCATGAGCACCCGGGTACCCCGGCGCCACCTTTCGGCGCACGACATGGAGGCGATCCTCGGCGTCACCAGCAAGCTGGCCGCGCCCTTCGACCTTACGACAATGCTGGCCGAAGTCGTGGCGGCGGCCAAGCAGGTCCTCGACGCAGAACGCGGCTCGGTGTGGCTTCACGACGCTGTCGCCGACGAGCTCGTGCTCGAGGTCGCCACCGGCATCGCGCCGGTGCGCATGCCCTGTGGTACCGGCCTCGCCGGCGCATGCGCGCGCACGCGACAGATCATCAATGTTCCCGACTGCTACGCCGACCCGCGCTTCGACGCGCGCGTCGACAAGGCGACCGGATATCGGACGCGATGCATGCTGACGTTGCCGCTTGTCGACCACAAGAACGTGCTGGTGGGCGTGATGCAGGTGCTGAACAAGCATGGCGGCGTGTTCGACGCCGACGACGAGTTGCTGGCGACGGCGCTGGCGGCGCAGTGCGCGGTCGCGCTGCAGCGCGTGCGGATGACCGGAGCGTTGATCGAGGGCGAGAAAATGCGCCAGGCGCTGGAAATGGCGCGCGTGGTGCAGATGAGCACGC
>JBDTWY010000105.1:0-7287 GCA_040006455.1 Betaproteobacteria bacterium | reverse complement strand
ACGGTGTCGCTGGTGATGATGTTGAGGCCGGTGAAGTCGGCGATCACCTGCAGCACCGAGCGCACCTCGACGTTCTGGAAGTTGAGCGACAGCCGCTCGCCCTTGTACCCGCCGCGCGAGCCCTGCGTCAGCTTGTTCGGGTCTTCCTGCACCGGCTTCACTTCGAGGATGAACTTGTTGTCCGCCTGGTACGCCGAGTGTTCCCACAATCCCTTGGGCTCGATCACCATCCGCGTGTTGGAGCCTTGCGCGAACGTGTCGACCGACAGCACCGGCGTGCCGAAGTCCTGCACGTCGAGACGTCGTTCGAGGTTGCGCGGTACCGAAGTCTTGATGAAGTCGACGATCAGCGAGCGGCCCTGCTGGCGGATGTCGATGCCGGTCGAGTTGTCGGCCAGGTCGACGATGATCCGGCCCTCGCCGTTGCGGCCACGGCGGAAATCGACGTCGCGCAGCGAATGCTCGATGTCGGCGGGACGCGATTCGGCGAAGCGCTGCACCTGCTGCTGCTGCAGCGCCACCGCGTCGCCCTGGTCGAACAGCGTCACCAGAACGGAGTTGCCTTCGACGGTGGTTTCGAAGGTCTGCGGCTTGTTGAGGTTGAACACGACGCGCGTGCGGCCATTGACGTGGACGAGGTTGAAGCTGCGCAGCGCTGTGTCGTCGACGGCGCGTTGCGTGGCGCCGAGGCCATTGGCGGTGTCGAGGAAGTCGAGCGCGATTCGCGGCGGGCTCGCGATCGCGAAGCCCGCGGGCGGGTTGGCCGGCGGCGCCTTCAGCGTGAACTTGACGATCGTGCGTCCCGACGTGCCCTTCGACACGGTGACGTTGTCGATGCTGTTCGTCTGTGCGCTCGCCGCGCCGGCGAACGCCAGCGCTGCGGTCGCCAGCATCGCGGCGATGACTGCGGTTCCTCGGCGCCAAAGCGCTCCCGCCTGCAACCGCGGGTTGTCGTCAATGGTTGCGATCATCGTCTGCTCCCCTGTGTCTTATTCAGTTGCTGCAATTGCAGCGCACTCGTGCGTTCCGTCCAGTCGCCCGCGCCGTCCTGCACGAGCTCCTTCAACTTGACTTCGCTGTCGGAGATGTCGGTCACGACGCCGTAGTTCTGCCCCAGGTAGTTGCCGCTCTTCACCTGGTAGATGTCCTTTTCCGGCGTCTTCACCAGCGCGAACACCTGCTTGTTGCGCGCCAGCGTGCCAACCATCGACAGCGATTCCAGCGGAAACGATTCGAGCGGCTCGCGGCGCCGGTTCATGTCGGGCGCCAGCTTGCTGTCGCCCTTGACGGGCTGGATCTTGCGCGGCTTGAACGGGTCGGGCAGGTCGAATGCGTTGTAGGCGAACGGCTCGTAAGGCTTCAGTTGCGGCAACGGGTCGAGGCGGCCGCGCACGCCCTTGCCCTGCTCGGCCATCCACGCGCGCAGGTCCTGGTTTTCCCCTCCGCAGCCACCGAGAAGCATGACCACGCCGATGACGAGCGCCAGACGCGGCTTCATTTCTTCTTGCCCTTTTCCTGTTTGGCGAGCGCGCGCTGGCGCGCGATCTCGTCCTCGTCCAGGTAGCGGAAGGTCTTGGCGGTGGCCTCCATCTGCAGCTGGCCCTTGTCGTTGTTGATGACGACGTCGTTGAGCGTGACGATCCGCGGCAATTGCGCGACGTCGCTCGCGAACGCGCCCATGTCGTGGTAATTGCCGGTGATACGGATGTTTATCGGCAGCTCGGCGTAGAAATCCATCATCTTTTCCTGCGGTGCCGGGCGGAACAGCTCGAACACGAGGCCGCGGCCGAGGCCCGCCTGGTTGATGTCGGTGAGCAGCGCGTCGATCTCGGAGCGGTTGGGCAACTGCTTGACCAGCGCGCCGAACGACTGCTCGACGTCCTTCAGTTGCGCGACGTAGAGGTCGTAGTTGACCGCCTTGGCCTTCTTCTGCGTGTATTCGTCGCGCAGCTTGGCTTCCTGCTGGCGGGCCGAGTCGAGCGTGTCGAACTGGTCCTTCCAGTCGAGCGCGGCGCCGGCGGCGAGGATGACGATGAACAGCACGCCGAGGATCAGCACCTTGGGCAGCATCGGCCAGTTGCCAACCTCGCGGAAGTTGAGGTGGCGCAGTTCGTCGAAGTTCATGCCTTGCCTCCACGCGCGGCGCCGGACTTGGGGGCGTTGTCGATCGACGGGGTCTCGCGCTTGACCTCGAAGTTAAGCGTGAACTCACTCACCTTCTGGTCGGTGGCGCGCTGATTGGCCGCGCCCGGCATCGGCACGAGCTTGACTTCGACGAGCTCGGGCTTGGTCACCCACGGCGAGCTCTCGATGTTGCGCATCAGCGTCGACACCCGCGCGTTGGACTGCGCATAGCCGACGATCTGCACCTTGATGCCGTTCTCGCGAATCGTCTTCAGGTAGATGCCGTCGGGTAGCTGCCGCACCATCTGGTCGAGCAGGTGCACCGCCTCGTTGCGGTTGGACTGCAGGTTCTCGACGACCTGCTTGCGCGCCAGCACCTGCTGGATCTGGTCGCGCAGCTTGTCGATCTCCTTGATCTGGTCGTCGAGCTTGACGATCTCGCCCTGCAGCAGCTTGTTGCGGATGTTCTGGCGGTCGATCTGGCTGGCGAGCACGAGGTGCACGAGTCCGACCACGGCGAGCGCCGCGATCGACAGCAGCACCGCGAGGGACACGAACTGGCGCTTGCGCGCCATGCGCTTCTGCGCGCGGTGCGGCAGCAGGTTGATGCGGACGGATGTCGTCATGCGGCGGCCTTTTGGTGCAGATCGTGGCGCAAAATTCGGCTATCCGAAGCTGCGCAACGCGAGACCGGTTGCGATGGTCAGCAGCGGCGCATCCTGGGCGAGCTGGCGCGGGCGGATGCGGTCGGACACCTGCATCGACGCGAAGGGGTTGCCCACCACCGTCGACACGCTCGCGCGCTTGGCGACGAGCTCGTCCAGCCCCGGCAGCAGCGCGCAGCCGCCGGCGAGCACGATCTGGTCGACCTGGTTGTGGGTCGTCGAGGTGAAGAAGAACTGCAGCGCGCGCGTGATTTCGAGCGCGAGCGTTTCCATGAACGGTTGCAGAACGTCGTTGTCGTAGTTCTCGGGGAGACCTTGGTTTTTCTTGGCGGCTTCGGCTTCTTCGGGCGACAGGTTG
Organism: Betaproteobacteria bacterium; assembly: GCA_040006455.1. GTDB lineage: Bacteria > Pseudomonadota > Gammaproteobacteria > Burkholderiales > Casimicrobiaceae > VBCG01. The sequence continues at coordinate 4,140 of JBDTWY010000105.1, read as the reverse complement.
AACGCGCGCTGGATATCCTGGGTCAACTGGTTGCCGCCGAACGCCTGGTCACGCGAAAACAGGAACTGGTTGTTGCGCAACACATAGAAATGGGTGACATGGGCGCCGACGTCGACGAAGGCGATGTTCTGGTCGCGGCCGTTGGCGGGCAGCGACGGCGCGATCATGCCGAAGGCTTCCTGCGTCGCGTAGGACTCGACGTCCATTACCGCGGGACGCAGCCCGGCGGCTTCGGCGATCGCCACGCGGTCCTCGACCTTTTCCTTGCGGGAGGCGGCGATCAGCACCTCGACTTCGTCGGGGTTGTTGGGAGCCGGGCCCAGGATCTGGAAGTCGAGATTGACCTCGTCGAGCGCGAAGGGGATATATTGATTGGCCTCGGCCTCGACGGTGAGCTCGAGCTCCTCTTCCTTCTGCCCGGAGGGAACGATGATCTTCTTGGTGATCACCATCGCTGCGGGCAGCGCCAGCGCGACGTTGCGGTTGCGCGTGCCGAGGCGCTTGAAGCCGCGGCGCAGCGCATCTGCCACCTGGTCGAGGTTGCCGATATTGCCGTCCTGGACAAGATCCTTGGAAAGCGGCTCGATAGCATAGCGCTCGAGCCTGTAGGTGCCCTTGCCTGCTTCGGCGAGTTCAACCATCTTGATGGAGGTCGATGCGATATCGATCCCGATCAGGCTGGGTGTCTTCGTTTTGAAGAAGTCGAGCGTGGAAGAGAGCTTGTCGGCGAGCATGGCAACCTTTGGCCCAATGCTGATAATTTACATTAAACTCTGGCAGCAAGTGTGAACCATGTCAAATCAATTCCCACTGGCAAAGGTGCAAGTGTTGCAGCTTTGCCTATAATGGCGGCTCCGGCTGCCCTTCCCGCAAGTTTTATTCCTCTGTGCTAAAACGCTGGTCACTTTATCTGGCCTCTGTAGTCGCCGGCCTTATCGTCGTCGGCGCGCTGATGGGCGCCTTTGTCGTGGCCTTGTTGTACCCAACATTGCCGTCCCTGGCCGCGCTCACCGACTACCAGCCGCGGATCCCCCTGCGGGTGATTTCCGCCGACGGCGAGCTGCTGGGCGAGTTCGGCGAGGAGCGTCGCGCCGTCGTGCGCATACAGGATGTGCCCGACGTGATGAAACACGCGATCCTCGCGGCCGAGGACGAGCGCTTCTACCAGCATGGTGGTGTCGACTACTTGTCGGTGATGCGCGCCGCACTTGCCAACCTGTCCAACGGCACGCAGCAAGGTGCCGGAACGATCACCATGCAGGTCGCCCGCAATTTCTTCCTGACGCGCGAGAAAACCGTCACCCGCAAGATGCGCGAAGTGATGTTGGCGTGGAAAATCGAAGCGAATCTGCATAAAGATGAAATTCTCGAGCTTTATATCAACCAGATATTTCTCGGCCAGCGCGCCTACGGGTTCGCCGCGGCGTCGCAGATCTATTTCGGCAAGGCACTGACCGACGTCTCGCCCGCAGAGGCGGCGATGCTCGCCGGCCTGCCCAAGGCACCGTCGGCGTACAACCCCGTCAGCAATCCTGAGCGCGCGAAAAGCCGGCAGCTATACGTCCTCCGGCGGATGCACGAACTCAACTACCTCACCGATGAGCAGTACAAGCGAGCACAAACCGCGCCACTTGACGTCAAGCTGTATTTGAACGCGCGCACAATCGACGCCCATGCGGAGTTCGTCGCCGAAATGGCGCGCCAGGTGGTGTTCGACGCGTACGGCGACGACGCCTACAGCCGCGGCATCACCGTGTGGACGACGATTCGTCGCGCCAACCAGGACGCCGCCTGGGCAGCGATGCGCAAGGGCGTGTTCGACTACGACCACCGCCACGGCTACCGCGGTCCCGAGGCGTTCGTGAGCCTTCCCGATGCGCAGGACGCGCTCGAGACCGAACTCGAGCGCACGTTCGCCGAATTCCCCGACCAGGACAACCTGCTCGCCGCCGTCGTCACCGAAGTGTCGAAATCCGACCTGCACGCGACACTCGCCAGCGGCGACACGATCGAGCTCAGCGGCGACGGCCTCAAGTTCGCCGCGCGCGCGCTGGCGGACAAGGCCAGTGCTGCGCAGCGCATACGCCGTGGCGCCGTGATTCGCGTCGCGCGTGACGACAAGGGTCACTATTCGGTGACGCAATTGCCGCAGGCGGAGTCGGCGTTCGTCGCGCTGCGTCCGAGCGACGGCGCGCTGCTGGCGCTGGTCGGCGGCTTCGACTTCGACCACAACAAGTTCAACCACGCGACGCAGGCGCTGCGGCAGCCGGGCTCGTCGTTCAAGCCCTTCATCTATTCGGCGGCGCTCGAAAAGGGCTTTACGCCGGCCACGGTGATCAACGACGCGCCGTTCTTCGTGCCTGCAGAACAGGGGGGCGAAGCCTGGGAGCCCAAGAACTACGAGAACAAGTTCGAGGGCCCGATGCGGCTGCGCACCGCGCTCGCCAAGTCGAAGAACCTGGTGATGGTGCGCGTGCTGCAGGCGATCGGGCCGCAATACGCGCAGGATTACATCAAGCGCTTCGGCTTCGACCCCAAGATGCACCCGGCGTACCTGACGATGGGCCTCGGCGCCGGCGCGGCGACGCCGTTGCAGATGGCCACCGCCTACGCGGTCTTTGCCAACGGCGGCTACCGCGTGACGCCTTACCTGATCGCCAAGATCACCGACGCCAAGGGCGACGTGCTGTCCGAGGCCAAGCCGGACGTTGCCGGCAGCGGCGCCGAGCGCACGATCGACCCGCGCAACGCGTTCCTGATGACGTCGATGATGAAGGATGTGATCGCCTACGGCACGGCGACGGCCGCGCAATCGCTGAAGCGCCGCGACCTCGCCGGCAAGACCGGCACCACCAATGACAACATCGACGCGTGGTTCTGCGGCTTCAACACCGAGGAGGTTGGCGTCGCGTGGATCGGATTCGACCAGCCGCGCACGCTCGGCAACAACGAGACTGGCGGCGTAGCCGCGCTGCCGATCTGGATCACCTACATGCAGCGCGCGCTGAAGGGTGTTCCCGAGACCCCGTTGCCGCCGCCCGACGGCGTGGTGTCGCTGCGAATCAACGGCGAAAGCGGACTCCGCGACGATTCGAGCAAAGTTTCCGAGTACTTCTACAGCGAGTTCACGCCGCGCTCGCGGGACGACGGCCTTACCGCCCCCACGCCCACGCGAAGCCCACAGGAAGTGCGCGACCAGATCTTCTGATGGGGATCGATCTGGATTGGATTCCAGTCTGAATTGGCGTCGGAGTCGTTTCGCAGATTTGAAGTCGAGGTGCAAAGTGCGCAGGTCTTGACGGTCGACAATTGCCGTCGACACACTTGGCTGGCGCCGATTTGAGCGGATCGACTCCGACCCCATTTTCGTCAAACGACTCCGACGCCAATTTGCAATCGCCATGCGATCGACCCGAAAATTCGAGCAACGCCGCACCGAACGGCGCTTCGCGTCAGACAGTGACGGCCAGCAGCGCACGGTGATCGCGCAGGCTGCGGCGCGGCTGATTGCCGAGCATGGCATCACCGACTGGTCGATGGCCAAGCGCAAGGCGATACGCGAGCTCGACCTGGGATGGGGCGTCGCGCTGCCCGGCGACGACGAGGTCGAGGTCGCGCTGGCCGACTACCACGCCTTGTACAGTGGCGAGGAGCACGACGTGATGATTCGCGCGCAGCGTGAGGAAGCACTCACTTGGATGCGCAAGTTTGCGGCCTTCTCGCCGCGATTAACTGGTGGCGTCGCCGCAGGTTGGGCGACCGAGGACAGCGGTATCCGCCTCGAGCTCGACGCCGACAATGCGAAGTCGGTCGAATTGGCGCTGATCAACGCCGGCTTGCGCTACCGGCCGCTGTCGAGCTACGCCGACGGACCGATCGAGCTCGCCGTGGAAACGCCCGCAGGCGGATTGCACCTCGTCGTACGCACGCTGGACAGCGCGCGACATCGGCCACGGCGCGAGCGTGGCGCGCGCGAGGAATTGCGGTTAACGGTCAAGGATGTGGAGGCGTTGCTGACGGATTCGCGCGCGGCAGAGGTCTCCGGCGCCAGTGCAAACGACGCTGGGTTCCCGCTTGCGCGGGAATGACGGCCGAGCCTTCGCGGGAATGACGGCCGGACTTTCGCGGGAATGACGGCCG
>JBDTWY010000104.1:0-7332 GCA_040006455.1 Betaproteobacteria bacterium | reverse complement strand
GGATAGCGGTCGATCTGCTCGCGCCGCAGGCCCACGCGCGCCATCGCATGCAGCGCCGCGTCACGGCGCGCGGTCGCGGTCATGTCGCGGTTGATCAGCAGCGGCTCGGCCAGCAGCGCACCGACCTTCTTGCGCGGATTGAGCGACGCGAAAGGATTCTGGAAGATCATCTGCACGCGCGTGCGCAGCAGCTTGCGCGCCGCGGCGTCGATGTGGGCGACGTCGACGCCGTCGAGCTCGAGGGAACCCGCGGTGGGGGTGTCGATCATCGTCACCTGGCGCGCCAGCGTCGACTTGCCGCATCCCGATTCGCCGACCACCGCCAGCGTCTCGCCGGCTTCCAGCATGAACGACACGCCATCGAGTGCGCGCACGATCGCGGGCGTGCGCAGCAAGCCGCGGCGCACGCTGTAATGGCGCGTGAGATCGCGGGCTTGGAGCAATACGCTCATGGTCGCGGCCCGGCAAGCGGATAGAAGCAGCGCAGCGCGCCTTCGCCGTCGCGGACCCACGCGGGACGCTCCGCGACGCAGCGTGCCTGCGCGTAGCGGCAGCGCGGCGCAAGCAGGCAGCCGTGCGGACGGTCGCGCGCGCCGGGCACGACGCCGGGAAGTGCGGCGAGCCGCGCGCGGTCGAGGTTGTGCTCGGGCAACGCGTCGAGCAGCGCCTCGGTGTAGGGATGGCGCGGCGCCTCGAATATCGCCGGCACCGGCGCCTCCTCCATCAACTGCCCCGCATACATCACCGCGACTCGCGCGACGCTCTGCGCGACGACGGCGAGGTCGTGCGTGATCAGCATCAGCGCCATGCCGCGCTCGCGCTGCAGCCGTGCGAGCAGTTCGAGCACCTGCGCCTGCACGGTGACGTCGAGTGCGGTCGTCGGCTCGTCGGCGATCAGCAGGCGCGGATTGCACGCGATCGCCATCGCGATCATCACGCGCTGCGCCATGCCACCGGACAACTGGTGCGGCCACGCGTCGAGGCGCGCCTCGGCGTCCGCAATCTCGACCTGGCGCAACAGCTCCAGCGTGCGCGTGCGCCGCGCCGCGCGACTCGCGCGCTCGCGAGGCGTGCCATGGATGCGCAGCGCCTCGCCGACCTGGAATGCGACGGTGTAGCAGGGGTCGAGGCTCGCCAGTGGCTCTTGGAAGATCATCGCGATGTCCTTGCCGACGAGCGCGCGGCGCGCGGCGGCCGACAGCGCGAGGAGGTCGCGGCCGTCGAACGTCATCCGCCGCGCGGTGACGCGGCCGGGAAAATCGACGAGGCCCATGATTGCCAGCGCGGTGACGCTCTTGCCCGAACCCGATTCGCCGACGATGCCGATGCTCGCGCCGGCGTCGACGCTCAAGTCGATGCCGTCGACGGCGACAATCGGCGCCTGCGGCGTGCCGAACGTCACGTGCAGGTCCTCGATCTCGAGCAGCGCCATCGGCGTCCTGTGGTGGCGCGCGCGTCAGCGCCGCAGCTTGGGGTCGAGCGCGTCGCGCAGGCCGTCGCCCATCAGGTTGAACGCCAGCACGGTGACGAGGATCGCGAGTCCCGGGTAAGTGACGACCCACGGCGCACGCTGGATGAACTCGAGCGCCGATGACAGCATCGACCCCCACTCCGGCGTCGGCGGCTGCGCGCCGAGGCCGAGGAAGCCCAGCGCGGCGGCGTCGAGGATCGCATTCGAAAATCCCAGCGTCGCCTGCACGATCAGCGGCGCCGCGCAATTGGGCAGGATCGTGTCGAACATCAGGCGCAACCGCCCGGCGCCGGCGATCCGCGACGCCGTCACGTAGTCGCGACCGGCTTCGCTGATCACCGCGGCGCGCGTCAGCCGCACGTAATGCGGCAAGAGCACGATCGCGATCGCGTACATCGCGTTGACCAGCCCCGGGCCGAGGATCGCGACGACGGCGATCGCCAGCAGCAGGCTCGGCAACGCCAGCATCACGTCCATCACGCGCATGATCACGGTCTCGGTGAGCCCGCGGAAATAGCCTGCGACGAGGCCCAGCACCACGCCCAGCGACAGCGAGATCGCCACCGACACGAGCCCGATCGCCAGCGACAGCCGCGTGCCGTGGATCAGCCGCGACAGCATGTCGCGGCCCACCGGATCGGTGCCGAGCAGGAAGCGCGTCGTGCCTTCCGCCGCCCATGCGGGAGGCGCCAGCGTGAAATCGCGGTACTGCTGGTTGGGCGGATGCGGCGAGATCACGTCGGCGAACACCGCGCAGAACACCAGCAGCGCGATCAGCGCGACGCCCACCATCGCGCCGCGATTCTGCGCATAGCTCGCGCGGAACTCGCGCCAGCGCGACGGTGCGAGCTGCGGCGGCAGCACGAGGTCGGCCGCGACGTCAGGCATGGCGGATGCGCGGGTTGATGACGCCGTACAGCAGGTCGACCAGCAGGTTGACCGAAATGACGATCGTCGCGACCAGCAGGATGCCCCCCTGTACCACCGGATAATCGCGCGACTGCACGCCGTGGATCAGCCAGTTGCCGACGCCGGGCCAGGAAAAGATCGTCTCGGTCAGGATCGCGCCCGACAGCAGCAGCCCGACCTGCAGGCCGATCACCGTCACCACCGGAATCAGCGCGTTGCGCAACGCGTGCACCAGCGTCACCGCGAGGCGCGAGAGTCCCTTGGCGCGCGCGACGCGGATGTAGTCCTCGCGCAGCACCTCGAGCATCGACGAGCGCGTCATCCGCGCGATCACCGCGAGCGGAATCGTGCCGAGCACGATCGCCGGCAGCACCAGATGCGACAGCGCCGAGCGAAACGCCGCGAAGTCGCCGGCGCGCAATGTGTCCACCAGCATGAAACCGGTGACGAACGGCACATCGTAGGCGACGGCGATGCGCCCCGACACCGGCGTCCAGCCGAGCTGCACCGAGAACGTGAGAATCAGCAGCAGCGCCCACCAGAACACCGGCATCGAATAGCCGGCGAGCGATGCGCCCATCACCGCGTAGTCGGCGAAGGTGTTGCGCATTTGTGCCGCCAGCATTCCCGCCGGCAGGCCGACGACGACCGCGAGCAGCAGTGCGAAGAACGCGAGCTCGACGGTCGCTGGAAACAGCGTCAGGAATTCCTGCAGCACCGGCTCGTGCGTGGTGAGCGATGTACCCAGGTCGCCGCGCAGCACGTGGCCGATGTAGTCGGCGTATTGCATGGGCAGCGAGCGGTCAAGGCCGAACTCGTGCAGGAGGCGCGCGCGGCGCGCGGGGTCCATGCCGCGCTCGCCCGACAGGTTCTCGACCGGGTCGCCGGGGATCAGGTGGATCAGCGCGAACGCCAGCAGCGTCACGCCGAAAAACGTGGGAACGATCAGCGCGACGCGGCGCAGGACGAAGCGGAACATCGGTGTTGGATGATCACTGGGCAGGTCGCTGAGCGGGATCCCGAGCGGCCCCTTTGGTGGTCAATGCCGCGCGCGGCCTCAACGCGCGCACGCGACCGGAGTTCGCGCCCGCGGAACCCGGCCGCACCGGGTCCCACGGGAAAATCACTTCGCGAGGTCGACGCGCGTGAAATAGTGATGCGCGGTGGCATCCATCTTGTAGCCCTTGACTTCCTTGCGCAGCGGATCGAAGCGCACCGAATGCGCGATCGTGATCCATGGCGCCTCTTCCTTGAAGATGACCTGCGCTTCGGCGTAGAACTTCGAGCGCGCCGCCTTGTCGGGCGTCTGCGCCGCCTTCAGCACCAGGTCCTCGAACGCCTTGTTGCACCAGCGCGCGACATTGCCGCCGCCCTTCACCGCCTCGCAACCCAGCAGCGGCACGAAGAAGTTGTCGGGATCGCCGTTGTCGCCTGACCAGCCGAACATCATCGCGCCCTGCTCACCCGTCTTGCTGCGCTTGCGATATTCGGCCCATTCGTAGGTCACGAGTGTGGTCTTGACACCGATTTTCTCCCAGTCGGCCTGCACCAGCTCGGCCATGCGCTTGCCGTCGGGATTGTAGGGTCGCGTGACCGGCAGGTACCACAGGTCGATGGCGAAGCCGGTGGGGTACCCCGCCTGCGCCAGCATTGCCTTGGCTTTCGCCGGATCGTATGGGTAGTCCTTCACCGCGTCGTTGTAGCTCCACAGGATCGGCGGGATCGGATTCTTCGCGACCTGTCCCTGGCCCTGGTAGACCGCCTTGAGGATCGCTTCCTTGTCGACGGCCATGTTGAGCGCCTGGCGCACCATCTTGCTGTCGAGCGGCTTCTTCTCGACGTTGAACGCGATGTAGCCGATGTTGAGCCCTTCCTTCTGCTGCAGCTCGAGCGCGGGATCCTTGCGCATTTCGGCGAGGTCGGCGGGCTTGGGGAACGCCATCACATGGCACTCGCCGGTCTTCAGCTTCGCGTAGCGTGTCGTCGCGTCGCGCGTGATCGAGAACACCAGGTTGTCGATCTTCGGCCGCCCGCCCCAGTAGCGGTCGAATGCCTTGTAGCGGATCGTCGCGTCCTTCTGGTAGCTCACGTATTCGAACGGACCGGTGCCGATCGGGAAGATGTCGGCGGCATTGGGGGTTCCCTTTTTCAGCATCGTGTCGAAATACTGCTTCGACAGGATCGACGCGAAATCCATCGCCATGTCGGCGAGGAACGGCGCCTCCGGACGCTTCAGCGTGTAGCGGACCGTGTAGTCGTCGGTCTTTTCCACCCTGTCGACGATGTTCTTCATGCCCATGTCGTCGAAATACGCGAACGTCTGCCCCGTGGTCATCTTGTGGAACGGATTGGCGTCGTCCGCCATCCGGCTCCAGCTGAACAGCACATCGTCGGCGTTGAAGTCGCGCATCGGCGTGAATTGCGCGTTGCTGTGGAACTTGACGCCGTGCCGCAGCTTGAACGTATAGACCTTGCCGTCCGGGGATACCGTCCAGGATTCCGCCAGCGCCGGCACGACATTGGTGGTGCCGGTGTCGAATTCCACCAGACGGTTGAACATCGGCACGGAGACCGCATCGAACGTCGTGCCGGTGCTGAAGAACTGCGGCTGGAATCCCTCCGGGCTGCCCTCCGAGCAATAGACGAGCGTGCCGTTGGCCAGCGCAGTCGGCGCGACGCACATCGCTGCCAGCGCCGCGGCGATGGCCAGGCGGCGCAACGTGCGCGACGAAGGGGATTTGAGTGTAGACATGGTCGGCCTCGCAGGGTGATCGGGCGCGCGTCGAGCAATCGGGGGCGAAGGGGGCGAATGCTAGCCTGCGCGCTTCACCACCGCAACAGGCGCACCCATTGTGCGCGCACGCCGCGTCGCGTAGAGGCAAATGCCGGCGGCCACCGACACATTGAGGCTTGCGACGCTGCCCTGCAGCGGAATGCCGACAATGCGGTCGCAGGATTCGCGCGTCAGCCGCCGCAGTCCCTCGCCCTCGGCGCCCAGCACCCATGCCATCGGGCCGCTCAGGTCCGCGTCGAACAGCGAATCGCCGCCGGCGTCGGCGCCGATAATCCACAGCCCGCGCGCCTGCATTTCGCGCAATGCGCGCGCCAGGTTGGTGACCGTCACCACCGGCACGGTGTCGGCGGCGCCGCTCGCCGCCTTGGCAACGGTCGCATTGACGCCCACCGCGCGATCCTTCGGCACGACGACGGCGTCGACACCGAACGCGTCCGCCGAGCGCAGGCAGGCGCCGAGGTTGTGCGGATCGGTGACCTGGTCGAGCACCAGCAGCAGCGGCGCATCGCCGGCGCCGTCGAGCACGTCGTCGAGCGTCACGTGCGGCATCGCGCCATCGACCATCGCCACCACGCCCTGGTGCTGCGCGCTGCCGGCGAGCTCGCGCAAGCGCGCATCGTCGGCGACGTGCAGCGCGACACCGGCAGCGTCGGCACGTGCCGTCAGCTCGGCGACGCGCGCGTCTCGGCGTCCCGCCGCGACATACAGTGCGCGGATCGATGCCGGATGCACGCGCAGCCGCGCAGTCACGGCATGAAATCCGAACAGCGGTCGCAACGTTGACATGAAGGCGTGGATGGCGCGCAATTCGCGGAGGGCATGCTAGTGTAGCGCCAGCCGCCGGCGAGCTCCTCCGGCAGGCACGATGATGATCGCCGACACGCGTCAATTCACCGAGGCTGCGCTCCTCGCCATCGCCAGCCTGCTGCCCATCGTCAATCCGCTGGGCGGCGCGCCCGTATTCCTGCTGAAGACGACCGACATCGACGACGCCGCGCGCGTCGTCATGGCGCGCCGCGTCGCGCGCAACTGCTTCATCCTGTTGCTGGCGTCGGTGCTGATCGGTGCGTACGTGCTCGACCTGCTGTCGCTGTCGGTCAACGTGGTGCGCATCGCCGGTGGCCTCGTCGTGTGCTCGATCGCGTGGTCGCTGTTGCACCAGGACGATCCGCCGACGCTGCCGGCGCGCGACGCCGCGCGCGCAGCGTCGCCTGACGACCTCGCGCAGCGAGCGTTCTACCCACTGACGATGCCGCTGACCGTGGGCCCGGGATCGATCTCGGTGGCGATCACGCTCGGCGCAAACCAGCCGAGCGAACTGCGCCAGCTCGTGCTGATCATCGCCGCACACGCCGTCGGCATCCTGGTCGTCACGGTGACGATCTACCTCTGCTACCGCTACGCCGACCGCGTGCTGCTGCGCCTCGGCCGCACCGGCACCAACGTGCTGTTGCGGCTGTCCGCATTCATCCTGCTGTGCGTGGGCGTGCAGATCATGTGGAACGGCCTGGCGCAGCTCCTCGGCATGCCACATCCGGCTTGAGGGAAGCGACGGGAATCCGATATAATTGAAGGCTGTGCCTGGCGTCGGCTAACGTTTAGTCGCGCCTGCGCAGCTGACAGATTTTCCGTGTTGCCGCACGCATGTCGCGCGGCAACACGGATGGGTTTAGTGCCGGTGTAGCTCAGTTGGTAGAGCAGCGCATTCGTAATGCGAAGGTCGAGGGTTCGACTCCTTCCACCGGCACCATTTCTTGGGCAAGCAGGCGGTCCCCATGGATTGCTTGTTTGCATGGCATGCAAGTCGCGACCTCAGTCGACGTCGCCGCAATCGATTGCCTTTTGGGCGAGGAGCTCGGCGGCAGCCTTCGCCGCTTCAGCGCTCGGTTGCTCGAGGTCGTCCCAGGTGAACTGACGAACCAGGCGAAAGCAGCCCTCGGTCCAGACGAACACGGACGCAAACGGAACGTAGTGTCCCGGCCTGCCTCGATCGGCGAGCGACAGTCCGCTCGAGAGGACGCCATAGTCTTTGTACACTGACATGCAGCCTCCGCAATGAATTCACGACACCCTGCAGGATCGACCGCACCTTCCGGCCTGCGGCGACTGCCGACAACAGCAGCGAATGCTGGCAACAGCCACGAATGCTGGCAACAGC
>JBDTWY010000103.1:0-7360 GCA_040006455.1 Betaproteobacteria bacterium | reverse complement strand
GCTACCAGACGCAGACCTGCAACAACATCACGCAAACGCAGGTCTGCAACTCCTCAACGACGCAGACATGCGCCGGCATCACGGCGCAGTCCTGCAACGGGTCTCAGACACAGACCTGCGCGAATATCGCAGGCCAGACCTGCAACGGGTTCCAGACGCAGACTTGCGCCACCAGCCCGCAGACCTGCAACAACGTCAAGACGCAATCCTGCGACAACATCACTTCGACGACAACGTGCGTCAATCCGCCGCCCGGCTCGTGCACGACCGCCTTCGACCCGCCCGGCTGCAACACCTGCGTCGGTCCCGAGTGCGGCACATGCTCCCTCAAGACCACCTGTCCGCCGCCGACTTGCACGACCACGACCGCCGGCAAGTGCACGATCAGCGGCGCGACCTGCACATCGGCGAACGCCGCCACTGTCTGCACCACGACCCCGGGCAGCTGCACGCTTACGGGCACCTCCTGCCTCAACAATGCGGGTTGCGCAGCGGCAGGCAAGTGCAGCATCGACACCGGCACCGTGTGCACGTCCAGCGCCAATTGTCCGGACAAGAATGGAACCTGCAGCAAGTCGGGAATCGCGTGCCAACCGGCGAATGCCGGTACGCAGTGCCCTGCCATCGGCAACTGTTCGGTGCAAACCGGAACGTCGTGCACGTCGAGCGCCAACTGCCCGACGATCAACGGCAGCTGCAGCATTACCGCCGCCTCCTGCACAGCGGCGAACGCCTCTACCAATTGTCCCGCGACGGGCGGGTGCAGCAGCACCGGCGTCGCCTGCACGGCGGCCAACGCTTCCACAAAGTGCCCGGCACTCAACGGTACCTGCAGCTTGAGCGCGGCGGCCTGCACGACCGCCAATCAGTCGACCAATTGTCCGCCCCAGGGAAAATGCAGCGTCAACACGGGTGTTTATTGCACCGCTGCGAACGCCGCCACGAAGTGTCCCGCGATCAACGGCAAGTGCAGCATCACCAATGCTACGTGCACGAGTGCCAACGCGACCACCACATGTCCCGCGCAGGCCATGAAATGCAGCCTCACCAATGCTGCGTGCACGACTGCCAACGCGGCCACCACCTGCCCGACGCAGAACATGACGTGCAGCAGCACCGGCGTCGCCTGTACGGCCGCCAACGCCGCGACCAAATGCCCGGCCGTCGTCGTTTCCGGAACATGCAGCAGCTCCGGCGCCGTATGCACGACCGCCAACGCCAGCACCGTCTGCACACCGGTTGTCGTCAATGGCACGTGCAGCATTACCAATGCCGCGTGCTCGCCGACGAATGCATGCCAGCCGGCACCCACAGCAGGGAGCACTGCGCTTTGCAGTGACAAGCTGCAGGACGCGTCGAAGTCGCTGCGCGAAGACGCGGACAGCGCAGGTACGGTATGCCGCCACAACAACAAGGCGTACGCCGATGGCACCACCGCGTCTAATTTCAACTATCCGAACGCCAAGTACAACACGCCGGTGACGGCGGGAACGGGCGCGAACGCCTGCACGGCGACACCGCGCTTCAAGTCGGTCGCGCGCCATTACTGGAAGACCAACGTCGAGTGGTGTGCAACCGGGCTGATCAGCGTTGGCGACAAGTGGCATGGCTACGGCGACAACACCGGCAACTGCCAGTCCTTCAAGGATTCGTCGCACACCATTCCGCGCTTCTACCAATTTGGCGCGGGCCCGGCGGACGGCGCCTATACCGATAACGTAGCTAACCCGGCATTCGCGCGTGTCGACCTCGTCTCGACGAACACGTACTCACATACGTACAAGTCGGTCGACTGGCAGAACGCCGCCGGAGCTAAGGTCACGGGTACCGAAACCGTCGACCGCACGTACGCGCAGGAAATGGAGAACTACGCCAACTGGTTCGCGTACTACCGCACGCGCATCCAGGCGGTGAAGACCGTGGTGTCGCTGTCGTTCCTCGGCAAGGATCCGACGACCAGCAAGTTCAACGTCGACGACAAGTTCCGCGTCGGCCTGCACACGCTGTCGAACAATCCGACGACCACGTTCGTGCCGGTCGATGACTTCAAGGCCGCACAGAAGACCTCGTGGGCAACACAGTTGTTCGGGCTCTCGATCCGCATGAGCCAGGAAACGCCGAATTTGAACGCGATGGCGCGCGTCGGCGAGTACTACAAGAACGGCACGAGCGTCGACCTTGGCGCGAGCGTTGATCCGATCGTGCTCTCCTGCCAGAAGAACTGGCACATGTTGTTCACGGACGGCCTGACCAACCAGCAGACGCTACCCTCGTTCACGCCGCCGAAGGACCAGGACGATACGACGCCGACCAATGCCGAAGCGCCATGGCTTGCGGGAATTCTGGCGCAAGGCGTCGACTGGCCGGCGCCCTATCGCGAAGACCCATCCAACAAGATCGTCAACTCGGCGGCCGACTACGCGACCTACTACTGGGTCAACGACCTGCGCTTGGGAATGACCAACAACGTCGGCGTTAGCGCCGCGGACAAGGCGAACTGGCAGCACGTCAATTTCGCGGCGATCTCGCTTGGCACTGAAGGCAAGCTCGCCGCAGGCGACCAGAGTGGCGTCGAGTCGCAGCTCGCTGCCGGCGCGCTGCAATGGACCGTTCCGTATCCTTCGGTCATCCAGCCGGACGCGTCGGGGGTCGACGACCTGTGGCACGCCTCCGTCAACTCGCGCGGCCGCTTCGTCAACGCCGACTCCGCCGATGAAATCAAGGTGGGCATGGGCGCGATCCTCGCGGACATCGCCAATACCGCAGGCTCACGCGCAGGTGCGGGATTGCAGTCGGTCAACCTGACGGGCACCACCGCCAACGCGTATCGCGTGACGTTCGAACCGGGCTGGGGTGGCACCGTGTCCAAGGTCGTCATCGACACCAAGACGCTGAACGAGATTCCTCCAGCGCCCTGGCAAGTCGGCGGCGGCAAGGACGTCACCGCACCGTCCGACACGCTCTATGGCCAGTTGACGCCGACGCTCGCGAAACCGGATCCGTGGTACACGAACCGCAACATCGTGACCATGCACACCAACGGCACGGCGATTCCGTTCCTGTTCGACAGCCTGTCGGCCGCGCAGCAGGACACGCTTGCGCCAGGCAAGCCCGATCGCGGCTTGCAGGTGCTCGAATACCTGCGTGGAAGTGCGCAGAACGAAGGTGCGACCACGCTCTCCTTCCGCAGGCGCATCAGTCCGCTGGGAGACATCGTCGATGCCTCGCCTAAATTCGTCGGCCCGGCAAACCTGCCCTACCAGGAGTTCTCGGACCCGGGCTACTCGGCGTTCAAGGCCACGACGAACTCGCGCCTGTCGATGGTCTACGCGGCCGCCAACGACGGCATGTTGCATGCATTCGCCGACACGAATGGAACCGAGAAATTCGCCTACATCCCGCGCGTGCTGTTTCGCAACTCCGATAATGCAGGTCTCGCGGCACTGACGCTCAAGGAAGGCGCGTTGCCGCCGTTCCAGCACCATTTCTACGTCGATAGCACACCGAAGGTGGTCGACGTCGACTTCGGCAGCAAGAACTGGCATTCGATCCTCGTCGGCGGCCTCGGCAAGGGCGGCCACGCGTACTACGCGCTCGATGTGACCGACCCCGACAGCGTGCTGACCGAGACGGATGCCGCGTCGAAAGTGCTGTGGGAGTTCACCGATGCCGACCTCGGCTACACCTACGGTCCTGCCATCATTACGAAGACCGCGGGATGGAGCGGCAAATGGGTAGTGATCGTGCCGTCGGGTTACAACAATACGTCCGGCGTCGGCAAGATCTGGATTCTCGACGCCAAGACGGGCGCGGTGCTGAAGACGATGTCGACCGGTACCGGAAACAGCGGCAGCCCGGCCGGCCTCGCACAGATCGCAGGATTCACCCAGGACTATCACAACTACATGACCGATGAAGTCTACGGCGGTGACCAGTATGGCAACCTGTGGCGCTTCGACCTGCGCAATCCCGATCCGTCGGCGTGGACGGTCGGCCTGTTTGCCAAGCTGAGCGATCCGTCGGGCAATCCGCAACCGGTGACGACGGCGCCGCAGATCGAAGTCGACATCGTCAACGGCGCCGACCGCTGGGTGTTCGTGGGAACAGGACGGCTGCTCGACGAATCCGACCTGAGTGACGACCAGATCCAGTCGTTCTACGCGTTCCGCGATGGCACGCAAAAGCTGCCGAGCACGATCGTATCGGGATCGCCGATCATTCGCAGCGACCTGTTGCCGGTCACAGACGGCAAGGGGACCGCCGGCATCACTGCGCATGGATGGGTACACGACCTCGCCGAGCACAGCCGAATCGTATCGCCATACCAGGCGGTGTTGTCGGTGGTGGTCTATTCGGCGACCAAGCCGCAAACCGACCCCTGCCTCACCGGCCAGTCGGCGGACGTGTTCATCCGCAACTTTGCGCAAGGTGTCTCGCAAACCGATGCGTCGTTCTCGAGTACCGGCATCACATGCACAGACGATTCATGCTTCTCCGAGGGCGGTGCGGTGGATGCGCAGATCGTCGGTTCCACGCCGGACGGCTCGACCACACCTGACCTCTACGTCGCCATTACATTGGGCACGACGGGCCAGGTAGCGAAGATCCCGGTGAAGAAGCAAAGCTACGACTACTCGCACCGCCTGTCGTGGCGAATCCTATCGGAATAGCACGCCGACTGTGATTCAATGACGGCCGCGCCGCGCACAGCGGCGCGGCCGTCATTATTTGAAATTACCGACATTCAAGCAGTGAACACAGCGATCATTTCCCCGGCGCGTGGCGGCTTGAGTCCGTCGCGCCTGCCGCTGTCGTTCACCGCATCGGTCGTCATTCACCTGCTGGCGCTGGTCCTGTTGGCGATCCTGTTGCGCGCGATGCCGGCCACGGTCGCCGACGCGGGCCCGACATCGGCACTCTCGGCGAACATCATCGCGCTGCCACCGCTTACAGTGGACGCTGGCGAGCCGTTGCCGACACTCGACCTCGTCGCTCCGATGCAGTCGATGCTGCCACTTCCGGTCGAGATTCCAATCCGCACGACGCAAGCGGCCGGCGTTTCGGTCGCCCCCGCGAAAATCCAGGTCGTCGCCGAGTTCGCGCCGATCGGGAAGATTTCGTATGGCGCCAGTGACGCGCGCCAACACTTCGGTAACGACATCGCGGCGAAGATGGCGCAGCGCTTCCTCGATCCTGCCGCGCGCATGCCGCGACTCAACGGCACGCTATCGGCGATGTATCCGATCAAGGGTGCGGCCAAGGGTCAATCGCTGGCGCTCACCGCATTGCTGATGATCGACCAGGCGGGAAAGATCAGCGAAGCGCGAGTACTGCCGGATGATCCGGTATTTGTCGCAGCAGTGATGGCTGCGCTCAAGAACGCCGTGTTCTATCCCGCGCAGCTCGACGGCAAGCCGATGCCGTACTGGACCGCGCTGGATTTCAAGTTCAGCATCGATGGCCCGACCGGGCCGGATGGCAAGCGCCTCGATCGCTGAAGCTCATTTGGGGTCGGAGTCGTTTGCGCCTCACTCCCTCAATCCAACCCTCGCCCGCCTCCGAGACAGGGAATGCACATCGGAGCGTCGCGCAATTCCCTCGCTACAGCCTACCCCATCACCGGCATGTGGAATCCCGGCGCGGCGCTGCCATCGTCGGGCCAGCGACCGGTCATCACTTTCGTCCGCGTGTAGAAACGCACGCCGTCCATGCCGTGCACGTGCAGGTCGCCGAACAGCGAGTTGCGCCAGCCGCCGAACGAGAAGAACGCCATCGGCACTGGCACCGGAACGTTGATGCCCACCATGCCCATCTCGCAATCCTGCTGGAAGCGGCGCGCCGCGTGACCGGAACGCGTGAAGATGGCAGCGCCGTTCGCATAGGGGTTGGCGTTGATCATCGCGATTGCATCGTTCAGCGAATCCACTCGCGTGACGCCCAACACGGGTCCGAAGATTTCCTCGCGATAGATCGACATCTTCGCGTCGACATGGTCGAACAGCGTCGGCCCGACGAAGAAGCCCTTCTCGCCACCGGCGATCGAAGGACCTCGGCCATCGACGACCAGCTTCGCGCCCTCGGCGACACCCTTGTCGATCAAGCCGGTGATGCGATCGCGCGATGCGCACGTGATCACCGGGCCCATTTCGACCTTGTCGCGATCCCCGGGGCCGGTGATGACCGTGCGCGAGCGCGCGGCCAGCTTCTTCACCAGCGCATCGCCCACGTCGCCCACAGCAACGATCGCCGAAAGCGCCATGCAACGCTCACCAGCAGCCCCGTAGCCTGCGCCGATGATCGCTTCGGTCGCGTAGTCGAGGTCGGCATCGGGCATCACTACCGCATGGTTCTTGGCGCCGCCCAGCGCCTGCACGCGTTTACCGTGGCGCGCGCCAGTTTCATAGATGTACTTGGCGATCGGTGTCGAGCCGACAAACGACACCGCATGGATGCCCGGATGCGCGAGGATGGCGTCGACCGATTCCTTGTCGCCGTGCACGACGTTGAATACGCCGTCGGGCACCCCCGCTTCTTTGAGCAATTCGGCCATCCGCAACGCCATCGTCGGATCGCGCTCGGACGGCTTGAGGATGAACGTGTTGCCGCAGGCGATCGCAACCGGGTACATCCACATCGGCACCATCGCCGGGAAGTTGAACGGCGTAATGCCCGCGCAAACACCCACGGGCTGGCGCAGCGACCAGGTGTCGACGTCGGTGCCAACGTTTTCGCCAAACTCGCCTTTCAGGAGATGCGGGATGCCGGTGGCGAACTCGACGACTTCGACGCCACGCGTGATCTCCCCTTCGGCGTCGGACAGTGTCTTGCCGTGCTCCTGCGTAATGATCTTCGCGAGCTCAGTCTTGTGGTCGTTGAGCAGCTCGCGAAATTTCATCAGCACGCGCGCACGGCGCAACGCCGGCTGCGCGCGCCAGGCGGGAAGGCTAGCGGCGGCCGATTTCACCGCGGCGTCGACGTCGGCGGCATTACCGAGCGGCACATGCCGCAGCACTTCGCTGGTCGCGGGGTTGATGACTTCACCGAAACGCGATGTCAGCGCCGGCGTTGCGCGTCCGTTGATCCAAAGGGGAAGGCGTTCGAGCGTCGTCAGGTCCATGTTGGTTCTCCAGATTGTTCGAGTGCTGCCGCCATTATCGCGCGGTCGGACCGTGGGGTCCTGCTGTCATGCAACACTTGCCGTCATTCCCGCGAAAGCGCGAACAAGTGGCCGTCATTCCCGCGAAAGCGGGAACCCAGTGAGAGCGAAGCCATTGGCCGTCATTCCCGCGAAAGCGGGAACCCAGTGTCTTGCGCGCGCAGATGCAAAGTCGCTGGGTTCCCGCTTTCGCGGGAATGACGG
>JBDTWY010000102.1:0-7756 GCA_040006455.1 Betaproteobacteria bacterium | reverse complement strand
CCCGAATTCCAGCGCTACGTGGATGCCGACGCGGCCAAGATGGCCGGCGTGGTCAGCGGGTCGGCAAGTTGCAATAGCACTTAACGCAGCAACGTTCGGTGTGCTTAGCCACTTGCACTAAGGCCCCGCAAGCCCACCCGATAACGGCGCTTAACGACGCATCGAACGCGTGGCCACGATGCCTGCCCCGAGCAGCAGGCACGCCAGCAGCGCCAGCAATCCTTGATTCACGGCAGGGACCGCGACTGTAGCTGTAGCGGTAGCTCCGGTAAGGTCCACCGCGAAATTGTCGACGATGTAGGTATTGTCGTTGATTCCCGATTCGGGGCTCTCCTGGATTCGCAAACGAAGGGGATTGCCCGTACCCGTGAACCCCGCGGTCACGTGATGCGAGCCCGCGCTCCAGGGAAAGTTGACGTGGTATAGAACGCTCGATGTCGCCGTGTCGATAACCGACACATCAAGGTTAGGTGTCGTATTGCCGGACCACGTCGCCCAGTCGTACTGCAGGGTGTAGCTCTGTCCGCTGGAACTGGCGAAGTCCTGGTAGAAGTTGGCGTTATGGCTGTTAAGTCCTTCGCCATCCGCGTTGATGCTATAGATGCCGGAAATGGTCGGGTACGAACCCGAAATATGCACGGTCACGCCATGGCCGGGTTCGATCGTCCAGCCAGGAAGCTGGGAACCGGTCAGTACGGTGCAGCCGGTATCGCCGCCCGTGCCGCAAGCCGTGCCGTTGCTGGCGCCCCAATTGGGCTCGCTTTCCAGGTCGCCATTGGTCAAGAGATTTGCGCTCGCGAGCGGAGGCGCTAGTAGCGCGCCTGCAAGGGCAAACAGTGCAAAGGCAGACAATTTCGACATTGCGGGCTCCCTCCCTGGTTGTCGAACCGCAAACCGCGATATGGCGGCGATTCTAGGTTACGGTCGCGCGATATGCAAAGGATTTGGGACGTTGCGGCGGGGACCGGCAGCGGATTGTTGTTTGTGGAGGAGAGCGCTGGATTCGAAGCCGTATCGCCCAGAGGTAGAGTGCTCTTCCTCTATGAGAAGGTCGGCTGGAAACGGCTGAAAGTATCCAATTTGGCCACGGATCAGGCCACAAGACTCCGACAAGCCCGTGAGATTTCGCAAACGTGCAAATGGCGTTACCGTCTGTCTGATCCGCAGGCTTGGTAGTCGTCTTCGCAAATCCAATATGGACAATCGAATCGGCATCCGCATAGGCGACTTGGCGGCTTGTTCGGATCCAGACTTGACGCAATCCTTAGCGTTATCGAACCAGTTTCGCCGGGTCAAATCCGGCTAGAGGACTAACAGTTCTCTCGGGAACGCCGTGAGCAATTCATGCCCAGATTCCGTAATTGTCGCGGTTTCGCTGAAGGCGACGCCGACTACGCCAGGGATGCGCAGCGCACGGTGCAAATGAAATATCATTCCTGGAACGAGCACATCGGTTCGACCCTCAGCGATTTCGACGGACCGTTCGACCCACGAAGGCGGGAAGCCTATCCCCACCGAATATCCGAAGTAGCCGCGCATCCTGACGGCCGCATCGAGCCCGGCAAGTGCCTGCATTGCAGCGCTCGCCACATCACCCATGCTTCTGCCCGGCACGAGATTCGCTAACAGCATTTCCATTGCACGCAGTGACACGTCGCCGAGGCGGCGCAGCGCCTCAGGCGGAGGCCCGATGACCGCGGTGCGCAGCAACGGCGCGCAGTAGCGCTGGTACACACCACCGATTTCCATGAATACGGCGTCGCCGGGCCGAATGACCCCGCGTTTGGCCGTCGCGTGCGTGACGCCTGAGCGCCTTCCCGCGCGTACGATCGGATCGATCGAGAAATACTCACCCCCTGCCGCGACAATAGCCTGCATGGCCGCTGCGGTGACGTCATTCTCGGTTGCACCATCGCGCACCGCGGCGATGGCGGCGGTCATGCCGAGACCGGATAACTGGGCCGCGTTCCGCATGCACGCAATCTCCGCCGGCGATTTGATCGCCCGAATACGGGGCACGAGATCGCTGACGTCGGTGAACGTCGCGCCCGGTAGCTCTTGGCGCAAATGTTCCCGCGTATATGGAGTGAGGCCCGGCCTGCGGCACACGAGCCCGATGCGCGCGGTCGCTGCGCCGACGTGTCGCAGGTACGCTCCCAGTTCCAAAACCGCCGCATCCATCGATTCCCAGAGCACAGGCAGCAATGTCCGGACGTAGGTGTTCATCGCGGCCAGCTCGTGGTCGCAGACCTGCAGGACAGGCTCGCCCTCCATCGGGACAATCGCGCAGCTGTACCAGTCCGACAGCGGCGTCTGAAAACCGGTGAGGTAACAGATGTCCGGAAGGCTGTGCACCACGAGCACGTCGACGTCCGCGCGCGCCATCGCCACACGTGTCCTCGCGAGCCGTGCCGCATACTCGGATTCCGGAAACGCCATTTCCGACGGAACGTGGGCAAGTTCGGCGCGATCCATCGATGACCCTTGCGCAGCGGAAGTGATCGGAGGGGTAGCGCGTCAGTGTAGCCGCACGGCATCGTCGGGATACCAGGCGATTTCGACGCACTCGCCCGCCATGCGTGACGAATGCTTGCTACGTCCGGCGTTTTGCTCGCGCACGAGCACCTGCTGGCCATCGGCGAGCACGATATCGAAAGTCAGCATGGCGCCCTCATACGCGACGCCGCGCACTGTGCCCGGGACACGATTGATCGCGTCCGCGTCATCGGCGACGCCAGCTATCCACGCGCGCTCGGGGCGGATGGCAACCTCGGTGGCGCGGTCACTGCGCGTGCCGATGGATCGCGTGCCCAACTGACATAGCGTACCGGCGATGAGGCAGTGGTCGATATCATTGCCAGCTGCGGGAGCGTCCGTGCGAAGGACGTTGGAAAACCCGACAAAACCCATCACAAAGCGGTTCGCAGGCGCTTCGTACACCTCGCTCGGCGTGCCTACCTGCTCGATGACGCCTTTGTTCATCACTACCACGCGATCGGCCATCGTCAGCGCTTCCTCCTGGTCGTGCGTGACGAAGACGGCCGTAATGCCGAGTTGCCGCTGGAGTTGCCGGATCTCGCGGCGCATCTCCTCGCGCAGCTTGCGGTCCAGCGCTGCGAAGGGCTCGTCGAGGAGCAGGACTGACGGATTGACGACCAGGCTGCGGGCGAGCGCGACCCGTTGCTGCTGACCGCCGGACAACTGGCGCGGCAGCCGGTTTTCGAGACCGTCGAGACGCAAAAGGGCCAGCATATCGCGTATCTGTTTCTGCGCAGCCGCGCCGTCGACGCCGCGCAGAGTCAGCCCGAACGCGATGTTGCGATAGACAGTCATATGCGGAAACAGCGCGAGGTCCTGAAACACCATCCCGATGCCGCGCAGGTGAGGCGGCATCGTGTTGGCTACGACGCCATCGATTGCGATCGTGCCCGACTCCACCGGCGCCAAACCGGCGATTGCGCGCAGCGTAGTCGTCTTCCCGCAGCCGGACGGTCCAAGAAGGCAAACGAACTCGCCCGGCGCGACCGCCAGGCTTACGCCGTGGACGACGCGCTCCGCCGCATAGGAAATCACGACGCTGTCGAGTGTGACCGCGCCGCGTGCCCCACTCGCCGCTGGCGTCACAGCGGCGTCCCTTCCACTCGCGACAGGCGCTCGATCCCCAGGATGCGCTCGATCGCCAGGATGCCGACAATGCTCACGGCAATCAGCAGGGTGGAGATCGCTGCGATGGTCGGGTCGCTCTCGGTGCGTATGTACGCGTAGATCTCGATGGGGAGCGTGCCGCGGCCTGTGACCAGAAAGGCAGTGACCGTGAAGTTGTCAAACGACACGATGAAGCTGAAGATCAGCGCGGAGACGACGCCTGACTGGATCACCGGCAGCGTGACGCGCACGAAGCTCGTGATCGGCCCGGCACCGAGGACCTGCGCCGCTTCCTCGATCGAGACGCTCACTGTCTGCAGGTTGGCGATGATTACGCGCAGCGCAAAGGGCATCGTGATGACGACATGCGCCAGCATGATGTTGAACAGCGTTGCGCGCATTCCGACATTGCTGAACAGGATCAGGAAGCCCAATCCCAGCATCACCTCGGGAATCAGCATCGGCAGTTGCAAGGCAGCGATCAACGCGCGTCTACCCACGAACCGATGCCGGACGACCAGTACGGCGGCCATCGTACCGATTGTGGTGGCGATGGCCGCGGTGACCGTCGCGATGATGACGCTTAGGAGCAGCGCCTCGCGGAACGCCGGCCGCGTGAAGGCATTGGCGTACCACTCGAACGAAATCCCCTTGGGCGGAAAGATCGCAGCGGGGCTGGGGTCGATCGACGTGATGATCACGACCAGCTGGGGGAGCACGAGCAGCGCGCAGCCCGCGATTGCTAGCAGTACCGGCGACACCCCGAGCCCCGGCAGCAGCGAGCGGGTCGTGGCTGCGCTCACTGGACTACCCTCCGCGCTGCGCGCTGCGGGGCTGACTCGCGCTTGGGCCGGCCCGGCGCGATCATGTCGCGGCAACCCGGCGGTCGACCAGCACGGTGAACAGATAGACAAGCACGAGGCCAAGCAGCGTGCTGACGATCGCGCCCGCAGCGGCGAACCCGTAGTTCGAGAAATTGATCGCCTGTTCGTACGAGAACACCGAGATTAGGTCAACGAAACCGCCGCCGAGCAGCAGCGGCGTGGCGAACGCTCCCAGGCTGAACAGGAAGACAATCACTACGCTGGCCGCGATGCCGGGCACGCTGAGTGGAAGCGTTACATGCCAGAACGTCGTGCCGCGTCTGGCGCCGAGCGTATAGGCGGCCTCCCGCAGCGACGAAGGAATCCGCTCCAGGACGCTCAGTATTGGAAACACTGCGAACGGGAGCGCGGCATTGACGAGCCCGATCACGACGCCGAGCTCGTTGTAGATGAGACGCAGCGGCGCGTCGATCACGCCCGAACCAAGCAGCGCGCGATTCACTGCACCGTTATTGCCGAGCAGGAGGATGATGGAGTAGATGCGCGTGATGCTCACCGAGAAGAACTGCAGCACGAGCACCATCACAATGAGACGTCGGAGTGTCCGCGGCACGCGCGTCATCACATAGGCGATGGCGTAGCCGATCGTGACGGCGAAGAGCGTAGTCCATGCCGCCACGCGAAAGGAGCGGACGATGTACGCAACGTACACGTCCTCGCCCAGGAACTTGCGATAGTGCGCGTACCACGGCGCGCTGCCAGTGGCGAAGCTGGACGCCACCAGCGAAGACAGCGCGAGTGCGAGCAACGCCAGCAGAACGAGAGCAGGCGCGGCCAGCGACAGCCGAGCAGACAGTTTCACTGGCATTTCATCGAATGGCACGCCCTGCAATCCGCGCGGGAACTAAGCTCACGACGAAACACCCGGCGCAATCGCCGCGTGGCAGGAGCAGCCCGTGCGCGTGCCATGCCCACCGTTGTCAGCGCGTCTGGATCTCCTTCTTGTACCACTCGTCCCATTCGGGAAGCTTTTTGTTGATCACCGAGAAGTCGGCAGCGTAGATCCGGTCCGCGGACGGACGGAAATCCTTGATCGCTTCAGGGGGTGAGGCTTTGGGATTGACCGGCGTGCAATTGATCGCGGCGCAATAAGCGGTCTGCGCCTCCGGCTGTGCGAGGAACTCGACGAACTTCAGCGAGAGCGCGGCGTTGCGCGGATTGGCCATACCGACGCTGACCACGCTGGTGAGTACCGGACCGTCTGGAACCACAAATCGGTACTGGCTGTTGGGGCCGAGCAGCTTGGCAAAATCGGAAAGGATGCCGAGTCCCGCGACCGCCACCTCACCGGATTGCACCACCTTCACGGACTCACCGTCGGTGGAGTAGAAGGACAGAATGTTGGGCTTGATCTTCTTGAGAAATGCCATACCGGGTTCGATGTTCGATTCGTTGCCGCCGTTGGCGAGCGCCGCCATGATCAGCCACCGACCACCCGCAAACTGCGCCGTCGGCACACCGAGCTTTCCCTTGAGCCGGGGGTCCGCGAGGTCGGACCACTTGGTCAGCTCGAACGGGGACAGGTCCTTGCGATAGACCAGTCCGAACAGGATGTTCATTACCTCGAGGTAATTCTTGTGCACGAACTTGGCGGGTAACGCCGCCAGCCCGGGCGCGGCACCGACGTCGATCGGGACCAGCAGGTTCTCGGAGGCTGCCTGCTCGAGCGCATCGTTGGTCGAGAACGCGATATCGATCGTGGGATTGGCGGCTTGGGCGCGCAGTTTGGCGATGCCGAGTCGGGTGTTCTGCTGCAGTTCGTACTTCACGTCCACGTTGAACTTCTTGGCAAACGCGTCGCCGACGGCCCGTGCGCCAGTCTCCCAAGTGCCGGACCACGTCTGGATCACGAGGGTCTCGGCAGTGGCCGAAATAGCAAGCGCGAGACTGGCGCTCGCCACGGTCAACATTGTCAGGTAACGCAGGCCTCGCATGACGGTCTCCCTCTATGTGAAATAGTGGAACGATGCCGACGGCCTTGCGTAACGCCGGAACTGATGCAAGGCCGCCGCCCCCCCGCTAAGAAGTCGCAGCATTCCAGGGTGCCAGTGACCGGATCAAAACTTGAACCGGTTCAATATCGGTTTAAGATACCGCCAATGGCTTGGCAACGCAATGGCCGACCGCGGAAACACTTCCGCCGCCCGCGAGTCGCGCAGGGTGCAAACGAGGACCAGGCAGTGAACTTGATCGAGAAGCCGACGGTCCGGGACGTGGCACGCCGCGCCGGTGTCGCCGTGGGTACGGTTTCGAACGTGCTCAACGGGCGCAGCATCGTCAGCGCCAAGCGCCGCACTAAGGTCGAGAAGGCGATGGCCGACCTTGGATACGTACCCAACCGGGTAGCCCAGAGCCTGCGCGGTGAGTCGCACGTCATCGGGTTGTGCACGCCGGTCACGTCGAGCGCCTACTTCGCGATGCTGCTCGAGACCTTCGAGCGACTCGCCTCTGGGCAGGGATACGAAATCATGCAGGTGCTGAGCCACGGCGACCCCGCGCTCGAGTTTCGCCGTGTCGAGGCGCTCGTGGGCCGCAATGTCGACGGCGTCATCCTCATACCCACGTATGATCCGCAATCGACACTGGACCTCCTGGTGCAGCGCTCGACACCGGCGGTCATTGTCGATCAGGTCATGCGCGACCGGCGCTTCGACTATGTCGCAATCGACGACCGCAAGGCGATGCGCGACGCGATCACGCATGTGATCGGACTCGGACATCGATCGCTTCTCTACATGGTTCGCGACAAGCGATTGTCGATCGTCCAGCGGCGGATCGAGGGATTCAAGCAGGCTGCAGGCGCCGCCAGACCGGCGGTTGCGGGCGCGATCATCCAAGGCGATCCCGACGACGATCTATTCGCGCGCCAGATCTCCAAGGCATTTGCTAGTCGGCACCCGCCTACGGCGCTGATCGCGAGCAACAGCGCCATCGCGCTCTCACTGGTCGGGATACTGCAGGCGATGAATGTCCGCTGGCCGGACGATGTGTCGCTGCTCGCGTTTGACGAACCGGTGTGGGCCGCGATCGTGTCGCCGCCGCTGGCGGTTGTGCGTCATCCCATCCAGCAGATCGCCATCGAGGCCTGGAGTCGATTGATGACAAGGTTGCGGTCGCCAGACGAAAACCCGAAGCGCATAACGCTCGACGCGCATCTCGTTGCGCGGCGGTCGCTGGCGCCTCCCCCGTATACCCAACGCGATTCGAAGGCGGCTGGTGTCTGAACG
>JBDTWY010000101.1:0-7829 GCA_040006455.1 Betaproteobacteria bacterium | reverse complement strand
TTGGAGATCGACTGGCCGGTGGCCG
The DNA here is from genome assembly GCA_040006455.1 of Betaproteobacteria bacterium. GTDB lineage: Bacteria > Pseudomonadota > Gammaproteobacteria > Burkholderiales > Casimicrobiaceae > VBCG01. Next base: position 7,804 of record JBDTWY010000101.1, on the reverse strand, counting down.
AGCGCGGCAACAGCCGCATCAGCGTGGCGATGTCCTCGAGCGTCGGCACGACCTTCTCGATTCCGGAGATCGCGACATGCACCTTGGGCAGCGTCGTCGTCAGCGTGGCGTTGCCCTCGTTGGTTACGAGCACCACAGAACCCGATTCGGCGACGAAGAAATTGCCGCCGCTGATTCCCATGTCGGCGGAGAGGTAATGCTCGCGCAGCACCGAGCGCGCCTCGAGGCACAGCTCGTCGATGCCCTCCTTGCGCGGGGTGCCATGCGCGCGCGCGAAAAGGTCGGAGACCTCCTCCTTCGACTTGTGCAATGCCGGGCCGATGATGTGCGACGGCGGCTCGTAGCCGTTGATCTGCAGGATGTATTCGCCGAGATCCGTCTCGACGACCTTCAGGCCGGCGGACTCGATCGCATGGTCGAGCGCGGACTCCTCCGACACCATCGACTTCGACTTGATGATCGTGCGTACGCCGTGGCGAAACGCGATCTCCAGCACCAGCTTGTTGATGTCGGCCGGCGTCTCCGCCCACAGCACCGTCGCGCCCCGCGCCTGTGCGTTGCGCTCGAACATCTCGAGCCAGACGTCGAGGTTGTCGAGGCTGCGCTGGCGGATGTCGCGCGCGGCGTCGCGCGTGGCGTCGACGTCGTCGAGCTCGACCAGCGCCTCGCGCCGCTTGGCGACGAACTTGCCCTTGATCTTGCCGAGGTTGCGTTGCAGCTGCACGTCGTTGAGCTTGTCGTGCGCGCGCGCCTTGAAGTGCATCGATGCGACTTGCATGCGGTCTCCGTCAGGGAATCTTGCCGGCGAGCACTTCGGCGACGTGCAGCACGCGCGTCGCGGTGTCGCCGCGGCGGCGCAGCCGTCCCTCGATGCTCAGCATGCAGCCGACGTCACCCAGCACCACGGCGTCCGCGCCGCTGGTGACGATGTGCTGGCACTTGTTGTCGGCGAGCCGTGTCGAGATTTCGCCGAACTTGATCGAGAACGTGCCGCCGAATCCGCAGCAGGTCTCGCACTCGGACATTTCCTTGAGGTTGAGCCCGGCGACGCTGTCGAGCAAGGTCCGCGGTTGAGCCTTGACGCCCATCTCGCGCAGCCCGGCGCAGCTGTCGTGGTAGGTGACGGTGCCATCGAAGCGCGCGGCGACGTGCGTCGTCTTCATCACGTCGACGAGGAATTGGGTGAGCTCGTAGCTGCGCGTGGCGAGCGCCGCGGCACGGTCACGGTAGCCCGGGTCGTCGGCAAAAAGGTCGGCGAAATGCGTGCGGATCATGCCTGCGCACGACCCCGACGGCGCCACGAGGTAGTCGCAGTCCGCGAACGCGTCGACGACGCGTCGCGCGAGCGCGGCCGCGTCGGCGCGGTCGCCCGAATTGTAGGCGGGCTGGCCGCAACAGGTCTGCCCCGGCGGCACGTAGACTTCGGCGCCGGCGGCCTCGAGCAGCTCGATGGCGGCGAACCCGACGCTGGGACGCATCAGGTCGACGAGGCAGGTGACGAAGAATCCGACGCGCATGAAATCAATCCGGCAAGGCTTGCCGGCGTTGCGGCGATGATCCGCAGTTTACCGGGCGTCGACCGTGATGGCGAGCGCATTGCACAGTGCGGGAGCGTGCGTTCAGAAATGCGACTGCGTCAACGCGATCGCGCACAGTCCCATCAGCGGCTGCGGGAGGATGCCCAGCGCCAGCAGCGCGAGCCCGTTCACCGACAGCAGCACGCGCGCGTCGCCACGCGAATCGATCGGCGAGGCGTCGATCGGCTCGTCGAAGTACATTACCTTGACGACGCGCAGGTAGTAGAACGCGCCAACCAGCGATGCCATCACCGCCACCACGGCAAGCCAGACGAATCCCTGGTTGACGGCGGCCTCGATCACCGAGAACTTGGCGTAGAAGCCAATCGTCGGCGGCACGCCGGCCAGCGAGAACATCACCAGCAGCATGATGAATGCCCACCACGGCGAGCGCTGGTTGAGCCCCTTGAAGTCGTCGATGCGCTCGGCTTCGAAGCCTGCGCGCGACAGCAGCAGCACCATGCCGAACGCGGCGACGCTGGACATCACGTAGGCGACCGTATAGAACATCGCCGCGGAAAAGCCGTTGCGATCGGCGGCGAGGAAGCCCATCAGCATGTAGCCCATGTGCGCGATCAGTGAATATGCGAGCATCCGCTTGATGTTGGTCTGCGCGATGGCAATGACGTTGCCGAGCACCATCGACAGCAGCGACAGCACGATCAGCATGCCCTGCCAGTCGAATTCCATGCCCTTGAGGCCGCCGCCGAGCAACCGCAGCGCGATCGCGAACGCGGCGAGCTTCGGCGCCGTGCCGATCAGCAGCGTGATGGGCGTCGGCGCGCCTTCGTAGACGTCCGGCACCCACATGTGATACGGCACGACGCCGAGCTTGAATGCAATGCCGGAGACGATGAACACCAAGCCGAACAGCAGCAGCAGGCGATTGCTGGCATTCGCCGACAGCGTCGCCTCGGCGATGCCGTCGAGCGACAGCGAGCCCGTCGCCCCGTACACCATCGACATGCCGTACAGCAGCATCCCGGAGGCCAGCGCGCCCAGCACGAAGTACTTCATCGCCGCCTCGGCCGTACCCGTCTTGTCGCGTTGCAACGCCACCAGCGCGTAGAGCGCGAGCGCCTGGAGCTCGAGTCCCAGGTACAGCGTGATGAAGTTCGCCGCGGAGATCATCACCAGCATGCCGAGCAGCGAGAACAGGACCAGCACGAACATTTCGCCGGTGAACGTGCCGCGCACGGTGAAATAGCGGCGCCCGAAGAACAGCATCAGTGACACCGTCGCGATCGCCGCCAGCTCGAGCAGGTCGGCCATGTTGTCGTCGACGACCATGCCGTTGAAGCCGAGCACCGGATCGGCGCGCACGTTGGTCAGCACGATCCACGCCGTCAGCAGCAGCGCGCCCTGTGTCAGCCAGTAGCTGACGTGGCGCCGCGACGCCGGCAGGAACAGGTCGACGATCAGGATGAAGCACGCCGCGCAGAGCAGCGTGATTTCGGGCAGCGCGGTGGCGAGGTCGGCCTTCATCTCGTTCGATCTAGAGCTTGGATTGGGCGAAGTGCGCCAGGAGGTTTTCGACCGACACGTGCATCACGTCGATGAACGGCTTCGGGTAGACGCCCATTGCCAGCACCGCCAGCGCGAGCAGCGCCAGCAGCCAGAACTCGCGCCGCGTCACGTCCTGCAACGCCGCCACGCCCTTGTTGGCGACTTCGCCGAAATAGACGCGCTTGTACATCCACAGCGTATACGCGGCGCCGAGAATCAGCGTGATCGCCGCGGTGAATCCGAGCCAGAAGTTGGCGCGCACCGCCGCCAGGATCACCAAGAACTCGCCGACGAAGCCCGATGTCGCCGGCAGGCCGGCATTGGCCATCGCGAACAGCATCGCGAACGCGGCGAAATGCGGCATCGTGTTGACGACTCCGCCGTAGTCGGCGATCTGCCGGCTGTGCATGCGGTCGTAGAGCACGCCGACGCACAGGAACATCGCCGCGGACACGAAGCCGTGCGAGATCATCTGCACCAGCGCGCCTTCCATGCCTAGCGCGCTGCCGAGGAAGAAGCCCAGCGTGACGAAGCCCATGTGCGAGATCGACGAATAGGCGATCAGCTTCTTCATGTCCGCCTGCACCAGCGCCACGAAGCCGATGTAGACCACCGCGATCAGCGACAGCGTGATCACGAAGCCGGACAGGTAGTGGCTGGCGTCGGGAACGATCGGCAGGATGAAGCGCACGAAGCCGTAGGCGCCCAGCTTCAGCGTGATCGCCGCCAGTACCACCGAGCCGCCGGTCGGCGCCTCGACGTGCGCGTCGGGGAGCCACGTGTGCACCGGCCACATCGGCACCTTGACCGAGAACGCCATGAAGAAGGCAACGAACAGCAGGATCTGCGTGCCGAGCGACAGCGGCAGCTTGTGCCATTCGAGGATCTCGAAGCTCTGCGACGCGTTGTACAGGTAGATCAGCGCCACCAGCATCAGGAACGAACCGAGCAGCGTGTAGAGGAAGAACTTGATCGCGGCGTAGACGCGGTTGGGACCGCCCCAGATGCCGATGATCAGGTACATCGGGATCAGCATCGCCTCGAAGAACACGTAGAACAGGATGCCGTCGAGCGCCGCGAACGCGCCATTGACGAGACCGGACATGATCAGGAATGCCGCCATGTACTGCGCGACGCGCTTCTCGATCACCACCCATCCCGCCCATACCACCAGCAACGTGATGAAGCTGTTGAGCATGACGAACAGCACCGACAGGCCGTCGACGCCGAGATGGTAGGAAATGTCGAAGCGCGGAATCCATTCGACGCGCTCGACGAACTGCATCGCCGCAGTCGTCGTGTCGAAGTCGAGGTAGAGCGGGATCGTCACCGCGAAGCCGGCGACGGCGCCGATCAGCGCGATCCAGCGCGCCTGCGCGGCGTCGCGATCGTCGCGGATCACCAGCGTGGCGATGCCGGCGACGATTGGTACCCATATCGCAAGCGAGAGGTAGGCCATCAGCGTCCCCCGCTCACCGCACCACCCACCAGGTCAGCAGCGCGAACAGGCCGATGATCATGGTGAAGGCGTAGTGGTAGACATAGCCGGACTGCATCTGCCGCAGCAGCGCCGACGCCCAGCCCACCGCGCGCGCCGATCCGTTGACGATGAAGCCGTCGATGATCCGGCGGTCGCCGACGTTCGACGCGATGCGTCCGATGAGGCGCGTGCCCCCGGCAAAGAACCAGTCGTTGAAGCGGTCGAAGTAGTACTTGTTGTCGAGCAGCGTGTAGATCGGCCCGGCCATCGTGCGCAGCCGTGCCGGCAGTCCCGGATTGACGATGTAGCAGTAGAACGCCGCGGCGATGCCGGCCAGCGCAAGCCAGAACGGCAGGCCGCCCACGCCGTGCAGGATGAACGCGCCGACACCCTGCCACTCCTCCTTCAGCGTGCCCATGGCCGCGTGCGCCGGATTGACGACGATCGAACCGCCGAACCAGTCGCCGAACAGCATCGGCTCGACGTACGCCCAGCCGGCGTAGACCGACGGGATCGCCAGCAGAATCAGCGGCACCGTCACCACCCACGGCGATTCCCGCGGCGGGCCGCCATGCGCATCGTGGGCATCGGCGGGTTCCGCGCTCGCCTCGTGCGACGCTTCGTGGCCGTTGGCCGCCGCATGGACGTCGTGCGCGGCGTCGTGCGAACGGGGCGCGGTGTCGAAGCGCTCGGCGCCATGGAACGCCAGGAACAGCATCCGGAAAGAGTAGAACGCCGTGATGAAGACGCCGCACACCACGGCAAAATGCGCATACCTGTGGCCGGGAATCGTCGACAACGCCACCGCCTCGATGATCACGTCCTTTGAAAAGAAGCCGGCAAACGGCGGAATGCCGGCCAGCGCCAGCGAGCCGATGATCGTGGTGATCCAGGTGATCGGCATGTACTTGCGCAATCCGCCCATCTTGCGCAGGTCCTGCTCGTGGTGCAACGCGATGATCACCGAGCCCGCGGCGAGGAACAGCAGCGCCTTGAAGAACGCATGCGTCATCAGGTGGAAGATCGCCGCCGAATACGCGGACACGCCGAGCGCGACGGTCATGTAGCCGAGCTGCGACAGCGTCGAGTACGCGATAACGCGCTTGATGTCGTTCTGCACGATGCCGAGGAACGCCATGAACAGCGCCGTCGTCGCGCCGATCACCGTGACGAACGACAACGCCGCGTCGGAAAGCTCGAACAGCGGGCTCATCCGCGCCACCATGAAGATCCCCGCGGTGACCATCGTCGCCGCGTGGATCAGCGCCGAGATCGGCGTCGGGCCTTCCATCGAGTCGGGCAGCCAGACGTGCAGCGGCACCTGCGCGCTCTTGCCCATCGCGCCGATGAAGAGGCAGATGCAGATCACGCTGACGAGCAGCGGCGCATGGCCACCGCCCATGTCGAGCGTCGTCGCGGCGAGCGACCCGGCGCGCGCGAAGACCGGCGCGTAGTCGAGCGTGCCGAAGTACGCGAACACGAGGCCGATGCCGAGGATGAAGCCGAAGTCGCCGACTCGATTGGCGAGGAACGCCTTGAGGTTTGCGTAGATCGCCGTTGGCCGCGTGTACCAGAAACCGATCAGCAGGTACGACACCAGTCCCACCGCCTCCCAGCCGAAGAAGAGCTGCAGGAAATTGTTGCCCATCACCAGCATCAGCATCGAGAAGGTGAACAGCGAGATGTAGGAGAAGAAACGCGTGTAGCCGGGATCGTCGGCCATGTAGCCGATCGTGTAGATATGAACCATCAGCGACACGAAGGTCACCACCATCATCATCGTCACGGTCAGCGGATCGATCAGGAAGCCGATCGAGAGTTTCAAGCTGCCCGACTGCAGCCACGTGTAGACGTCGCCATTGAACACGTGGCCGGCGTGCACGTCGCGCGCGATCGCGAACGACGCGACCATCGCCACCGCGACGCCGGCAATGCACAGCGTGTGCGACAGCCTGCGACCGAGCTTGGGCCCGAACAGTCCGACGACGAGGGCGGCGACGAGCGGCGCCAGCGGCACGACGAGATAGAGCGCGTTCATCGCGTCATCCCTTAAGCTCGTCCAGGTCCTCGACGTCGATCGAGCCGACGTTGCGGAACAGCAGCACCAGGATCGCCAGGCCGATCGCCGACTCGGCGGCCGCCACGGTGAGGATGAAGAACACGAACACCTGCCCGGCCATGTCACCGAGGTAGTTGGAGAACGCGATGAAGTTCAGGTTGACGGCGAGCAGCATCAGCTCGATCGCCATCAGCAGAATGATGACGTTCTTGCGGTTGAGGAAGATCCCCGCCATGCTGATCGCGAACAGGATCGCGCCCAGTATCAGGTAATGCGCCAGCGTGGGCGCGCTCAGGAAAGCCACGTGTTCATCCGGTTGTTGTCGTCGCTGCCGGCGCGGGAAGCGCCCGCCGCGCCGCCTCGTCTTCAGCTCTCTTGTTTTTCCGATGCCATCTTCACCAGCCGCACGCGATCGGCGCGACGCACCTTCACCTGTTCCGACGGATTCTGGTAGCGCGTCTCCTTGCGTCGCCTCCACGTCAGCGCGATCGCGGCGACGATCGCCACCAGCAGGATCACGGCCGCCAGCTCGAACGGATAGACGTAGTCGACGTACAGCAGTTTGCCCAGCTCCTTGGTGTTGGACGCCTGCGCCACCGCCTGCGAGCTGCGCGCGCCGAGGTTGCCGCCCAGCAGCACCAGCGCCATCTCCAGCAGCACCAGCAGGCCCACCGTCGCTCCCACCGGGACGTAGCTGCGGAAATTCGTGCGCAGGTTGTCGAAATTGACGTCAAGCATCATCACCACGAACAGGAACAGCACCATCACCGCGCCGACGTAGACCAGCACCAGAACGATCGCCAGGAACTCGGCGCGCAGCAGCAGCCAGATCGCCGCCGCGGTGAAGAATGCGAGCACCAGCCACAGCGCCGAATGCACGGCGTTGCGCGCGGTAACGACGCGCAGCGCGGCGAAGATCAGGAGCGCCGCGAAGAAGTAGAAAAGGTAGTCGGGAAAGGTCATGGATGTGGCGATCGTGTTGGCTGAGCGGGACGGCGTGCGGCGCGGTGGCCGCGGGCGCCGCGGGCGTCAGCGATAGCGCGCGTCCTCCGCACGGTCGGCGGCGATCTGGGCTTCGTAGCGATCGCCCACCGCCAGCAGCATTTCCTTGTTGTAGTAGAGGTCGCCGCGGCGCTCGCCGTGGTATTCGAGGATGCGCGTCTCGACGATCGAGTCGACCGG
>JBDTWY010000100.1:0-7979 GCA_040006455.1 Betaproteobacteria bacterium | reverse complement strand
GCGTTGAGCGCGCGCATCTCGAGTCGCAGCGCGGCGGTGTGCGCGCCGGCATCGTGCTTCAAATCCGCGAGTCGCGCCAGCGCTTCGCCCGGCATCCCCTGCTCGAGCGCCAACTCCGCCTCCAGCATCATCCGCGGCACCGCGAGGCGCTGCGCCTGCGCATCCGGGTGCGCGAGGAACGCGCCGGCAGCCGCGAAGTCGCGCGTCTCGAGGGCAGCGCGCGCGCCGATCAGCGCTGCGAGCCCGGAATCGCGCGTCGACGACAGCGCTTCGTCGGCCATCTGCCGCGCCTTGCCGTAGCGCCCCTCGAGCAGCGCCACCAGCGAGCCGTCCTGGCGCGAGCGCATTCGCGCGTCGTCGATGCGCTCGCGATGCACCCTCACCTCGCGCGGCAAGCGGGAAATGCGGACCGCCAACCGGATCAGTGCATAGAGCAGCGCGAAGCCGACGATCGCCAGCAGGATGAACGCGTTCTGCGACAGCTCGACGCGCCATGGCGGCGACACGAACATCACGTAGCCGGCGTTGAATTTCGCGAACAGCGCGACGGCCACCGCGGCCGTGGCGACGAGCAGCAACAGGATCAGCGCGCGCAAGGTGGCTTCAGCGCGACGCGCCGGCCGACGCGCGGTCGGCCGGGTGCAGCGCGATGCGATCGAGCGCTGCGCGCAGCGTGGCGGCGGCGGCGAGGCTCTGTGTCAGCTCGGGCAGCGTCGCCGGCATGCTCGTGGCCTTGAGTTGCGCAAGCGACGCGAGCAGCGCCTGCACCGGCTTTGCGCGCACGTCGAAGAATTGCCGCACCCAGCCGTCGGCGGCCTTGACGTCGCTGCGAAAGCTCGCATCGTTGCGCGCCAGAAGCGCGTTGCGTGCCGACAAGAGACGCAGGCGCAGGTTTTCGCGCAGGAAATATTGTTGCGACGGCAACAACAATGGCGCCGCCGCGCGGTCGCTGGTCTCGATGCGGATCATGCCCTTGGCGTCGCTCCACAAGTCGCGCCAGAATTGCCGCCACGCGGTCGCCGGCGGCGCGGGTGGCGTCGTCGGCGCAGTGCCAGGCTCAGGTACGCGCTCGTCGTGCGCGAGCGGCAATGCGTCGACGCCGGCGATCGCCGCGTCGAGCTTGCCGGCGAGGCCGGCGACGTCGACATAGGGGACCGCCTTGAGGTGATCCATGTCGGCGGCGAGCGCGCGCCGCAACGGCGCGAAGCGCGGCCGGTCGAGGCGCGCGAGCTTGGCGTCGGTCAATTGCAGCGCCGCCAGCGCCGACTGCACGTTGCCCGCCAACGCGAGCTGCTGCGATGCGAGGTTGAGCGTCTGCTCGACCTCGGTCAACGCGAGCTCGTCGCGCGAGGGCGACAGGTCGCGATAGAAGTTCTCGAGCGCCGCCTGTTGCATCTGCGCCTCGGTCTGGCGCGTGTCGAGGAGCGCCAGCTTCGCCTGCGCGTCGCGGAGCTCGGCGGCGAGCGTCGACACGCGCGCGCCGGCCAGCGCGGAGGCCGCGTTGGCGGTGGCGAGCTCGCGCGCGACGTCGTGACGCAGCGACATCGCACTGCGCCGCGCGTCCAGCCAGCCGGCGACGCCGGCGACCGCCAGCGCGATCGCGACCGTGGCAAGCGCCCAGCGCGTGGCCGGATGGACGCGGCGCCGTTCGACGGCCGGAGGCGTTGCAGGATCGCTCATCGAAGCACGCTCGTGGACACAGCCGATTCTAGCAGTCGCTCCATCGGCACGTTGCCCGCGGCGTTTGCACTAGAATGCGCATACTTCCACGTCCGTCCATGCGTGTCCTGCCGCGACGCGCGCCCAACCTTGAACGGCTTTTCGCTGCTGGTCCTGATCGTTCTGCTGGCCGGCATCCCCCTTGCATTTCGTGCCGGCATGCTGCGCGAGCGGCGCGAATCGCGCCCGCGCGGCAGCGTGCCGCAAAGGCGCGCGCAGGATCGCGATGCCGCCGCCACGCCGCCGCTGCAGCCGTCGTCCGCTGCGGACACGGCGCTCGCCGCCGAGCACGCGCGCCTCATCCGCGCCGCCGCGGCGGAAAACGCCGCCTTGCGCCGGGAGCGAATGAACGACACCGCCGAGCTCGCGCAGCTTCGTGCGTTCGCCGACGAGCGGCGCACGCTGCTGCGGGATCTCGCCGACACGCGCACCGAGCTCGCGCGCTATCGTGAGATCGTCGTCGCCCTCGAGGACAACGCGCCGCCACTGCTGCTCGACGCGCCCAATGCGCCGGACGACCTGAAGCTGATCGTCGGCGTTGGCCCGGTGCTGGAACGCATGCTGCAGCGGCTCGGCATCGGCAGCTATCGCCAGATCGCGCGCTGGAGCGAGCACGACATCGACGCATTCGACGCGCGATTGCCGGAATTCCGCGGCCGCATCCGCCGCGACGGCTGGGTCACGCAAGCGCGCTCGCTGCATCACAGCAAGTACGGCGAGCGGCCGTACTGAAACAGGCCGGAGACTGCGCATCGAAACCCATGACAAGCTGCTCACACGCGCCTTCGTTCCCATCGTCGTGCTGGCGCTGATCTGGGGCTGCAACTGGCCGGTGCTGAAGATGGGCGTGTCGGAAATGGCGCCGCTGACGTTTCGCGCGCTGACGCTGCCGCTGGCGGCGATCGGCATGCTGACCTGGTCGAAACTGTCGGGCAACACGATTCGCGTTCCGCAAGGCTGGTGGCCAAAGGTGCTGGTGCTCGCCGGATTGTCGATCACCGGCTGGAACGGCCTCGTGCTGTTCGGCGTGCAGCAGCTTCCTTCGGGGCGCAGCGCGATACTCGCCTACACGATGCCGGTCTGGGCGACACTGATGTCGCTGTTACTGCTGCATGAGCCGATGTCGAGGCGCAAGGTGATCGGCTTTGTGCTCGGCATGAGCGGCATGTTCCTGCTGCTGGGCGACGACGCGCGACATCTCGCGCGCACGCCGACCGGCGCGTACCTGATCATCGGCGCGGCGATGATGTGGGCGCTCGGCACCGTGCTGTTGCGCAAATGGCAGCCGCCGATCGCGCAGAGCGCGCTGTCCGGATGGATGATGCTGGTGGGCTGGGTGCCGCTGCTGCTGGTGGCGCCGCTGTTCGACGATGCGGGGCTCGCGCAGTTCGCGCACCTGTCGCCGCGCGCGTGGTTCGCGATCGCCTACAACATCTTCCTCGCCGGGACGGTCGCGCATCTCACCTGGTACACGCTCGCGCGCACGATGCCGGTGGCGGTGTCGTCGATGGCGTCACTGCCGGTGCCCGTCGTCGGTGTGTTCGCCGGCATGATCCTGCTGGGCGAGCGGCCGGGCGTCACCGAATGGGCGGCGCTGGCGCTCGTCATCGCGGCGCTCGCCGCGGTGATGCTGCCCGAGCGCCGCGGCCGCGCGCTGCCCGCCGCGGCGATCGAGCCGGACTAGCCTCGCTCGCGCGTCAGCGCAGCTCCTGAATCAGCGTCTTCGGACCCTCGCCGGCGAACCAGCTGTCGAGATTCGCGCGGCACAGGTCGCCCATCGCCTGGCGCGTCTCGCCGGTGGCGCTGCCGACGTGCGGCAGCAGCACGACGTTGTCCATCGCCAGCAATTCCTGCGGCACGTTGGGCTCGTTGGCGAAGACGTCGAGTCCCGCGCCACGAATGGTTCCCGACTGCAACGCCGCGATCAGCGCCGGCTCGTCGACAAGCGAGCCCCGCGCGATGTTGATCAGCGTGCCGTTGCTTCCCAGCGCCCGCAAGACGTCGGCGTTGACGATGTTGCGCGTCGCCGGCCCGCCAGGTGCGGCGATGATCAGGAAGTCGGACTGCGCCGCCAGCGCGGCGAGATCCGGCACGAACGCGTGCGGGACGTCCTGCTTCGAGCGGCCGGTGTAGGCGATGCGCATTTCAAATGCGGCAAGCCGATTGGCGATGGCCTTGCCGATGCGCCCGAGGCCAAGGATGCCCGCGCGCTTGCCCGCGACCTTGGTCGTCAGCGTCCCCGCGCCGGTGCTCCAGTCACCTTTCAGCAGCAACCGGTTGGCGGTGGCGAAACCACGCGCGCACATCAACAGCAGCGCCACCGCGGTGTCGGCGACATCCTCGGTCAGCACGTCCGGCGTGTTGGTGACCTTGATGCCGCGCTTTTTGCAATAGTCGATCGGCACGCCGTCGTAGCCGACGCCGAACACCGAGATGATCTCGAGATTGGGAAGCGCGTCGAGCAGCGTGGTCGGCGTCACCGTGCCGCCGCCCTGCACCAGCCCGCGGATCGCCGCGCCCTCTGCGGCGAGCAGCGCCGGCTTGTCCGCGGCCTTCAGGTAATCGACGCAGCGATAGTCGCGCAACAACGGCACGGAGAGCAGCGGCGGCAGCGGGGCGGTGATCAGGATGTCGGCTTTGGGCATGTCAGCGGGAGTGTGGGATGACGGGATGTGCGGCGAACCATTGTAGCAACGCGGCGATGATTCCCGCGTCACCGCTTGCGGTTTCGACGGCGTCGAGTCCAAGGGCGCGTGCATGCGCGGCAATGCGCGGGTGGGGCGAGAAGGCGGGCAGTCGCTTCAATTCGGCGAGTGCAATGACGGGGAGCACATCGCAGAGGTTTGACGCGCCTTCGCTCGATGTCAGCGTCAGCGCGTGGGCTTCATGCCTGGCGAGCAGGTCGGCGAGACCTTGCACGCCCGCCGTCGGCGTGCTGCGCCGGTAGCAGGCGACGTACTCGACGATGGCACCGCGCGCACGCAGGCCGTCGCCGAGCACGTCGCGCCCGCCATCGCCGCGAAAGACGAGGATGCGCTTGCCCTCGACATCGGCGAGTGCGGGCATTGCGAGCAACCCCTCGCTATCGTGCCGGTTGCCGGGGAATTGCACGCCGGGCACGCCAAGATCGGTCAATGCGCTCGCGCTGCCGGGCCCCGGCGCGAACGCCGCGACATGCGCTGGCCAGCGTCGTTGTGGCACGCCGTATTCGGCGGCGTTGGCGGACACGAAGATGGCAGCGTACGCGTGGTCAAGCGCCGCGTGCGCCGCCGCAAGCGCGGTTGCGTCAACCGGCGGCAGGATGACGATGGACGGAAACACGATCGGCCGCGCACCCAGCACGCCGAGCTTTTGTGCGAACGCACCGGCCTGCCGCGCGGGACGCGTGACGATCACGCCGGCGCCCGCGAGCGGCGATGGCGGCGTGCGCAGGTTCACGCCACCGCGAGACGCGCAGCGCCGCGCGACATGAATTCGCCGCCGAGCATCTCGCCCATCGCCTGCGCGCCGTCGATGTCGGTGACCATCGCCTCGCGCTCGCCACGCAGTACTTCGCGGCCATCGGCGCTGGCGATCAGGCCACGCAGCCACAGCGTTTCGCCGAGCCACTCCGCGTACGCGCCAATCGGCGTGTGGCAACTTCCGGACAGCGCGCGCGCGAACGCGCGCTCGGCCGCCGTCGCCAGCAGCGTCGCGATGTCGACGAGCGGCGCCAGCAACGCGATCACGTCGTCGCGGTCGGTGCAACATTCGATCCCCAGCGCGCCCTGGCCCGCGGCGGGCAGGCTATCGGCCGGATCGATCAATTCGCGAATGCGATCGGCCATGCCGAGGCGCTTCAGGCCCGCGGCGGCGAGGATGATCGCGTCGTATTGCCCGGCGTCGACCTTGGCGACGCGCGTGCCGACATTGCCGCGCAGCGGCTTCACCTGCAGCGCCGGAAAGCGCTCGCGCAGTTGCGCTTCGCGGCGCAGGCTCGACGTGCCGACGACGGCGCCGGCCGGCAATTCGGCGAGGCTCGCATAGCGATTGGACACCAGCGCATCGCGCGGGTCGTCGCGCGCGACGACCGCCGCCAGCGCATAGCCGTCGGGCAGGTCCATCGGCAGGTCCTTCAACGAATGCACGGCGAGATCGGCGCGACCGTCCGCCATCGCGACCTCGAGCTCCTTGATGAACAGTCCCTTGCCGCCGATGTCGGCCAGCGATCGGTCGAGGATCTGGTCGCCGCGGGTGGTCATGCCCAGCAATTCCACCGAAAGGTGGCGATGCTGCGCGAGCAGCCGCGAACGAACCTGCTCGGCCTGCCACATCGCGAGCGCCGATTCACGGGTGGCGATCGTCAGCCGGCGAGGCGTAGGGGTGGGCATGAAAAAACTGGGTGTGCCGAGCGGCGCGAGAATCCGGGCGCCCGCGGGAGAGGTGTCCGGCGGATTCTAGCAGCCGGCCGATGCGCGACCGCCCGACGGTATGATCACCGCTACGTTCACAGCCCTGGTCACTCCATGCACATCGTCATCACCGGCGGCGCCGGTTTTCTCGGCAGCAAGCTCGCCACGGCAATCCTTGCACGCGGTACGCTGACCGACGCGCGCGGCATGCGCCGCGACATCGCTCGCCTGACGCTTGTCGACGTCGGCCCCGCGCGAATCAGCGATCCGCGCGTCACATCGGTGACCGGCGACGTCGCCGATCCCGCGCTCGTCACGCGCGTTCTGGACGGCGCCGACAGCATTTTCCACCTGGCAGCGGTGGTGAGCGGCGAAGCCGAGGCGAATTTCGACCTCGGGTGGCGCGTCAATGTAGACGCCACGCGCGCACTGCTCGAATGCTGCCGCACGCTGGCGTTGCCGCCGAAGGTCGTCTACACGAGCTCGTGCGCGGTGTTCGGCGGCCCGCTGCCGGATCCCGTTGCGGACACGCAGGCGCTGTGGCCGCAATCGTCGTACGGCAACCAGAAGGCGATCGGCGAGTTCCTCGTCAACGACTACACGCGCAAGGGCTACCTCGACGGCCGCAGCCTGCGCCTGCCGACGATCAGCGTGCGTCCGGGCAAGCCCAACAAGGCGGCATCGTCGTTCGCGAGCGGCATCCTGCGCGAGCCGCTGCATGGAGTCGACGCCGTGTGCCCGGTCGCCGCGCAGACGCGGATGTGGCTGTTGTCGCCGCGGCGCGCGATCGACAACCTGATCGCCGCGCACGAAGCGCCGGCTGGCGCATTCACGCACACTCGCAGCATCAACGTGCCCGGCATTTCCACGTCGGTGAGCGCGATGCTCGACGCGTTGCGGCGCGTGGCCGGCGACGCGGTCGCCGACCGCGTGACGTTTCGCCACGACGACGCGATCGATCGCATCGTGCAGACCTGGCCGGTCAACTTCGACACGGTGTTCGGCCGCTCGCTCGGCATGCACGCCGACGCCGATTTTGAATCGATCGTCCGCCAGTACATCGACGACGAGCATCCGGGCGGTTCGACGCGGATGAAATAGCCGGGCTGCTGCTGCTGTTCCCTCCAGTCCACCTATCCTGATCGGAGCAGCCTGTGTTTTTCACCCAGTGAATTGACGACGCCAGACACCGCCCCGTTTGTCGGAGAACTTTACGGCCAGCCTCGATCCTTCCTGGTCCGATTCCGATTGAGCCCTGATTCACAAACAATATTCGCCGATGGCATGGAACCTGCGAACGCCGACGACTGAACGTCGGTCGCGCATTTTCTGACAGTCGGGATGCCGCGAGCGATGCGAGTCGAAGCCCAACGAGGCGCCGACCGTTTCACCATTTCGGGAGAGTCGATTTGAACACGAACAAGCTCATGGTCGGCGCACTCGCCGCGTCGATGGCCAGCAGCGCGTTTGCCGGTTTCGTCACGCCGCTGGGACAGACGCTGGGCGTAACGCTGGGCAGGCTGCTTGGTGCGCCGCTCGGCACGCTGTTACCGGTTGCAGGCGGCGGCTTGCTGCTGGTGGCCGCGGCCAGCCTCGCGATCGGCATCGCCATCGTCCGGCGCAAGCAGAAGCGCTGAACCTGGCCGGTGCCGCGCGCCTCGCAGCGCGCGAATTCATCGCACCCCATCGACACCGCTGACGAAATGACGGCGCGCAGCGACGCGTGCGTGTCCGCGGCGCGCGGTCCGCGTCCGGGCGGGTCGACAATCACCATGCCTATCGCCTCGCGGCGAACATCGAACCGCGAATGACGCTCGAGCGCTTCGAGATCCTTTATCCGCTGGTCTTCATTTCGGCCGCGGTCGCGCT
>JBDTWY010000099.1:0-8138 GCA_040006455.1 Betaproteobacteria bacterium | reverse complement strand
ATGATCGCGGTGCCGTGCTGGTCGTCGTGGAACACGGGGATGCGCATGCGCTCGCGGCACTTGCGTTCGACGATGAAACACTCGGGCGCCTTGATGTCCTCGAGGTTGATGCCGCCGAACGTCGGCTCGAGCGCGCAGATGATGTCGACCAGCTTGTCGGGGTCGCGCTCGTCGATCTCGATGTCGAAGCAGTCGATGTTGGCGAACTTCTTGAACAGCACCGACTTGCCTTCCATCACCGGCTTGCTGGCGAGCGGGCCGATCGCGCCGAGGCCCAGCACCGCGGTACCGTTGGTGATGACGCCGATCAGGTTGCCGCGCGCGGTGAGGTTGCGCGCTTCGGCGGGGTCGCGAACGATTTCATCGCACGCCGCGGCGACACCCGGCGTGTAGGCGAGCGCCAGGTCGCGCTGGTTCGTCAGCTTCTTGGTCGGCGCGATCGAAATCTTGCCGGCCGGCGCCTTGCGGTGATACTCGAGCGAGGCCTGGCGGATGTCTTTGTCGTTCATGGGATGCGGCGGGGCGCGCCTTTTGGCAATGATAAACGATTGGGGTCGGAGTCGAAGCGCCCACCGTGCTGATAAACGATCGGGGTCGGAGTCGAAGCGCCCACCGTGCTGATAAACGATCGGGGTCGGAGTCGAAGCGCCCACCGTTCCGTCATTCCCGCGAAAGCGGGAACCCAGTGTCGTGGCCGCGAACGACGCCAGGTTCCCGCTTTTGCGGGAATGACGGAAGCTGAGTGGGTCCCTTTCGCGGGGATGACGGCATCACTCGTCAACTTAGGCGCCCGCGTTTATGTCTACAATAGGCGCCGCATCGCCGGCCGTCAGCACCCGAGCGCGGACTACACGCGTCGCCGGCACCGTTTCCACAAATGTCGGAGGAGCCATGGACATCGTTCGCCGTCGCATCGTCGCGGGTTCGCTCGCTGCGCTGCCGCTTT
This sequence comes from Betaproteobacteria bacterium, assembly GCA_040006455.1. Classification (GTDB taxonomy): domain Bacteria; phylum Pseudomonadota; class Gammaproteobacteria; order Burkholderiales; family Casimicrobiaceae; genus VBCG01. The sequence goes on along the minus strand of JBDTWY010000099.1, from coordinate 7,192 downwards.
CCCTTGCCGCGTCGCGCGCGTTCGCGCAGTCGGGCGCACTCAAGATCTCGCACCAGTTCCCGAGCTCGTCCGGTGACACCGGCGATTTCCGCGACCGGCTGTGTCGCAAGTTCGCCGCCGAGGTCGAGAAGCGCAGCAACGGCGCGCTCAAGTTCGAGGTGTATCCGAATTCGTCGCTGGTCAAGGTCAACACGCAGTTCAGCGCGATGCGCCGCGGCGCGCTCGACCTGTCGCTGGTGCCGATCTCGTACTCGGGTGGCGAAGTGCCCGAAGTCAACATCGGTTTGATGCCTGCGCTGGTGCCGTCGTACGAAGTCGGCGCGGCCTGGAAGACCGCCGAGGTGGGCAAGCTGTTCAACCAGGTCGTCAACGACAAGGGCATCATCATCGTGTCGTGGATCTGGCAGGCGGGCGGTGTCGCCAGCCGCAGCAAGCCGCTGGTCACGCCTGACGACGCCAAGGGCATGAAGGTACGCGGCGGCAGCCGCGAAATGGACATGATGCTGAAGGACGCGGGCGCCGCGGTGATCACGCTGCCGTCGAACGAGATCTACGCGGCGATGCAGACCGGCGCGATGGACGCGGCGATGACGTCGTCGACCAGCCTCATCTCGTTCCGCCTCGAGGAAGTCGCCAAGGCGCTCACCACCGGACGCAGCAAGTCGTACTGGTTCATGTTCGAGCCGCTGATGATGTCGAAGGTGGTGTTCGACAAGTTGCCGAAGGCGCAACAGGACGTGATCATGGCGGTGGGTGTCGACATGGAGAAATTCGCGATCGACGGCGCCAAGGCCGACGACATCGCGGTCGCGGGTGTCTACACCAAGGCCGGTGCGACGGTGTCCGACCTTGACGACGCCACGTTGCGCAAATGGCAGGCGATCGCGCGCGGCAATGCGTGGAAAGATTACGCGGCCCGCAGCGAAACCTGCGCGAAGCTGCTCGCGAGCGCCGAGAAGCTTCTCGCGTGACCCACGCCGGCCCGACACCGGCCGGCGTTGCGCAGTCGAACGGCCCTTCCGGGCCGCCGCCATCGTCGGTGCTGCAACGGGCGATGGCGTTCGTCAATCGCGTCGCGCTGTTCATCGGCATGTGCGGCCTGGTCGCCGCGGCGCTGGTGCTGACCTACAGCGTGTTCTCGCGCTATTTCTTCCACGCCGCCACCGACTGGCAGGATGAGATCGCCGTGTTCTGCCTCACTGGCGCGGTGTTCCTGTGCGGCGCGTGGGTGCAGGGGCAGCGCGGCCACATCGGCATCGAGGCGATCATGGAAATCCTGCCGCCGCGCGTCGAGCGCGTGCGCGCGCTGGTGGTCGACGTCGTGGCGATGCTGTTCTGCGCGTTCTTCGCGTGGAAGTCGTGGACACTGCTGCATGAAGCGGTGGCCGGCGGGATGACGACATCGTCGTCGTTCGCGCCGCCGCTGGCGATTCCCTATGGCTTGATGGCCACCGGCATGACGCTGCTGGCGATCCAGTACATGCTGCAGATCGCCGAGCATTTCAGCGCGAGGCGCGTTTCGTGAGCGTATTGACGCTGGGAATCCTGTTCACCATCGTCACGCTGGTCGTGATGTTCTCCGGCATGCCGATCGCGTTCGCGCTGGGCACGGTCGCCGTCGGCTTCATGTATTTCTTCATGCCGGCATCGTCGCTCGACACCGTCACGCAGAGCGTCTACGAGGAGATGGCGAGCATCACGCTGCTGTCGATCCCGCTGTTCATCTTGAAGGGCGCCGCGATCGGGCGATCGAACGCGGGCCGCGACCTTTATCTCGCGTTGCATGCGTGGATGCAGCGCGTGCCCGGAGGGCTCGGCATCGCCAACGTGTTCACCTGCGCGCTGTTCGCGGCGATGGCGGGTTCCAGTCCGGCGACCTGCTCGGCGATCGGCAGCGCCGGCATTCCCGAGATGCGCAAGCGCGGCTACTCGCCGGGATTCGCCGCGGGCATCATCGCCGCCGGCGGCACGCTGGGCATCCTGCTGCCGCCGTCGATCACGATGATCCTGTACTCGGTGGCGGCGGAAGTGTCGCTGGGGCGGCTGTTTCTCGCCGGCATCGGTCCCGCGCTGCTGCTCGTCGGATTGTTTTCGCTCTACGCGATGTGGAGGTTCCAGCGCGAGTTCCATGCGGCCGAGCACGCGTTCACGCAGGCCGGCACGCGATCCGCGTATCTCGATGCGCATCAATACACGATGCGCGAACGCGTCGAGATGCTGCCGCGCGTGCTGCCGTTCGTGATCCTGCTGATCGGCGTGATGGTGGCGCTCTACGGCGGCTACGCGACGCCGTCGGAAACCGCGGGACTCGGCGCGGTGCTGGCGATGGTGCTGATCGCGGTCATCTACGGCGTGTGGCGGCCGCGCGACGTCAAGCCGATCCTCGCCGCGACGATCCGCGAGTCGACGATGCTGATGTTCATCATCGGCATGTCGCTGTTGTTCTCGTACGTGATGAGCTACCTGCACCTGTCGCAGTCGGCCGCCGAGACGATCGTCGCACTGCATTTGTCGAAGTGGCTGCTGCTGGCGGCGATCCTGGTGCTGGTGGTGGTGCTCGGCTTCTTCCTGCCGCCGGTCAGCATCATCCTGATGACCGCGCCGATCATCCTGCCGCCGCTGAAGGCCGACGGCTTCGACCTGATCTGGTTCGGCGTGCTGATGACGATCGTCATGGAGATGGGGCTGATCCATCCGCCGGTGGGATTGAATCTCTTCGTCATCAAGAACATCGCGCCCGACATTTCGCTGCGGCAGGTGGTGTTCGGCGTGTTCCCGTTCGTGCTCCTGATGATCGTCGCGGTGGTGGTGATCTGCTTCTTCCCGGGGATCGCCACGTGGTTTCCGGGGTGGGTGATGGGGGTGCGGGTGTAAACCACCCTCCCCGCTATAATCCGCAGCATTCCCGCTGCGCGCAACGCGCGCCGCACCGTTCCCGAGTTCCGCCTCGATGCCCTCCGCCGTCATCTTCTGGATCGTCGCCGCACTGGTCGTGATCGTCACGCTCGGCGTGCTGCTGCGCGCGCTGCTTGCACGTCATCCCGCCGACGAGGCGCCCGCCGACGATTCGGCGTCGGTGGCGATTTTCCGCGACCAGAAACGCCAGCTCGACGAAGACCTCGGCAACGGCGTGATCGACAGCGCCGAGCACGCGCGCATGCAGGAGGAGCTCGCGAAACGCCTCGGCCACGAGGTCGACCATCCCGCGCCCGCGGCGCGCCCGACCACGACGCGCGCACGCTGGATCGTCGCGGTCGCGTTGATCGTCATCGTGCCGATCACCGCGGGCGCACTCTACTTCGCGTTGGGACGTCCGGGTGCGATCGACGCGGAGCGCATCGCCGCTGCGCGCCCGCAACTGTCACAGGCGCAAGTGCTCGCGATGGTCGAGACGCTCGCGCAACGGATGAAGGACAATCCCGCCGATCCGAAAGGCTGGGCGCTGCTGGGGCGTTCGTATGCGGCGCTCGGGCGTTTCGACGATGCCGCGAATGCGTTCGACCAGGCAACGCAGCGCGCACCGAACGATCCGATGCTGTGGGCCGACTACGCCGATACGCTGTCGATGGCGCAAGCTTCGCTGCAAGGCAAGCCCACCGAGCTGACGCAGAAGTCGCTCGCAATTGACCCGCACAACCAGAAGGCGCTGGCGCTCGCCGCCGCATCGGCCAGTGAGCGCCACGCATACGACGAAGCGCTCGATCACTGGCGCACGCTGGCGGCGGATCTTCCCGCCGACAGCGACGCGTCGCGCGAAGTCGCCGTCGTGATCGCCGACACGATCCGGCAGCGCGATGCGGCAAAGGCAGGTGGCGCGGCGACCCCATCAATCGGGGCCGGAGCCGCAGGTTCGGCTTCATCGGTCGCTGCAACGACTCCGACCCCGAATCGCGGTCAGACCCCAATCAGCGGTCAAACGACTCCGACCCCACTTGTTGCAACTGCGCGGATCAGCGGCACGGTATCGCTGAGCCCCACACTGGCCGCGCGTGCGCGCCCGAGCGACACGGTGTTCATCTTCGCGCGCGCGGTCGACGGTGCGCGGATGCCGCTCGCGGTGTTGCGCACCACGGTGCGCGAGCTGCCGCGCACCTTCGTGCTCGACGATTCGATGGCGATGGCGCCGGGCGCGACGATCTCGTCGGCGAAAAGCGTCGTCGTCGAGGCGCGGGTTTCGAAGTCCGGCAACGCCACGCCGGTGTCCGGTGACCTCGTCGGCAAGTCAGGGCCGGCAAATCCCGGCAACACGAATATTCACGTCGAGATCGACGCTGTAAATCCTTGATTCGATGCTATGATGCCCGCGGTTTCGCAAGGGGAATCAATGCGGCATCGTGGGTCGATCAGGGGAATCGTTCTGCTGTCGTGTGCGTGGTTCGGCACGCCGTCCGCGCTCGCCGCCACCGCCGATGAAGTGCACGCCAACGTCGAGGCCGGCCACTCCGCCGCGGCCTGGGCGCAGTGCGCGACGATCGACCGTGACACGCTGCCCGCCGCCGACCTCTGGTGCGGCATCGCCGCCGTCGACACCAGCCATACCGGCGAAGGCGTCCTCGCCCTCGAACGCTACTCGCTGCTGAATCCCGATGATGCGCGCGGACGCCTCGAGCTGGCGCGCGCCTATTTCTACGCCGGTGACGACCGCCGTTCGCGCGAGGAATTCGAAACGGTGCGAAGCCTCGAGCCGCCGGCCGAAGTGCGCGCGGGCATCCAGCGCTATCTCGATGCGCTGCGCGCGCGCGAAGCGCAATACCTGCCGCGACTCACCGCGTGGATCGAAGCGGGTGCCGGCTACGACAGCAACGTCAACGCCGGCGTCGCGCAGGCGGACATCGCGCTGCCCGTGCTCGGTCGCGTCACCGTCGGCGATGCCGGCATCGAGAAGAGCGATGGCTTCGGCGTGCTCGCCGGCGCGGTCCAGTACAACCATCCGGTGGCGCCGGGCGCGTCGCTGTTCATCGGCGCGGCCGGCAGCGGCAACTTCTACTTCAGCGAAAGCCAGTTCAACCTCGCACAGCTCGCCGTCAACGCCGGCGGCAGCTACCGGCGCGACATCGACACGTTCGCGCTCACGTATGCGTATGGGCAGATCCTGCTCGACAACGCCAGCTTTCGCAGCAGCAACGGCGTCGCGCTCGAATGGCGGCGGCAGCTCGCGCCGACGACGACGTTCAGCCTGACGCCGCAGTTCGCGCGCATCGACTACACCGGCGAAAACGACGTGCGCGACGCCAATTTCTGGGCAGTCGGCGCTGGCGTGCGTCACGGCTGGCTCACCGCGTGGCAACCGGTGCTCAACGCGTCGATCTACGGCGGCAAGGAGCGCGATCGTCGCGAGCGTCCGGATCTCGGCCGCGGCATCGCCGGCGCAGCACTCGACCTGACCGTGTCGCCGTCACCGTTCTGGGCGCTCAATGCGGGCGTCGCGTACTTGCGCAGCGACTACGACGGCGACATCCCGCTGCTCGACGTCACGCGCCGCGATGACAACTGGGTGGGCTCGCTCGGTGCGATGGTCATGTTCGCACGCAACTGGAGCGCGCGCGTCGAATATCAGTACCAGCGCAACGACTCGAACCTCGAGCTCTATGAATACAAGCGCAACCTCGTGATGGTCAAGCTGCGCTACGAGTTCAAATAGCGGGGAATGCCAGTGAACCTTCGCAGCCTCCAATGCGTCCGCGTGCTGCTCATGGCGCTGGCGCTCGTCGCGTCGTCCGCGCATGCGCAGGTCGGTCGCATCGTGCTGGCCGTTGGTGATGTCGCCGCGCAGCGCGGCGCCGACCGCGTGCGGCTTGCTGCGGGTGCGAACGTCAATGTCGGCGACACCGTCGTCACCGGCGCGCAGAGCCACGCGCAGATCCGCTTTTCCGACGACGCGCTCGTCGCGCTCAAGCCCGACACCGAATTCCGCATCGAGCAGTTCGTGTTCAACGGCAGCAACGATGGCAACGAGCGCGCAGTGTTCCGCTTGGTGCGCGGCGGGTTTCGTACGGTGACGGGGCAGGTCGGACGTGTCGATCACGAACGCTACAGCGTCGTCACCACGCAAGCCACGATCGGCATTCGCGGCACGCACTACGTCGCACAACTGTGTCTCGCCGACGAGTGCCGCGACACGCCCGAGACGCTGCCCTCGCCGCCCGGACTCTACGCCGGCGTGCTCGATGGACGCGTGGTCGCGCTGACGCCTTTCGGCGATGCCGAATTCGGTGCACGCGAATATTTCACCGTGCGCGAGGGATTTTCGCCGCAGCGGCTGATCGCGCCGCCACGCTTCCTCGCCGACAACCTGCGCGGCCGCGTGCGCGTCGCGCGCGCGGCGCCGGCTGACCTGCAGTTCCCGAAGGTGCCGGAGTTCCCGCAGGGATTCGCCGTGCCGAATGCTCCGTTCGTTTACCTGGCGACCGAGGACCTGGAGCTCGGCAACCTCGTCGACACCGGCCGCAATTTCGTCGTCGGCTCGGACCAGTACACGCTGGAGCTCGGCAGCGTCGATGCGGCGGGCAATCCGTTCACCGTCGACAGCGTCGGCCGCGCGGTGGCGATCCACACGCCCAACCTGCTGGCGTCGCTGGGCGGCGCGAGCGTCGTCGATGCCGGCTCGGCGATCGATGCCGGCGGCCTCAACTGGGGGCGCTGGAACGGCGCGGGCTCGACCATCGCGCAGACGTTGCCGAATGGCGAGGTCGTGCACAACGACGGCGGCAACTTGCACTACCTCTACGGCAATGCGGCGACGTCACTTCCGACGTCGGGCGTGGTCAGCTTCGCGCCCGTCGGCAGCACTCGGCCCACCGATTCGGCGACCGGCGCTGTCGGCACGCTGTTGTCGGGCGGCAATGTCAGCGTCGACTTCACGGCGGCGAATTTGACGCTCAGCGGCTTGTCGGTGGGATTCGGCGCCGATGCGACGTACTCGATGGGCGGCACGACGCGACTCGTCGGACCGCTGTTCTCGACGGCGGGCGCGGGCGCCAACGCCTCGTGCGCCGGCAGCGCCTGCCAGCCGCTGGTGCAGGGCAACTTCGCCGGGTTCCTGTCGGGCCCGGGCGGTACCGGCGTCGGACTCGACTACTACTTCAACGGCCGCAACGGCGGCGTCATCGAAGGCGTCGTCGGCTACCAGCGCTGCCCCGGGGGCAAGTGCTGAATTAAAGCGGCCGTCGTTCGCGCTGCTGCCGTCATTCCC
>JBDTWY010000098.1:0-8200 GCA_040006455.1 Betaproteobacteria bacterium | reverse complement strand
GGCTGTCGCCGGCGATCTCGATCGAGCAGAAGGCGACGTCGCACAACCCGCGCTCCACCGTCGGCACCGTCACCGAGATCCACGACTACCTGCGGCTCCTGTACGCACGGGTCGGCGAGCCGTATTGTCCCGACCACCCCGAGCAAAAGCTGACGTCGATGACCATTTCGCAGATGGTCGATTCGACGCTCGCGATGCCTGCCGACACCAAGCTGATGATCCTCGCGCCGATCATCGTCAACCGCAAGGGCGAGCACGTCGAGTTGCTGATCGAGCTGCGTGCACAGGGCTTCGTGCGCGTGCGCGTCGACGGCAAGGTGTACGAGATCGACCAGGCGCCCAAGCTCAACAAGAACACCAAGCACACGATCGAAGTCGTCGTCGATCGCCTCAAGGTCAGCGCCGAATTCAAGCAGCGGCTTGCCGAGTCGTTCGAAACGGCTCTGCGCCATGGCGACGGTCGCGCGGTTGTCGTCGAGATGGACACGCAGGCGGAGCACCTGTTCTCGGCCAAGTTCGCGTGCCCGATCTGCAATTACTCGCTGGCCGAGCTCGAGCCGCGACTGTTCTCGTTCAACAATCCGGCCGGCGCGTGCCCGCGCTGCGATGGTCTTGGCGCGATCACCTATTTCGATCCCAAGCGCGTCGTCGGATTTCCGCAGTTGTCGCTCGCCTCCGGCGCGATCAAGGGCTGGGACCGGCGCAACCAGTTCTACTTCCACCTGCTGCAGAGCCTCGCCAAGTTCCTCAACTTCGATCTCGACAAGGCGTTCGCCAAGTTGCCCGAGCGTGTGCAGCAGGTCGTGCTGTACGGGTCGGGAACCGACAAGATTCCGTTCGTCTACCTGTCGGACCGCGGGCGCGCAGTGACGCGCGAGCACGCGTTCGAAGGCATCGTACCCAATCTCGAGCGCCGCTATCGCGAAACCGATAGCCAGATGGTGCGCGAGGAGCTCGCCAAGTACCTGAACAACAAGCCGTGTCCCGAATGCGGTGGCACGCGCCTGAAACGAGACGCGCGTCACGTCAAGGTCGGCGAGCGTGCGATCTACGAAATCTCCGGATGGCCGCTCAAGGAAGCGTCGGCGTTCTTCGCGGCACTGAAGCTCGGTGGCCAGCGCGCGGCAATCGCCGACAAGATCGTCAAGGAAATCCTGTCGCGACTGACGTTCCTCAATAACGTCGGCCTCGACTACCTGTCGCTCGACCGCTCGGCGGAAACGCTGTCCGGCGGCGAGGCGCAGCGCATCCGCCTCGCATCGCAGATCGGCTCGGGCTTGACGGGCGTGATGTACGTGCTCGACGAGCCGTCGATCGGCCTGCACCAGCGCGACAACGATCGGCTGCTGGCGACGCTGAAGCACCTTCGCGATCTCGGCAACAGCGTCATCGTCGTCGAGCACGACCAGGACGCGATCCTGTCGGCCGACTATGTCGTCGACATGGGTCCCGGTGCCGGCGAGCATGGCGGGCAGGTCGTCGCGCAGGGCACGCCGGAGGAAATCCGCCGCGCCACGCATTCGCTGACCGGCCAGTATCTGGCGGGTCATCGCCAGATCCCGATGCCGCCACTGCGCCATCGCCCCGACAAGTCGAAAGTGCTGACGATCACGGGTGCGCGCGGCAACAACCTGCAGGACGTCACGCTCGAGCTGCCAGTGGGATTGTTCGTCTGCGTGACGGGTGTGTCCGGATCGGGCAAGTCGACGCTCGTCAACGACACGCTCTATCTCGCGGTTGCGCGGCATCTCTACGATTCCGCCGACGAGCCCGCGGCCCACGACGGCATCGACGGACTCGAGCATTTCGACAAGGTGATCAGCGTCGACCAGAGTCCGATCGGTCGCACGCCGCGCTCGAATCCGGCGACATATACCGGGCTGTTCACGCCGATCCGCGAGCTTTTCGCGCAGGTGAAGGAATCGCGCGAGCGCGGCTACGGTCCGGGGCGCTTTTCCTTCAACGTCAAGGGCGGCCGCTGCGAAGCCTGCCAGGGCGATGGCCTGATCAAGGTCGAGATGCACTTCCTGCCCGATGTGTACGTGCCCTGCGATGTCTGCCACGCGCAGCGCTACAACCGCGAGACGCTGGAGATCCGCTACAAGGGCAAGAACATCCACGAAGTGCTGGCGATGACGGTCGAGCAGGCATTCGCGTTCTTCGAGCCGGTGCCGTCGGTGGCGCGCAAGCTTGCCACGCTGCTCGACGTCGGCCTGGGTTACATCACGCTGGGCCAGTCGGCGACGACACTGTCGGGTGGCGAGGCGCAGCGCGTCAAGCTCGCGCTCGAGCTGTCGAAGCGCGACACCGGCCGCACGCTCTACATTCTCGACGAGCCGACGACGGGACTGCACTTCCACGACATCGAGCTGCTGCTGACCGTGTTGCATCGGCTGCGCGACCACGGCAACACCGTCGTCGTCATCGAGCATAACCTCGACGTCATCAAGACCGCCGACTGGATCGTCGACCTGGGACCCGAAGGCGGCGCCGGCGGCGGCCGCATCGTCGCCGAAGGTTCGCCTGACGATGTCGCCGCGGTCGCGGCAAGCTTCACCGGCCGCTACCTGAAACCGGTGATGGAGGCCCACGGCCGGCGCTCTGCACCGACGCGTGCGGCTGCTGCCACCAAGCGAAGCAAAACCAAGGTCTCCTGACCGCGCGCGGTCGCGCCGGTCCCGCGGAATCGACTGCGGGCACGGCGATTCGGCCCCGTTTGTGGCAAATTCACGACACGCTTGGCCTCACGGCCAATCAACGCCGTCTGCTCGCGCCGATTTCGCCGTCTCCCCATTACACTGCAACCACTTTGGCCAGCGGTGGCCGTCACTCGCCCGGGGGGGAACCATGAAGTGTTGCAATGTCATGCGATGGCCGTTGGCCGTCGTTCTTGCATTCGCGGTGACGCTGGCAAATGCCGCCAACGTGGCGGTCTTTTCCGATGAGGAGTCCACCCCGGTGAGCATTTCGCTGACTTCCGCGGGAAACACCGTGACGGTCGTCACCGAGCCGCAGATCGCGGCCGGCTTGGGCGCGTACAACGTGCTCTACATGGGCCACAACTCCTCCGGACTCACTCCCGCGTCGTGTGCGGCAATCGCCAGCTTTGTCAATGCCGGCGGCGGCGTGGTGACCGAATGGAACGGCGTCTACAACCTCTTTACCAGCGACGGCGCGAACCTGTATTTGGGGGTAGGCACGAAATGCGCGTTGTTCGCCGGCACTGTCGGCGAGGGCAACGCCGTGGGGACGAACACTCCGGTGACGATCACCAATCCCGGGTCGCCGGTATTCGCCGGGCTTACGAGCCCGCTGCAACTAGGGAACGGGTCGGAATATTTCTACCTGGTGACGGGATACGACCCGGCCGTGTGGTCGGTGATTGCAACCTACAACGGCTGGGCGCTGACAGGTAATCCGGCAATCATGACGGCCTCGCTGGGCGCCGGAAAAGTGGTCGTCGGCGTGTTCGATTTCGGCGATGTGCTAGGGACCGATGCCAATGCAGATCTTCTGTTGGCAAACATGGTTGGATTCGCCGCCGGCGCGGTTGCGCCTCCGCCACCGCCACCGCCGGTTGTTGCGGTATCCGTGCCGACAATGTCGCCGGGCTCGCTGGCCATGCTCGCGTTGATGCTCGGCGCGTTGGGAGTCGCCGTGCGTCGCCGTATGCGCTCGCGCGGGTAGCCGCCGCCAGCCGTAACGTTGCAAATTGACCGCGTCGGCGCCCTCCCGACGCACGGCGCGGGAGTCATCGCGGTCACTTGACTCGCATACCAGGCGTTGCGCCGCTGTCGGGCGCGAGCAGGTAGCGAAGCTGATGTTGGCGGCGACCGGCGTCGCGGCGAGGCGGCGTCACTCGAACGCCTGAACGTCGGACCGCGCGCGACCGGCGTGCGCAAGACGTGCGCTTCACGCGCCCGACGTCGAGTCTGCGCGTCGCGGCCGTCATTCGCGGCAAACGCAGCGCGATCGTTCAGGGCTTCGCTTTCTTCGAGGGTGTCGACTTGCCGGAACGGTTGAGGTCGACCGCCTGGCGAACCAGCGCCTTGAAGGCGGACTCGTCGACCGCTTCGCCTGCGTGGATGTCGATCGCGCGGCGCACGTTGCCGTCCAGGCTCGAGTTGAAGAGACGGTCGGGATCCTGCAGCGACGCGCCCTTGGCGAACGTGAGCTTCACGACGTTCTTGTAGGATTCCCCCGTGCAGATGATGCCGTCGTGCGACCACACCGGCGTGCCCATCCACTTCCACTCCTCGACGACATCCGGGTCGGCTTCCTTGACCAGCCTGCGCATCTTGCCGAGGGTTTCCCCGCGCCAGTCGCCGAGCTTAGCGAACTTTTCGGTGATGAGGTCCGACGCCGCCGAATGGACTTCGCTCGCACCCGAATTTTTCATGTTCTCACCCTGGAATTTCGTAGACGCATTCCAATTGCATGACCGTGGCGCGGGGTCGCGCCCCGCAAGCCGATATAACCTTGCCTTCGTCGCGAAGCGTGCTCAGGCCGGCGGGCGAGCAGGCCGGCTGGGAGCTTCCACGCCGAACTGTTTTGCGTACTCGGCGTTCAGTCGCTGCCACCCGCCGAATTTCATGGCGTTGGCGCCGACGATGCGTCCGACGGGCTGACCAGCGAGATGGCGCTCCATCACATCGAAGCAGATGTGCCAGCCCGCGGCGCCCATGGAGATGAATCCTCTGTCGATGTTGTGCCAGAGCGTGAGCCGCGTACGGTCGCCTGCCAGCGGCTCCAGTTCCCAGCGGATGTCGTTGCCACCCCAACTGTACTCAAGCGTCCTCGGCGCGTCAGCCCGTTGCACGCGGGTCTCGGTCACGTGCGGCGTCGGCGCGCCCACCGTCGACAGCTTTGCAGTGCCAACGGCACCGAGGTTCCGGTCCGAATCGAACGGCGCCCATTCGCGCAGCTGCTCGGGGTCCGTGAGCGCGTTCCATACCTTGGCGGGAGGATGCGCGAGATCGCGGACGAGAACGAGCGTCCACTTGTCGCCATTTTTTCGGACCTTGGCACCGGCAGCGGCACCCGGCGCGTATTGCGCACGGCTGTTCATGACTGTTTCTTGCCTTTCTTAAAGGGCACCCTATCCATCTTTTCCAGGTGTATCTCCAGCGCATCGAGGTGCTTCGACCAGAAGCGCCGGAAGGGGACGAGCCACGCGTCGAGCTCCATCAGCGGCTCCGGTCTCAGTCGATATAGGCGCCGCTGCGCTTCGGTTCGCGATGCCACGAAGCCCGCCTCGCGAAGCACACGCAGATGCTTGGAGACAGACGGCTGCGACAGGCGAAGTTCGCGCTCGATCTCGCCGACCGAGCGCTCCGACGAGAGCAGCAAGCCGAGGATGGCCCGCCTGTTGGGCTCGGCGACGATGGCAAACGAGGAGTTCATGAAACAGAATATAACTTTATGGTTATATTCTTGTAAAGACATATTAAACGGCGCGCTCTACGCGAGTGCTGTGTCGCCTCACGAAGCCCACGAAAGCACAAGAACACGTGAAGTTGCGGGAGAACGACCACATGGCGAAACGGACGCAATCACCTCGGCTCGACGCGCGCAGGAAGGCCGCCTGCAGGCGGCGACCCGCCGGCGCGCTTGCCCACTGCGGCGAGAATCCCGCGCAGCAAGGCCACCGGCGGCGGCGGACAGCCGGCGACTTCGACGTCGACCGGAATGACGTTCGCCACGCGTCCCATGCTCGCGTAGCTCTCGCCGAAGATTCCACCGGTGCATCCGCAGTCGCCGACGGCGACGACGAGCTTGGGATCGGGCGTCGCGTCGTACGTGCGCTGCAGCGCGATCGCCATGTGCTTCGACACCGGCCCGGTGACGAGCAGCATGTCCGCGTGACGCGGGCTCGCGACGAAACGCACGCCGAGGCCCTCGACGTTGTAGTACGGATTGGCGAGCGCCTGGATCTCGAGCTCGCAGCCATTGCACGATCCCGCGTCGACGTGGCGGATCGTCAGCGCGCGTCCGAGCGTGTCGAGGACCTGCTGCTGCAGGCGCGCGACGATCGCCGTCGCATCGGCAGGCTCCGGCGCGGGCTCGGTGATGACGCCGGTGGTGGCGATCTGTCGCAGGATGTGCAGCATGTCGTCGTCGCTAAAGGTCGTGCCCGCTGTACGCGAGGTTGAACGACTTGTTGATCAGCGGAAAGTCGGGAACGATGTTGTCCATCGCGGCGTGCTCGACCGCCGGCCAGTTCGACCATGACGGATCATGCGGATGGCAGCGGCGAATGGTGTTGCCGTCGCCGGTTTCGAGCGCGATCATCACCGGCCCGCGCCAGCCTTCGACCAGTCCGAGCGCGAGCCGCGCGGGCATCGCCTCGGGCATTTCGACAGTGGTGTCGCCCGTAGGCAGTACGTCGAGGATCGACTGCGACAGCCGCAGCGATTCGAGCACCTCGTCGAAGCGCGCCGCCACGCGCGCGGCGACGTCGCCGTCGCCCTGCAGCGCCTTGCGCACGCCCAGCGCCGCGTAGGGCGTGATCGGAAAGTCGACGCGCAGGTCGCGGTTGCCGCCGCTGGCGCGCGCCGCGAGTCCCACCATGCCGAGCTTCGCGCACACCACCGGCGTCACGCGACCGCAACTGCGGAAGCGATCTTGCAGCCCCGCGTGCTCGTCGTAGATGTCGCGCAACGCGCGCACCTCGCGCTCGAGCGCCACGCACTGCTCGCGAATCAAAAGCGCATGTGGTGCGCAAAGATCGTTGCGCGTGCCGCCCGGTGTCACGTAGTCCATCGCCAGCCGATGGCCGAACGCCACCTGGTTGAGCCGCAGCACATCTTCGCGCAGCCGTGAAAACTGCATCAGGCCGAACGCGAGCCCGCCATCGTTGCCGAGCGCGCCAAGATCGCCCAGGTGATTGGCGATGCGCTCGCGTTCCAGCGCCAGCGCGCGCAGCCAGCGTGCGCGCGGTGGTGGCTCGACGCCGGCGATCGATTCCAGCGCCTGCGCGAACGCCCATGCGTAGGCGACGGTGCTGTCGCCGCAGATGCGGCCGGCGAGCACATGGGCCTCCACCAGCGGCAACGTCTCGAAGCGCTTCTCGACGCCCTTGTGCGCATAGCCGAAGCGCTCCTCGACCCGCAGCACCTTCTCGCCAACGACCTGGAAGCGGAAATGCCCGGGCTCGATCGTGCCCGCGTGCACCGGACCCACGCCGATCTCGTGCACGCCTTCGCCTTCGACGTGCACGAACGGATACTGGACTTCGCCAGGCCGCCAGTTGGCGAGCGTCTCGAAATCGAGCTGCAACGGAAATTGATCGATCGGCCAGCCTGCCATCCAGATCCACGGCCGCTGGTCTTCGGCCTGCGAGGCGATGCCGGTCAGGTCGAACGCCGCGCGCTGCATCCGGTTGGCCGCGGGAAAGATCGCCGACAGGTCGGGGTATTGCGAAAAGGCGTCGCGCAGCGTGTGCTCGAGCAGCGTCAGGCCATCGTCGTCCTGCAGCAGCACGCGCAGGCAGAAGCCGCGGCGAAGGTCGCGATCGTCGGAGACCCACAGCGCCAGCAGCTGGCCGCCGTGTTCCCACGCGAGGCGGCATGCGCCAAGCAGCTGGCCGCTGCCGACCGATGCGCGCACCGCGGGAATCGGCGCGAGCTGCGAGGCGGTGGTGATGCCGAGTGGACCGAGGTTCATCGTGCGCTCATCCGATGAATTTCGCCGCCTGGTGGTACCAGTCGGCGAGGACCGGAGGGATCCACAATCCGAGCATCAGCACCAGCGCGAGATGGATGAACACCGGCACGACCGCCGGCCGGTGCGGCAGCCGCGCCACGCTGGCCTCGCCGAACACCATCGGCTGCACCTTGGAGAATATCGCCGCGAACGCGACTGCCAGCGCAACGACCAGCAACGGTGTCGCCCATGGCTGCTCGCGCATCGCCGTGGTGATGATGAGGAATTCGCTGGCGAACACGCCGAACGGCGGCATGCCGAGGATCGCGAGCGTGCCGAGTGCCAGCGCCCAGCCGAGCATCGGGCTGATCGTCACGAGCCCGCGGATGCTGTCGATCATTTGCGTGCCCGCTTTCTGCGTCGCGTGGCCGACGGCGAAGAAAATCGCCGACTTCGTCAGCGAATGCACGGTCATGTGCAGCAATGCGGCGAAATTGGCGATCGGCCCGCCCATGCCGAACGCGAACGTGATGATGCCCATGTGCTCGATCGACGA
>JBDTWY010000097.1:0-8276 GCA_040006455.1 Betaproteobacteria bacterium | reverse complement strand
GTGGCGTCCCCAAGGGGATTCGAACCCCTGTCGCCGCCGTGAAAGGGCAGTGTCCTAGGCCTCTAGACGATGGGGACCCGGGTGATTGGCAATCCGCGTTGCAACGGCTTGCGGTGTCGTCGGTGGTGGAGGTAAGCGGGATCGAACCGCTGACCTCTTGCATGCCATGCAAGCGCTCTCCCAGCTGAGCTATACCCCCACTGCGAGTCGCGCATTATACGATAACGGGGGAGTCCCGCGCAAACGCGTGCTTGCTGAAATGCCAGGTGTCGCGCATCGTCGATGCGATGCTGTGATGCGCGATGCGGATATCATCCGATCGCCATGCCCACTCCACCTGCCACTCCCGTCCCGGACAACGCCGGGCTGCTCGCCGGGCGCGTCGTGCTCATCACCGGCGCGACCGGAGGCTTGGGCGCGCCGATCGCACGCGCCTGTGCAGCCGCAGGCGCCACCGTCGTGCTGCATGCGCGCGTCGTGCGCAAGCTCGAGGCGCTGTACGACGAGATCGTCGGCGCCGGACATGCCGAGCCGGTGATCCTGCCGCTCGACTTCGCCAAGGCCGAGGCCGACGATTTCGCCAACGTTGCGAACGCGCTGGAATCGCAGTTCCAGCGACTCGATGCGTTGGTGCACACGGCGGCGATGCTGGGATCGCTCGGCCCCATCGAGCACCAGTCGTTCGACAACTGGGTCAATCTGCTGCGCGTCAACGTCGCCGCGCCGATGGGCCTTACGCGCGCGCTGATGCCATTGCTCGCGCGCGCGGCGGACGCCAGCGTCATCTTCACGCTCGACGATCGCGGCATCGAGCCGCGCGCGTACTGGGGCGGTTATGCGGTGACCAAGGCCGGTGTCGCGGCGCTGTCGCGCGAGCTCGCCGACGAATGGGAGAATCGCGCGAACCTGCGCGTCAACGCGGTGATTCCCGGTCCGATCCGATCACCGCTGCGCGGCCAGTCGCATCCCGCGGAAGACCGCCAGGCGCTGCCTGAGCCCGAACGCCTGGTGCCCCTCTATCTCGACTTGATCGGACGTCAGCGCAAGGCGGACAGTGGCGCGCTGGTGGATGCGCGTGCGTGGCTCGCCGGCACGCCATCGTCGTCGTCGCTGCTCGCGTAGTTGAGCCGCACGCGCAAGCGGCGGAAGTCCTCGGTGGCGAGCATGTCGGAAAAAATGGTGACCACCGATGACCGGCGGCGCCCCAGCGGTCGGTACACGAGGGTGGCGAAGCGCGTGCCGAGATAGCCGCCGTTGACGAGCACTGCCTCGATCGACGCGCCATCGTCGCGCAGCAACGCGAGCGTGCCATCCAATCGGACGATCAGTGCGGCGGGTGGGCGTTCAGACCATGCTCGCGCCACCAGCGCGACGACAAGGAGGATCGTCCAAACGCGCAGGTCGAGCGCCAGCGGCAAGGCGCCGACGAGGATCGCCGTCAGCGAATACGCGACACCAATGAACAGCCGTCGCAGCGACGAAGGCTCGAGGTCGATACGCAGCGGCGCCGGGTCTCGCATTTCCCGATTCGACCATGCGCGTTGTGCGCCCCGCCATCATCCGGATGCATGAGGCGGAGCGACGGCTCGCAATCAGCGCGTGCCGGCCTGCGCCGATTTAGCCAGCGCGAGCCACGTCTCGACGACGGTATCGGGATTGAGCGACATGCTTTCGATGCCCTGCTCGACCAGCCATTGCGCAAGATCGGGATAGTCGGACGGACCTTGTCCACAGATGCCGCAATACGCGCCTTTCCTGTTGCACGCGGCGATCGACATCGCGAGCATCGCCTTGACGGCGTCATCCCGCTCGTCGAACGTCGCCGAGATCGCGCCGCCCGAATCGCGATCGACGCCGAGCGTCAATTGCGTCATGTCATTGGAGCCGATGGAAAACCCGTCGAAGTGCTCGAGGAAGCGGTCCGCGAGCACAGCGTTCGAAGGCAGCTCGCACATCATGATCACGCGCAAGCCGTTGACGCCGCGTGAAAGGCCATTCTTCGCCAGCAGGCCGATCACCTGCTCCGCTTCGGACAGCGTGCGCACGAAGGGCACCATCAGCTCGACGTTGGTGAGCCGCATGTCGTCGCGAACACGCTTCATCGCGCGGCACTCGAGCGCGAAGCAGTCGTAGAAGTCGGGCGACAGGTAGCGCGACGTGCCGCGGAAGCCCAGCATCGGATTTTCCTCGTCGGGCTCGTATTCCGGGCCGCCGATCAGATTCGTGTATTCGTTCGACTTGAAGTCCGACAGGCGCACGATCACCTTCTTCGGCCAGAACGCCGCGGCGATCGTCGCGACACCTTCGGTGATCTTGGCGACATAGAACTCGGTCGGGCTCGGATACGCGGCGATGCGCGCTTCGATTTCCTTCCTGAGGTCGGCGCCCTGCCGGTCGAACTCGATCAGCGCCTTGGGATGCACGCCGACGTTCTTGTTGATGATGAACTCGAGCCGCGCGAGGCCGACACCCTCGTTGGGAAGGCGCTGGAATGCGAACGCGAGCTCGGGATTGCCGACGTTCATCATGATCTTGGTCGGCGACGGCGGCATGTGGTCGAGCGCGATGTCGTCGATGGCAATCTCGAGCAACCCGGCATGCACGTGACCGGTGTCGCCGTCGGCGCACGACACCGTCACCTCCGTGCCGTCCTTGAGCGTTTCGGTGGCGTCGCCGCACCCGACCACCGCGGGAATGCCCAGCTCGCGCGCAATGATCGCCGCGTGGCAGGTGCGCCCGCCGCGATTGGTGACGATCGCGCCGGCACGCTTCATCACCGGCTCCCAATCTGGGTCCGTCATGTCGGTAACCAGCACGTCGCCGGCTTTGACCCGTTCCATTTCCGCCGCCGATTGCACGAGCCGCACCGTGCCCTGCCCGATCTTCTGGCCAATCGCGCGGCCGGTCGCGAGAACGGCCGACGTGCCCTTCAGCCGATAACGCCGCAGCGTGTTGTCGGCATCGCGCGAACGCACGGTTTCCGGCCGCGCCTGCAGGATGTAGAGCTTGCCGTCCTCGCCGTCGAGTCCCCATTCGATGTCCATCGGGCGCCCGTAGTGCTTCTCGATCTTGACGGCGAAGCGCGCGAGCTCCTCGATATCGGCGTCGGAGAGAGAGAAACGACGGCGGTCTTCCGGCGACACTTCCTCGGTACGCGTCGAGCGACCCGCGGCGTTCGCATCGCCGAATACCATCTTGATGCCCTTGCCACCGACGCTCTTGCGCAGGATCGCGGGCAGGTTGCGCTCGAGGTTCAGCTTCCAGACGTAGAACTCGTCGGGGTTGACTGCGCCCTGCACGACCATTTCGCCGAGACCGTACGACGACGTGATGAACACGACCTCGTCGAAGCCGGATTCGGTGTCGAGGGTGAACATCACGCCGGCGGCGCCCTTGTCGCTGCGCACCATGCGCTGCACGCCAGCGGACAGCGCGACATCCACGTCCGCGTAGCCCTGATGCACGCGATAGGCGATCGCGCGATCGTTGTACAGTGACGCGAATACTTCCTTTATCGCTTGAAGAACATTGTCTAAGCCACTGATATTAAGGAATGTTTCCTGTTGTCCCGCGAACGATGCATCGGGCATGTCCTCGGCGGTTGCGGACGAGCGCACGGCGAATGTCGCCTGTGGGGACGCCTTCGCCAATGCCGCATAGGCGATGCCAATCTCGGTTGCCAGGGGCTGCGGCAACGGCGCGTCGACCAGCCACTTGCGAATTTCGCGGCCCGCGCGCGCGAGCTCGGCGACATCGTCGACATCGAAGGACGCGAGGCGAGATGCGATGCGCTCGCCGAGGCCTTCGTGCTGCAGGAATTCCCGGTACGCGTCGGCGGTGGTCGCGAAGCCCCCGGGTACCCGGATCCCTGCTTGTGAAAGCTGGCTGATCATTTCGCCCAGTGACGCATTCTTGCCGCCGACCGATTCGACGTCGGTCATCCTCAGCTGGTCGAGCGCGATGACGCGTGCGGGTTTCCCCATGTCGAGCCACTCCCTTGTGTATTGCTGTGGCGTGGCAGCGAAGGCGCTTCGCGCACACGGCGAAAAGACGATGATTTTACCTGCGATGCATCCGCGACGTTGCGATGCAAAACAAAAGCCCCGCGTCAGCGGGGCTTTTGCGGACTGCTCAATCGGTCAGTCGTTGGACGGTCCGTAGCCAGGCGGCAGCGCAATGTCATCGAGCTCAAGCGTCTCGCCATTGCCCACAGCCGCCTTGCCATCCTCGCTGCCGTCCGGCGCGCGATGGCGGCTCTTTACTGCCCGACGCAGCGTTCGATAAAGGTCCGGGTGTGATTCGCGCAGGTACGCAATGATCTCGAAGTCGACGCGCTTGATCTGCGACAGGTCGACCTGCTCGACGTGCACCAGGCGCAGCAGCTCGCGCACCGGCTTCGGCATCTCGCGGCCGCTTTCGTACCGCGATCCGCCGCTTTGCGTGACACCGATCTGCGTCCAGAACTGTTCCTGGTTGAGACCGAGGCGACGGCGGATTTCGCGCGGATTGAGAACGCGTTCGAGCAATTTCACAAAGGTCCTGTGGTGGCCGTTGAGGGATCTCTGGCAATAGCTATACCAATGGCATATATTTGACCTTTTACCGCTTGACCGCAAGGGCCGCTGACGGACGGCCGATTTTGGCCTGCAACCGCGATTGGACAGCGCAGCGCGAAATTCGGCCGAAGGTGGGTTCCATTACGCCACAATGCACGGCAGGAAGTTTGTTGTCCTGTTAAAATCAGGGACTTGGATGACGAACTTGAACATGCGACGCTACGATCTGCACTGCCATTCCACGTGGTCTGACGGCGTGCTCGCGCCGGCGGATGTGGTCCGCCGCGCCGCCGAGCGCAAGGTCGACGTGCTGGCTCTGACCGACCACGACGAAGTCGGCGGCAACGCCGAAGCCCGCGCCACCGCGGCCGACGCGGGGATCACGTTCGTCGACGGCGTCGAAATCTCGGTGTCGTACCTCGAAGAAACCATCCACGTGCTCGGCCTGGGCGTCGACAGCGCGCAGCCCGAGTTGGCGGCGGGCCTGGGCGGCATACGCCACGGGCGCGACGCCCGTGCGCGGCGCATCGGCCAGTCGCTGGCCGACGCCGGCATCGAAGGCGCTTACGATGGCGCGCGCCAGCTCGCGGGCAACGAACAGTTGATCTCGCGTGCGCACTTCGCGCGTTTCCTGATCGACCGCGGCGTCGTCAAGGACATCCACTCCTGCTTCAAGCGCTACCTGGTGCGAGGCAAGCCCGGTTACGTCGAGCATGCATGGCCCGCGCTCTCCGAAGCGATCGCGTGGATCCACGGCGCGGGCGGCGACGCCGTGCTCGCGCACCCGGGCCGCTATCGCGTCACCGCCACTGGCATGAAAGCGCTACTCACCGAATTCCGTGACGCGGGTGGCGACGGCATCGAGGTGATCTCGTCAGCGCACACCCCCGAACAGTTCGTCGAATACGCGACGCTCGCACGACTGTTCGAACTGAAGGCGTCGGTCGGCTCGGACTTCCACGCGCCCGGCGAAAGCTGGCTCGATCTCGGCGAGGCGCCGCCGCTGCCGGCCGACGTGACGCCCATCTGGAGCGAATGGTGAGTCCGGATCCCGGACGCCGCACCGTTTTCTTCCTGTCCGATCGCACCGGCATCACCGCGGAAGTGCTGGGCAACAGCCTTCTGACGCAGTTCGAGCAATTCCAGTTTCGCCGCATCACGATCCCGTTCGTCGATTCGGCCGAGCGCGTCACCGAGGCGCTGCGCGAAGTCAACGACACCGCCGAGCGCGAGGGCCGCAGGCCGATCGTCTTCAGCTCGGTCGTCGACGACACGATGAGCGCGATGATCCATCGCGACGCCAATGCGCTGACGCTCGACCTCTTCAAGATGTTCCTGACGCCGCTCGAGCAGGAGCTGGGCGTCGCCAGCGTGCATGCCGCCGGCCGCTCGCATGGACTCGCCAACCTGCACGACTACTTCATGCGGATGGAGGCGATCAACTTCACCCAGACGCACGACGACGGCGCGACGACGCGCGAGCTCGGCAAGGCGCAGGTGATCCTGATGGGCGTGTCGCGCTGCGGCAAGACACCGACGTCGCTCTACATGGCGATGCAATTCGGCGTGCGCGCCGCCAATTTCCCGCTGACGCCGGACGATTTCGCCGAGCGTCGGCTGCCGAAGTCGGTGCTGCCATTCCAAGATCGCCTGTTCGGGCTGACGATCCAGCCGGAGCGGTTGCGCGAGATCCGCGAGGAGCGCCGGCCGGGCAGTCCGTACGCGTCGCTCGACACGTGTCGCTACGAAGTGCGCGAAGCCGAGAACCTGATGCAGCATCACCGCATCCCGATGCTCGATACGACGTCGAAGTCGATCGAGGAAATCGCGACGACGATCCTGCATCGCGCGAAACTTGAACGACATACCTACTGATCCGCGAACGGGTGCCCTAGAATTCGTCGTGTGATTTTCCTCCGGAGCACTCCGCCATGATTCACCTTGACCGTCTGTTGCCGCGCGCGCTGTCGTGCGCCGCGCTTTCATTCGCGCTGCTCGCCGTGTCGCCTGCGCGGGCCGATACCGACTACACCGACGCGTGGTTCGGCGGTAGCGCGCAAGGTGGCTGGGGGCTCGCGTTCACGCAGGCGGATTACGCGATCTACGCGCAGTTCTTCCACTACGACGCCAGCCACAACCCCGTCTGGTTCGGCGGCACGATCTACCGTGTCAGCGACGGTCACTACAACGGCGCGCTGTATACGGTCAACGGCGATTACTACGGGCACATGCCCTACGATCCGACGCTGTTCCACGCGACGCCGGTCGGCACAATCGACTTCAACGCGACCGACGCGAGCCACGGCTTGCTGAGCTACTCGATCAATGGCGTCAACGTGCTTACGCAGATCCAGCGGCTGACGCTGGTGAACATTCCGATCGCTGGAAACTACTACGCGACTATCTCGCAATCGTTCTCGTCCGCGTGCAGCGGTGGCGCCACTACCGATTTCGGCTCGCTGCAATTCGTTATCACGCAGACCGGATCACCCGGCAATGTGAGCGTCGAACTGCGCGACACGGTTGCGCCGTTCGATACGCTGTGCACGATGACGGGAGCAGCCACACAAGCCGGAAAAGTGATCGACATCGCGAACGCGACGAACGCTTGCGGAGGAACCACCTTCGCCCCATTGCATCTGTACGACATTCGCCGCACGGCAAACAACGGGATAGAGGGACGCTGGCAGACATTGCCTGGCGATGCTTGCGTCAACAGCGCGCGCTTCGTGGGAATTATCCAGTAAACAGACCCCGCCTTCGCACACGTTCGAACAGGCAGATCGCGGCCGCGACGGCGGCGTTGAGCGACTCGGTGCCGCCCGGCATCGGGATGGTCACACGCAGATCGGCGGCGTCGGCGAGCGCAGGCGTGAGTCCCGCGCCTTCATTGCCGATCGCCAGTGCCAGCTTGCGTGGCAGCGCCGCGTCGAACAGCGGCACGCCGCCGCGCACCACGGTCGCCATCACGGTGCCGCCGTCGCGGCGAAATTCCTGTGACCATGCGACGAGTTCGACGTTCTCGTAGATCGCCAGGTGGAAATGCGCGCCTTGCGCGGCGCGCAGCACCTTGGGCGACCACGCGAACGCGCAGTCGCGCGACAGGTACGCCTGGCCGACTCCCGCCGCGGCGGCCGAACGCAGCATCGAGCCAACGTTGCCCGGGTCCTGCACGTCCTCGAGCAACAGGCAGAAATCGCCGGCGGGCGCAGGCGCTGCGACGGGGGTGTCGATCACCGCGATTGCGCCGATGTCCGCGGGAAGTGTGGCGAGCTCGCCGAGCATCGCGCGCGTGACGGTCAGCGTTCGCGACGGCGGCACGCGCGCCATCAACGCAGCGATCGCAGGATCGGCTTCGGCGTCGTCGGCGACGAGCAGCGTTTCCGGGTGGCCGATGCGCCTGCAGTAGGCGTCAATCGCGTGCGCGCCTTCCAGCACGCAGCGGCCACTCTTGCGGCGGTCACGCGATGAGGCGATGAGTCGCGCCGCTTCCTTGAGGCGCGGATTGTCGGGCGAGGTGACGCGTGTCATCGCAACGACATTCGGCGAACGCCGCCGTCATTCCTGCGAACGCGGGGATGTGAACACCGATCGCCGTCATTCCCGCGAAAGCAGGGATGTGAACACCGATCACCTTCATTCCCGCGAAAGCAGGAACCCAGCGTCGTTGGGTTGACGTCACTGCCAAGACACTGGGTTCCCGCTTTCGCGGGAATGACG
>JBDTWY010000096.1:0-8518 GCA_040006455.1 Betaproteobacteria bacterium | reverse complement strand
TCGGAGGACGCGAAAATGGCAGGCGGCGAGCCGGTGTGGGATGTCGTCGCGCGCCACCTGCGCCGCGCGCGAACGCTCGGCGCGCGGCCGCCGTCATTGCCACGGTTGGTCGGCGTCGATGCCGATCCAGGCTTGACGCGAGGGTGACGTCGCGCCGCCGACGTCCCTGGCCCATGACGTGCAGCGGGGATCAGCGCGAGGGTGAGGGCATGTATCGACTCTAGATGAGCGTCACGCGCGCGAACTTGCGCTTGCCGGCCTGCACGACCAGCGTCCGCGGCGCCGCGATAGCGAGCGCCTTGTCGGCGACCGCGTCGCCGTCGACCTTGAGCCCGCGCTGCGCGATGAGGCGCAGCGCTTCCGACGTCGACTCGACGATTCCCGCCTGCTTCGCGAGTTGCGCGATCGGCATCGGCGTGCCGCCGGTGTGCAACGTCACCTCGGGCATCGACTCGGGCATCGCGCCCTCGCGAAAGCGCGCGTCGAATTCGGCGGTGGCCGCCTCCGCGTCGCGTGCCGAATGGAAGCGCGTGACGATCTCCTGCGCAAGCATCACCTTGACGTCGCGCGGATTGCGGCCTTCCGCGCATTCGCGCTTCAACGCGGCGATCTCGGCCAGAGAGCGGAACGACAGCAGCTCGTAATAGCGCCACATCAGGGCGTCTGAGATCGACATCAGCTTGCCGAACATCTCGGTCGGCGATTCGGTGATGCCGATGTAGTTGTGCTTCGACTTCGACATCTTGTCGACGCCGTCGAGTCCCTCCAGCAGCGGCATCGTCAGGATGCATTGCGGTTCCTGGCCGAAGTCCTTCTGCAATTCGCGCCCCACCAGCAGGTTGAACTTCTGGTCGGTGCCGCCGAGCTCGACGTCGGACCGCAGTGCCACGGAGTCATAGCCCTGCATCAGCGGGTAGAGGAACTCGTGCACGGCGATCGGCTGGTTGGCCTTGAAGCGCTTGTGGAAGTCGTCGCGCTCGAGCATCCGCGCCACCGTGTAGTGGGACGCGAGCCTGATCATGCCGGTGGCGCCGAGGGGCTCCGACCATTCCGAGTTGTAGCGGATTTCGGTGCGCGCGGCGTCGAGCAGCTTCGACGCCTGCGCGTGATACGTGCGCGCGTTGGCCTCGATCGCCTCGCGTGTCAGTGCCGGTCGAGTCGCATTGCGTCCGGACGGATCGCCGATCATCGACGTGAAGTCGCCGATCAGGAAGATCACGTGATGCCCGAGGTCCTGCATCTGGCGCATCTTGTTGAGCACGACCGTGTGTCCTAGATGGATGTCCGGCGCGGTCGGATCGAGTCCCAGCTTGATGCGCAGCGGCGTGCCGCGTGCGAGCTTGTGCGCGACTTCGGCCTCCACCAGCAGTTCGTCGGCGCCGCGCTTGAAGATCGCGATCTGCGCCGCGACGTCGACGCTCATCGGGCGCCGTCCCGGCGCCCCGGTGCGCAGCGCGCGCCCTTTGGCCGCGAGGCGGAGGTGGGGGAATGGCGGAGGGTCATCGTTGATCCTGGCGAAGAGCGCTGGAGCGCGCAGGGAGTGGAACCTGCGATCCGGCGGCAAGGCGGCGGCGAAGTTTGCTAAACTCGGCCGCTGGAAATCTCCCGACGCACTCGAGTTCTCGATCCGGGCTGCCGGCGAGGCGACTCGCGCCAGTCCCAATCCCAATCCCACCGCCCCCGACAAACTTATCGAGAACATCCGCACGTGGCACCGCGCAAACAGGCAATTCTAGCGTATCGCGACCTCGCGAGCGCCGTTGCGCGCGTCACGCTGGGCCAATGGCTGTTCGCGACGTTGCTCGCGGGTGGCGCGGTGGCGGCTTTCGGCCTTGTGCCGTCGGACGAGCCGGCCATCGTGCCGATGACCGCCGTGGTGCGCGACCTGCCGGTGCCGGCCACCGAATCGCGCGAGCCGTCGATCTACTGGCATGACGAGCGCATCGAGCGCGGCGACACGATCGGCAGCCTGCTCGCGCGCGCCGGCGTCGACGACGATGCCGCGTTCAACTTCCTGCGCACCGACCCCGCGGCGCGCGCGCTCTACCAGCTGCGGCCCGGACGTGCGCTGCATCTCGCCACCGACGACGCCGGCGACCTGGTCGAGCTGCGCTTTCTCAAGCCGACCGGCGACATGCTGACGATCACGCGCGACGCGGGCGGCTTCGCCGCGCAAACGGCGGCGCCCGCGGTCGGCACGCGCATCGAGATGCGCAGCGCGGAGATCCGCTCGTCGCTGTTCGCCGCGGCGGACGACGTCAACCTGCCGGACACGGTGACGCTCGAGCTCGCCGACGTGTTCGGAGGCGACGTCGACTTTCACCACGACCTGCGGCGCGGCGACACGTTCACCGTCGTCTACGAGTCGCGCTTCATCGATGGCGAGCCGGCCGGCGCCGGACGCATTCTCGCCGCCGAATTCGTCAACCGTGGCGTGACGATGCGCGCATACCAGTGGACGGCGCCGGATGGCACTTCCGGCTACTACGGCGAGGATGGCCGCAGCCTTCGCAAGGCGTTCCTCCGCGCACCGCTGGCGTTTTCACGCGTAACGTCGGGGTTCACCACCGCGCGCTTCCATCCGATCCTCAAGACGTGGAAGGCGCATCGCGGCACCGACTTCGGCGCGCCGATGGGCACGCCGGTGCAGGTCACTGCCGACGGCGTCGTCGCCATCGCCGGCCAGGAAAACGGCTACGGCAACGTGATCATCGTCCGCCACGGCAAGTCGTTCTCGACCGTCTATGCGCACCTGTCCCGCTTCGCGCCGGACGTGCGCGCGGGTGCGCGCGTGCGGCAGGGCGACGTCATCGGCTTCGTCGGCATGACCGGCTGGGCGACCGGCCCGCACCTGCACTACGAATTCCGCGTCGACGGCGAGCCGCGCAACCCGGTGACCGTGGCGTTGCCGAACGCCGAGCCGATAGCCGATGCGGAGCGCGCAAAATTCGCCGCCGATGTCGGTGCGCGCGTCGCGCAGCTCGCACTGGCGCGCAGCGTGTCGGGCGCCGCGTTCGCGTCGGCCGACTGATCGCGCGCCCGGCGCGCGCCCCTTCGATGCGCGGCGAACGCTACGCGGGCGTGATGTCCGGCACCAGCCTCGACGGCGTCGACGCGGTGATCGCCGATTTCGCCCCTGGCGACGGCCGCGTCTGCGCGACGCTGGGGGCCGTGCACGTGTCGTTCCCGCCCGCGCTGCACGACGACCTGACCGCGTTGCAAAAACCGGGATTCGACGAGATCGCGCGCGGGGCGCGCGCGGCCAATGCGCTCGCCGACCTCTATGCGCAGGCGATTGGCGAAGCGATCGACGACGCCGGCCTGCGCGTCGACGACATCATCGCCGCGGGCGTGCACGGCCAGACGGTGCGCCATCGCCCTAAAGAAGGCTGGACCGTGCAGATCAACAATGCGGCGCGAGTGGCGGAACGCACCGGTGTCACGATCGTCGCCGACTTTCGCAGCCGCGACGTCGCCGCTGGCGGGCAGGGCGCGCCGTTGGTGCCGGCGTTCCACCGCGCGCTGTTCGGCGACGATGGCGCCCATCGGGTGATCGTCAACATCGGCGGCATCGCCAACATCACCGACCTGCCGCCCGACGGCGCCGCGCACGGCTTCGATACAGGCCCTGGCAACGCGCTGATCGACCTGTGGCATGCACGTCATCGCGGCGGCGCGTGCGACTTCGAAGGCGCATGGGCGAAGGGCGGCACGGTCGATGCGGCATTGCTTGCGCGTCTGCTGGTTGATCCGTTTTTCGCGGCGGCGCCGCCCAAGAGCACGGGCCGCGACCTCTTCAACGCGCATTGGCTCGACGTCGCGCTCGACGGCGCGTCGCCGCCGCCACGCGATGTGCAGGCGACGCTGACGGCGCTCACCGCGCGCACGATCGCCAATGCCGTGCGCACGCACGCGGCGCGCGCGACCGAGGTGATCGTCGCTGGCGGCGGCGCGCACAACGTCACGCTGATGGCGATGCTCGCGCGCGAGCTCGCGCCGCGGACGCTGCGCACGTCGACTGCGCTCGGCGTCGACGTCGAGCACGTCGAAGCGCTGGCGTTCGCGTGGCTCGCCCGGCGCGCGCTGGCGCGCGAAGCGGGAAATCTCGCGGCTGCCACAGGCGCGCGCGGACCGCGCGTACTGGGCGCCATCCACTGGGGCCGTGTACGCGACTAGCGCGACGGCGCAATTTTTCACCCACGAACGGAATTGCGTCATGGATTCTCGCAGGACCGCGCTCATCACCGGATCGACATCGGGCATCGGCCAGGGCATCGCCGAAGCGCTGGCGCACGCCGGCATGAACATCGTTCTCAATGGCTTCGGCGACGACAAGTCGATCGAAGCGCTGCGCGCGAGGCTTGCGGCGCTGCAGGGCGCCACGGTGATCCACGACGCCGCCGACATGACGAATCCCGCAGAGATCCGCGCGATGATGGCGCGCGCCATCCGCCAGTTCGGCGCCGTCGACGTGCTGGTCAACAATGCGGGCATCCAGCACGTCGCGCCGGTCGATGAATTCCCGGAGGACAAGTGGGACGCGATCATCGCCATCAACCTGTCGTCGGCGTTCCACACGATCCGCGCCGCGTTACCGGGGATGAAGGCGCGCAAGCACGGGCGCATCGTCAACATCGCCTCGGCGCATGCGCTGGTGGCGTCGCCATTCAAGAGCGCGTACGTCGCCGCCAAGCATGGCATCGCCGGCCTGACCAAGACCGTTGCGCTCGAGGTCGCGCAGGCGGGGATCACCTGCAATGCGATCTGCCCCGGCTACGTGCTCACGCCAATGGCCGAGCGGCAGATTCCCGACACGGCGCGCGCGCGCGGCATCAGCGAGGACGCGGTGATTCGCGACGTGATGCTCGCCGGGCAGCCGACCAAGCGCTTCGTCGGCATCGACGAGGTCGCATCGCTGGCGGTCTACCTCGCGAGCGACGCGGCGGCATCGATCACCGGCGCAATGCTGTCGATCGATGGCGGTTGGACGGCGGCGTAGCAGCCGTCTCGAGAGCCGTCATTCCCGCGAAAGCGGGAACCCAGCGGCTTTCACGCGACGTCACACCAACGCCTCTGGGTTCCCGCTTTCGCGGGAATGACGGCTCTTTGCCCGGGGAGCGTGAGAGGGATATGCGTGAGGGCAAAAAAAAGGGACGCCACTCGTCCCGTTTTTTGTTGGCAAGAGTCGATCAGGGCGAGAAGCTCGATCCGCACCCGCACGTCGATTGCGCGTTCGGATTCTTGATCACGAACTGCGCACCTTCGAGGCCGTCGGTGTAGTCGATCTCGGCGCCGACCAGGTACTGGTAGCTCATCGGATCGATCAGCAGCGTCACGCCGTTCTTCACCATCGCGGTGTCGTCCTCGGCCGTGACCTCGTCGAACGTGAACCCGTACTGGAAACCCGAGCAACCGCCGCCGGTGACGAACACCCGCAGCTTGAGATCGGGATTGCCTTCTTCCTCGATCAGCGCCTTCACCTTGTTGGCGGCGCTGTCTGAGAACACCAGTGGTGCGGGCATGTCGGTCATTGCATTCATCGTCGTGCTCCTTCGGCGACGCTGTCGCGCCATTCATTCAGTGCCGGTTCTAGTTCCGGTGGTGGCTTTCAGTCCGCCGCCACGCGTTTCAATTCGACCACGGAAGCCGTGCCGGGTTCGTCGACGCCGTGCGCCAGACGCCCATCGATCACCGCACCCATGTGCATTTCCAGCTTGCGATACGCGACGTCACCCACGACGCGCGCCTTCGGCTGCAATTCCAGGTACTCGGTCGCGTGCACGGGACCCGTCACGGTGCCGTTGATCACCACGTGCGACACATGGACTTCGCCGTTGATCCGCGCATGTTCGCTGATTACCAGCGTTCCCGCCTGCCCGTCTGCCGTCGACACGTTGCCTTCGACGCAGCCATCGACCCGCAGTCCACCTGTGAACAACAAGTCGCCGCGAACGATCGTTCCCGCGCCAATGAGGCTGTCGAGGCGTTTCTGCGGTGCTGCCTGCTTCTTGCCAGTGAACATGGAGTCTTCCTAGGGATTAGTCAATGACCGGGTCGCGCGTGGCACCGCCACGCCTTCCTCGAAAATGCGCGCGGTCAGCGCCGCCAGGCGCGCGCCCTCGGGCACGTGAATCGTCCCTTCCACGCGCTGATAATACTTGAACTTGAGCGTCAGCGGCGCTGCCGCGCCCGGCACGTCGCCGGGCAGGTTGATCACCGCCGCCCGTGCCACGCCGCCGTCGTCGCCTGGAACGTTGATATCCGCCGTCAACGTGACGTGTCCTTCGAACTCGTCGCGCGGATTGCCGCCGCGCACCAGCAATACTCCGTAGCGCCAGCGGTCCGGCGCCTCGGGCTCGACGGTCAGGCGCTGCACCGTCATCGCGCCTTGCTTGCTCGAATCCGAAACCAGCTTCTGCAGGAACGCGAGCTCCTCCTTCATCTGCGAATTTTCCTGCGCGAGCTGGACGTTCTGGTGCGACAGCGAGGCCTGCGCGCCGCGGTTGATCGCGACGTCGCTTTCCAGCTCGGCGAAGCGCGCGCGCGCCGCGGCGGCTTCGCCGCCGAGCTTGACGTTCTCGGTCTCGAGCGCGGCTACGCGATCCTTCATTTCCGAGCGGTTGAAACCGCTGAAGATCTGGCCAAAGTCGAAACCCCACCACCACATCCCGATGATGATCGCGACCACGCCGACGACGATCCCCGCGCGCCACGGCCAGCCGAGCTCGGTGCGCACCGCCATGCGCGGCGCGCTGATCGAGAAGGGGTGGCGCATCCGGCGCCAGATCGCATGCGGCGGCACCGGCTCCCTTTGGCTACGGCAACACCGCGACCGCGTCGAGCCCGGCCGTCTCGGCCAGCCCGAACATCAGGTTCATGTTCTGCACCGCCTGCCCGGCGGCGCCCTTGACGAGGTTGTCCATCACCACGACGACGCGCGCAAGATCCGAATCGGCAGGCTTGCCGACGACGATGCGCAGCATGTTCGACGCGCGCACCGAGCGTGTGTCCGGTGTCGCGCCGGCCGGCAGCACGTCGACGAACGGCTCGCCAGCAAAGCGTTTCTCGAACAGCGCCTGCAGGTCGACGTCGCGCGTCAGCGGCGCGTAAAGCGTTGACAGGATGCCGCGTATCATCGGCACGAGGTGCGGCGTGAACACCACGCGCACCGGGCCTCGACTCACGCGCGCCAGGCCCTGCACGACCTCGGGATTGTGGCGGTGTCCGCGCAGCGCGTACGCGGAAAAGTTGTCCGACGCCTCGGCGAACATCAGGTGGGTGTCGGTCTTGCGCCCCGCGCCCGACGCGCCCGACTTGCAGTCGGCGATGAGGCGCGTCGCGTCGACGACGCCGGCCTCGACGAGCGGCAGGAAGCCCAACTGCATCGTGGTTGCATAGCAGCCGGGGTTGCCGACGATGCGCGCGCCGCGGATGGCGTCGCGGTTCATTTCCGGCAATCCGTAGACCGCCTCGGCCAGCAGGTCGGGGCACGCGTGCGGCAACTTGTACCAGCGCTCGAACATCGCCGTGTCCTGCAGTCGGAAATCGGCGGCGAGATCGATGATGCGCACCCCTTCGCCGGTCAGTTCGCGCGCCTGCGACATGGCGACACCGTGGGGTGTCGCAAAGAACACGACATCGCATTGCGCAAGGCCGGCGTCCGCAGGGTCGACGAAGGCCAGGTCGCACACCCGGCGCAGCGACGGGAACATCTGCGCGACCGGCATCCCGGCGTCCTTCCGCGACGTGATCGCGCGCAACTCGGCATGCGGGTGGCGGGCAAGGATGCGCAACAGCTCAACGCCGGTATAGCCGGTGCCGCCGACGATGCCGATCTTGACCTTTTGCAGCACGCCGGCGCGTTTGCCGCGGGCACCGCCCGCCTGCGGTGCGCGGGTCGCCGTCGTCGCGTTGTCCGGGATCACGTCGTCCACTTATGCCTCCGTCATAAAGATTGTACCATCCAGCAATCCGCTGGTCGCAACCCATTGCGCTCTACGCGCCGCAAAACAAAAGGGCCGCCAGTCGCTGGCAGCCCTTTGTCGATCAGTGTAGCGGGAACGTCAGCGCTTGGAGAATTGCTTGCGGCGCCGCGCCTTGTGCAGGCCGACCTTCTTGCGCTCGACCTCGCGGGCATCGCGCGTCACCAGCCCGGCCTTCGACAGCGTGGGCTTGAGCTGGCCGTCGTATTCGATCAGCGCGCGCGTGATGCCATGGCGCACTGCGCCGGCCTGGCCCGATTCGCCGCCGCCGATCACGTTGACCATGATGTCGAACGTGGTCGCGTGGTTGGTCAGCACCAGCGGCTGGCGAGCGATCATTCGGCCGGTTTCGCGCGAGAAGAACTCGTCGACCGGTTTGTCGTTGACGACGATCTTGCCGGTGCCTTGCTTCAGGAAAACGCGCGCCACGGAAGTCTTGCGGCGGCCAGTGCCGTAGTAGTAGTTGCCGATCATGATCTGTCGAGGGTAAGCGTCTTGGGCTGTTGCGCCGAGTGCGGATGCGCGTCGCCGGCGTA
>JBDTWY010000095.1:0-8527 GCA_040006455.1 Betaproteobacteria bacterium | reverse complement strand
CTTGCCCTTGTGCGCGACGACGAGCTGCATGCCGGTCGGCTCGCCGACGATGCAGCCGGCGGGCTTGAGACCACGCTTGCCGATGTCGGCGATCAGGCGGTGCACGCCGATGCAGCCGATTTCCTCGTCGTACGAAAGCGCGAAGTGCAGCGGACGCTTCAGCCCGCGGCGCAGGAATTCGGGAAGGAACGACAGCCCGGTGGCGGAAAAGCTCTTCATGTCGGTGACGCCGCGGCCGTAGATCTTGTCGCCGATGGCGGTCGCCTCGAACGGCGGCGTGTCCCACGGCTGGCCGTCCACCGGCACGACGTCGGTGTGGCCGGACAGCACGATGCCGTTGGTGGTGACGTTGCCGTCCTTTGCGGGCAGCGTGGCGAAAAGGTTGGCCTTGCGCCGGTCGTCATCGAACGTCAGCGTCGATTCGACGTCGAAGTCCTCGAGGTAGGCGCGAACCCAGTCGATCAGCGCGAGGTTGGAATCCCGGCTGGTGGTGTCGTAGCCGACCAGCGTGCGGATCAGCTTCCACGCGTGAAGATCTTCGGCACGCACAGGCGCGGATGCGTCCGTGTTTTCTGCGCGCAGCTGTTGCGAAGTGGCCGGGGCATTCATGGTGCGAGAAGCTCCCCTTGACTAAAGAACGAGTCTACCACCGACACCCTGTGGCGCGACCGCCTACGGCGAGCGCCATCGGGACACGTTAGGATCGCGGAATGCGCAACGTTTTGGCTTCGCTATTGTTGTCGGCCATGGCCGGTGCCGCGTCTGCGCAGGGCGCGCTGCCGCTGTCGCTGATCAAGCTTCCTCCAGGCTTCGCGATCGATGTCGTCGCGAAGCTGCCCGGCGCGCGCGCGATGGCGTGGGGCGCGAAGGGCGCACTTTTCGTGGGCAGCAATTCGGCAAGCGTCTGGGCAGTGACGTGGGCGGCCGAGGGCCGTGCCGCGGGCGGCACGATGGCGCTCGACAACGCTCGCGTGCGCAAGGTTGCCGACGGACTGCACCTGCCGATCGGCGTGGCTTTTCGTGGCGGCGCGCTCTACGCGTCGTCGGTGGATCGCATCGTTCGCTTCGACGCGATCGAATCGCATCTCGACAGTCCGCCGCGCGGGGTCGCGATCGCCGATAACCTCCCCACCGAAACGCATCATGGCGGACGCTTCATCGCGTTCGGTCCCGACGGCAAGCTCTACGTCAACATCGGCGCGCCGTGCAACGTCTGCGAGCCCGACGCGCGCCATGGATTGATCATGAGAATGAACGCCGATGGCTCGGCCCGCGAAGTGGTGGCCCGGGGCGTGCGCAACAGCGTGGGATTCGACTGGCGCCCGGACTCGGGCGAAATGTGGTTCACCGACAACGGTCGCGACAACCTCGGCGACGACGTGCCGCCCGACGAACTGAATCGCCTGACGCAGCCGGGCGAGAATTTCGGGTTTCCGTATTGCCACGCGGGAACGATTGCCGATCCCGAATTCGGCGCCAAGCACAGGTGCAGCGAGTTCACGCCGCCGGCGCAAGTGCTCGGCGCGCATGTCGCGTCGCTGGGCATGCGCTTCTACACCGGGAGGCAATTTCCCGCCGAGTACCGCAATCAGGTGTTCATCGCCGAGCATGGGTCGTGGAATCGGTCGGGCAAGTCGGGATACCGGG
The DNA here is from genome assembly GCA_040006455.1 of Betaproteobacteria bacterium. Lineage (GTDB taxonomy): Bacteria > Pseudomonadota > Gammaproteobacteria > Burkholderiales > Casimicrobiaceae > VBCG01. Next base: position 6,880 of record JBDTWY010000095.1, on the reverse strand, counting down.
TGACGATGGTGTCTCTCGACGGCGCGGGCAAGGCGACGGGCTATCGCGCGTTTGCCGAAGGTTGGCTGCAGGGCGACGAGGCGTGGGGCCGGCCGGCCGACGTGCTGGTGGCGCCCGATGGGTCGTTGCTGGTGGCGGACGATCGCGCCGGAGTGATTTATCGCATTCGCTACGCCGGATAACCCGTTGGCGCGTGACGACGTCGTCCTTTGTTAACCGGCGATCCGACGTCAATTCGGCAAACGACTCCGACCCCAATTGAAACGGCCCGCGCGCAGCGGGCCGTTTCGTGAATGCCGATCAGGGGTCAGCGCCGGTCATGGTCCCAACGGTCGTGGCCCGATTGATGGCCGTTGTTCCAGCGCGCGTCGTAGTACGGCGCCCGATAAGCGGGCCGGTAGACAGGATGGTAGACGGGATGGTAGACGGGCCGGTAGATCGGCCGCGGCGCGTAGACGGTCCCGGGATAGTAAGCCTGTTGCGGGTAGTACACCGGCGACGGCACGTAGACCGGGCGCGGCGCGACATAGCCGTAGGCATAGCCGGGCGCACCGACGGCGACTCCAATACCCGGCAGGCCGATCGATACGTTCCAGCCGACATGGGCGGCTTGCGCCGAAGGGGCCGCGACGACGGCCACCAGCGCGGTGGCGGCGACGGCGGAGACAGCGAGGATGCGTCGAATCATGGTCAAGTTCTCCTTCCCATCAGTCAAGTTCGGGACCTGAACCGAACGATGCTGGCAGGTTGCCCGCGCCGTCCGCTCATTTCCATAACGGCACAGATTTGGGCGACGTTGACGCGCGCAACAGGCGTTACATTTCGCAACACGATTCGCGCTCCACGCATATGGCGCCTTGCGTCATGCGACGCAACGCACGAACGCCGTCAGCGCTGGAGCCGCGGGGGCGCCGTCGACGCCCGGACCACGAGGTCCGCGGGCAGCTCCGATGTCTGTGGCGCGTCGCGGCCGTTGACCCTGCGCAGGATGTTGTCGGCGACGATCTCGCCGATTTCGCGTGTGCGCACATGGATGGTGGTCAATGCGGGGTTGACCATCGTGGCGATCTCGAGGTCGTCGAATCCGGTGATCGACACGTCGTCTGGCACCGCGAGCCCGGACGCGCGGCACTCGTCGAGCGCGCCGATCGCCAGCACGTCGTTGCCGCAGATCACCGCGGTGGGACGCGGCTCGCGCGACATCAGTTCGCGCAGCGCATCGCGGCCCGCGGCGAACGAGTACGGGCGCTCGACGATGCGTGCATCCGGCAGCGACAGGCCGCGCGCGACGAGCGCTTCGCGCACGCCTTCCACACGCAGCCGCGCGCGATCGTTGTGCGGCGTTTCGCCGGCAATCATGCCGAACGTGCGGTGGCCGATGTCGACCAGGTAGTCGGCGACACGCACCGCCGCTTCGCGATTGTGGAAGCCCACGCAAGGATGCCGGCCCGAGCGGTCGATCGCCCACGTGACGACGTAGGGGATCCCGGCGGTGGCGATCATTCGCATCAGTTCGTCGCGATGGTCGAGTCCCACCAGCACGATGCCGTCGACGCCACGCTCGATCAGGTGGCGCGCGACCTTGACCTCGGCATCGAGGTCGTATTCGTAGCACGCGAGCAGCAACGCGTAACCGTTGGCCTCCAGCGCCTTCTGCAGCGCGTGCGTGGTGTCGGCGAAGATCGCGTTGTTGAGCGTGGGCACGATCGCGCCGATGCTGCGCGTGCGGCGCAAGCGCAACGCGCGCGCGGCGCCGTCCAGCACGTATCCTGATGCGCGCACCGCTTCCTGCACGCGCGCGAGCGTGGACGGTCGCAGGCGCTCGGGCATCGACAGCGCGCGCGATACTGTCGCCGTCGATACGCCTGCCTCGCGGGCGACGTCACTGAGCTTGGCGGGCGGCTTGGTCATTGCGCCTGGTCGCGGGTATTGCGGTGCGTTGCGGCTCCGGGACGAACCGATGCCGTCGCGCCAGTATAGGCCGGCGTCTGCGAACGATTACAAAAAAGCATATCGTCAGGTTTGCGGGCGTCCTATCGTTATGCTGCACTGCACACGCGGTAGAGTGAAACTTTGTGTTGACACTCAAATTCGCTGCGGTTAGTTTAATGCAATCGATTGCAAAAATCGCGCTGAACTGTCCATGGCAAAACAAATCCTGAAAAACGCGGCGCGCACTCCGGCGACGGGCCAAGACGACACGCGGCAACGTGTCGAGGACATGCTGCGCGACATCGAGGCACGTGGCGAAACCGCGGTGCGCGAGTACGCTAGCAAGCTCGATGGATGGACGGGCGAGTTCGTCGTCGATGCGGCGGAGATCGAGCACGCGGCGCAATCGCTGCCGCAACAGGTGAGGGACGACATCCGCTTCGCGCACGAACAGGTGCGCGCATTCGCGGTCAAGCAGCGCGAAAGCCTCCACGAATTCGAGACCGAAATTTATCCCGGCCTCGTCACCGGCCAGCGCCTCATCCCCGTCAACGTCGCGGGCTGCTACGTGCCCAGCGGCCGCTACGCACACGTCGCGTCGGCGATCATGAGCATCACCACAGCCAAAGCCGCGGGTGTGCCGCATGTCGTCGCGTGCTCGCCATCGTTCAAGGGCGCAGGCATTCATCCGGTCGTGCTCTACGCGATGTCGGTCGCCGGCGCCGACCGCATCCTGACGCTCGGTGGCGTGCAGGCGATCGCGGCGATGGCGTTCGGCATCTTCACGGGACGCAGCGCCGACGTGATCGCGGGCCCCGGCAACAAGTACGTCGCCGAAGCCAAGCGCATCCTGTTCGGCAGGGTCGGCATCGACGTGTTCGCCGGCCCCAGTGAAATCTGCGTGATCGCCGACGACACCGCCGACGCGGCGATCGTCGCGGCCGATCTCGTCGGCCAGGCCGAGCATGGCGTCGAATCGCCGGCGTGGCTGGTGACGACGTCGCCGCGCATCGCCGACGAGGTTGCGACGCTGATGCCGTCAGTAATAGCTGCATTGCCGGCCGAGGCCGCCGCCGCCGCGGGCGCCGCGTGGCGCGACTACGGTGAAATCGTGCTGACCGACACTCGCGACGAGGCCGCCGAGGCGAGCGACGCGTACGCGCCGGAACATCTCGAGGTGCACGCCGCCGATCTCGACTGGTGGCTCGGCCGCCTGAGCAACTACGGCTCGCTGTTCCTCGGCGAGGAAACCACCGTCGCGTACGGGGACAAGACGTCCGGCCCCAATCACATCCTGCCGACCAAACAGGCGGCGCGCTATTCGGGCGGGCTCTCCGTCGGCAAGTTCATCAAGACAGTCACCTGGCAGCGCATGACGCGCGATGCGACGCGGCAGGTGGCAGCCGTCACCGCGCGCATCTCGCGGCTCGAAGGCATGGAAGCGCACGCGCGCACGGCCGACGATCGCCTGCGCAAGTATTTTCCCGGCGAATCCTTCGGCACCGTGCCTCGATGACTGCGTCCGCGACATGACGGCGATCGCCGACCTCTTTTCGCTGCGCGATCGCGTGGCCCTCGTCACTGGCGCGAGCTCCGGCATCGGTCGTGCGATGGCGGAGGTGCTGGCGGAAGCGGGCGCAGCGGTCGCGCTGGTCGCGCGGCGCGTGGCGGCACTCGACGACGTGGTGCGCACGGTCGCAGGCCGTGGCGGCCGCGCCGTCGCCGTGGCCTGCGACCTCGCCGACCACGCGGCGCTGGCGGCGATGCCGCACACGGTGCGCGAGGCGTTGGGTGCGCCGGACATTCTCATCAATGCCGCGGGCATCAACCCGCGGCTGCCGATCGAGGATGTCGGCATCGGCGACTGGAACCGCACTCTCGCCATCAACCTCACCGTGCCGTTCCTGCTGGCGCAGGAGCTGGCGCCGGCGATGGTGACGCGCGGCTGGGGGCGTATCGTCAACATCGCGTCGCTGCAGTCCGTGCGCGCGTTCCCCGATGGCGCGCCGTACGGCGCGTCGAAGGGCGGCATCGTGCAGCTGACGCGAGCGATGGCGCAGGCGTGGTCGCGCCATGGCGTCACCTGCAACGCGATCGCGCCGGGATTCTTCCCGACCGAGCTGACTGCGCGCGTGTTCGACGACCCGGTGCGCGTGCGCGACATGGCGGCGCGCACGATGAGCGGGCGCAACGGCGAGCTTGACGACCTGCGCGGCGCGACGGTGTTTTTCGCGAGCCGCGCGTCCGACTACGTGACCGGGCAGACGCTCTTCGTCGACGGCGGGTTCAGCGCGGGATGAGCATGCGGACGCCGCGACGATGAAGGCGCTGGTCTACACGGCGCCGAACACGATGCGCTATCGCGACGAGGCCGATCCCGCGCGCGGCGCGGGCGAAGTCGTCATCGAAGTCGAGGCGGTCGGCATCTGCGGATCCGACATGCACGCCTTTCATGGCCACGATCCGCGGCGCGTGCCGCCACTGATCCTCGGCCACGAACTCGCCGGCACGATCGTCGAGGGCGAAGGCGTGGGGCGACGCGTCACCGTCAACCCGCTCATCACCTGTGGTCGCTGCGAGTACTGCGTCACCGGGCGCGACAACCTGTGCGCCAACCGCACGATGATCGGCATGACGCGCGCCGGCGGCTTTGCCGAACGGATGTCGATTCCGGCGTCGAGCGTCATCGACCTGCCGCCGACGATGGACGCGCGCACCGCCGCGCTGACTGAGCCCGCGGCGACGGGATTGCATGCGCTCAACCTCGCCATGCGCGCGCTCGCGCGGCCGTTGCCCGAGACGCGAGCGCTGGTGATCGGCGGTGGCGCGGTCGGACTGCTGGTTGCGCTGCTTGCGCGCGCCTACGGGTGCCTCGACGTGACGGTGGCCGAAACCAATGCGCTGCGGCGCGAGTCCGCGGTCAACGCCGGCGACCTTCGCGTGGTCGATCCGTCGACCGAACCGGGAGTTGCCGACAGCAGCGTCGGCCTCGTCATCGACGCAGTCGGCGGCAAGGCCACGCGCGCTGCGGCGCTGAAGGCGGTCAAGCCGGGCGGAGTGATCGTGCACATCGGCCTGATGGATTGGGCGAGCGAGATCGACATGCGCAAGCTGACGCTGGCGGAAATCACGCTGATCGGCACCTACACGTATACGATGGCCGACTTGCGCGCCACGGTGCGGGCGCTGGACGCGGGCGTCTACGGTACGCTCGACTGGGTCGAAGAGCGCGCGCTCGAGGAAGGCGCGAGCGCGTTCGCCGACCTCGACGCGGGACGCAGCGGCGCCGCCAAGATACTCCTGCGCCCGCGAGGGTATGCATGAGCCCCCCGGGCCGTTCCAAGGGCCGAGGTGTCCAATGAGCCGGAGCGCTGCGCGCGAGGGTATTTCAGTCAGCAACGATGTCGTCGCGCAGCGCGTGGCGTTCACGGCCGCGAGCGTGTTGCTGCTGCTTTACGCCGCCAACGTCGCGCTGCGGATAGCGCAGATCAAGTTCGGCGCGGCGACGTGGAGCATCGGCGACGTTGGCGAGTTCCTGCTGGTATTGGCGGGAATGGTGTGTTTCGTGGCGGGGCTGCTGATCCTGGAAGCACGCAGCCCGGGGCCGGATGTCGATGCAAGCGATTCAACAACGGGGGATAGCCGATGAGCACGCAACACAGCAGACGCAATGCACGGTCGCCGGAGCGCCGGCGCTTTTTCGAAGTCGTGGGGCGCTACGGGTTCACCACGGCGATCATGGCGCTGACCGGCGGCTACCTGTGGTCCGAGCCGGAGCTCGCACGCGCGGCCGACGACGAGGCGGCGATGGAAAAGGGCGCAAAGCACGTGATGCTGTTCGCGACCGAATACAAGAACGAGGACTACAAGACCTACCCGATCATGCAAACGCAGTTCAAGGACAATCTGCAGAAGCTGTCGGGCAACGCGGTGTACGTCAAGCTGTTCCCGTCGGGGCAGCTGGGGATCGGCCCGGCGCTCGCGCAAAAGGTGCAGAACGGCACCGTGCAGGGCGGCTCGGTGTCGCTGTCCAACTTCTCGCCGTTCGCGCCGATCGTCGACGTGATCAACATTCCGTTCTGGTGCGGCGAGAACCAGCGCTTCGCCAACCTCGTGAGTTCGCCGGTGTGGAATGGAGAAATCACGCCCAAGGTGACGGTCAAGGGCTACAAGCCCATGTTCTACTTCACGATCGACCCGCGCACGGTCGCCGCGCGCAAGGGCATGCACAAGATCATCAAGACGCCGGACGACATGCGCGGCGTGAAGATGCGCGTACCGGCCTCGCGGATCCTGCAGCAGTTCTATCGGCTCGCCGGCGCCAACCCCACCGTGGTCGCGTGGGGGGAGACACCGTCCGCGCTGAAACAGGGCGTCGCCGACGCGCTCGATCCCTCGGTTGGCGCGCTCTACACGTTCGGCTTCATCGACATCGTCGAGTCGATCACGCTGGTCGACTCGGTGTCGGACGCGCAGATGTTCGCTGCCAACCAGGGCTGGTACCAGTCGCTGCCGAAGGACCTGCAGATGAAGTTCGAGGAGGCGAGTGAAAAGACGCAGGGCGAAAGCTTTGCGCAAATACCGATCGCGCGCAAGAACTCGATGGATGCATTCGGCAAGGCCGGCGTCAAGTTCTACAAGCCGACCGACGCCGAACACAAGCGCTGGGTCGACGTCGCGGGCGCGCAGCGCCCCGAGTGGAACGACATCAAGAAGGAGCTCGCGGGCTCGATGGAAACGTTCGAGAAGCTGCAGGTCGCGGCGAACACCAAGGGAAAATTCACCGTCGACGACTACAAGGGCTGATTTTCAGAAGCCGGTCAAACGACAACCGGGACGGCGGCAACGCGTCCCGGAGGAGGCGGGTCATGCGTGCGTTCCTGCGCGGTATCGATCGCAATGGCGAGCGGTACCTGATGCTGGTGTTCTATTGCTTCATCGTGTTCGT
>JBDTWY010000094.1:0-9037 GCA_040006455.1 Betaproteobacteria bacterium | reverse complement strand
CAGCAGCTGCTCGAAAAGCAGGCGGTGGCGTCGCACAACCTCGCCAATGCGTCGACGCCGGGCTTCAAGGCCGACATCTCGGCGTTCCGTGCGGTACCGATGTACGGACCCGGGCAGCCGACGCGCACGTACGCGATCGAAACCACGCCCGGCGCCGACTTTTCGCCGGGCACGGTGACGTCGACGGGCCGCGAGCTCGACGTCGCGATCAACGGCCCGGGCTTCCTGAGCGTGCAGACCCGCAACGGCACCGAGGCGTACACGCGCGCCGGCGCGCTGTCGGTATCGCCCGAGGGTGAATTGCAGACGTCGAGCGGCCTCACGGTGCTCGGCGATGGCGGACCGATCAGCATTCCCGAAAACACGCGCATCGCGATCGGCGCCGACGGCACCGTTTCCGCGGTCGACCAGTCGAGCCCGGGCGCCAATGTCACGACGCTCGGCAAGCTGAAGCTGGTCAATCCGGACACCAGCCAGCTCGTCAAGGGCGGCGACGGACTGTTCCGGATGAAGGGCGGCGCCAGCGCCGATGGCGACGACACCGTATCGCTGACGTCGGGCGCCGTCGAATCGTCGAATGTTAACGCGGTCTCGGCGATGGTCGACATGATCGACCTCGCACGGCAATTCGAGATGCAGATGAAGGCGTTGCAAACCATCGACCAGAACGAGCAGCACGCGTCGCAGCTTCTCGCGACGTCGGGCTGACCGCAGCATCAACCAGGAGTGACACCATGATCCGTTCACTGTGGATTTCCAAGACCGGGCTCGACGCGCAGCAGACGCAGCTCGACGTGATTTCCAACAACCTCGCGAACGTCAACACGTCGGGCTTCAAGCGCTCGCGCGCGGTGTTCGAGGACCTTCTGTACCAGACGCTGCGCCAGCCGGGCGCCAACACGTCGCAGCAGACGAACCTGCCGACGGGCCTGCAGCTCGGCACCGGCGTGCGTCCGGTCGCCACCGAGCGCATCTTCTCGCAGGGCAACCTGCAGCAGACGAGCAACTCGCTTGACGTCGCGATCAACGGCCAGGGCTTCCTGCAGGTGCAGATGCCCGACGGCAGCACCGCCTACACGCGCGACGGCTCGCTGCACCTCGACAACCAGGGACAGGTCGTGACGTCGTCCGGCTATCCGATCCTGCCGGCGATCACGATCCCGAGTACCGCGCAGTCGGTGACGATCGGCAACGACGGCACCGTCAGCGTCACGCAAAGCGGACAGGCGGCGCCAACGCAGGTCGGCGCGCTACAGCTCGCCAACTTCATCAATCCGGCCGGGCTGCAGGCGCACGGCGAGAACCTGTTCATGGAAACGCAGGCGTCGGGCAACCCGACGACCAGCACGCCGGGCAACAACGGCGTCGGCACGTTGTCGCAAGGCTACGTCGAGACATCGAACGTCAATGTCGTCGAGGAGCTGGTCAACATGATCCAGACGCAGCGCGCCTATGAGATCAACTCGAAGGCGGTGCAGACATCCGACCAGATGCTGCAGCGCCTCGCGCAACTGTGACCGTGACCGCCAACGCGATGACTTCCCGTGCCCGAAATACCTGGCGACCGCTCGCCGCGTGCATCGGCGCGGCGCTGCTTTGCGCGTGCGCCCCCGACGCGCTGCGCAACGTCGAGATCCAGCAGCCGCTGACGGCGCGCCCGCATCCGCATGTCGCGGCGCCGACGACGCAGGGCGCGATCTTCCAGGCGACGTCCGGCGCCGGCGGCGTCTACCAGCCGCTGTTCGAAGACCGTCGCGCGCGCGCCGTGGGCGACACGCTGACGATCAGCATCAACGAAAAGATCAACGCCAGCAAGACGGCGACGTCGAACGCCGATCGCAAGGGCAACATGAGCTTCAGCCTGCCCGACGCCAAGATCGCCGGCAAGACGATACGCGGCGGCAGCTTGACCGCGGAAAGCAAGAGCGACTTCACGGGCGGCGGCGATTCGAGCGCCAACAACGTGTTCACCGGCACCATCGCCGTGACGGTCATCGACGTGCTGCCCAACGGCAACCTGCTGGTCGCCGGCGAAAAGCAGATCGGCATCAACCAGGGCTCTGAATTCATCCGCCTGTCGGGGATCGTCAATCCGCAGCACATCGCGTACGGCAACACCGTGTCGTCGACGCAGGTGGCCGAGGCGCGACTCGAGTATCGCGGATCGGGCTACATCAACGAAGCCCAGACGATGGGCTGGCTTGCGCGCGTGTTCCAGTCGGTGATGCCGTTCTGATGAACAACCCCGCCAACCCATCGAAGAAATCGACGCCAGCGCGCGTACTGTGTGCGTTCGCGCTCGGCTTGCTGTGTGCCGGCAGCGTGTTCGCCGAGCGCATCAAGGATGTCGCCAACATCCACGGCGTGCGCAGCAACCAGCTGATCGGCTACGGCCTCGTCGTCGGGCTCGACGGCACCGGCGACCAGACGACGCAGACGCCGTTCACCGTGCAGAGCATCGCGTCGATGCTGTCGCAGCTCGGCATCAACGTGCCTGCCGGGCAGGCGCTGCAGCTCAAGAACGTCGCCGCGGTGATGGTGACGACGCAGCTTCCGGCGTTCGCACGACCCGGCCAGCAGATCGACATCACCGTGTCGTCGCTCGGCAACGCCAAGAGCCTGCGCGGCGGCACGCTGCTGATGACGCCGCTCAAGGGCGCCGATGGCCAGGTCTACGCGATGGCGCAGGGCAACGTCGCGATCGCCGGCGCGGGCGCGTCGGCAGGCGGCAGCAAGACGCAGGTCAACCAGCTGAACGCCGGCCGGATTCCCAACGGCGCCACCGTCGAGCGCGGTGTCGCCAATCCGATCGCGCAGGATGCATTCGTCGAGCTCGAGTTGCGCGACACCGATTTCGGCGTCGCCAAGCAGGTGGCCGACGCCGTCAACCGTCGCTTCGGACCCACGGCTGCGACCGCGCTCGACGGCCGGACGATTCGCGTGACCCCCGGTCCCGCCGATCGCGTGACGTTCGTCGCCGAGCTCGAGAATTTGGCGATCGAGACGTCGATCCCGGCCGCCAAGGTGATCATCAACGCGCGCACCGGCTCGATCGTGATGAACGAAGCGGTGACGCTCGACGCCTGCGCGGTCGCGCACGGCAACCTGACGGTGACGATCCAGAGCGATCCGGTCGTCAGCCAACCCGGACCGCTGTCCAACGGACGTACGGTCGTCACCGAACGGACGTCGATCGATCTCAAGCAGGATGGCAACGGCTTCACGCCGATCGCCGCCGGCGCGAAGCTCGCCGACGTCGTGCGCGCACTCAATACCCTGGGCGCGACGCCGCAGGACCTGCTCGCGATCCTGCAGGCGATGAAGTCCGCCGGCGCGCTGAAGGCCGAGATCGAGGTCATCTGACGATGAACGCGCTCGGCAAGGACGTCACCGCGAGCTTCGCACTCGACACCGGCGCGCTGTCGGCGCTGCGCGAGCAGGCGAAGACGTCGCCCGGCAAGGCGCTCAACGCCGCGGCGACGCAATTCGAAGCGGTGTTCCTGCAGATGATGATGAAGTCGATGCGCGACGCGCTGCCGCAGGACGGGCCGCTCGACAGCGAAGCGACGAAAATGTACACGTCGATGTTCGACCAGCAGATCACGATGACGCTCGCCAAGCGCGGCACCGGCCTGAGCAAGGTCATCGAGTCGCAATTGTCGCGCGCATTGCCGAAGACCCCGGAAGAATTGAAGGCCGCGGCGGCATCGCCGACCGCGCATGCGGTACCGGCGCGCGCCAACGCCGCGGGCGCTTATGCGCGCACGGCGGCGTCACCGGCTAACGGCCTGCCGCTCAAGGCCGCACCGCATCCGACCACGATGCCCGCCTCCGCTGACAAGACGAGCTGGCTCGGCGACGGCATTCGCGGCTTCGTCGACAAGCTGCGTCCCGCCGCCGAGGTGGCCGCCAAGGCGATCGGGCTTCCTGTCGAATACCTGCTGGCGCAGGCCGGTCTCGAAACCGGCTGGGGCAAGCACCAGCCCAAGGATGCGGCCAACAGCGACAGCCACAACCTCTTCGGAATCAAGGCGACATCGGCCTGGAAGGGCAAGGTCGTCGAAGCCGCGACGCACGAAGTCGTCGCCGGCACGCCGGTGCGCACGCACGCGAAGTTCCGGTCGTACGATTCCTATGCCAGCGCGTTCGGCGATTTCGCGAAGATGATCGGTAGCAGCCGCCGCTACGCGCCGGCGCTCGCCCATGCCAACGATCCACAAGCCTACGCGGTGGCGCTGCAAAAGGGCGGCTATGCAACCGACCCCGCGTACGCCGCCAAGCTCACCCGCGCGATCCGCAGCGTGACGCCGCTGGTCGAGGCGCGCGCGCGGTCGCCGATTCAAGTAACCGCGCATGCGGCCGATATAGAGAGCGTGCGGGCATGATCGCCCGTCTCTCGCCGAAGGAAGTGGCGCCTTGAGCAACAGCATCTACGGCATCGGGTTGTCAGGGCTCGCCGCGGCGCAGGCAGGTCTGCTGACGGCCGGACACAACGTGGCCAACGTCAATACGCCGGGGTACACGCGGCAGGAAGCGTTGTTCGCGGCGCGCCAGGGCCTCTTCACCGGTTCCGGCTACTTCGGCCAGGGCGTCGACGTGACGACGGTGCGGCGCGTCTACAGCGATTTCGCGGTGTCGCGCACGTTGCAGTCGCAGGCGGCGAGCACGGAGCTCGACGCCCGCTCGACGGCGCTGTCGCAGCTCGACAGCCTGTTCGGCGACGGCACGTCCGGACTCAACGTCGCGATGGACGGCTTTTTCGCGAGCCTCAACGCGGTATCGACGAACCCGGCCGACACGCCATCGCGCCAGCAGCTGCTGTCATCGGCGCAGTCGCTGGTGTCACGCTTCCAGTCGTACAGCCAGCAGATCGACACGTTGCGCGAGTCCGCCAACCATCAGATCTCCAACACCGTGGACACCGTCAACGGCTACGCGACCCAGCTCGCCAAGCTGAACCAGCGCATTTCGGCGCTGACGGGATCCGGTCGCGCGCAGGACCTGCCAAACGACCTGCTGGACCAGCGCGACCAGCTGGTGTCGAACATCAACGCCCAGTTGGGCGTGACGCCGGTCGCGCAATCCGATGGCAGCTTCAACTTGTTCCTGTCCAACGGCCAGGCGCTCGTCATCGGCTCGACCGCGCAGAAGCTGGTGGCGGTGCGCAACCTCGACACGCCGCAGAACCTTGACATCGGATTGCAGAACGGCGCCGGCGTGTTGCACTTCACCAGCGGCGACTTGAGCGGCGGCGCGCTGTCAGGTGTCATCGCGTTTCGTGACACGACGCTGCACGATGCGCAGAACGAACTGGGACGCGTCGCGATCGTGCTCGGCGACGCGTTCAATACGCAGCACCGTCTGGGCCAGGATCTCAATGGCAACCTCGGCGGCGATTTCTTCGATGTTGCGGTACCCAGCGTGCAGGCGGCGACCAGCAATACCGGCACGGCTGCCGTCGCCGCGCAAATCGCCAGCGCGCAGTCGCTGACCGGCAGCGACTACACGCTGCGCTTCGACGGCAGCAACTACACGCTGACGCGCGAGTCCGATGGCACCGCCACCACGTATGCAACGCTGCCGCAGACGGTCGACGGAATGTCGATCAGCATGGCGTCTGGCGCGATGGCCGCCGGTGACCGTTTTCGCATTTCCGCGACGCAGGATGGCGCGAGCGGAATCGCGCTGGCGTTGACGGACCCGGCAGCGGTCGCCGCCGCCACCCCCATTCGCACCGCATCCGCCGCGACCAACGTTGGCACCGGCAGCCTCGGCGCAGCCGCGGTGAGCAATGGCTACGCGGCGGGCCCGCTCGCAGCGCCGCTGACGCTGACCTACCACGTCGCCGGCGGCTCGCTGACGGGATTCCCGCCAGCGGTTCCCGTGACGGTGACCGTGAACGGCGTGTCCACCACCTATCCGCCGGCGACGCCGGTGCCGTTCACCGCCGGCGCGACGGTGAGCTTCGCCAACATGACCTTCGCGATGGATGGCGCGCCGGCCGACAACGACACATTCGGAATCGCCCGCAACACCGGCGGCGCCGGTGACAACCACAATGCCCACCTGCTCGGCGCGCTGGCCGAGTCGCGGCTGGTGGGCGGCACCGCCTCGCTCGACGGCGCGTACGGCCAGCTCGTCGCGCGCGTCGGCACCGATACCAACCAGGCCGGCATCGAGTCGACCGCGCAGGCGGCGATCCTCACGCAGGCGCTGGCTTCGCAGCAGGCGATCTCCGGCGTCAATCTTGACGAGGAGGCGGCCAACCTGCAGCGCTTCCAGCAGTCTTACCAGGCGGCCAGCAAGGTGATGGCGATCGCCGCTACGCTGTTCAACAGCATCCTCGACATCATGAATCACTGATCATGCGCGTCAGCACCTCGCAAATCTACGCACTGGGAGCCGAGTCGATCGGCAAGACGCAATCCGACCTGCTGCGCACGCAACAGCAGATCGCGGCGATGCGACGCATCCTCACGCCCTCGGACGATCCGATCGGCGCGGCGAGCGCGGTCGCCGTGCGACAGTCGCAGGCGCGCACGGATCGCTTCGACACCAGCATCGCCACCGCGAAGGATGCGCTGGCGCAGAACGACAGCGCGCTGTCGTCGATCGTCAACCTGTTGCAGAACGCGCGCACGACATCGATCGCCGCGGGCAGCGGCACGCTGAACGACGCCGATCGCACGACGTACGCCAACGAACTGTCGCAAAATCTCGATGAGCTCGTCGGGCTCGCCAACGCCAAGGATGGCAACGGCAACTACAGGTTCGCGGGATTCCAGGTCAACGCGCAGCCGTTCGTGCGCAGCAGCGCGGGCGTCGTCTACAACGGCGATTCCGGCGTGCGCAACGTGCAGGTCGACGCCGGGCGCACGATGGCGATGAGCGTCAGTGGCGACGCGCTGTTCCTCGCCAATCCCACCGGCAACGGCGCCTTCACCGCGATTGCGGCCGCGGCCAATACGGGTAGCGCCGTCGTCGGCGCGACGCAGGTCGTCGGTGGCGCGACGCTGACCGGCCACGCATATCAGGTGAATTTCAATGTCGCCGCCGGTGTCACCACCTACGACGTCGTCGACACGACGCTCGGCGTCAACGTGTCGGCCGGCAACGCGTACGCGGCCGGCAGCGCGATCGATGTCGCCGGCATGCAGGTCACGCTGAGCGGCGCACCCGCGAGCGGCGACCAGGTTGCCGTCGCGCCGGCCGGCCGGCAGAGCGTGTTCGATACGCTCGCCGCGCTCGTAGCCGCGCTGCGCGCGCCGGCGAACGACGATGCATCGCGCGCGCAACTCGCCAACCGGCTCGCCGCGGGGCTGCAGAACCTCAACCAGGCGCTGGAGAACGTGATGACGCACCAGGCGCAGGGCGGGGCGCAACTGGCCGAGCTGGATTCGCTGTCGGACATCAACAGCGAACGTGCCATCGCGCAGTCGAAGACGCTGTCACGCATCGAGGACCTGGACTACACCAAGGCGACGACCGATTTCGCCAAGCAGCAGCTTGCGCTGGAAGCGGCGCAAAAGTCCTTCCTCAGCGTGGCTGGCCTGTCGCTGTTCAACAATCTCTGATGGCGCGGGTTGGCGCGGGCATCGATGTCCGGCAATTCATCCTCGATCGCGCGCCAGGCGCTGCGGCAGCTTGCCGAGCAGAAGATCCCGCCGACGCCGGAAAACTACACCCGCGCGTTCTTTGAGATCGCCTCGCCCGGCGCCGACGCTGGGGAACTCTCGCCGATGGCGCTTTTGCGCGGCGTCGTCACAGATATCGAGGCGCGTGATGGCGCGCCGAACCCCGAATGCCTGCCGCTGTGCGCGGCACTCGACTCCGGCGATTGGAACTCCGCGCAGGTCGCGCTGCGACGCCTGATCGACGGCGGCGGCGTGCGCTGGGGCACGCTGCTGCGCGATGTCATGTACCAGCTCGATACGCGTAGTGCCGGCCTCACCAACGCGCGCAAGCGCGAAGCGCTGGCACATGTGCTGGCCGCGTTCAGCAGCAGCCCCGATGTGCTGCGCGTCCGCCTGCGCGGCCTGGTCGACAGCTGGAGCAGCCTGGCGGTGGAAGCCATGCCGGCGACCGAGGCAACCGGGGACGAAGCTGCGTCCGGGAAAGCGACCGCCATTGCCATCGTCAACGGCGACGCACGCAACGCGACTGCGCTGGAGCTGCAGAACGGGCTGCTGCGCATCGTCCATGCGCTGACGACCAACATCGCCGAAATGCTGGGCGACGATCCGTGGCTGCAGGGACAGTTCAAGGCGGTGGCGGAAATCGCCTCGGGCTCCCTTGACCGCCACCAGATAGTGCGGCTCGAGCGCGCGCTGCGCGAGATCGTCTATCGCCAGGGCACGCTCAAGCAGAGCATGGACGAGGCGAAGACGGCGCTGCGCGCCATGACGGCGACGTTCATCGACCGGTTGGCGATGATGGCAGCCGATGCCGGCGAGCACAGCGAGCGCCTCGACCGCTACGCTGCCGAGATCGCGCGCACGCAGGATCTCGGCCAGCTGTCGAACCTCGTCGTGCGATTGGTGCAGGACACGCGCGGCAAGCAGTCGGACTTCGCAAGGATGCATGCCGAGCTCGTCGACGCGCGCCGCGATGCCGACGAGTCCAGCAGTCGAGTCGTGCGCCTCGAGCGCGAGCTCGCGGCATTGTCCGACCGGTTGCACGAGGACCAGTTGACAGAGCTCCTCAATCGCCGCGGCCTCGACCGCCAGTTCGAGATCGAGATTTCGCGCGCGACGCGCAGCGGCGAGCCGCTTTGCGTGTGCCTGCTCGATATCGACGACTTCAAGCGCATCAACGACACGCATGGCCACCAGGTCGGCGACCAGGCACTTGTGCACCTGGCCCACGTGCTGCGCCAGTCGGTGCGGCCGTTCGACGTCGTCGCGCGCTTCGGCGGCGAGGAATTCGTGATCCTGCTGCCAGCGACGCACGCGAAGGAAGCCGAATGCGTGATGGCGCGCGTGCAGCGCGACCTGACGCGCCGCTACTTCCTGCACAACAACGAGCGGCTGTTGGTGAC
>JBDTWY010000093.1:0-9362 GCA_040006455.1 Betaproteobacteria bacterium | reverse complement strand
GGATGACGGCCACTTTCCGCGCTTTGGCGGGGATGACGGCCACTTTCCGCGCTTTGGCGGGGATGACGGCGACTTTCCGCGCTTTCGCGGGGATGACGGCCACTTTCCGCGCTTTGGCGGGGGTGACGGCCACTTTCCGCGCTTTGGCGGGGATGATGGCCACTTTCCGCGCTTAGGGAGGATGACGGTCCCTAGGCGCGAAGCCGTCATGAATGCGCGCAATCCGGCCAATTCGTTCAGGCGTGGATCATATGTCGCGGAGCTTCTTGGTCACCCGCGCATCGAGGTCGCGGAAGATCTGGTCGGTGTCCGCCGGCGAGAGCAGCGCCTTCTGCACGGCATTGACGATGTCGTTGGCAGCGAGCTCCGCCCATGCCGGATGCGGCAGCGGATAGCTGCGCGCGTGCTGGCCCATGCGCACGAATTCGTCGAGCATCGGGTCGGCCTTGATTGCCGGATCGTCGGCGACGTCGCTGCGCAGCGGCATCCAGTTGGCGACGACCGCGCGCTGGATCGCCCATTTGCGGCCGGCGTCGAACTTGATGAACTTCCACGCCGCGTCCGGATACTGGCACGACGCCGAGATGCTCGACGCCGCCACCGACGACAGCGTCGGCGCATTGGGCACGTTCGCCGGAATCGGCGTCGCGAACATCTTGCCCTTGAGCGCCGGGTTGTCACCCAGCACCTTGGCCACCGACCAGTAGGCGTTGCGCATGGTCGCGATCTTGTTCTGCGCGAAGAGGTTGGTCTGCTCGAGGTAGTTGGTCGTCGTCGGCGATGGCGCGGCGATGCCGTTCTTGGCGGCGAAGCCGAGATAGAGCTTGATCGCCGCGAGGCTCTTCGGATTCTTCGCGAACGTCGCCTCGGTCATGTCCTTGTTGAACGCTTCGCCGCCGTTGGCCCAGATCCACGTCAGCAGCACGCGCGTCGTGGTGTCGGTCTTGCCGCCCAGCACCGCGAGCGCCCAATGATCGTCGCCGGTGAGCTTCTTGCCCCACGCGACGTATTCGTCGATCGTCTTCGGCGGCCTCGCGGGATCGAGCCCGGCCTTCACCACCATGTCGCGGTTGTAGATCTCACCGTAGGTGCCGCCCCAGATCGGCAACCCGTACAGCTCGCCCTTCCACTTCGCCGCCGACAGGATGTCGTTGCTCCAGGCATTGCGAAACGCCGCGGGCTCCGCCTTCCAGTACTTGTCGAGCGGCAGCAGGTAGCCGTTGTACGCGGCGGTGGTCAGGTCGACGGTGACGATGCACGGTGCCTTGCGCGCCTGCGCCGCGGCGACGAACTTGGTCCAGTGATCCTTGCGCGCGACCAGCACCGGCTCGACCTTGATGCCGGGATTGGCGGCCTCGAATTCGGCGATCGTCTGCTTCCAGATCGGCTCGTACTGGCTCTCGGTCAGGTTGGCAGTCTGCCATTGCAGCACGATCGGTTGCTGCGCCAGCGCGGGCGCGGCGGCAATGATCGACAGCACGAGGCAGCGGCGGACGAATTTCATGGGCAATCTCCTTGGGGGCTACCAGTACAGCGAACCTGCGCGTTCGCTCATCGGTTGCGGACGCGAACTCATTTCGGCCAGTGCGTCGAGGTTGGGCTCGATGCCGAGGCCCGGGCCTTCGGGCAGCAGCAGGTGACCGTCCTCGAGGCGAATCGGGATGTTCGACGCGCGGTCGCGCATCGCGCGCTGCGGCTCCATCTGCTCGAGAATCAGGAAGTTGGGAATCGACGCGGCGAGATGCATCGCCGCCGCCGTGCAGATCGGGCCGCCGGGATTGTGCGGCGCGACCGGCACGTACCACGTGTCGGCAAGTGCCGCGATCTTGCGAATCTCGGTGAAGCCGCCGGCGTGCATCAGGTCCGGCTGCACGATCTTGCAGCCGCCCGATTCCAGCAGCTCGCGGTACTCGAAGCGCGACAGCAATCGCTCGCCGGTGGCGATCGGCGTGCGGATCTCGCGCTGCAGCCGTGCCATCGCGCGCGCGTTCTCGAACGGGATCGGCTCCTCGAACCATCCGGGACGAAACGGCTGCAATGCCGCATCCAGCATCGGCGCCGTGCGCGGCGACAGGAATTCGCTGCACTCGATGAAGATCTCGGCGTCGCCGGCACCTTCGCGCGCGGCTTCCATCAGCGCCGCGGCGCGACGCATTTCGCCGGCCTCGTTGGCACGCAGCCCTTCGGCCGAGAACGGCCGGCACTTGAATCCGGAAAAGCCGCGGCGCACGGCTTCGCGTGCGCCCTCGAATGCGGCTTCGGGCGTATTCGCGCCTTGCAGCCAGTGGCTCGCGTAGGCCCGCAGCTTCGTGCGGATCGCGCCGCCCAGCAGGCGCGCGACGGGCACGCCGAGGCGCTTGCCCTCGAGGTCCCAAAGCGCGATGTCGAGCGCGGACAGCGCCGTCTGCGATACCGCGCCACCGCGCCAGCGCCATGCGTGATACATCCGGTGCCAGTGGCGCTCGGGCCCCGCGGGATCCTCGCCGACGAGTTGCGGCGCCATTTCGCGGATCGCCGTCTCGACGGCGTCGATCGAGCCGTGCAGCGAGCCTTCGCCCCAGCCGCTCAGGCCTTCGTCGGTGTCGATGCGCACGAACAGCCAGTTGCACCAGTCGACCCAGAACTTGAACGTGTGGACGGCGGTGATCTTCATCGCCCGGGACGGCCACCGGCCTGCGTCGATCGGCAGTTGATGAAACGTTTCATCGCAGGCACGATACGCGTGTTGCCGCGCCTCCGCAATATTGTTGCAGCGCAAGCAAAAATGCCCGCCACCCGTCGCCGCCGCGCCACCATTCTCGACGTCGCCCGCCGCGCGCGGGTCGCCCTCGGCACGGCGTCGAACGTGCTGAACGGCCGCGGCAACGTCGGCGGGGCGCTGGAGCGGCGCGTGCGCGACGCGATCGACGCGCTCGGCTACGTGCCCGACGGCGTCGCGCAAAGCCTGCGCCGGCAGACGTCGCGCGTCGTCGGCATCTGCGTGCCGTCGACTGCCAGCGCGTACTTCGCCGCGCTGCAGGAGGCGTTCGAGGACATCGCCGCGCACCAGGGCTACGAGCTGATGCAGGTGCTGTCGCGCGGTGATCCCGCGCTCGAGCTGCGGCGCGTCGAGGCGATGCTGTCGCGCCGCGTCGACGGCTTGATCCTGATTCCGGCGACGCCACCCGAGGCGACGTTCGCGGCGATCGCCGCATCCGGCGTGCCGGCGGTGGTCGTCGACCGCGCGTTCGACGATCCGCGCTTCGACTACGTGACGATCGACGACCGCGCGGCGATGCGCGACGCCACGCGCACGCTGGTCGACGCCGGCCACCGGCAGCTGCTGTTCGCCGTGCGCATTCCGGGCCTCGTCACCACGCGCCAGCGCATCGCCGGCTACCGCGCGGCGTTGCGTTCCGCCGGCGCGCATGGCGTCGTCGTCGCCCGCGACGAGGCCGACGATGCGTTCACCGCGCAGATCGCGCGCTGCATGCAGGCGCGCGCGCGGCCGACGGCGATCATCGCCAGCAACAGCGCGATCGCGCTGTCGCTGCTGAAGTCGCTGCGCACGCTCGATCTCGTCATCCCGCGCGACGTGTCGATGATGGTGTTCGACGAGCCCGAATGGGCGGAGGTGATCACGCCACCGCTGTCGGTCGTGCGCCATCCGACGGCGGCAATCGCGCGCGCCGCGTGGGAGCTCCTCATCCACCGGATGCATACGCCGGACGCGGTGCCGCAGCGCGTCGTGTTCGCGGCGATGCAGGTCGCCGGCGCATCGATCGCCGCGCGGCGCGTGCGATCATCGGGCCGTTGACAGCGAATTCGCCGCCCTCATGAGCACGACCGCCGATCCCACTGCGCAGCAACACCTCGATTTCGCACTCGCGCTCGCGCAACGCGCAGGCGAGGCAATCCTTCCGCATTTTCGCCAGCCTATCGTCATCGACGACAAGGGCGGCGCGCGCGGCTACGACCCGGTCACCGCCGCCGATCGCGACGCCGAGACGGTGATCCGCGACGGCATCGCGCAGGCGTATCCGACGCACGGGGTGCTGGGAGAGGAGCACGGCCGTCGTGCCGGCGCGTCCGCATACACGTGGGTGATCGACCCGATCGACGGCACGCGCAGCTTCATCCTCGGGCAGATGCACTGGGCGACGCTGATCGCGCTGCGCGATGCCACGGGCCCGATCGTCGGCGTCGCGCACCAGCCGTACGTCGGCGAGTCGTTCGTGGCGATCGCCGGCGGCGCCGCCGAATGGCGCCGCGGTGACGCACGCCGCGTGCTGCGCACGCGCGGCTGCGCGTCGGTCGGTGAAGCCGTGCTCGCGTCGACGACCCCGGACATGTTCGCGACGCTGGCGACTCAGGCGGGCTTCGCACGCGTGCGAACGCGCGCGAAGCTGACGCGCTTCGGCGGCGACTGCTATGCGTATTGCCTGCTGGCAATGGGGCTGATCGATGTCGTCGTCGAATCGTCGTTGCAACCCTACGACATCCAGGCGCTGATGCCGATCATCGAAGGCGCCGGCGGTGTGGTCACCACGTGGCGCGGCACGCGCTGCGACGATGGCGGTGACGTCGTCGCCTGCGGCGACCCGTCGCTGCATCCGCGGATCCTCGAGCTGCTGGCCGGATGAACCTGCTGTTGCTGGGGGGCACGCGCTTCCTCGGCCGGCACATGGTCGACGCGGCACTCGCGCGCGGCCATCACGTGACGACGTTCACGCGCGGGCGCAGCGCTGCCGCGCAAGCGGGGGTCGACGCGCTGACCGGCGATCGCGATCCGCGCGTCGGCGACAGCCTCGCGGCGCTCGAACGCCGCGCATTCGATGCGGTCGTCGACCTGTCGGGCTACGTGCCGCGCGTCGTGCAGGCGTCGGCACAACTGTTGCGCGACGCGGTGCCGCACTACGTGTTCGTGTCGTCGGTGTCGGTCTATGCCGACGTGTCGAAGCCTGGTGTCGACGAGGATGCGCCGCTGGCGGTGCTCGCCGACGCTGCGAGCGAAGACGTGCTGCGCGAATACGGCGCGCTGAAGGCGGCGTGCGAACGCGCAGTCGGCGACGTCTACGGCGGCGACGCGACCATGGTGCGTCCCGGCCTCATCGTCGGCCCATTCGACCCCACCGACCGCTTCGCGTACTGGGTCGCGCGCTTCGTGCACCCGGCGCTGCTCGGCGAGCGCGGCACGCGCGCCGTCGTGCCGGCACCGCCCGCGCGACCGATCCAGCTCATCGACGCGCGCGATCTCGCCGCGTGGATCGTCGACATCGTCGAGCTTCGCGTGCACGGCAGGTTCAATGCGGTGAGCGCGAACGGTCGTTGGTCGTTCGGCGATCTCGTCGACGCATTGATCGCGGCGTCGCCTGATGCACCCCAGCCGGCGTGGGTCGACGACGCGACGCTGCAGCGTCACGGTGTCGAGCCGTGGGTCGGATTGCCGCTGTGGCTGCCGGCGACGGAGGCCGATCATGCCGGATTCATGTGCATCGACGCGCGCCGCGCGATCGCTGCGGGGCTGCACGCGCGAGCCCTGGCTGCGACCATCGCCGACTTCGCGCGTTGGCTCGCCACGCGCGACAACGCCGGCGCGTGGAAGATGACGCTGAGCGCCCGTCGCGAGGCCGGAATCCTCGGCTGAACCGACGGCACTATGGTTATGCCGGCGCGCCACAGCGGCCGCGCGCGCTTCGGCTATGATGGAAATCCACCCGCGCGACGTCACGCGCGAATTCGCCCCCACGCGGAGGATCCCGGCATGAAGGCAAACAGCATTCTCGACACCATCGGCGGCACGCCGCACGTCAAGGTGAACCGCCTGTTCGGCAGCACGCACGACGTGTGGATCAAGCAGGAGCGGGTGAATCCGGGCGGGTCGATCAAGGACCGCATCGCGTTGTCGATGGTCGAGGACGCCGAGAAGCGCGGCATTCTCAAGCCGGGCAGCGTGATCATCGAGCCGACGTCGGGCAATACCGGCATCGGCCTCGCGCTCGTCGCCGCGGTCAAGGGCTACAAGCTGATCCTGGTGATGCCCGACAGCATGTCGATCGAACGGCGGCGGCTGATGCTCGCCTATGGCGCGTCATTTGAATTGACGCCGCGCGAAAAAGGCATCAACGGCTCGATCGCACGCGCCAAGGAATTGCAGGCGGCGACACCGGGCTCGTGGATTCCGCAGCAGTTCGACAATCCGTCGAACGTCGAGGTGCACGCGCGCACGACGGCCGCCGAGATCCTCGCCGACTTTCCGCAAGGCATCGACTACCTGATCACCGGCGTGGGCACCGGCGGTCACATCACCGGCGTCGCGCAGGTGCTGAAGCCGAAGTTTCCCAGGCTCAAGGTGTTCGCGGTGGAGCCCGACTCGTCACCCGTGATCAGCGGCGGCAAGCCGGGGCCGAACCAGATCCAGGGACTGGGCGCCGGCTTCATCCCGACCAACCTCCACGTCGCGCTGCTCGATGGCGCGATCCAGGTGAACGTCAACGACGCCAAGGAAATGGCGCGCCGGTCGGCACGCGAGGAGGGCGTGCTGGTCGGCATCTCGTCGGGCGCGACCTTGCAGGCGATCAAGCAGAAGCTGCCCGAGATTCCGGCAGGCTCGACGATCCTCGGCTTCAACTACGACACCGGCGAGCGCTACCTGTCGATCGCCGATTTCCTGCCCGTGGAAACCTGAGCACTGCGCGCGCTGGGGTCGGAGTCGATTTCAACGCAACCGCCACGAGTTGTTGGCACCATGCCGAAATCGACTCCGACCCCAATTTTCACCAGCTGTCAGGCGGGTTGCATCGCGCTTTCCATCGCACGCTCCGCGCGCAGTGACTCGAGGTCGCGACCGATGGTCGCCACCGCCATGCTGCGGCCACCACGTACATAGGTGACGGTGCAGTTGCGATCGGCGAGCGACCCGTCGATCGTGACCGCGTCGAAGTCCTGCGCGTGGCCGACGTAGTTGATCGCGACATCGTAGTGCTGGCTCCAGAAGAACGGCACGACGTCGAATGCTTCGCGCTGTCCCAGCATGTTTTTCGCCGCGACCTGCCCCTGCCGCTCGGCGACCACCCAATGCTCGACGCGGATGCGCTCGCCCGAATGCGGATCGGGCCAGCGCGCGATGTCGCCGGCGGCGAATACGCCCGGCGCGCTGGTCTCGAGGAAAGGGTCGACGACGACGCCATGGTCGCGTGCGAGGCCCGCCTGTTCGGCGAGTGCAAGCGACGGGCGCACGCCCACGCCCACCACGACCAGATCCAGGTCGAGCGTGGTTGAATCGGCCAATGTCACGCGCTTGCCGTCGATCCGGGTCACCGTGGACTGCATGTGGAAGGTGACGCCTTTCGCTTCATGCAGTCTCCGGATGAACTGCCCGACTTCGGCACCCATCACGCGCTCGAGCGGGACCTTGTCAGGCCCGACCACGTGCACGTCGATCCCGCGTGCGCGCAGCGATGCCGCCACTTCGAGGCCGATGAAGCTGGTGCCGACGACGAGCGCGCGCTTGGCCGAGGCCGCCCCGGCGACGATGGCGCGGCTGTCGGCGAATGTACGCAGGTAATTGAGCTGCGTCGGGCCGGCGCCGGGAATGTCGAGCTTGACCGGCTCGGCGCCGGTGGCGAGCAGCAAGGCGTCGTAGCCGTGTGACGCTCCGCCGGCGAGCTGCACGCGACGGCGCGCGACATCGATCGACGTGACGCGCGCATCCAGCACGAGATCGATCCCGTGGTCGGCGTAGTACTCGGGCGCACGCAGCGGGATCCAGTCGTCGGGCGCGGTGCCGGCAAGGAAATCCTTGGACAGGTTCGGCCGGTCGCAGGGCGGCGACGCGTCGGCGGACAGCATCCTCAGCGTGCCGTCGAAGCCTTCACGGCGCAGCATGTCGGCCGCGGCGAGCCCCGCTGCACCGCCGCCGACGATGACGATCGACGAGGGCATCTTCGTCGCGGATCGCGCGCGCAGCTTCGGTGGCGCCACGACCTTCTCGCCCACGATCGCGCGATCGCCGACGCGTTCCACACGCCAGCAACCGATGGGGTCGAGCGCGGGCGCGCGCAACGCCTCGCCGCTGCGCAGGTCGAAGCACGCGTGATGCCACGGGCAGCGCAGGGTGTCGCCGACCACGAGACCTTCCGCCAGCGGGCCGTGGTAGTGCGTGCAGTGCGCGCCGACGGCGAAAAGCTCGTCGCCGCGCTTCAGCACGATGACGTCGTCTTCGCCGACGCGTCCGGTGACGATGCGGTCGCCGTCGAGCTCGCTGATCGCCACGCCTTCGCGCAGGTCGCGCGGGGAATTTTGTGCATCGTCCGTCATGTCGGTTCCTTCGCTACGCCCAGCCGTGATTGTGAACCTTGCACGTTGGGGTAGGAGCAACAACGAATCGGGGCCGGAGGCAAAACGAAAACGAAATGGGGGCCGGAGTCGATTTGTGCAGCCGGCCACCTGATGCGTGGCATCTCTTTGAAAGCGACGCCGACCCCGATTCGAGGAAACGACGCCGTCCCCGATTTTCAGGCGAGCGGCAACGCGGTCGTGTCTTTGACGGTCTCGAGCACGAATGCCGACTGCACGTTGACGACGACCGGCAGCGCAAGCACCTTTTCCATCAGGAAGTGCGCGTACTGGTCGAGGTCGCGCGCGACGACCTTGAGCGAGTAATCCCACTGCCCGGTCAGCGCGTAGCAGGTCAGCACTTCGGGCCAGCGCTGCACCGCCTTGCGAAACGTCGAGCGGGCATGCTCGGCCTGCTTGTCGAGCATCACGTCGAGGTGCGCGGTGACGCCGAGGCCGATCTTCTTGGGGTCGACGATCGCCGCGTAGCGCGTGATCACTCCGGTGGTTTCGAGGCGCTGCAGCCGCCGCAACGACGGCGCCGGCGACAGGTTGAGCTTGCGCGCGAGATCGCTGTTCTGCATGCGGCCGTGGTCCTGGAGGATCTCCAGCAGCTTGCGGTCGGTGCGGTCGAGCTCGGGCAACGCGGGCATTTTCGTGCTCTCTAAGTCACTGGACAGCAATTATATTGCGCAAAATGATGATAAAACGCAATCAATCGCCGGCCATGAACACGCAGGCGCGCTATGCTTTTCGCATCGACTCGACGCGCGCATCCGCCATGGCCACCGCAGCACCGCAATCGCTCTGGGACAACCCGCTCGGCACCGACGGCTTCGAGTTCATCGAGTACGCGGCGCCTGATCCTGCCGCGCTCGGCAGGCTGTTCGAGAAGATGGGATTCACCGCGGTGGCGAAGCACCGCTCGAAGAATGTGCTGCTGTACCGGCAGGGTGGCATCAATTTCGTCGTCAACGCAGAGCCCGACTCGTTCGCGCAGTCGTTCGCGCGCGTGCATGGACCGAGCATCTGCGCGATCGCGTTTC
>JBDTWY010000092.1:0-9375 GCA_040006455.1 Betaproteobacteria bacterium | reverse complement strand
ACGCGTCGAAGAACATCGTGCCGTGGGGCATCCTGATCGGCGGCGAGGAACTGCACAACAATCACCACGCCTACGCAACGTCCGCCAAGCTGTCGTCGCGCTGGTACGAGTTCGACATCGGCTGGATGTACATCCGCATCCTCGCCGCTTTCGGCCTGGCCGATGTTCGCAAGGTCGCGCCCAGGCTGGTCAGGGCGCAGCCCAAGTCGGCGCCCGACCTCGCCACGCTGCAGGCCGTGATCACGCATCGGTATCACGTCGCCACGGCCTATGCGCGCACGCTCAAGGCCGCCTGCGCCGCGGAGCTGGCCGCACTGCGGGCACGCTCGCACCAGGACGAGGCGAGCAAGGTGCCGAGCGTGCGACGCGTCAAGCACTGGCTCACCACCGACCCGGCGGCATGGTCGCCGGTCGACCGCGAGAGCATGGAAACGACGGTGGCCAAGAGCCAGACGCTCGCCAAGATCGTGGCGATGCGCAACGAGCTCGCCGCGTTGTGGGAACGCTCGACCGAATCGTCCGAGCAGTTGCTCGCGCGGCTGCAGGACTGGTGCCATCGTGCCGAGTCGTCCGGCATTCCGCCGCTCGCGCAGTTCTCGCTGCAGCTTCGGCGTTATAGCTGAGCCGCCCGCCGCGCCGCGACCGGCGGTGCAAGCAGCACAAGAAAAAAGCCCGCGAACGCGGGCTTTTTCTTGGCTCGTCAACGTGCCGTCAATTGAACAGCACCCACGCCTTTTCGATCGTCTTCATCACGCCCCAGACAAGGGGCACGCCGACGAACAGCCACGCGACGACGATGTAGAGCGGCTTCGTCGGCGTCGTGTCGGTGCTGGTCGCACGCTCGGCGCCAGTCACGCGCCCCGCCGATTCGTGCGCGAGCCTGCGCTCGGCTTCGAGCTCGGCGTCGGTCATGAAGTGCTTGTCGGCCACCGGCTTGACCAGCCAGTTGCAGATGAAGCCGACCACCAGCAGTCCGCACAGGATGTACGCGGTGATGTCGTACACCTGCGCGCGTGGCACGCCGTGATTGAGCTGGTATTCGCGCAGGTAGTTGACGATCACCGGCCCGAAGATGCCCGCCGCCGACCACGCGGTCAGCAGCCGGCCATGGATCGCGCCCACCATCTGCGTGCCGAACAGGTCGGCTAGATACGCCGGCACCGTCGAGAACCCGCCGCCGTACATCGACAGGATGATGCAGAACGCGCCGACGAATAGCGAGATGTGCCCATGGTGGCCGGACCACGGTGCCGACGCGTAGAGAATGATTCCGAGGACGAAGAACGTGTAGTAGGTGTTCTTGCGGCCGAGCCAATCCGACAACGACGCCCAGACGAAGCGGCCACCGATGTTGAACAGGCTCAGCAGGCCGGTGAAGCCCGCGGCGATCGCCGCGATCTGGCCCTTCTGCGCCAGCGACAGGTTGTTGAAGACGACGTCGACGCCCAGCAGCTTGCCGGCGAAGACTTCCTGCAGCATCGGCGACGCCATGCCGATGATGCCGATGCCGGCGGTGACATTGAGGCACAGCACCCACCACACCAGCCAGAATTGCGGCGTGCGCGTGGCGACGTCGAGGTTGACGTGGCGGTCGGTGATCATCGCCTTGCCGTTGGTCGCCGACGCGTTGAATCCCTTCGGCTTCCATCCCTGTGCGGGAATCCGGTAGCCGAATGCGCCCGCCGTCATGAAGATGAAGTAGACGATCGCCAGCGTGACGAACGTCTCCCACACTCCCACCGACGTCGGTGTCGCGTAGTGCTTCATCAGCATGTCGGCGAGCGGCGCGCCGATCATCGCGCCGCCGCCGAAGCCCATGATCGCCATGCCGGTCGCCATGCCGCGCCGGTCAGGAAACCACTTGATGAGCGTCGACACGGGCGAGATGTAACCGAGGCCCAGGCCGACGCCGCCGATGATTCCGGAGCCGAGCCATAGCATCCAGATCTGGTGGACGTAGATGCCCCACGCCGAGAACACGAGGCCGCCGCACCAGCAAAGTGCTGCGACGAAGCCCGCCTTGCGCGGGCCCGCGCGCTCGAGCCAGCCGCCCCAGATGGCCGCCGCGGCACCCAGGAACACGAAGAACAGCGTGAACATCCAGCCCAACTCGCTGATCTTCCAGTCGCAGGTGGTCGCGAACATGCGTCCGAAGAACGACATGTCCGCAGGGCACGCGACCGATTGGGTGATGCCGATCGCATGCGACAGCGGCAGCCAGAACACACTGAACCCGTACGCCATGCCGATGCACAGGTGGATGCACAGTGCCGCGGGCGGTACGAGCCACCGGCTGAAGCCGGGCCGTGCGACTGTGCGTTCCTTGGCGAGCAATCCAACGCCATCGCCACCGCCGATCAGGACTCCTGCTGCTTCCGCCATGTTTCCCCCAAGTGTCGTTATCGATCGAGTCGTCGCGGCACTCATGACGGTCGAATTCGCATCGCCCGCCCGGCCCGCTTGCTTGCAACGCTTGTCATGAACTCGCGGGCGAACGTAGCATTCGCCCTTCGCACGGACAATATGAAGCCGATCGTGCAAAACGTATGCTCGTGCGAACATAGGTCAGATAACCGGAGGCGCGCATGCTGAAGCTATCCATCCACCCGCAATGGCAGCTCATCAAGGCCGGGCAGTCGCATGCGCTGCCGCGGCTCCTCGAGCTGTTGCGCGCGATCGACGTCGAGGGCGGCATCGCAGCCGCAGCCGCGCGGCGCGGCATCTCCTACCGCCACGCATGGGGAATCATTCGACATGCGTCGCGCGAATTCGGCGCGCCGTTGCTCGAGATGAGCCGCGGACGTCGCGCCGTGTTGAGCGCGCTGGGCGCAAAGCTGGTCGCGGCCGACCTGCGGATCAACGCGCGGATCGCGCCGCTGCTCGACAGCCTCGCCTCCGAGCTCGAGGCGGAGATCGAGCGCGCGCGCCCGGGGTCGGAGTCGATCCCGAGGGTGCACGCGAGCCACGGCTACTCGCTGGAGCTGCTCCGCGATTTCCTGTTGCGCGGCGACGTGCCGCTCGACCTCAAGTACCGCGGCAGCATGGAGGCGCTGGCGTCGCTCGCCGGGGAAGACTGCGACATCGCCAGCTTCCACGTTCCCATCGGCAACCTGCAGGCCGCGGCGCTGCGCTTCTACGTCAAGTGGCTCGACCCGCAACGCCACATGCTGATCAACCTGTCGACGCGCCGCCAGGGCATCATGGTCGCTGCGCGCAACCCGATGCAGATCGTTTCGCTGGCTGACCTCGCGCGCCCGGGCGTGCGCTTCGTCAACCGCCAGTTCGGATCGGGCACGCGAATCCTGCTCGACCTGCTGCTGAAGAACGAGCGCCTCGACAGCCGCAGGATCGTCGGCTACGACAGCGGCGAATTCACGCACTCGGGCGTAGCCGCGTGCGTCGCGAGCGGCATGGCGCACGCCGGCTTCGGCGTCGAAACGGGCGCGCGGATCTTCGGTCTCGACTTCATTCCGGTGGCGAGCGAGCGCTACTTCCTCATCTGCAACGTCGACGTCGTCGAGTCACCGACGATCCGGAGGATTCGCGATACGCTGGCGAGCAAGCAGTACCAGGCCGAAGCGGCGCGGCTCGCGGGCGTCGACGTCACGCAAGCGGGCACCCTATTGACGATCGCCGAAGCCTTTCCGGAGCTGCCGCACCGCAACGCGACGCTCGCCCGACGCGCACCGTCGACGGTTGCATGAGCCAGGACCTGATCGGCCGCGACGACCTGGTGCCCAAGCGCTCGGCCGTCGATTCCGCCGGACAACTGAAGCAGCTTTCGATCGAAGGACTGTGCTTCAGGCCGGTACGGCCAGTGCCGCACGACGACGGGCACCTCGTCGAAGTCGCGCGCGCCGACTGGCCGATCGTCGGCGCGCCGGTGGTACAGGTTCACATCACGACGACGCTGCCCGGGCACATCCGTGCGTGGGGCTTGCACGAGCGCAGCACCGATCGGCTGTTCGTCGTGAAGGGTTTGGTACGGTTCGCGGTGTTCGACGGTCGCGCCGGCTCGTCGACACGCGGCCAGGTCAACACGCTGCTGGTCAGCGAATTGAGTCCCGGGCTGCTGATCGTGCCGCCGAACCTCTATCACGGATGGATGAACATCGGCGACGCCGAGGCGGCGATCATCAACATGCCGGAAAATCTCTACGACTACGAGCAGCCGGACGCGCTGGACCTGCCGTGGGATAGCGCGGAAGCGGCTGCGCTGATTCCCCACCGCTGGTGAGCGGCACGGCAGCG
The DNA here is from genome assembly GCA_040006455.1 of Betaproteobacteria bacterium. Classification (GTDB taxonomy): domain Bacteria; phylum Pseudomonadota; class Gammaproteobacteria; order Burkholderiales; family Casimicrobiaceae; genus VBCG01. The sequence continues at coordinate 5,124 of JBDTWY010000092.1, read as the reverse complement.
GCGATGCCGATCGGCGGCATTCGGCACGCCACCGCGCCGCGGGTGAGCGTGATCATCGCCACCTATAACTGGAGCGCGGCGCTCTCGCTTGCGATTCGTTCGGTGCTGCGGCAGACGATGCAGGACTTCGAGATCCTCGTCGTCGGCGACGCCTGCACCGATGACAGCGATGCCGTGGTCGCGGCCTTCGCCGACGCGCGGATTTCGTGGCACAACCTCGCGCTGAATTCCGGAAGCCAGCAGGGCCCGAACAATTTCGGCCTGCGCATCGCCCGCGGCGAGTGGATTGCCTATCTCGGCCACGACGACATCTGGGCGCCGCGCCATCTCGCATCGACGCTCGCGGCTGCGGATGCCGCCGATGCGCAGGTCGCGGCGGGCGGCATGATCATGTACGGTCCGCCCGGATCGGACGCGACGTACACCGCCGGCCTGTTCGCCGACGGCCATTGCGCCGACGATGATTTCGTGCCGCCGTCCGCACTCGTGCATCGGCGCGCATTGATCGACGTGATCGGGCCATGGGCCGAGCCGCGTTCGCTGCGGCTGCCGACGGACTGCGAGTTCTTCGTTCGCGCACGCGCGGCGAGCGCAATCGCCTCGACAGGCGAAGTCACCGTCTTCAAATTCAATGCCGCGGCGCGGCGCAATGCGTACCAGGCCAAGTCCACCGCAGAGCAGGCGAACTGCCTGGAAAATCTCGAACGCGGCGATGCTTTCGTGGCGGAGGAGCACGCCAACGTGCGGGCGTCACGCGTGGCCGGCCGCTCGCATCGGATCATGTTGCCGGATCCCGCCAGGCTCGAGCCGGGAGAAATTTTCCGCGCCAACCGCATCGCCAAAGGCGTCGAGCATCGATTCGCGCCGGATGAACTGCGCTCACTGTCGCAAGCCGAACGTTTCGGACTCGAGCGCGAGCCCGAGGGCTTCGAGTGGCATGCGGTCGAGCGGCATGCGAATTTCGGCACGTTTCGCTGGACCGGGCCCAGCGCGCGCTCGACGATCGAGTTGCCGATCAGGTTCGACCATCCCCATATCGCAATGCGGATAGGCATTCCGTTCGTGCTGGTCGAGCGGTCGCTGCGAGGCCTGCGTATCGAGGCGCAGGGCGAGCCGATCGACATCCGCATCGAACGCGATGCGCAGGGCTGGTGTGTTCGCGGAGTGATCGACCGTGCACGACACGCGTCGCGCGTGCCCTACGTCCAGGTCACGCTCACGGGCGTCACCACGGGGCGACCGGTGGATCTCGGCATCAACGCCGACAAACGCATTCTCGGCGTCGCGGTGAGCTGGATCGAGTTGAGCCCGTTCGATCCGGTGGAGACATGAACGGCTCGAGCGGACGCCGGCGTGCCGGCCAACAATTGCGTATCGCGTGTACCATCGCCCTCATGCGCCCGCGTGCATATGGAAGGACGATTCGGCCAGCGTTGCGTGCAGCGATGGCGCGCGTATCCCGTTCCATCAGAGATGATGTGGAGCTCATATGAAGGCGATTGCTATCAAGCCCGCATGGCTGATCAGCGTCGACGGCGGCGACCGCTTCGAGCCTCAGCTCTTTCGCCTGCTGCGCGCGGTCAACGACACGGGAAAGCTGACCGCCGCGACGCGCGCGCTCGGCCTTTCGTATCGCCACGCATGGGACCTGCTGGCGAAATGGGCCGCGACGTTCGGCTCCCCGCTCGTCAGCATGGAACGCGGCAAGGGCGCGCGGCTGACGCCGCTCGGCCACAAATTCCTGTGGGCGGAGCAGCGCGTGATGGCGAGCCTCTTTCCCCAGCTCGAGAACATTGCTTCGGAGCTCAACGCCGAAATCTCCAGGGCGGGCGCGAAGCCGCCGTCGCATCTGCGCATGCACGCAAGCCACGGCTACGCGGTGGAGAAGCTTCCCGAGCTGATGCGGCGTGCCGGCAACGCCGCAATGGAGTTGCGGTACATGGGCAGTGTCGAAGCGCTGGCGTCGCTCGCGCGCGGGCAATGCGACGTCGCGGGATTCCACGTCGCGCTCGGCGACCTGGCGCCATCGTTGTGGGAGCCCTATGCGCCGTGGATTCGCGCCGCACAGCAGCGGATCATTCGCCTCGCGACGCGCACGCAGGGATTGATGGTCCAGCGCGGCAATCCGCTCGGCATCCGTAAACTCGCCGACCTGGCGAAGCGCGGCGTCAAATTCGTCAACCGCCAACCCACTTCGGGGACGCGCGTGTTGCTCGACGGGCTTTTGCATGCGGCGCGCATCGACGCCCGCAGGATTTCCGGATACGACAGCGGTGAGTTCACACACGCCGCCGTCGCCGCCTTCGTCGCCAGCGGCGCCGCCAATGTGGGGCTGGGCGTCGAACCTGCCGCGCGACAGTTCCACCTCGATTTCATCCCGGTCATCACCGAACGCTACATGCTGGCCTGCAACGTGCGGACGCTGGACTCGCCGGCGCTCAAGGAGCTGATCGCAGTACTGAAAAGCCCTGCGTTTGCGAAGACGATCGACACCGTTCCCGGCTACACGCTCGACGAGGCAGGCGAAGTGCTGCGCTTCGCCGACGCCATGCCATGGCTCGGTGCCGCCTCGAACACCACCGCCTCCACGCCGGCGCGACGTGCGACAACTAAAAAGCGCACGCGGAAGAGCCCCTCGCGTCCGCGATCCGTTGGCGCCACCGCCGTCAAGATCGCGTCGAAGGGTCGTAAGAGAGCCGGGAAAAGCGTTCGTTGAATGCCTAGATACGAGGACGCCAATCGCCCACGCGATCGGGCGAAGATTGCATGCGATCGCGGCTACAACGCAAAAAGGCCCGCATGCGCGGGCCTTTTTCGTGAAAAGGAACAGACAGCCCGGTTACTTGAGCTTCGTTTCCTTGTAGTCGACGTGCTTGCGGGCGACGGGATCGAACTTCTTGATCACCATCTTTTCCGGCATCAGCTTCTTGTTCTTGCTGGTCGTATAGAAGTGGCCGGTGCCGGCCGACGATTCGAGCTTGATCTTTTCGCGCATGGTTTTTCTCCTTGGAGCGGGCTAGACGCGCTCGCCCTTGGCGCGGATGTCGGCCAGCACGGAATCGATGCCGTTCTTGTCGATCGTGCGCAGCGCGTTGGTGGTCAGGCGCAAATTCACCCAGCGGTTTTCGCTCTCGACCCAGAACCGGCGGCGCTGCAGGTTCGGCAGGAACCGGCGCTTGGTCTTGTTATTGGCGTGGGAAACGTTGTTGCCCACCATCGGGCGCTTGCCCGTTACTTGACAGACTCGAGCCATCGCTCGCTCCTTCGATATCGTTGCGCCGGGACCGCCCCGGCCAGCCAGATGCAGCAAAGCCGGTGATTATCCCTCAAAAAGCCGGCCGCATCAAGCGCTTAGCCTGAGGCGGCGGATGCGCTCGCCAAGCGCGTGCCGCCGCCTTAGACTTGCCGGACCTACAAGCCGGCATCGCCCTTTCCTGACGAGACGCACCGGGATGGGCGCCAGCACGTGCACGAACCGTTCGACAACAACACCCGCCCTCCTTTGCCATGCCTGCCACGACCAAGCAGAAGTCGCCGGCCCCGCGCAGCCTGAAATCGGCGCCGGCGCCACTGGGGAATGCGCCGCGGCGCCCGCGGATGCGGACGGCGGGGAATGGCCAACCGGCGCGGCATGCCGCCAGCACTCACGCAACTGCCGGACGGGATCGGTCTGCTGTTGCAGCCAAGGGAGTCATTACCGCGTCAGCCGCAACCGAACGCATACGTGAACTTGCGTGGGCCGGGCAGCACGCCGCTGCGATCGAGCTCGCAACGGCCGAGCTGGCAGCGCCCGACCTGTCCGCCGCTTCGCGGCTCGATCTCCTCCAATTGCGGGCAGAAAGCTTCATTGCCCAGGGAAAGCTCGACCCCGCGTCAAGCGACGCCGCATCAATGCTCACGCTCGCCGCCCTCAAGGGCACGCAATCGGGCATGGCGGCAGCGAAGGCGCAGGCACTGTGCACGCTTGCGATGGTGCAGATGCGCGCGAGTGAGTACAACGCCGCGCTCAAGGCGGCGCAGGCCGCGCTCAAGGCGGCGCGCGAAGGCGAGCATCCGCGACTCGAGGCGCTTGCATTGCTGCGCCTCGCGGAGGCGCAGATCCGGACCAAAGCCTCTGACAAGGCGGTCGCCAACGCGACACTGGCGGCCGAGCGCTTTGCGGTGCTGCGCGACATCGCGGGCGAGGGACGGGCGCTGTGGGCTCGTGGCAGCGCGCTGACGGATTCGGAACGCTTCGCCGAAGCGCGCGAGTCGAACGATGCAGCGCTTGTCCGCGCACGGCAGGCGGGCGACTACTACGGCATGGGCAACGCGCTCAACGGCCTCAACAACGCCAGCGCCGATCTCGGCACCAGGCTCGAGCTGCTCAGCCAAGCATTTGCCGCGTTCGCCCGCGCGGGTTACCCGGAACGTCAGGCGATCATATTGTCGAATACCGGCACTGTGTACCTGGCCCTGGGGCTCTACCGGCGTGCACGGCGACTGTATGCGTCGATTGGAGAAATCGGGAGCACAGCGGGCACGCGCGCGCTTGCCGTCTATACCGTCGAGGGCCTGTCCGACGTCGAATTCATGCTGGGCAATATCGATCGCGCGAGCGAATTGCTCGAACAGTGGGCGGTGCTCGCCGGAGCCATCGGCGATCCCGACCTCACACTGCAACTGCAGCTCAACCGCGGCGTATTCGCGCTCGGCAAGGGTGATGTCGCAACGGCGTTGCGCGAGTTGCGACGCCATCTCAAGTTGGTCCGCGACCGGGGCGCCCAGCTCGGCGAGGTCGACGCGCTGGCCTGGATCGCGAAGGCTTCGCTGGTTGCGGGCAAGCCGACCGAGGCAGCATCCGCCACGCGCCGCGCGGTCCGGCTGATCCGCAAGTTCGGCTTGAAGGAAGGCGGCATCTTTACGCTGGCGCCGATCTGGTGGCAGCACAGCCGCGCGACGGCGGCGAACAACCTGGAAGCGGAGTCACGCGACGCGTTGGAGCAGGCGTACCGCGCCGTTTGCGCGCGCATCGCCAACGTGAGCGACGAGGGTTTGCGCCGCAATTTCCTTAACAAGCCCCAGGACCACCGCGACATCATCGGCGCGTGGGTCGCGGACGCAACCAAGCGCCGTCTTGCACCC
>JBDTWY010000091.1:0-9626 GCA_040006455.1 Betaproteobacteria bacterium | reverse complement strand
CGAGGACCTGCGCTTGCTGGCAGTGTCGCTATCGCGCGGTGTCGATTTGGCGGCGACGCGCGACGCGCTGGCGCAGCGCGCCGCAAGCCGCTACGGCGAGCTGTGCGCCGCGCGGCACGCCGCCGACGTGCCGCTGATGTGGCCGGTACGGACCGCAGGCGAACGCGTGCGCATGATCGTGCTGGTCGACACGACGACCATCGATGCCGACGACAGTCGTTGGATGTCGCTGGTGACCGCGCTGCAGGCGATCGAACCGCGCGTCGAGCTGTCGTTCGCGGCATTCGGCGACGCACAACGCGCCGTCGACCGCCTGCAATCGGCGCGCCTTGTCACCGCGCGCGTGACGCAGATGCCGGAGATCCCGGATATCGAATCGGCGCGTGCGCTGGCCGCCGCCGATCCCGACGTGCTGCTCGATTTCACTGCGTTGCACCGGAGGACCGGGCCGCTGCTGGCCGCGCGACCGGCGCGGCATGTCGTCAGCGGCAGCCGGGTGCCGCACATCGACGCGCCGCTGGCCGACGCATGCTTGCCCGTCGATCCGCGACACTGGCCCGGGGCACTCGCCGCACTGCTCGATGGACTGCCGGCCGGCACGAATGCGGCGTCGACGGCGGGCGCAATCCAGTCGATGCTGGCCCTTGCGATCGACGCGCATCGCGATGGTCGCAATGCCGACGCCGGCGCGGCATACGACGCGATCCTGCGCGAACAGCCGGCGCACGCGCCGACGCTGCACCTGCGTGGCGCGCTGCGACGCGACGCCGACGATGCCGTGGGCGCCACCGCTGACTTTGCGGCCGCGCTGCAAATCGCGCCCGGCGACGCCAAGTCCCGCGTGGCGCTCGCGCAACTGGCGCTCGCCGACCATCGCGCGGATTTCGCGCGGCGCCTGCTGGAGGAGGGAATCGCGCGCAATCCCGGCGACGTGTCGATCGTGCGGGCGATCGGCCACGCGGCGCTGGCGCAACGCGACGGCGCGTCGGCGATCGAGGCCTTTGCCGCGGCGCTGGCGCGCGATCCCTTCGATGCCGAGACGCATTTCAATCATGGCGTGGCGCTGCAGATGCAGCGCTACCTCGGTGACGCCGCGCGTGCGTACCAGCGCGCGCTCGACCTGTCGCCGGCGCTGCTCGATGCGCATTTCAACATGGGCGTCGTGTTCGACGAACTGGGAGAAACCGACTCCGCGGTGACGGCACTGGAATTCGTCGTCAAGTCGCAGCCGGCGCGCGCGGAAGCACACCGCACGCTGCTCGACGTGCTGTCGCGCGCCGGACGTGGCGCTGCGTGGATGCGTGCCTTCGAGCGCTTCGAGCGCCGCTGTCCGGATGCGCTGGGTCTCGTCGCCAACGCGCTGGAGTACTACCAGTACATGGGCGACTATGCGAAGGTGCACCGCTACATCGACCGGCTGGCGCGCGACGAATTCAAGCCTGCCAGCGAGCTCGACCTGGTCGATTCGCTCGAGCAGCTCCTGTACCTGATGTTGTTCTTCGACATCGAGCCGGGCACGCAGGCGTCGCTCTATTCGACCTACGATCGCGCGGCGCAACGCGTGTATGGCGAACCGATCGCGCGCATTGCCGCGCGCAAGCCCGGCGCGATCCGCATTGGCTACCTGTCTGCGGACCTGCGCGACCATGTGATGGGCAAGATGATGCTCGACGCGGTGCGCCACCATGACCGCACGCGCTTCGCGATCCACTTCTATTCGACCGCGGCCGCCGAGGACGCGGTCACGCAGGCGTATCGCGCACTGGGCGACGCTTTCGAATCGCTCGCGGGGATCGGCGACGACGAGGCGGTGCGCAGGATCGCCGCGGCGGACCTCGACATCCTGGTCGACCTGTCGACGCACACGCGCGGCGCCCGCCCGGCGATCCTTGCGCGCAAACCGGCGCGCGTGCAGATCACCCACGTCGCCAGCGCGGGCGCGCTGGGGCTGTCGGCGGTCGACTTCAAGCTCACCGACCGGCTTGCCGATTTGCCGGGCAATGGCAAGTTCCTGGTCGAGACGTTGCTGCCGATGGAGGGCTGCGTCTACCCGTTCCGCCGGATGACCGCGGCGTGCGATCACCCGTTCCATCGCGCGGGACTGCGAATCGCCGCGGACGACGTCGTCATCGGCGCGTTCGTCACGCCGCTCAAGCTGTCGCGGCGCACGACGGCGTTGTGGAAGGAAGTCCTCGAACGGCTGCCGCGCGCGCGCCTCGCTTTCTCGCCCAACGCCGACTGGCTTCGCGACACCTATCCCACGCTACTGACGGCGGCTGGCATCGATCCGTCGCGCGCGATCGTGCTGCCGCAAGGTCGCGACGAGGCAGAAAACCTCGCGCGCTACGCGCTCGTCGACTTCGTGCTCGATCCGATGCCGTTCGGCAACGTCAATGGCACCATCGAGCCGCTCAACATGGGCGTGCCCGTCGTGACGCTGTGCGGCCACGCGCATGGCGAGCGCACCGGCTACAGCATGCTGACCCATCTGGGCGAGACACGCACGATCGCCACCAGCGGCAAGGAGTACGTCGAGATCGCCGTGCGCCTGGCCAATGACGACGTGTTCATGCGCGATGTCCGCGAATCGATTCGCGCCTGCGTCGCCAGCGCCGCGTGGACCGACGCGCGCGTCTACGCGCGGAACCTCGAGGCTGCGTACGATTCGGCGCTGGCAGCTGCGTACGCGGAGTCGGCGATCGAACATGCCATCGAGCGCTGAGCAGGTCGCCACGGCGGCGCGCCTGATGCAGGCCGGCGACGCCGCCGCGGCGCGCGTCGCGGCCAGCGGCGCGCTTGCCGATGCGACGCTCGGCGCGCCGCAACGCGTCGCCGCGCTGCGCGTGCGCGCGCGCGCCGCCGAAGCGTTGCACGACCTCGCCACGGCATTCGCCGATCTCGACGCGGTCACCGCATTGGTGCCCGGTGACGCCAGGTCGTGGGCGGAGCTCGGGACGCTGCATGCGGTGACCGGCAATCCGTCGCGCGCGGCCGAAGTGTTTCGCCATGCACTGGATCTCGACGCGGGCCAGGCGCGCACATGGAACAACCTGGGCAGCGCGCTGTGGAACCTCGGGTCGCTGCCGGAAGCTGCGGCGGCGTTCGGTCGCGCCACGACGCTCGATCCCGACTACGCGCATGCATTCGCCAATCTTGGCACCGCGTTGCGTGACATGGGCAAGACCGAGGACGCGGAACGCGCGCTCGAGCGCGCGATCGCGATCAATCCGCGGCAGGTGAATGCGCTGACGGCGCTGGCGTCGATCAGGCAGCGCAACGATCGCCTCGCCGACGCCATCAAGCTCTATGCGCTGGCCGCCAAGCACTCGCCGGCCGATGCCGAAGTGTGCATACAGCTCGGGCGCGCGCTGGCGGAGGCCGACGACCTGGCCGGCGCGCGGCGCGTGTTCGACGAGGGCGCACGGCGCGATCCGTCGGTGCTGCGCGCGCAGATGGGACGCCACCTGCTGTTGCCGAACATCTACGTCGACGCGGCGGATGTCGAACGCGCGCGTGCCGACTATGCGGCCGGACTGGGCGTGCTCGAGCGGGAGCTGCCGATCGCGGCGGTGAAGCTCGATGCGGAAGCGCGGCTCGACCGGCTGCGCTGGAGCAATTTCCTGCTCGCCTACCAGGGCGACGACGACAAGCCGCTGCAGCAGCGCTACGCGACATTGATGGCGACGCTGCTCGCCGGCGCCGCGCCGGCGGCCGCACTTCCCGCGCGCGCGCCGCGCAATGGCCGCAAGCTGCGCGTCGGCTTCGTCTCGTCGTTCTTCCGCGACGGCACCGTCGGCCGCTACTTCGCGAGCTGGATCACCGGGCTCGACCGCGCGCGCTTCGAGATCATCGTCTACCACCTGCATGCGTCCGACGACAAGCTTGTCGGCGAGCTGCGCGCGGCGTCGGACGCGTTTCGCGCGATGCCGCGGCGCACGCCGTCGGAAATCGCGCGCACGATCCGCGCCGACGCGCCGGACGTGCTGGTCTATCCCGAGCTGGGGATGGACGCCACGTCATTCATTCTTGCGGCGCTGCGTCTTGCGCCATTGCAATGCGCCGGCTGGGGGCATCCGGTCACCACCGGGCACCCGACGATCGATGTCTTTTTCTCGAGCGATGCGATGGAGCCCGCCGATGGCGAGTCGCACTACAGCGAGCGCCTGGTGCGCCTGCCGGGCATCGGCACTCGCTACCGGATGCCAATCGCGCCGGCGCCCGCGGACGTGAGCCGCGCCGCATTGGGACTGCCCGAGGATCGTGCGCTGTTCCTGTGCCCGCAGTCGTTGTTCAAGATCCACCCGCGCGACGACGCGCTGTTCGTCGACGTACTGGCGCGCAATCCGCGCGCGACGCTGGTGCTGTTCAGCGGGCTCAACCCCTACATCACCACGCGCTTCCACACGCGCTTCGACCGCGCGCTGCAGGCAGCGGGCATCGCTCCCGAGGGGCGCGTGATCTGGCTGCCGGGAATGCGCCACGACCAGTACCTGCGCGTCAACGCGGTCTGCGACGCGATGCTCGACACCACGCGCTGGTCGGGCGGCAACACGTCGCTCGACGCGATCGCCGCCGGACTGCCGATCGTCACGCTGCCGGGACGGTTCATGCGCGCGCGGCAAAGTGCGGGCATGCTGCGGCTGATGGGCGTCGACGGGCTGATCGCCGCGAACGCGGACGATTATTTGGCGATCGCCGCGCGGATCGCCGACGACCGGCCGTGGCGCGACCAGCAGGCGGCGATGATTCGCGACCATCGTGCGAGGATATTCGACGATCCCGCGCCGGTGAGTGCGCTTGCCGCGGCGATCGAAGAGAACGCGCGCTGACTCGTGGCGTCAGGGCGCGCTGCGTGTTTGCGCAAGCGCGCGCCAGCCGGCGAACACCAGCCCGGCAAATTCCTCCGCGTAGCGATCCATGTCGAACAGCGCGCGGCGCGCTTCCGCCGAGCGCACGCGCGCGCTGAGCTGCGCGAGGCGCGCACGATCGGCGATCAGCGCGTGTGCCAAGCACTCGTAGTCATCCGGCGTGTCGGCGACGAGCTCATGCAAGCCCATGGTGACGAGCTGGCTCGCCGATGCGCGCGCGGCGAAGCTCCTGCCGGCCAGCGCAAGCACCGGTGCGCCGGCAAACAATGCGTCGTTGACGGTCGTGTGCGAGCCGAATGGAAACGTATCGAGGACCAGGTCGGCCAGGCGAAAGCGCGCGAGGTAGCTGGATATACGGTCTTCGGGTGCGAAAATCAGCCGCGATGCGGCGATTCCCGCGGTCTCGGCCGCGCTGCGCAGGTTGCCGGCGATGACGGGAAACGTCGGCCGCAGCCACATGACCGTTTCGGGATGCGCACGCATGATCGACATCCAGCGCGCGAACATGTCGGGCTTGATCTTGAACGACGCGCCGAACATCGCCAGCACGAAGGCGTTTTCGGGAAGCCCGTAATCGGCGCGCGACGGCAGTGGATCGGCGAGCGTGCGCGCCGCGTCCGACGGCAGATAGCAGGGATCGAGCCGCAGCACGCGTTCCGCGTACTGCGAAGAGGCGTCCTCGGGAATGCAGTAGCTGTCGGCGATGATGTAGTCGTGCGTGGCGCCATCCAGCGTGGCCGTGTAGCCGAGGAAATTGACCTGCATCGGCGCGGTGCGATGCGCGAACAGCGCGGGCAGGCTGGCGCCGGTGATGCCGTTGAGGTCGAACAGCACGTCGACGCCCAGTGCACGCAGGCGCGTTGCATTGTCCTCCGGTGAGGCACCTTTGCCGATCTCGATGTAGCGATCGCAGGCCAGCTTGCTGCGTGCAAGGATTTCGTCATCGAGCCGCTGCGGGGCGATGGCGATGTTCGTGACCTCGAAGCGGCTGCGGTCGAGCTTGTCGAGCAGCCCCAGCAGCAGGCGCGCAACCGGATGGTTGCAGAAATCGGTCGACACGAAACCGAGATGCAGCCGATTCCTGCCTGCGTCCGGCACCGTGGGCGCCGCCAATGGCAGTGCCGCCCAGCTGCGCGTGGCGATGCGCTGCAGCCCGAGATCATCGCTCTGTGCAAGGATGTCGAGCGGCATCACGCGGATCTGGTCGCGCCTTTCGGGATCGCGCATCGCGTCGAGGATGCGCCGCATGCCGGCGCCGCCGTCGCGCCAGTCGGCGTTGTTGGCGCGGCAATGCTCGAGCGAGCTCGCCGCGAACATGTCGGACGGATCCGCCGCGGCGGCGGTCTCGAGCAGCGGTGTCGCCGCCGGCCACTTGCCTTGCGCGACCAGCAGCAGCCCGCGATTGCGCGCCAGCGTCGTCAGGCTTGGATCGATCTCCATCGCGCGCGCCAGCGATGCCTCGGCGTCGCGAAGCCGGCCGACCAGCGTCAGGCACAGCCCGCGATTGCCGTGGATCGACGCGTGCGGCAGTTGCGGATACCGCGAGGTCAGGCGATCGAAAAACTCCACGGCATCCGCATAGCGACGCTGCTGGAACAGGTTCTGCGCCAGGTTTGCGAGCGGCTGCAGGCCGTCGGGTGCAAGCGCGAGCGCATGCCGGAACTGCGATTCGGCGTCATCCAGCCGCGCCATCTTTTCGTAGGCGAGACCGAGGTTGTTGAGCAGCCCGCCATGGTCGGGCGTCGATTCGAGCGCGGCCTCGTAGTGCCGTGCCGCGTGCGCGAAGTCGCCGCGGTTGCGTGCATCGTTGCCGAGAATGAAGAGCGCTTCGGAATCGCCTGGAGATGCGGCTGCCAGCGCGCGCCAGTGCTCGAGTTGCGGCTCGCCGCTGGAATTGCGCGCGGCCCGGCGCAGCGCGGCGATCGGCTCCGGTTCGGCGGCCGCGCCCGCATTCCCGGCGTCGCCGGGCACGGCGGAATCGGACCGCATTTGCGCTGTGCCATCCGGCGCAGTCGCGCCATGACAATGCTTGTAGCGCTTGCCGCTGCCGCACGGGCATGGATCGTTGCGCGCCGGCATCGTCAGCGCTCGTCCAGCGCCGACAGCGCGCGCAATACGTCAGCCACCACGGGTTCCCAGTCGCGCGTCGCCGGCTGGCGAAACAGCCGCGCGCTGCGGTACCACGGCGTCCCGGCACCCGTGAGCCCCCAGCGCCAGTCCGGCGCGAACGGCAGCAGCACCCAGACCGGCACGCCCAGCGCGCCGGCGAGATGCGCATTGCTCGTGTCGACGCTGATCACGAGGTCGAGCGATCGCATCAGCGCCGCCTTGTCGTCGAAGTCGTTGCGGGCATCGACAAGCCGCAGCGAGCGCGCCGACGGCACGTCGGCGATCTGGTCTTCACCGTCGTCACGCTGCAACGAATACCAGGCGACCGTGTCGAGATCGAGCAAAGGCGCGAGCGTCGCCAGCGCGATCGAGCGCCGGCGATCGTTGCCGTGGCGCGGATTGCCCGCCCACGACAGGCCGATGCGCAGGCGTGCGCGCTGCGCGTGCAACACGTTGCGCCACTTGACGACGCGCGCGTCATCCGCGGTCAGGTAGGGCGCGTCACCGTGCAGCGACATCGGATCGAGCGCCAGCGCTGACCCCACCGACAGCAGTGGCAACTGAAAGTCGTACGCGGGCAACGGGTCGGCGGAGGCGAGGACCTCCGCGACGCCTGCGGCCGTCGCGCACAGATGCATCAGCGGCTCCGGAACCTGGGCGATCACGCGCGCGCCGCGCGCGGCGAAGTCGCGCGCGAAGCGAATGAACTGCAGCGTGTCGCCAAGGCCCTGTTCGGCGGCGAGCAGCAGCGTGCGTCCCTGCAACGGTTGGCCGTCGTAGCGCGGGCCGCTGACACGGCGTTCGCCGTCCGACAACGCGGGCAGCGCGAGCCGCGCATCGTAGTGACGCCATCCTTCGGCGAAGTCGCCGCGTGCCAGCAACGCCAGCGCGAGATTCCAGCGCGCTTCGGCGAAATCCGGATTGACGGTCAGCGCCAGGCGATAGGCATCGGATGCGCCATCGAGATCGTTGCGTTGGGTCAACGCGAGCCCGAGGTTGTTCCATGCCGTCGCATGATCGGGACGGCGCGCGAGCGCGTTGCGGTACGCCTCGACGGCATCGTCGACGCGGTCCACGGCGGCGTAGAGCAGGCCCGCATTGTTGTGGAACTCGGCCTCGTCGCCAACCTGCGCGACCGAGCGCTCGATCAGCGGCAGCGCGGCGTCGAACTCGCCACGCTGGTAGTGGATCACGCCGAGGTAGTGCGCGGCGTGCGCTGCGTCGGCATCGATCGCGAGCGCCTCGCGATAGTCGCGCGCCGCAGCGTCGAGATCACCGCGTTGGTGCGCGGCCATTCCCCGGCGCGTCAGCGCGTCCACGCCACTCGACGCTGCGGCCGCGGTGGCGATCGTGGTTTCGCGTCCATGGCAATGCTTGAAGCGCTTGCCGCTGCCGCATGGACACGGGTCGTTGCGCGCGACGCCCGAATGGGGACTGTCGCGACGGCGCGCCTCGGCCCGCACCGCGAGCGCCTCGGCGTGGTCGGGATGCGCCGCGAGCATCCGCGTCGCCAGCGCGTCCACCGCCTGCCATTGCGCCAGTGCGCGTGCGTTGTGCAACAGTTGCAGGCATTGCGGCGAGCCCGCGATCGCGTCGGAGAATTGTGTCGCGACAGAAGCCAGTTCCGCCTGCTTCATCACGCGCACGAAGTTGTAAAGGCCGTGAAAGCCGAACGGCATGCCCGCGGGGTACATCGCCTCGAACGCGAACCGGTCGGCGGTGGCCTCGTGGCCGAAGCGGATGCCGTGGTCGCGCTCGAGCAACGGCCGGAACTTGCGGCAGATGAGCTCGTCCTCGGCGCCGTCGCCGCCGATCGCGGGATCCGCGAGCGCGGCCAGCAGCTTGCGCGAACGCAGCGAGAACCCGCCATTGCCGACGTTCATGCCGTCCTTGTGCCAGAACCACTTCGCACCGAGGTAATCGCAATCGAGGAAGCCTGGCTCCCAGGCATCGGCGTTGACGACGTAGCCGTCCCACTGCACGACCAGCACGTGCGATGTCGTCACGTGCGGGAGCAGCGATTTCAGCATCAGCAGGGAGTAAGCATCGCGTGAGCCGATGGGGGCGATCGGCACGACGTCGATATCCGCCGGCACGTCGAGGCCCATCGGCATCGCGTCGGTCAGCAGCATGACGCGGCCGAAGCGGATGCCTTCCATCGACCGCCGCAGCGCGCGCAAGGCGAGCGCGTGGTTCGCCGTGTCGGCGGCGAGCAGCGTGACGTCGGCGAGGTCCATAACGGCCGTCTTGGTTGCTGCCGTTATTCCCGCTGCCGTCACTCCCGCTGCCGTTGTCCCCGCTGCCGCCATTCCCGCCGCCGTCATCCTGGTGCCGTCATTCCCGCGAAAGCGACCGTATCCGTCATTCCCGCTGCCGTCATCCTGGTGCCGTCATTCCCGCGAAAGCGGGAACCCAGCGTCGTTCAGCGTCACGGCTGAAGACACTGGGTTCCCGCTTTCGCGGGAATGACGGAGTGCAGGGGCCGCTTCATGCCGGGCGGCCGGTGCATTCACCGACACTGGGTTCCCGCTTTCGCGGGAATGACGGAGTGTAGGGGCCGCTTCATGCCGGGCGGCCGGTGCATTCACCGACATTGGGTTCCCGCTTTCGCGGGAATGACGGAGTGTAGGGGCCGCTTCATGCCGTGCG
>JBDTWY010000090.1:0-9856 GCA_040006455.1 Betaproteobacteria bacterium | reverse complement strand
GAAGTCGTAGTAGAAGCCGTCCTCGATCACCGGGCCGATCGTCACCTGCGCTTCGGGGAAAAGGTCCTTGACCGCGTACGCGAGCAGGTGCGCGGTCGAGTGCCGCAGCACGTCGAGACCGGCGGCATCCTTGTCGGTGACGATCGCGACGTGGGCGTCACAGTCGATGATGTGCGACGTGTCGACGACGACGCCGTCGACCTGGCCCGCGAGCGCGGCCTTGGCGAGCCCCGGGCCGATCGACGCGGCGACGTCAGCAACGCTGACGGGTAAGGCGAACGACCTGACGGAGCCGTCGGGCAATGTGATGTTGGGCATGCTGCTTTCCTCGAGACGAAAAAAAAGTGCGATCGAGTCGCACTTTTTGTCATCGAAGACCCAAGCGAACCCGACGCGGTGGCTATCCCGGCAAGAAACGCGTTCGCGGTGTCATAACCCGACCCCTTCGCTACGTGGCCAACGGCCGATGCTGTCGAGGAAAACGGCGCGCGACTCGCGAAGCGCGCAATACGCCGATTATGCCTTGGAACGCCAGCTGCCGCCAGATTGGGGCCGCGCGGCTACGTGGGCACCGGGCAATTGTCGCAGTCATACCGCGTCCCACGACGCCAGCGAATTGTTGATCACCTGCGCCTCCAGCAACGCTTCCTGTTCGGCGATGCGTGCGGCCAGCGTGAGCAGCTCGTCGATCCGTGCGTGCGCAATGGCGATCACGCCGCTCTCGTCGGCGAGGATGAAGTCGCGCGGCCCGACGACAACGTCGCCAATTGTCACCGGCTGGTTGATCGCGCCGAACGTGAAATCGTTGCGGCTGCGCCGTGGGCACACGCCGACCGCCCACACCGGGTAGCCGATCGCGCGGATCTCATCGATGTCACGGCACGCGCCCCACATGATCGTGCCACGCACGCCACGGCGCTGCGCGAGGCGCGACGCCAGTCCGCCCCATGCCGCCGCGCGGTCGGTGCCACCCAGGTCCATCACGACGACGTCGCCATCGCGCATGGTCTGCAACACCTGCTCGAGCGGCTTGCCGACGCCGCCGCCGAAACGGTATGCCGAAGGATCGTTCGACTTGGGCTGGAGGTGCACCGGCAGCGCCAAACCGGCGATGCGGCCCTGGCCGATCCGTTGCGCGCGAATGCCCGGCAGCACGCCGTGGATGCCGAGCTCGTCGAGCGCATCGGAAACGACCGAAGTCGGGAATTGCGCCAGGCGCGAGACGGGATCGAGGGGTAGCGTCACGGAATGCATCTCCTGGATGAACGTACGCGAGCCCTGAACAGCCAGCGGGCGCGCGCCGTGGAAATTACATGGACGGTCCAAGGCGGCTCACGACCTCGCCGCCTTCGCCGACGATCTCGCCGTACGTCGATGTGCCCGAGGCAATGTCGAGCAGGCGGTCCAGCGCATCGTCGGCAAGCGCGTCCAGCGCGATGCCATCGTCGATCGCGCGCACTGCCGCGAAGTCGATCTGTTCGCCAAGTCGCGCGCAGGTCCGTGCATTGGCGCTCATCTTGAAAGTCGGCGCGACCAGACTGCAATAACTGTTGCCGGCACCCGTCGTGAACAGCACCAGCTGCGCACCGCCCGCGACCATCGCCGTCATCGATTCCGGCGAGAAGTAGGGCGTGTCCATCAGGAACAGCCCCGGACCCTGGGGCTGTTCGGCCGCCCGCAGCAGGCCGCGGATAGGTTGCGCGCCACCTTTCGAAATGGCGCCAAGCGCCTTCTCCTCGATCGTCGTCAGCCCACCGGCCTTGTTCTGCGGACCGGGATTCTGCGCGCGGATGTCGCCGCCGCTGTCGCGCACCATGCGCTCGCGCGCCAGCACCGCGCCGGCAATCTGTTGCGCGACCGCGCCGCTGGCGGCGCGGCTCGCGAGCAGGTGCTCTGCGCCCGTCCACTCGACGGTTTCGCTGAACATCGCCTGGCCGCCGGCGGCGACGACGATCTCGGTGATGCGGCCGGCGAGCGGATTGCAGACCAGCCCCGACGTCGCGTCGGAATGCCCGCACTCGACGGCGATGCAGAGGTCGGCGAGCGTGCATCGCTGGCGCCGCAGCGCCGACGCGTCACGCACCAGCCGCGTGGCGATGCGCACCCCGCGATCGACAAGCGCGAGCGCGTCCTCGTCGACACCCGGCAGCGACAATCCGGCCGCCGGCATGCCGCGCGCCAGGATCGCGTCGACGAACGACGCGGTGATGTCGTCGCTGGCTGACATCACCAGTGTCGCGGCGACATTGGGATTGCAGGCGAGGCCGAGCAGCGTATCGAAATGCAGTTGCGCATCGGCGGTCACCTGGCCGCGACCGTAGCCCGAGGTCGCGCAGATGCTGCCGCGGACGAGCGATGCGACGCGCGTAGCCGCCGCCGACGTGAGGCCGGTGGGCGACAGCACGAGCACGTGATTGCGCACGCCAACGTGGCCGTTCGCGCGCCGATAGCCGTCGAAGCTGCGTAACGCCGTCATCACGCGTGTCGCCGCGCGCCGAACGCAACAGGCGGCAATCCGCCGACGCCGACATCCAGCACGAGGATCCGGCCCGCCATCGGCTCGTTGCGCAGGCTCTCGGCATGCATGCCACGCGTCGCCGTCGTCACGAAAAGCTGCCGGTAGCCGGCGCCGCCGAACGTGCACGACGTCGGCTTCGACACCGGCAGCCGCACCACTCGATCCATCGTGCCGTCGGGTGCGTAGCGGATGAGGCAGCCGCCGTCGAATTGTGCCGACCAAAGGTAGCCTTCGCGATCGACTGTCGCCCCATCCGGCCCGCCCGGAAATGCGCCGAGGTCGGCGAACACGCGGCGCTCGCCGAGCGTCCCCGAGTCCACGTCGAATGCGAATGCGCTGATATAGCCGCGCCGCGTGTCGGCGATGAACATCGTTGCGCCATCGAGGCTCCACGTGATGCCATTGGGCGTCAGCCAGTCGTCGAGCACGTGGCGGCAGGTGAGGTCCTTGTCGAGCACGTAGAGACTGCCTTCGGCGATGCCCGACTCGGGATTCATCGACGCGCACCAGAACCGCCCGCGCGCGTCGCACTTGCCGTCATTGAGGCGATTCCGCGGCAGCGCCGGCTCGGGATCGACGAGCGGCGTGAGGGAGCCGCTCGCACAGTCAAAGAAGGCGAAGCCCGAGCGCAGCCCGACGAGCAGCCGATCACGACCCGCGAGCACGATCGAGCCCACGTCCTCGGCCATCGGCCAGCTGCGGGCAGTGCCGTCGTCGAGCGTCAGCGCGTGAATCGCCGGCGTGTCGCGGACATCGACCCAATAGAGTCGTTGCGTGTCGATGTCGTAGACGGGACTCTCGCCGACGCTGCAACGCGGCTCACCGAGGGCGACGATGTCGCCGGGAGCGTCGGCCTGCGCGTACCACGCGGCCTCGTGCCGGCTGTCGTGACGCGCGCTCGTCGCGAGGTTGTGATCGTGCACCCACTCACCGGTGGCGACGTCGCGCGTCAACCGGCCGATGAACTCGCCGTACTTGCGGATGCGCAGGCCGGCGGAGAGCGCGCGCACGGCGAACTTGTGGCCGGCGCCGACGGCATCGACCAGCGCGACCTTGCGCACCACGGCAGCTTGCATGACGACTATCTGCGCGCCGGCGGGGATGTCTCGCAACGCCGTGGCGACATCGTCATTGGGATGGAGAAGGCGTGCATTGGCGCGCGTGCCGACGATTGCAACATCGCCAGTGGATGGGTCGGCCGCAACCGGAGTGGAGGCGCCGACATGGGACTGTTGCAAGGTTCGCGGGTCGCGCTGCGAAGCGGGCGAGGTGGGCATTTCGTGGCGATTGTGCGGCGAAGCGTGATTTGGGAGGTTGACAGATTTGATCAATAAAACGAGTATATCGCCGTTGGCTGCGCCTGTCAGCCCCTTGCTGCGATGCCGTTTTGTCAAAGTCTATCAAAAATTGGCGTCTCGCCAGACACCTGACTCCATCCGCCGGCAGTCGGTAGCCGACCGGCAATCGCAATGATGGATATCCAGCACCTGCTGCGCAACGACATCGTGTCCGGCGAATTGCCGTTCGGCTCGCGCCTCATCATCGAGGAACTCGCGCTGCGCTACGGCGTCAGCCACATGCCGATTCGCGAAGCGTTGCGCGTGCTCCATGGGGAAGGCCTCGTCGTCATCGAGCCCAACCGCGGCGCGCGCGTGCGGCCCATCTACAGCGGTTTCATCGAAGACCTGTTCGACGTCCGCTGCGCGATCGAAACGATGCTCGCCCGCCGTGCGGCGGAGCGGCGCACCGACCATCACCTGCAGCGGTTGCGCGACGCGGCCGCGAAGCTCGAAGCGCTGGTCGCGGCCGGCGAACATGCGTCGGTGGCCGCCGCCAATCGCGAATTCCACGCGGTGATCAACGACGCCGCCGGCAATCCCGGCGCACTGCCGATCGTCGACAGTCATTGGCTGTTGCTGTCGGCATTGCTGAAGCGCTACGGCTACGGCGAAGAGCGCTTCCAGCGTGTCATCGACGAGCATCAGCACCTGATCGTCGCGATCCAGCGGCGCGACGCGCATTCGGCAGCGATGCTGATGGGCGCGCACATCGAGAAAGGCAAGAACAACCTGCTGCTGCGCGCGTCGGCGTCACCGCGACTCGATGTGGTCGCGGGCAACGTTCATTTGCGCGGCCGTGCACGCAAGGCGGCGCCCGCCGCGGCGTCGTGATGCCGGGCCGCGATCACTGATGGAGAGTTTCGCGCGATCCGGTACTTTGCTGCGGCGCGTGCTGCGCCCGTCAGTGCTCGTTGGCACGCTGTCGCTGCTGGGTGTCGTCGGCCTGTACTGGCTGATGGCATTGCGACCCGGCACCAATCCGGCGCTGGTGCCGGCACCCCCGCAGATCGTCGCCGCGTTCATCGAGGAACTGCGCTCGGGCGACCTGCTGGTCAACGCCAGCGCAAGCCTGCAGCGCGTCGTCATCGGCTATGTGATCGGTGCAAGCCTCGCGTTGATCCTCGGCGCGATGGCAGGGTGGTTCAAGTACTGGGGCTACGTCCTCAACCCGATCATCGACGCGATCCGGCCGATCCCCGCGCTTGCCTACATTCCGCTGGTCATCGTGTGGATCGGCATCGGCGAGCCTTCGCGAATCATCATCATCGTGCTGGCGGTATTCAAGCCCTGCGTCGTCAATGCGCGCGCCGGCATGAACGAAGTCGCGCAGATCTATGTCGACGCGGCGCGCACGCTCGGCGCGTCGAAGTGGCGCGTGTTCGCGACCGTCGCGATCCCGAGCGCGATCCCGTACTTCATCGCCGGCATGCGCACCGGCGTGTCGACGGGATTCCTCGCGCTGGTGGCCGCCGAGCTGATCGCGGCGCCCTCGGGCCTGGGCTTCATGATCCAGAACGCGGGCCAATATTTTCGCACTGACGTCACCATCGTCGGCATCATCGTCATCGGCCTTCTGGGCGCGCTTCTCGACCAGGTCGCGAGCCGGTCGGGGCGCGCATTGACGGCCTGGAGCGACGTGAGGCGCGAGCCATGAGCGCGCAGGGCCGTCCCAACGGCGCAAATACCGGAGCGCGAAGCGCGAAGGTTTTCCAATGAGCGCGGCATTGCGACCGGTGTCGGCGCCGCCCGCCAAGCTCGGCGTGCGGGGGCTCACGCATCGCTTCGCGATCGGCGACTCGTCGACGCCGCTGACGGTGTTGCGCGACGTCGACCTCGACATCGCGCGTGGACAGTTCGTCTGCATCATCGGCGAGTCCGGATGCGGCAAGTCGACGCTGCTGCGAATGATGGCGGGACTGTTGACGCCGACGCAGGGGCATGTGCTGCATGACGGCGTGCCGGTGCGCGGCATCAATCACGCGCTCGGCTTCGTATTCCAGCAGGACGCGGTGTTTCCGTGGCTCACCGTGGCGCGCAATGTCGAATACGGCCCGAAGTCGCGCGGCGTGCCGAAGGCCGAGCGCGAGCGCCTGGTCGCGCACTGGTGCGCTTCGGTCGGACTGTCCGACTTTCGCAACGCATACCCGAAGCAGCTGTCGGGCGGCATGCGCAAGCGCGTCGACCTCGCGCGCGCCTACGCCAACTCGCCGGACGTGCTGCTGATGGACGAGCCATTCGCCGCACTCGACGTGCAGACCAAGGGCATCATGCAGGAGGCGGTGCTCGCGCTGTGGGAGAGCACGCAAAAGACCGTCGTGTTCGTCTCGCATGATCTCGACGAGGCGGTGTTCCTGTCCGATGTCGTCGTCGTCCTCGCGAGCCGCCCGGGACGCGTGCACTCGATCGTGCAGAACCCGCTTGCGCGGCCGCGCAACGAGGCGATTCGCGTCAGCGATGCGTTCGCCGCCGCGAAGCGCGAGCTGTGGTCGGCGCTGCAGGCGGCGCGTCAGCTGCCGGCGGAAAACTCCGGCTGAATTCGCCTCCCGCGATCGGCGCGACACCCAATTTTCAACATCGAGCTCGCCTTGAGTAGCGTTGCTCTCCACACGAGGACCAAAAACATGGACGCAGGTGACATTCGATCGACGACTCGGCGGCACCTGCTTGGCCATGGCGGCGCCGCATTGGCGGCGGCGGCCCTGGCGGCACCGTTGTCGGGATTCGCAGCGCGCGCGTTCGCGCAGCCTGCGAGTGCAGCGCTGACGATCGGCGTGCTGCGTGCGCCTGCGTCGGGCATCATCGACCTGACCGAGCAGCACGGCTGGTTCAGGGAATCGGGCGTTGCGCTCGACACGGTGCTGTTCGCGTCGGCCGCGGGACCCAAGATCATCCAGGCGCTGGGCGGTGGCAGCATCGGCCTGAGCTTCGTCAACTCGACCGCCGCGCTGCTGGGACTCGCCGGTGGCGCGATTCCGCTGCGCTTCGTGTCCATTCCAACCGATCCATCACGCCTCTTCGCGCTCTTGAGCGCGCACGACATCGATTCGGTGCCGAAACTTGCCGGCAAGCGCGTCGCTGCCACTGGCGGCACCGCGCTCCATTATTTCCTCGCGCGCGTGCTCGCCAAGTTCGACATGGGCTTGAAGGACATCGAGTTCGTCAACCTGCCGGCGGCCGACGGACAATCGGCGTTCGTGGCCGGGCGTGTCGACGCGATCGTGCCATCGGTCAACGGTCGCTACTACATCATGAATACGAAGAAGGACACGCGCGAGCTCTTCACGCACGATGATTTCACCAAGGGGCCGGGCCCCACGCGACCGTTCCTCAACTACGACCTTTTCGTGACGACGGAAGATGTCGTCAAGCGCAGCCGTCCCGCGCTACAAGGCTTCCTCGCGGCCTACCATGACAAGGGCGTGCGCTTCCTGAACGATCCGCAGACGCACGCCGAGGCGCTGCGCACGATCACCGAATACGTCAACAAGGAACAGAAGAATCCCACCGACGCCGCGATCATGGAAAAGATCATCGCCACCAGCGGCTTCTACGACCTCAAGACGGTGAAGCAGTTGATGGCGCGCGAGGATTTCCGCGCGAGCCTCGAATACCAGGTGAAGTTCTTCATGGACCTGAAGCAGATCAGGACGGCGCCGGACCTCGACAAGGCGATCGTCACCGACCTGGTGTAGTGCTCAGCCGGTCCCCTCTCCAGCCGGCGCGCCACCGCAGCGGCGGCGGCCATTCGATTTTGCCGCCGCGCCCGCATGCGGGCGCGGTAGCTAGCGCATGTCGCTCAGGCCGCAACCACCGGCGCCGAAGGCGCGATCAGTCCCTCGTGCTTCATCTCCTGCCAGAACGCCGCCGGAATCGGCGAGCGGCAATGGGCGAGGTTGGCAGCGGCTTCGCGCGCGCTGGACATGCCGGTGACGACGCTCGCGATGACCGGGTGCGACAGCGGGAATTGCAATGCCGCGGCGCCGATGGCGACGTCGTGGCGCGCGCAAACGGCTTCGATGCGCAGCGTGCGCGCGACGATCCCGGGCTCGGCCGGCGTGTAGAAGTAGGTGGCGCCGGCGCGCGCGCCAGTGGCGAGAATTCCCGAATTGAACGGCGCCGCCATCAGCACGGCGATGTTGCGCCGCGCGCAATCGGGCAGGAACGTCTCCAGCGCCGAATGATCGAGCAGCGTGTAACGCCCGGCGAGCATGAAGCAGTCGAAGTCGCCGTCCGCGGCGAAGCGTTGCAGGATGCTCCAGTCGTTGACGCCGACACCGATCGCCTTGATGACGCCGGCGGTGCGCAACTCGTCGAGCGCACGATAGGCGCCCTGCATCGCTTCCCCGTAGCGCTGTTCGACGAGGTCGCCTTGCCAGCGGCGGTTGACGTCGTGAATCAGCGCGATGTCTATCGCGTTGCTGCCGAGGCGCTGCAGGCTGTGCTCGAGCGAGCGCAGCGTGCCCTCGTAGCTGTAGTCGAAGCGCACGCTGAACGGATACGCGCCCGCGGATACGCCCGCGGCCGCGCCACCCTCCTGCGGTTGCAACAGCCGGCCCACCTTGGTCGACAGCACGATGCCGCGGCGATCGACGCCGCGCAGGCATGCGCCCAGCCGATGCTCGGCGAGCCCCAGTCCGTACAGCGGCGCGACGTCGAAATAGCGCAATCCGCCCGCGTAGAGCGCGTCGAAAGTCGCCTGCACCGAAGCATCGGAAGTGCCGGTGCCGGGCGTACCGAACGGCGCGCAGCCGACGCCCAGTTGCGACACGGCGAGCGCGTCGCCGCGCAATGTGCGCGTCGCCGCGGGATCGATTGCGCGGCCGCCTGCAGCCGGTGCGCTGCTCACGCCTTCGGCAGGCGCACTTTGACGCCGGCGGCTTCCTCGCGCAGCTTGAGCATCGCCCCGACGTCGTAGTCCGACAGGCCGCTGCGCATGCCCTCGTCGAGGCCCGCCAGCGTGGCGTGACCGACCGGCGCGCCGACCCCGAGCGCGTCGACCATCTGCAGCGCCAGCCGGCAATCCTTGTGCGCGAGCTTCAGCATGAACCCCGGTGTGAAATCACCGACCAGCGAGCGCTTCGGCATCGAGATCGCGAGCTGGTTGTTCCACGCCATCGTCGTGCGCAGCACGCTCATCATCGTTTCGATCGTCAGTCCGGCCTTGACCCCGGCAACTAGCGCCTCGGTCGACGCCGAGCCGATCGCCTGCGCGAGCAGGTTGTTGAGAAGCTTCATCGTCTGCCCGGCGCCGAGCTCGCCGCAATGGAAGAAATCGGTGCCCATGCACGCGAGCAGCGGCCGGCAACGCGCGACGACCTCCGCCGGACCGCCGACCATCAGCGTCAGCGTGCCGGCGACCGCGGCGTCGGCGGTCTTGCCCACCGGGCTGTCGATCATCGACGCGCCCTTCGCCGCCACCGCCGCGCCGATGCGCCGCGTCGTCGCCGGATCGATCGTGCTCATGTCGATGTAGACCATGCCCGGACGGATACCCGCGACGATGCCGTCGTCGCCCATCGCCACGCGCTCGACATCGGGTGAATCCGGCAGCATCGTGATGACTATTTCGCTGCGCGCGGCGACCTCCTTCGGCGTACTCGCGGCGGTGGCGCCGGCCGCGACCAATGCGGCGACGGCGCCAGCCACCACGTCGCACACGATGACCTGGTGACCCTTGGCGAGAATGTTGCGGGCCATCGGTGCGCCCATCGTGCCCAGTCCTATGAATCCTGCAATCATGATTCCTCTTCGCGATAACGATTGAAAATGGTCTAGCTGCGTTCCGCCCAGCGGTCCATCGCCCAGATCGGCATGCCGCGAAGGTCCTGCGTGTTCTTGGCCTCGAACGCCGCCATATCCGGCTTGCCGCCGGTCTTGTCGTAGGCGGCCTTCACCGGTGCGGTGGCCATCGCGAACGCGCCCTTGACCTCGCCCCACGTGAGCGGCTTGGTGATGAGCTTGCCGTCGACCATCGACTTCGACGTCTCGAGCAATGCGG
>JBDTWY010000089.1:0-9959 GCA_040006455.1 Betaproteobacteria bacterium | reverse complement strand
GCGATGGCCGGCTACAACACGTTCTGCGAAATCCTGTCGCTCGACAAGCGCGCGATCCTGGTGCCGCGCATCAAGCCGCGGCTCGAGCAGTTCATGCGCGCGCAGCGCGCCGCCGAGCTCGGACTTGCGCGGATGCTCGACCCGGCCGATGTCGACGATTCCACGGTGATGGCCGACGCGTTGCACGGGCTGGCGGAGCAACCGGCGCCGTCGCAACGCGGCGCCGGCAGCATGCTCGACGGCCTGCAGGTGATCACCGGGCTGGTCGCCGCGCATTCGCGCGAAAACGTGCCGCTGGATGAGCCGGCATGGCGCGCTCTGCTGGCACGCAACCCTTCGCTCGCGCCGCGGCAGGGCCACTGACATTTGACGGGCGCTGACGCGCGCCGCGCCCGACCGATGCCGGCCGTCCTCATCTATGTCCAGCATTTGCTGGGCATCGGTCATCTGATGCGCGCGCGCGTGATCGCCGAGGCGCTCGCCGACGCCGGCTTCGACGTGACCCTCGTGAGTGGCGGCATGCCGATCGGCGGCCGCATGCCGCGCAACGTGCGCATCGTGCAGCTGCCACCGATCCGCGTCGCCGACGCGAGCTTCACGCCACTGCGCGACGCCGAGTTCAATCCGATCGACGACGCCTATCGCGACGCGCGGCGCACGCAGCTGCTGGCCGCCTACGAAGCCGCCGCGCCGGTCGCCGTGCTGTTCGAGACCTTTCCGTTCGGCCGGCGCGCGCTGCGCTTCGAGCTCGTGCCGCTGCTCGAACGCATCGACGCATCGCTCCCGCGGCCCCTGGTGGTGGCGTCGGTACGCGAGATCCTGCAGGCGCAGCCGAAGATCGAGCGCGAGCGCGAAATGCTCGATTGGGCGGCACGCTGGTTCGATGCGATCCTCGTGCACGGCGATCCACGCTTTGCGCGCTTCGAGGACACCTACCCGATGGCGGCGGCACTCGCGCCGCCGATCCACTACACCGGCTTCGTGCTGACGCCGGCATCCGCCAACGAGGCCTCGGCGAACAGCATTCGCGACCAAGTCGTGGTCTCCGCGGGCGGCGGCGGGGTCGGCATCGACCTGCTCGCCACCGCGCTGGCGGCGCAACGCCATTCGCGTTACGCGCACCTGACGTGGCGCGTGCTGGCAGGACCGAACATCCCTGAAGCCGGATACCAGCGGCTGTTGCGCGAGGCCGGTCCGAACGGCGTCGTCGAGCGCGCGCGTGTGGATTTCCAGGCGCTGCTGCGCAACGCGCTGGTGTCGATCTCGCAAGGCGGCTACAACACGGTGCTCGACGTCGTCACCAGCGGCGCGCGCCCCGTCGTCGTGCCCTTCACGGGCAACGGCGAAACCGAGCAGCGCGAGCGCGGCCATCGCCTGCGCGACCTCGGGCTGGCGGTCGTCGTCGACGACCGTGCCTTGTCGCCAGAGTCGCTCGCCGCCGCCGTCGACGAAGCCGGTTCGCGAACGCAGTGGGCACGCTGGGATTTCGACAGCGATGGCGGCGCCGCGACAGCCGCGTTCATCGCCCGCAGCCTCGCCGCCGGACAGCCGCGGGCGCGGGCACAGTTGCCGTGAGCGCGTGGTCGCGCCTCGATCGCGAGCTCGACCAATGGCGCGAACAGGGTAAACGCGCAACCTTTTGGTTGCGCGATGACGACGCCTGCCGCAACACCGAGGCGTTGCGACGGCTGCTCGCCATCGCCGACGCGCACCAGGCGCCGCTCGCGCTGGCAGTGATTCCGGCACAGCTCGACGCAAGCCTCGTCAGCGCGCTCGCGCCTCACGACGGCGTGAGTGTCGTCCAGCACGGCTACGCGCATCGCAATCACGCACCTGCCGGCGAGCGCAGCGGCGAGCTGGGCGCGCATCGTCCGCCGTCCGACGTGCTGGCCGAGCTCGCCGATGGCCGCGACCGGCTCGCCGGCGCGTTCGGCACGTGCTTCGAGCCGATTCTGGTGCCGCCGTGGAATCGCATCGACGCCGGCGTGGTCGCGCGCCTGTCGGGCGCCGGCTATTGCGGATTGTCGACGTTCGGTCCGCGCGCGTCGCTGTTCGCAGCACCCGGGCTGCGCCAATGCAACGCGCATGTCGACCTGGTCGCGTGGCGCAAGGATCGCGCGTTCATCGGTGCCGACGCGGCGACCGACCGCTGCGTCGCGCACCTGCGCGCGCGCCGCGAAGCTGCGGTCGACGCGGCCGAGCCCACCGGCATCCTCACCCACCATCTCGACCTCGGCGCGGACGCCTGGCAATTCCTCGACATGCTGCTGCAACGCACGCGCGGCCACGCCGCAGCGGCGTGGCTCGACGTCACGGCGGCATTCGCGGCGCACGACGGCGCCGACACCGTCACCGCCGTCACTTGTGGCCGATCAGCATGAAGCGCGTATAGCGGCGCATCGCGCGCTGTCCCGCGAACATCACGTCGCGCAGTGGCGCCTGCGCGCGCAATGCCGCGAGATCGGCGACGCAGCCGACATGCTCGTCGCAGGCGAAATAGTCGTTGGACTGCAGTACCAGCAACTGGCCGTCGGGAATGCGGTCGTACCATGCGCCGAAATCCCGCAGGTGCTCGCAGCTGGTGTTGACGACGAGGTCGAAGCGCGCGCCGTCGTTGGCGTCGTCGTAGTCGAGCGCGAGCATGTCGGCGGTGCGCGTCGCGTACTTGCCGGCCCGCACATGGGTCGCGTTGAGCGCCTCGGCGACCGGCGCGCAGCCGGGATCGATGTCGATGCTGGTGACGCGGCCGATCGTGAAGCGGGTATCGTGCAGCAGCACCGCGCCCAGCACGCCCACCCAGCCACCGAGGATGGCGACACTCGCATGCACCGGGCCCGCGCTCGCCAGCAGCGAGTCGGCGAGCCACATCTTGCCGGACAACTGGTTCTTGTTGAGCGCGGCGCCCAGCCGCGGCTCGTCGTGCTGCGACAACGTCGCCAATACGTCGCGCTGCAGCGCGCTGCCCGAGTGGATCGCCAGGCCTTCCAGGATGTCGCGATAGAACTCGTCGGTGAACGTCGTCATGCGCTGTGTCTCGCGAACTGTCGCGGTGGCCGCATTCTGCGGTACGATGCCTGAAAACGGAGACGCCAGGTGACGGTTTTCCAGGAAGCCGAGATGCTGCACCAGGTCCCCTTCTTCGAGAAGGTGGACATGGCGAAGCTCAAGCTGGTGGCTTTCACGAGCCAGGCGATGCGATTCGCGCCGGGCGAAAACCTGATGGCCAAGGGCGAGTCTTCCGACAGTGCGTACGTGATTCTCGAAGGCGAGGTCGAGGTCGTCGGCGAGACCAACGCCGGCGAGTTCATCGTCACGGTGATCGGCCGCAATGCGCTGGTCGGCGAAATGAGCGTGATCCTCGACAAGCCGCGTGTCGCCACGGTGCGCGCCAAGGACGCGGTGCGTGCACTGCGCATCGACGCCAGCACGTTCCTGCGGCTGTTGTGCGAAAACCCCAGTTGTTCGCAGCACGTGATGCGCGTGCTCAGCGCGCGCCTCGCCAGGGCCACGCAACGGGTGGTTTCGCTGACCGAGCAATTGCAGGAGGCGCTTCCGGGAACGAGCGGCGACGCCGTCACCTGACGCCGCGCAGAAGGCTTCACGACCCCGCTTCGGCGCGCCGAAGGTTCGGCGCGGCCTCGCCGTGGAGCGCCACGTTGCAGGCGACGATCGACACCACGCCGGCGGCGTCGATCGCAAACCGGTGCAACGCGTCGTTGCGCAAGCGCAGCGGCGGCTTGTCCGTCATGTCCCAGCCGGTCGCCGCGGCCAGCACGGCGCGCAACACGCCCTTGTGCGTGACCACGATCAACGGCTCGCGCTGCGCCGCCGCGCGTTGCGCGAGCCAGCTCAGCACGCGTGCCTGCACGTCGCGCGGACTCTCGCCGCCCGGCGGGCGGAAATCGAGGCCACGCGCTTCCATCCGCGCCATTTCGGCGCCGGCGCGCGCGCGGATCTCCGCGAGCGTCAATCCTTCCCATCCGCCCCAATCCATTTCCACCAGCGCGTCCTCGCAGTGCGGTTCGCGGCCGCTCATCAAGCGCGCGGTCTCCACCGCGCGCTGCAAGGGGCTCGATATCCACTGTGCGGCCCCGCTGGCACGCTCCGTCACGCGCCATCGGTTCGCCTGTTCGCGTCCCTGTGCGTCCAGCGGAATATCGCGACGACCCTGGATCCGGCCGAGCGCGTTCCACGCAGTGCTCGCGTGGCGCAGCAATCCGACGACCAGCGTCATCGCGCGCGCACCGGTATCGCCGCGGCCCGCAGCGCCCGCGCGGCGACGACTTGCCGCAACAGCGCGTCGATGCGCGCGGCCGCGGCGGGCAGCCCATGCCGCGCGTGCACGTACGCGACGGCGGCGCGCGCCATGCGTGCGCGCAGGCCGGCATCGGCGATCAGTCGCAGCATCGCCGCGGCGAACGCGGCAGTGTCGGCCGGCGCCACCAGCACGCCGCTGCGGCCGTCGTCGACGACGGCTGCGACGCCCGCGGTCGCCGCGCCCACCACCGGCAATCCGCAGGCCTGCGCCTCGATGAACACCATGCCGAACGCCTCGTCGATCGCCGGCCACACGAACAGGTCGCCGGCACGCAACTCCGCCGCCAGTGCGGCGGTCGGCAGCGCGCCCGCGAAACGCACGCGTTCGCGCGTGAAACCCGCGTACGCCGCCTCGACGGCGGCGCGCGCCGGCCCATCGCCGATCACGACGAGTTCCCAATCCGCCGCGGCAATGCGCGCGAGCGCCGCGGCCAGCACGCGATACGACGCGAGCTTGGCGCCGTCGCGCATCATCGCGATCGTGACGAGGCGCACGCGCTGCCGCCGCGGCGGCGGCGATGCATGCGCGAACGACGTCGCATGCGCCGCGAACGCGTCGAGATCGACGAAGGGCGCGAGCAGTGCATCCTGGTCAACGACGCCGCGCACACGCCGCACGCCCTCGACATCGCGCGGGTTGACCGCCAGCACCGCGTCGGCGGCGCGAATGGCGGCAATCGCCGCGACATGTCCAGGCGCCCACCGCCCGTGCTGCTGGCGCATCGCCACCGACGCCTCCGCGACCACATAGGGGATCGCAAGGGCGCGGCTCACCGCCGGCCCCAGCCAATCGGGCGCCTTGTGGTAGAGGTGATAGGTGAACCAGGCGTCCGGGCGCTCGCGCGCGCCGTGATAGCGAGCGACCAGCCGCTTCGCGAGTCGCGCAGCGACCCTGGCGAGTCGCGCCTGGCGCACGGCGTCGCCTGCCGCGTCGTAGCTGCGAAAGCGCGATGCGATCGATACGTGATGGCCGCCAACGCGCAGCGCCTCGAGCAACGCGCGCGCGAGCGTGCGATCGCCCGAAGGCACCGGATGATCCGGCGGCTTGAGCGGCGCGTAGAACGCGACTTTCATGCAACGGCGATCGACTGCGCGAAGCGCGCGGCGAGACGATCGGCACCCGCTTCCATCGAGAACGCTTGCGTCGCGCGCAGGTAGCCCGCGTGGCCCAGGCGGAGCCGCAATGCGGGATCGGCGACCAGCCGCGCCAGCGCCGCCGCGAGCGCAGGCGGATCGCGCGGCGGAACCAGAAGGCCGGTGCGTCCATCCTCGATCAACTCCGGAATCCCGGACACGTGCGTCGACACGCAGGGCAGCTGCTGGCTTTGTGCCTCGAGCAACACGTTGGGCAGGCCGTCGCGGTCACCGTCCGCGCTGACGCGGCACGGCAACGCGAACAGGTCGGCGGCGCGATACGCATCGAGCACGGCAGCGTGCGAGCGCGCGCCGAGCCAGGCCACGCGCGCGGCGATGCCAAGCGCATGCGCCGCGGCTTCGAGCTCGTGCAGCAGCGGCCCGCCGCCGATGTGCGTGAGCCGCCAATTGAGATGCGGCGGCAACGCGGCGAGCGCGTGCAGCAGGTCGTCGAAACCCTTCTTGTCGACGGCGCGGCCCACGGCGAGCACCTCGACCGGATGTGACGGGTCGCTGCCGTCGCGCGTTGGCCGCGCACCGGCGGGCGCGGGGAATCGTCGCGTGTCGATGCCGTGATAGACGAGCTCGACGCGCTGTGCGGCGCCGGCGATCTCCCGCAGGTGATGCGCGTTGGCATCCGTGCAGGTCGTCGTCCACGCGCTCGCCGCGAGCTTTTCGCGCTTCTCCCACACCGGCGTGGTCCAGATGTCCTTGGCGTGCGCGGAACAGCTCCACGCGAGGCCGCGCATCATCGCCGCATAGCGCGTCACCGATGCCGGCGTGTGCAGGAAGTGCGCGTGCAGGTGCACGACGTCGGCCGGCATCTCGGCTGCCATCACCAGCGCCTGCCCGAAGCGGCGGATGCGGCTGCGGCCGCAGTCGCGCAATACGTCCTTGACCCACGCATTGCGCGCCGCGCGATAGCCGGGAAGCCGCGTGGCGATGCGCCAGGCGCGCCAGACGCGCGCGGGCTCGTCGTGCAGGTACTCGGGAAGGTACGCGACCGGCGCGACGATTTCCGCGTGCACCGGATGGCGCTCGGCGTCGGTCGGACGGCGCAGCGAGTAGAGCGACAGCGCGAGGCCGCGCTGCTCGAGCGCTCGCAGTTCCTGCGCGATGAAGGTTTCCGAAAGCCGTGGGTACCCTTTCAGCACGATCGCGATGACGCCGGCGCGTCGCGCAGCGGCCACCAGCGGCGGATCGGACGAGGGTTGTTGCGCGCCGCTGGCAGGGCGCGCGCGTGAACGCGGCGGCGGTGCCGCGGCGGCGGGCGATGCTACCATCGTCGGCGTCTCCTCCTGCGCTACGTTTGGCCGCGCTCCACACCTGGCAGCTCGGGCGTCGGCGCGGTCGCGGGCCTCGTCGGCATGGAACGCTCCCTGCTCCGCTACATCCTTAAGCACACCTGGCGCGACCAGGTGTGGATGCTCGTGCTGACGGCGATCAGCTTTCCGCTGATCTACATCAACCTGGAGATTCCGAAGCGCATCGTCAACAGCGCGATCGGCGGCAAGCACATCCCGGCCGAGTTCTTCGGCTTCCCCGTCACGCAGGTATCGTACCTGATGGCGCTGTCGCTGCTGCTGCTGGCGCTGATCACGATCAACGGCGGGCTCAAGTACTGGATCAACGTCTACGCCGGCGTCGTCGGCGAGCGCACGATGCGCCGGCTGCGGCACGACCTCTACCAGCTGATCCTGCGCTTCCCGTTGCCGCACTTCAAGACGACGTCGGCGGGCGAGATCATCCCGATGATCGTCGCCGAGACCGAACCCATCGGCGGCTTCATCGGCGAATCGATCAGCCTGCCGGTGTTCCAGGGCGGCCTTCTCATCACCTACATGGTGTTCATCTTCAACCAGGACCTGTGGCTGGGGCTCGCTGCCGTCGCGCTCTATCCGCCGCAGCTCTACCTGATTCCAAGGCTGCAGCGCAAGATCAACTTGCTCGGCAAGGAACGCGTGACGACGGCGCGCCAGCTCTCCGACCGCATCGGCGATACGGTCGCCGGCGCCGCCGAGATCCGCGGCAACGACACCTACCATCTCGAGAGCGCCGACATCAGCGACCGCCTCGGCAAGATCTACGCGATCCGCTACGACATCTACAAGCGCAAGTACTTCGTCAAGTTCCTCAACAACTTCCTCGCGCAGGTCACGCCGTTCTTCTTCTATTCGGCCGGCGGTTACCTGGTGATCAAGGGCAGCCTGTCGCTGGGCGCGCTCGTCGCCGTGCTCGCCGCGTACAAGGACATCCTCAACCCGTGGAAGGAATTGCTGACGTGGTATTCGTCGAAGGAGGATGTGCGCATCAAGTACGAGCAGGTGATCTCGCAGTTCGAGCCGCCTGGGCTCATCGACCGCAAGCTGATCGAGGATCCTCCGGAAACGATCCAGTCGCTCGCCGGAGACATCAGCGTCAGCGGCCTCGCGTACAGCGAAGGCGGCAGCAACCGCGTCGAACGACTGTCGTTCACGATCGGCAAGGGCGAGCACGTCGCGCTGGTCGGCGGCGACCAGAGCGGCAAGGGCGATGTCGCGCACCTGCTGGCGCGGCTGGTGCTGCCGACCGGGGGACGCGTCAGCGTCGGCGGCACGAGCTTCGCCGACATGCACCAGGCGGTTCCCGGGCGGCGCATCGCCTATGCGACGCAGAACGCGCACATCTCGTCGGGCACGCTGGCGCACAACCTGTTCTACGGGCTCAAGCACGCGCCGATTCACCCGGCGACCTACGACGACGCCGGATCGCGGCAGCAGCGGTCGCGCATCCGCGATGCCATCGCGGCCGGCAACTCGCCGCTCGACATCCGCGCCGACTGGATCGACTACGCGGCGGCAGGCGTCGACGATCCGCTGCGCATCACCGAGCGCGCGGTGGCGGTGCTCGCGCTCGTCGGCATGGATCGCGACGTGACCGACCTCGGGCTCGCGACGCTGCCCAACGGCAATGCCGAGTTCAGCGCGATGGGACTCGAGGCGCGCCGGCGGATCAGCGAGCGCGTGCAAGGCAAGGATCTGGCGGCGTTCGTCGAGCTCTTCGACGTCGACAAGTACCACTCGAACATCAGCGTGGCCGAGAACCTGCTGTTCGGCACGCCGCGGCGCGATGATTTCCGCCTCGGCAACCTGGCACGCAATCCGGAAATGCTGGCGCTGCTGCGCGACGTGGGGCTGCTCGACGGTCTCTACGCGATGGGTGCCGAGGTGGCAGGCATGATGCTGGACCTCTTCGCCAACGTCGCGCCCGACAGCGCGCTGTTCGACCAGTACAGCTTCATCAGCGCCGTCGACCTGCCGGAATTCCGCCAGATGCTGAAGCGCGTGGCGAAGGGCAAGCTCGGATCGATGCCGGTCGAGAACAAGGCGCGCCTGCTCGACCTCACCTTCCGGCTGGTGAGCTCGCAGCATCGGCTCGGCGTCATCGACGACGCGATGCAGCGCAAGATCGTCGCCGCGCGCGCGCAGTTCCGCCGGCGCTACGAAGGCCGCGACGACGTCATCGAGTTCTTCGATCCCGACCGCTTCAGCTCGGCGCTGTCGATCGAGGACAACCTCTTGTTCGGGCGCGTCGCCTATGAGCACGCCAATGCGCGCTCCAAGGTCACCGCGCTGGTGCGCGACATCGCCACCGAGGTCGGCATGCAGGACGAGCTGGTGCGCCTGGGGCTCGCGTTCGACGTCGGCATCGGCGGCATGCGCCTCTCCTATTCGCAGCGGCAGCGGCTCGCGATCGCGCGCGCGCTGATGAAGAACGCGGATGTCCTCGTGTTCAACGAGCCCACGTCCGGCCTCGATCCCGCGAGCGAGTCGCGCATCGTGCGCGCGGTGCTCGACTGGGCACGCGAGCGCACCGTCGTGTGGTCGCTGGGTCGCGCCGACCTGGCGCGCGAGTTCAATCGCGTGCTGGTGCTCGACGGCGGCCGGCTGGTCGAGGAAGGCAAGTTCGACGAGCTCGAGCACGCGGGCAACGCGCTGTCGCGCGCGCTGGCGTAGCGGCCTGTCCTGCGAAACCAGCTAGCGGTACGGGTCGGCGGCGTCGCGCAAGCCGTCGCCGAAGAAGTTGAACGCGAGGATCACGACGATCACCGGCACCACCGGCAGCATCAGCCACGGGTAGAGCGCAACGACGTTCATGTTCTGCGCCTCGTTCAGCAGCACGCCCCAGCTCGTGATCGGCGGTCGCAGCCCGATGCCCAGGAACGACAGCGCCGTTTCGCCGAGGATCATTCCGGGAATCGACAGCGTCGCCGACGCGATCAGGTGGCTCATGAATCCCGGCAGCAGATGGCGCGCGATGATGCGCCGCGGCCGTGCGCCCATCAGCCGCGCCGCCGTGCAGTAGTCCTCCTCGCGCAGCGCGAGCAGCTTCGAGCGCACCGCGCGTGCCAGTCCCGTCCAGTCGAGCAGCGCGAGGATGCCGGTGATGCCGAAATAGATGAGGATGGGACTCCACGTCACCGGCAGTACCGCCGACAGCGCCATCCACAGCGGCAGCTCGGGAAACGA
>JBDTWY010000088.1:0-10051 GCA_040006455.1 Betaproteobacteria bacterium | reverse complement strand
ACGCGAGTCCGGCCGTACTGGCCGCGCAAGGGTCGCAGCTCACCAACAAATATGCGGAGGGCTATCCGGGCAAGCGCTACTACGGCGGCTGCGAGTACGTCGACATCGTCGAGACGCTGGCGATCGAGCGTGCCAGGAAGCTGTTCCACGCCGAATTCGCCAATGTCCAGCCCCATTCCGGTGCGCAAGCCAACCAGGCGGTGTTCTTCGCGACGGTCAAGCCCGGCGACACGGTGCTCGGCATGAGCCTGCCGCACGGCGGCCACCTGACGCACGGATCGCCGGTCAACCAGTCGGGCAAGTGGTTCAACGTCGTCGCCTACGGCCTCGATGCCGAAACCGAACTGATCGACTACGATGCTGCCGAACGGCTCGCGCGCCAGCACAAGCCCAAGCTGATCATCGCCGGCGCCTCCGCGTATTCGCGCGTCATCGACTGGAAGCGGTTCAAGGCGATCGCCGACGAGGTGGGCGCGCCGCTGATGGTCGACATGGCGCATTACGCGGGCCTCGTTGCCGCCGGCGTGTATCCATCGCCGGTGGGCATCGCCGACTTCGTCACGACGACGACGCACAAGACGTTGCGCGGTCCGCGGGGCGGGCTGATCCTCGCCGACGCGATCCACGAAAAAGCGATCAACTCGGCGGTATTCCCCGGCCTGCAGGGCGGACCGCTGATGCACGTGATCGCCGCCAAGGCGGTGGCGCTGGGCGAGGCGATGAAGCACGACTTCAAGGTGTACCAGGAACGCGTGCTGGAGAATGCGCGCGTGCTCGCCCGCGTGCTGCAGGATCGCGGGCTGCGCATCGTGTCGGGCGGCACCGATTCGCACATGTTCCTCGTCGACCTGCGGCCGAAGAAGATCACCGGCAAGGCCGCCGAAGCGGCGCTGGCGCAGGCGCACATCACGATCAACAAGAACGCGATTCCCAACGATCCGGAAAAGCCGTTCGTGACATCGGGCATCCGCGTTGGCAGCCCGGCGATCACGACGCGCGGCTTCGGCGAGATCGAGAGCGAGACGCTCGCGCACCTGATCGCCGACGTGCTCGACGCGCCGGCCGACGAAGGTGTGCTGCGCGTGGCGAAGAAATCGGTCGCGGAGCTGACGTCGCGCTTCCCGGTCTACAAGTAGCCGGCGATGAATTGCCCGTTCTGCACCAGCGCCGACACGCAAGTCATCGATTCGCGCGTGTCGGAGGCCGGCGATTCGATTCGCCGCCGCCGTCGCTGCATGGCCTGCCAGAAGCGCTTCACCACGTACGAGAACGCCGAGCTGCGGCTGCCGCAGGTCGTCAAGGCCGACGGCTCGCGCGCCGATTTCGACGAGGGCAAGATTCGCGTCGGCTTCCAACGCGCGCTGCACAAGCGGCCGGTGCCCACCGAATACGTCGACGCCGCGATCAAGCGCATCGTCCAGCACGTGCTGTCGCTGGGCGAGCGCGAGATACCCGCGCGCGACATCGGCGAGCGCGTGATGGACGAATTGAAGAAGCTCGACAAGGTCGCCTACATCCGCTTCGCTTCGGTGTACCGCGCATTCGAGGATGTTTCCGACTTCCAGGACGCGATCAAGGAAGTCGAGACGCCCGTGCGCCGGGTGCGCCGCTGACGATGGCGGTGACGGACACGCGGGCGGCCGATCGCGCATTCATGTCCCGGGCGCTGGCGCTTGCCGAGCGCGGCCGCTACACCAGCACGCCCAATCCGCATGTCGGCGCGGTGGTCGTTCGTGATGGTGCCGTCATCGGCGAAGGGTTCCACCAACGCGCCGGCGAAGCGCACGCAGAGGTCGCGGCACTCGCCGACGCGCGCGCGCGCGGCAACGATGTCCGCGGTTCCACCGTTTACGTCAATCTCGAGCCCTGCAACCACCAGGGACGTACGGGACCCTGCAGCAAGGCGCTGATGGACGCGGGCGTCGCTCGCGTCGTGTTGGCGATGCGTGATCCCCACGCGCCCGCGAAAGGCGGCGCCGAGGCGTTGATCGCAGCGGGGATCGACGTCACCGAAGGCGTGATGGAGGACGACGCGCGCGAGCTCAACATCGGCTTCGTGTCGAACGCCACGCGCGGCGTGCCGTGGGTGCGCAGCAAGATCGCGGCGTCGCTCGACGGCCGTACCGCGCTGATCAACGGCCGGAGCCAGTGGATCACCGGCGCGGCTGCGCGCGCCGACGGACACGCGTGGCGCGCGCGCGCCTGCGCGATCGTCACGGGCATCGGCACGGTGATCCAGGACAATCCATCGTTGACGGTGCGCGACGTCGCGACGACGCGACAGCCGTTGCGCGTGGTCATCGATCGCCATGGCGACACGCCGCGCGACGCACGCGTGCTCGACCAAGGCAACGCGTTGATCGTGACGGCGCGGCCGAAGCCCGGCGCGGCGTTTGGCGACGTCGAGATGCTGCAGTTGCCGGATGCCGACGGTCGCGTCGATCTCGCGCAGTTGCTGCGCATGCTCGCCGGGAGGGGCATCAACGAATTGCACGTCGAGGCGGGCGCCAAGCTCAATGGCGCGTTGCTCGACGGCGGATTGATCGACGAGTTCCTCGTCTACCTGGCGCCGTCGATTCTCGGCGACCCGGCGCGAGGGATGGTGGACCGCATGGCGCCGATCACCGAACTGTCGGCGTGCACGGCGTTGGCGTTTCACCGCGTCGACCGCATCGGCGACGACCTGCGCGTGGTGGCGCGCGTGCTGCGCGACGCTGGCAAGGAGAGCTGATGTTCACCGGCATCGTGCAGGCGGTCGGGCGCATCGACGCGGTGGAAACCCTTGGCGAAGGCAAGCGGCTGGTCGTCGATGCGCAGGTTTTGGACCTCGCCGACGTCGCGGTCGGCGACAGCATTGCCGTCAGCGGCTGCTGCCTCACCGTCGTGTCGATCAGGGATTCGTATCTCGCGTTCGATGTGTCGGCGGAGACGATTGCGCACACCGTGGGGCTGCGGGAAGGCGCGCGGGTCAACCTCGAGAAATCGTTGCGATTGTCCGATCGACTGGGCGGCCATCTCGTGCAAGGACACGTCGATGGCGTGGGGACGGTTGCGGAGTTCGCCGCGGTCGAAGGCGATGAGGGCCGCAACTGGCGGCTGGAAATTGATACGCCTCGCGAGCTCGCGCGCTTCATTGCCGGCAAGGGATCGATCGCGATCGACGGCGTGAGCCTGACGGTGAATGCCGTCGAGGGCGGGCGCTTCGATGTCAACCTGATTCCGCACACGCTGGCGGTGACGACATTGAACGCGCTGGCGTCAGGCGCGCGCGTCAATCTCGAGGTCGACATGATGGCGCGGTATGCGGCGCGGCTGCTGGAGGTCGAACGGTGATGGGCGGATGGATGCTGTGCGTTTTTCAGCCGTCATTCCCGCGAAAGCGGGAACCCAGTGCCGTTGTGCTCCGCCATGCCGTCATTCCCGCGAAAGCGGGAACCCAGCGACTTTGCATCTGCGCGCGCAAGACTCTGGGTTCCCGCTTTCGCGGGAATAACGGCAAGCGTTGCATGTCAGCAGGAACCCACGACTCGACCGCGCGATAATGACGGCAGCACTCGAATAATCTGGAGAACACCATGGACCTGACGACACTCGAACGCCTTCCCCTGTGGATCAATGGACGCGCCACGCCCGCGCTGACCAAACGCTATGGCGAAGTCACCAATCCCGCGACTGGTGAAGTGGTGCGCCACGTCCCGCTCGGCAACGCCGCCGACGTCGATGCCGCCGTCAAGGCGGCCACCGCGGCGCTGCCCAAGTGGCGTGCACAGCCGGCTTTGCGTCGGGCACGCGTGCTGATGAAGTTCCGCGAGCTGATGGACGCGAACAAGAAGGAGCTCGCCAAGATCATCACGCAGGAGCACGGCAAGACGCTGTCCGACGCCGAAGGCTCGATCACGCGCGGCATCGAGGTCGTGGAATTCGCGATGGGGATTCCGCACCTGATCAAGGGCGAGTTCGGCGAGAACGTCGGCACCGATGTCGACACGTGGTCGCTGCGCCAGCCAGTGGGCGTCTGTGCAGGAATCACGCCGTTCAATTTTCCCGCGATGGTGCCGATGTGGATGTATCCGGTGGCGATCGCCTGCGGCAACACGTTCATCCTCAAGCCTTCCGAGCGCGATCCGACGATGGCGATGCGGATGGCCGAGTTGCTGACGGACGCGGGGCTTCCCGACGGCGTGTTCAACGTCGTGCACGGCGACAAGGAGTCGGTCGACGCGATCCTCGCGCATCCCGGCATCAGTGCGGTGTCGTTCGTGGGCTCGACGCCGATCGCCAAGTACATCTACGAAACCGGCGCGCGCTACGGCAAGCGCGTGCAGGCATTGGGCGGCGCGAAGAACCATGCGGTGGTGATGCCCGACGCCGATCTCGACTACGCGACCGAGGCCATCATCGGCGCGGGTTATGGGTCGGCAGGCGAGCGCTGCATGGCGCTGTCGGCGATCGTCGCCGTCGGTGACGTCGGCGACGCGCTGGTCGAGAAGCTGGCCGCGCGCTCGCGCACCGTCACCACGGGGCCCGGCGACCGCGACGAGATCGAGATGGGACCGGTGATCACCTGTGCATCACGTGATCGCATCACCGGGCTGATCGACAAGGGTGTCGCCGAAGGCGCGAAACTGGTCGTCGACGGCCGCAAGCTTTCGGTCGCCGGCGGCGAAAACGGGTTTTTCGTCGGCCCCACGCTGTTCGACAACGTCGACGCGAAGATGTCGATCTATCGCGAGGAGATCTTCGGGCCGGTGCTCGGCGTCACGCGCGTCGATTCGCTGAACGACGCGATCACGATGATCAACGCCAATCCCTATGCGAACGGCGCTGCGATCTTCACGCGCTCGGGACACGCCGCGCGGCGTTTCCAGCAGGACTGCGAGATGGGAATGATCGGCGTCAACGTGCCGATCCCGGTACCGATGGCGTTCTTCTCGTTCGGCGGCTGGCGCAACTCGCTGTTCGGCGACCTGCACGTGCACGGCATGGACGGCGTGCGTTTCTACACGCGGACGAAAGTGATGACCGGTCGCTGGCCCGACGATGGCAGCGCCGCGCCGGGATTCCACATGCCGGTGATGGGGTAGGGCCTTGCGAAGGAGTTGCGCGACGACGCTTCGATGACCACCCCTCTGCCGCGAGCGGAAAGGGGTTCAACGCAACGACTCCGACCCCGATTGAGTTTCAGCGGTCGAGGCGCTTGCCATCGGGCCCGGTCGGGCCGTCGATGCTGAATTTGAAATCCAGCGCGGTCCAGTAGGGGATTGGCTTGCCGTTGAACTGCG
Organism: Betaproteobacteria bacterium; assembly: GCA_040006455.1. Taxonomy (GTDB): domain Bacteria; phylum Pseudomonadota; class Gammaproteobacteria; order Burkholderiales; family Casimicrobiaceae; genus VBCG01. Next base: position 4,769 of record JBDTWY010000088.1, on the reverse strand, counting down.
CGGGATAGAACGGCGCGTTCTTGAGCGCAGCCATCACCGCCGCGACAAATACCGGGTCATCCGGCAACACCCGCGCTTCGCTGATCTTGCCGGCCTGATCGATCATCAGTAGAGCGGTGAGCGCCAGCGACTGTCCCTTCGCCGCACCCTTGATCGGATACATCGCCGACAGCGTGCCGTTGAGACGCGGCATGCGCGCAGCGGGGTCGGAGAAACGCCGTGCCAACTTTGCCGCGATGTCGTCGCCGAAAAGTTGACGCGCATCACTGGCGCCATACGAAATCTTCCCGATCGGCGCGAACTCGGCGACGACCTGGATTTTGGCGGGCGCGACGGAGACACCTGGAACTTGCGTCGTACGGATCGGAATCTCGGCCGGAAGCGGCAGCATCGACTGTATCGGCGCGACCGGTTCGAGAACGGGCAATGGCTCACCGGCCGCTACCCTGAGTGGAGGCAGAACAATGATATTCGCCGAGAGCACCGACGTCGGCCCCGCGTCGACAACGGTCGCCGGCATCGCACGCAACAGCAGCGCCAGCATCACCAGCACCAGCAGGTGAATGACGACTGAAGCGGTGAACGACAGCGGCAAACGCGACGCAGTCATGCTGCCGGGCGCGGCGGAAATGATCGCTGCGTTCACGTACTGAGATTTCGGCAAGTTCAAAGAGGACGGCCGCGCCGCTATGCGCGGCGCGGCCGTCATTGAATCACAGTCGGCGGTTATTCCGACAGGATCCGCCACGACAGGCGGTGCGAGTAGTCGTAGCTCTGCTTCTTCACCGGGATTTTCGCCACCTGGCCCGTCGTGCCTAGTGTGATGGCGACGTAGAGATCTGGCGTGGTCGAGCCGTCCGGCGTGGAACCGACGATCTGCGCGTCCACCGCACCACCCTCGGAGAAGCATGAATCATCCGTGCACGTGATGCCAGTACTCGAGAACGACGCATCGGTTTGGGATACGCCCTGCGCGAAGTTGCGGATGAACACGTCCGCCGACTGGCCGGTGAGGCAGGGGTCGGTCTGCGGCTTCGTCGCCGAATAGACCACCACCGAAAGCACCGCCTGGTACGGCGACACGATCCGGCTGTGTTCGGCGAGATCGTGCACCCATCCATGCGCCGTGATGCCCGTGGTGCCCTTGCCATCGGTGACTGGCAGCAGGTCGCTGCGAATGATCGGCGACCCGGACACGACAGTGCTCGGCAGCTTTTGCGTACCATCGCGCAACCCGTAGAACGACTGGATTTGATCGTCGCTCAGGTCGGATTCGTCAAGCAGCCGCCCTGTTCCCACGAACACCCAGCGGTCGGCACCGTTGACGATGTCGACTTCGATCTGCGGCGCCGTCGTCACCGGTTGCGGATTGCCCGACGGATCAGTCAGCTTGGCGAACAAGCCGACCGTCCACGCCGAGGGATCGGAATTGCGCATGTCGAAGCGCCACAGGTTGCCATACTGGTCACCGCCGTAGACTTCGTCGGTCATGTAGTTGTGGTAGTCCTGCGTGAATCCCGCGATCTGTGCGAGGCCCGCCGGGCTGCCGCTGCTTCCCGCACCGGTCGACATCGTCTTCAGCACGGCACCCGTCTTGGCGTCGAGGATCCAGATCTTGCCGACGCCGGACGCATTGTTGTAACCCGACGGCACGATCACCACCCATTTGCCGCTCCATCCCGCGGTCTTCGTGACGATGGCCGGGCCATAGGTATAGCCGAGGTCTGCGTCGGTGAACTCCCACAGCACTTTCGACGCGGCATCCGTCTCGGTCACGACGCTGCCGGGATCGGTGACATCCAGCGCATAGTAGGCGTGGCCGCCCTTGCCGAGGCCACCGACGAGGATGGAATGCCAATTCTGGCTGCCGAAGTCGACGTCGACGACCTTTGGCGTGCTGTCGACGTAGAAATGGTGCTGGAACGGCGGCAGCGCGCCTTCCTTGAGCGTCAGCGCCGCGAGCCCCGCGTTGTCGGAGTTGCGGAACAGTACACGCGGAATGTAGGCGAATTTCTCGATGCCGTTGGTATCAGCGAAGGCGTGCAGCATGCCGTCGTTGGCGGCCGCGTAGACCATCGACAGGCGCGTCTTCGTCGCGGCCTTGAACGCCGAGTAGCCCGGGTCGGCGAACTCCTGGTACGGCAGGTTCGCCGGGCCCACGAACTTCGGCGACGCATCGACGATATCGCCCAGCGGGCTGATACGCCTTCGGAAGGAGCGCGTTGTTGCGCCTTCGTTTTGCGCACTGCCGCGGAGGTATTCGAGCACCTGCAGTCCCCGATCGGGCTTGCCGGGCGCAAGCGTGTCCTGCTGCGCGGCCGACAGGCTGTCGAACAGGAACGGAATCGCCGTGCCGTTGGTGTGCATGGTCACGATGTTGCGGTTCGTGTACCACGGATCCGGTTTCGCGAGCGTCGGCGTCAACTGGCCATAGAGCGTGTCGGACGGTGCGGTGACGTCCTTGCCGCCGCCGACTTGCCAGGGCGCTGGAGGAATCTCGTTCAGCGTCTTGGTGTCGATGACGACCTTGGACACGGTGCCACCCCAGCCCGGTTCGAACGTCACGCGATACGCGTTGGCGGTGGTGCCCGTCAGGTTGACCGACTGCAATCCCGCACCTGCGCGTGAGCCTGCGGTATTGGCGATGTCCGCGAGGATCGCGCCCATGCCCACCTTGATTTCATCGGCGGAGTCGGCGTTGACGAAGCGGCCGCGCGAGTTGACGGAGGCGTGCCACAGGTCGTCGACCCCCGACGCGTCCGGCTGGATGACCGAAGGATACGGAACGGTCCATTGCAGCGCGCCGGCAGCGAGCTGCGACTCGACGCCACTCTGGTCGCCTGCGGCGAGCTTGCCTTCAGTGCCAAGCGAGATCGCCGCGAAATTGACGTGCTGCCAGTTCGCCTTGTCCGCGGCGCTAACGCCGACGTTGTTGGTCATTCCCAAGCGCAGGTCGTTGACCCAGTAGTAGGTCGCGTAGTCGGCCGCCGAGTTGACGATCTTGTTGGATGGGTCTTCGCGATAGGGCGCCGGCCAGTCGACGCCTTGCGCCAGAATTCCCGCAAGCCATGGCGCTTCGGCATTGGTCGGCGTCGTATCGTCCTGGTCCTTCGGCGGCGTGAACGAGGGTAGCGTCTGCTGGTTGGTCAGGCCGTCCGTGAACAACATGTGCCAGTTCTTCTGGCAGGAGAGCACGATCGGATCAACGCTCGCGCCAAGGTCGACGCTCGTGCCGTTCTTGTAGTACTCGCCGACGCGCGCCATCGCGTTCAAATTCGGCGTTTCCTGGCTCATGCGGATCGAGAGCCCGAACAACTGTGTTGCCCACGAGGTCTTCTGTGCGGCCTTGAAGTCATCGACCGGCACGAACGTGGTCGTCGGATTGTTCGACAGCGTGTGCAGGCCGACGCGGAACTTGTCGTCGACGTTGAACTTGCTGGTCGTCGGATCCTTGCCGAGGAACGACAGTGAGACCACGGTCTTCACCGCCTGGATGCGGGTGCGGTAGTAGGCGAACCAATTGGCGTAGTTCTCCATTTCCTGTTCATAGGTGCGGTCGACGGTTTCGGTTCCTGTGACCTTGGGGCCGCCGGCGTTCTGCCAGTCGACGGACTTGTACGTATGCGAGTACGTGTTCGTGGCGACGAGGTCGACACGCGCGAACGCGGGGTTGGTGACGTTGTCGGTGTGGGACGCATCGGCCGGGCCGGAGCCGAACTGGTAGAAGCGCGGGAACGTGTGCGTCGTGTCCTTGAACGACTGGCAGGAGCCGGTGTTGTCGCCGTAGCCATGCCACTTGTCGCCATTGAGACCCTGCGCCTTGTCGCACCATTCGACGTTGGTCTTCCAGTAGTGGCGCGCCACCGACTTGAAGCGCGGTGTCGCCGTGCAGGCGTTCGCGCCGGTTCCGGCGGTCACCGGTGTGTTGTATTTGACGTTCGGATAGTTGAAGTTCGACGCGGTGGTGCCGTCGGCGTACGCCTTGTTGTTGTGACGGCAAACGGTTCCATTGGTGTCGGCGTCCTGACGCAGCGATTTCGACGCGTCCTGCAGCATGTCGCTGCAGACGGCGGCGCTCGCGGCAGTCGGGGCATTCGGACACCCCGGAGATGGTGAGCACGCAGCGCCCGTGACGCTGCAAGTACCCATCACCACCTGTGTCGGGCAGTTGGCGTTCGACGTGCACGCGAGTCCGGTACTGCTGCACGTTCCGGGCACGACTTGCGCCGGACAATTGGCATTGGAGGTACATACGGCATTGGTGATGCTGCACTTCTGGTTCTGCGTCGGGCAATTCGCATTCGAAGTACACGCGGCATTGGTGATGCTGCACTTCATGCCCTGCGCCGGACATTTGGTGGCCGCGTTGGCAGTCGTGCACGCGACATTGGTGATGCTGCACTTGCCATTGATCGGCGGGCACTTGGTGGCCGCATTCGCAGTCGTGCAATAAACACCCGTGTTGACGCTGCATTTTCCCTGGAGTGGGCAATTGGTCGATTGATTGGCGGTCGTGCATGTCGCTGCGCTGAGGCTGCAGGTGCCGTTGAGTGTCGGGCAGTTGGCATTCGACGTGCATGCGATCCCGGTGCTGCTGCACGCGCCCGTCGCGGGACAATTGGTGGAGGCGTTCGCCGCAGTACAGGAGGCGGCGGTAATGCTGCAGCTGCCGTTGATCGTCGGGCAGTTGGCGTTCGACGTGCAGGACGTGCCCGTTTGCACCGAACAGTTGCCGATAGCCGGGCACTGCGTGCCGGCATTCGCCGGTT
>JBDTWY010000087.1:0-10293 GCA_040006455.1 Betaproteobacteria bacterium | reverse complement strand
TATGCGCCCGGATATGCGCCCTACGCGATCTCGCCAGGCATCAGCATTTGCGCCGGCGGCATCGGCCGGCACGTCGCAGGCTCGGTCTGCTTCTGAGCGTCAGCCCGGAGGCTTGAGGATGGGAACGCCCGGCGGATTGGCGGGTGCGAGCGGCCGGTTCGCGCATTTGACGGTGGCATCCCAGTAGGCATTGCCGGCGCCGAAGTAGGCGGCGAGCTTGTCCTCGATCGCGGGGCCAGCGCGCCCGGCGTCGCGCATGTCCTTCAAGCCGCCGCAGTTCGCGGTCACCTCCGACGTCGTCGGAATGCGCGCATGCGCGCATTCGTGGAAGTACAGGAAGTCGTGGACGACCGGGGGCAGCGCGTTGAGCTTGGCCAGGTTCCACGCGATCGCGTAGCCCTTGTCCTCGGGCACGGTCATCCCGGTGCGATCACGCATCACCGGGTCGCCTGCCGGCGCCGCGTATTCACGCACCGACACGCCGCGCGCGACGCAGGTCATCGAGGTTCCATCGGACAGCGCGAAAGCACCGGCGGGAGAGGCCGCGACGACCGCGGCGAGCGTCGCGCCCAAGAGCAGGAATGTGGCATCGCGCATGCGCGCATCTTACCAGCGAAATCGCGGGCCTCGCGACGCGCGCGGACGCCGGAATGTTCGCCATACCCGGTAAAATGAACGCCCGATGCAGAACGATGCGGTCCTGACGCGACAGCTATGGCTGGTGGGCGTCGGCTTTTTCATGCAGACGCTCGACTCGACCATCGTCAACACCGCGTTGCCGTCGATGGCGCGCAGCCTGGGCGAAAGCCCGCTGCGGATGGAATCGGTGATCGTTGCCTACACGCTGACCATGGCAATGGTGATTCCCGCGTCGGGATGGATCGCCGATCGCTTCGGCCTGCGCAGGACGTTTCTTGCCGCGATCATCCTGTTCGTGATGGGCTCGATCGCATGCGCGTCATCGTCGACACTCAATATGCTGGTTTGCGCGCGCGTGCTGCAGGGCATGGGCGGCGCAATGCTGCTGCCGGTCGGACGCCTTTCGGTGCTGCGAACCTTCCCACGGCAGCGGCTGCTCGAGGCGATGAGCTTCGTTGCGATCCCCGGGCTCATCGGTCCGCTGATCGGTCCGACGCTCGGCGGCTGGCTGACGCAGGTCGCGTCGTGGCACTGGATCTTCCTGATCAACGTGCCGGTCGGCGTCGCGGGGGCGATCGCGACGCGACACTACATGCCGGAGGGCCGCGTCAGCGACATGCCCCGCTTCGACATCGCCGGCTACGGACTGCTGACGTTTGGCATGGTCGCCATCTCGATGGCGATCGAGGGCCTCGGCGAGTTCGGCATGCGCCAGGCAATGGTGCTGGTGCTGCTGATCGGCGGCTTCGCCGGCATCGTCGCCTACTGGCTGCACGCGATACGGCAACCCAACCCGCTGTTTTCGCCCGCGCTGTTCAGCGTGCCGACGTTTCGCGTCGGCCTGCTCGGCAACCTGTTCGCGCGCATCGGCGTGGGCGCGATGCCGTTCCTCATTCCGTTGTTGCTGCAGGTGAGCCTTGCCTACTCACCGCTGGAGGCGGGCATGATGATGCTGCCGGTGTCGGCCGCCAACCTGGGCACCAAGCGCTTCGTGATGCGCCTCGTGATGCGGCACGGTTACCGGCGCGTGCTGATCGTCAACACGTTGTCGATCGGCGCGACGATCGCCTGCTTCGCGGCGTTTTTCGCGGCGGCGCCGCTGGCGATCAAGTTCGTGATGCTCGCGGCACTCGGCGTGCAAAATTCGCTGCAGTATTCGACCATGAACACGATCGTGTTGAAAGACCTCGGCGCCGCGCAGGCGAGCGGCGGCAACAGCCTGCTGTCGATGACGCAGATGCTCGCGATGAGCCTCGGCGTCACTGCGGCAGGCGCATTGCTCGCCGGCTTCAGCGACCTGTTCGGTCGCGCCACGCCCGCGGAAACGCTGTCGTCGTTTCGCGCGACGCTTGCGTGCATCGGCGCGTTGACCGCGGCGTCGGCCTGGATCTTCTGGCAGCTCGAACCCGACCGCCCCGCACCCGCCACGGCGTGAATGCTAGCCGCCGGTGGTCTTGCCGCCCATCACCTGCAGCACGATCCCCGTGGTGTACGACGAATCGGCGTCGGACGCGAGGTAAACGTACGCGGGTGCGAGCTCTTCGGGTTGCGCCGGTCGTCGCATCGGCGAATCCGCGCCGAACTGCGCGACTTCGTCCGGCTCGAGGCCGCCATCCGAGGGGTTGAGCGGCGTCCACACGGGACCCGGCGCGACCGCGTTGACGCGGATGCCACGTGCAATCAGCTCCTGCGCGAGCGTCTTCGTGAACGCGTGGATTGCACCCTTCGACGCCGAGTAATCGGGAAGGCCCTTTGCGCCCATGATTCCCGTCTCGGACCCGGTGGCGATGATCGACGAACCCGGCTGCATGTGGCGCAGCGCCGCGCGCGCCAGTCGAAAATACGCATAGACGTTGGTCTTGAACGTGCGGTCGAATTCCTCGTCGGTCACTTCATCGAGGCTTTTCTTGCGACGCTGGTGCGCCGCGTTCGACACAAGGATGTCGAGCTTGCCGAACGCGTCGACAGTGCGCTCGACGAGCGCGTCGCAGAACTCGGCGTCGGTCAGGTCACCCGGGAATTGCATGCAGCGGGCGCCCGTCGCTTCAATCGCGGCCCGCGTCTCGTCGGCGTCCGATTGTTCGCTGTCCAGATAGGAGATCACGACATCCGCGCCTTCACGCGCGTACAGCACCGCGACCGCGCGGCCGATGCCGGAGTCGCCGCCAGTGATCAACGCGACCTTGCCTTCGAGCTTGCCGGCAGCCTTGTAACGGTCGGCGGCGTAGCGCGGACGCGGTAACAGTTGCGATTCGAGCCCCGGCGCCTGCTGATGCTGCTCAGCGAACGGCGGGCGGGGCTGCGACATCGCCTTGGGAGGCGACGTGTCGCGGTTGCCATTGCCCTTTGCAGGCAAGCATCCGCCTGAAGCCGCTGAAGGCGCCACCGGCTGCCGCGCCGAAGTCGGTGACTTCGGCGCGGTTGCCTTGCTGCGCGATGCGGTCACGTCAATGCGCGACGAAATGCCACCACACCCATGCCAACGTGACTGCGATGGAGACCACCAGCGGCACCCAGACGCGCGGCCGTGCCAGCGGATGCGGTCGCGCGTACACGGCGAAAGTCTTGAGCGGTCGATTCACCATGACTCAGGCTCCTTTAGCGACGCAGTCCAGGGTTGCGTGCGTAGTCGCCGGTCGGGCGCGTCGTCGTCACGTCGACCGCATCGCCGGGGGTGTTGTACATCTCGCGGTCGCGATCGATCTCGTCCAGCGAATAAGGGCTCGCCGCGGTTTCGTCGTCCCAGCCGCTCCAGCCCTTTTCGCGCCACATCGACGCACGCTTGTCGATGTCGACGGCGCCATGCTCGCGCATGATGTCCACCGCACGATCGGAGTTCGTGTCGTCGGCGCGCACCGTCACCAGCGCGCCGCCGCGACGGACCGCTTCGGCGTAGTACTCGGCGTCCGGCTTCGACACGCCCATTTCGGTCAGGCCGCCGATGAGTCCGCCGGCGATGAGCCCGGCGCCGGCGCCCGACAGCGTCGCCACGAGCGGACCCGCGGCGATGATCGGTCCCAGTCCCGGCACTGTCAATCCCATCAGACTGACCGCAAGCCCCGCCGCGCCGCCGAGTACGCCGCCGGCAACCGCGCCCGTCGCCGCGTTGCTGGTGTCGGTCACCTGCACGCGATCGTCGGTCTTGAACTCGCCGCGGATGTTGCTGGCGACGACGTTGATGTCGCTGCTGGGAAAGCCTTCGTCCATCAACTCGCGCGCGACACGCTGTGCATCGTTGAAGTTGTCGAACGAGCCTACGATCGTCTTAGCCATGGTTGCCTCCGGGCGGTTGGGCTTGTGTGGTGGGCGTTGTGTGGTCGGATGCCGATTGGCGACATCGCGCATTTCTGCGAAGCGGCTAAGGCGCCGGGTCGATGGATGGAGCGTAGCGTCCGGCGCGGCGTCGCAACAGTCGCGTTTGGCCGTTTGCGCTGCGGGTGCTTTCCTACGCGGCGCAGGACGGCGACGTACCTGGCGTCACGTCAACCGCGATCGCGCAGGTCGGTGATGCCGTCCTGCTTCGCGCAGTGCGCGCAGCAGAAGATGCGCTCCGCGGCTTCGACGCCGTGGCCGATGATCACGCAGTCGCAATGCGCGCAGCGCGGCGCCAGCGCATGGATCGCGCATTCGAACGCGTCGAACACGTGCGCGCGCCCGCCCATCGTCACCGTGAAGCTCTTGTCGTAGTCGTTGCCACAATGCTCGCAGCGCGCCATGTCGACCTCCCATTGTTGAAACCAAAGCGGCGCGCGCGGGATGCGCGACGTCCGTTCGTCCAGGCTACGCCGGTCGCGTCACCAGTCCCTCACCCGCCGCCGGCGAGGCAGTGCGTCCGAGACGCTCGAACTCCGCGATCACCTGCGCGCCGAGCAGCAGCACCAGCGCGGCGAGTTCGACCGACAACAGCACGGCGATCGAAGTGGTGAGCGAGCCGTAGACAACCTGGATCTGCGACATCGTTGCGTAATACCAGACGAGGATGCGCCGCGTGAGCTCCCACAGCAGGCCGGCGGCGACGCCGCCCACGAGCGCATGGCGCCAGGAAATGCGGCCCACCGGCATCACCAGGTAGATCGACGCCATCACCAGAATCTCGCCGACGACGCCTACCACGTACAGCAGCGTTGTCGCCACGCCCGACATCGCATGCGACTCGCCGAACACCTGCACGTCACGCTGCGACAGGCCGCCGAGCTTGCCTGAGACCATGGTCAGGAGCAGCCAGCCGACGGCGAGCATCACGATGAAGAGGTAAGGCATCAGCGCCGATACGACGAAGCGTCGCCTGCGGATCGCCACGCGGTGGATGAAAATCACCGACATCGCGTTTTCGAGCACGGTGAAGGCCAGCGAGCTGAAGAAGATCATCGTTACCAGCAGGAATCCGCCCATCACTTCGCGATGTGCGAGGAATGCCCGCAACTCGCCGACCAGCGCGGCCGACTGCCCGGGAGCGACGAACTCCAGGTATTCGCCGAGTGACGCGAGCAGGCGCTGGGTATCCATTACGTGCGATAGCACGATCATCACGAGGATCAGCAGCGGCACCAGCGACAGCAGCGTGTAATAGGCGACCGCGCCGGCGAGCAACACGCCCTGGTTGGCGCGAAATCCCCGCAGCACCGTCAGTGCGAACCTGCCGGGATGGCGCGCGACGATCGCCACGCGCATCGCGTCACCACCGGCCGTCGAGGGCGGCGGCGACACCAGCGCGGCATGGGGGGAATCAGCCATGCTGCCATTGTGCGTCGCGGTGCCGTGCGGGCTTGTCGGACGAACTCGGATTTTGGCCAATGGCGGGCTTTACGCGCGACGCACAAATCACGATACTCGGCGCGAGGCGACACCGCGCGCCTATCGAGGGTCCGCCGGGCCTTCCGGCGCACCATCGGACTCCTTGCATGTCCAGCCCCGCGACCCTGCTCGTCATCGCCGACATCGGCGGCTACACCCGCTTCCTCAAGATGCATTCGGTGAGCCTCGTGCATGCGCAGCACGTCGTCGGCCGCTTGCTCGAAGCGGTCATTGGCGCGGTCCGCTCCGACCTCACGCTGGCCAAGCTCGAAGGCGACGCGGCTTTCTTCCATGCGCGTGCGCCGGTCGACGACGCGTCGCTGTCGCGTCACGTCGGCGCCATGCATCGCGCGTTCCACCGCACGCGCGCCGACCTCGCCCGCAACGCGCTGTGCCCGTGCGATGGGTGCCAGCAGGCGGGCGAGCTGAAGATCAAGGTGGTCGCGCACCTCGGGCAGGTCGCGCGACAGAAAATCGCGCGGCGCGAGGAGCTCGCCGGCGTCGACGTGATCCTCGTGCACCGGCTCCTGAAGAACGACGTGCCGGTCGCCGAGTACCTGCTGGTCACCGCGCCGCTGTTGCCGCACATCGAGGCGTCGCAGCGCGGGGCCGCGCGCTCGTTGACGATGGACATCGCCGACCTCGGGCAAACCGACACCTACTACGTGGAATTGCCGCCGGCGACGGACGACGACGACGAAGCGCCGCTGCCCTACCTGCAGCGCAAGGCGCGACAGCTGTCGCTTGCCTGGCAAACGCTGCCGTACCTGTTCGGCCGGCGCAAGCCCTGCGTGGATTTCCACAACGTCCCCGACATGCACGACGCCCCGCAGCGCACGCTATAATCGGACCGTTGCACGCGCCGCCTCTGCACTCGACGCGCGGCGCCGACGTTCCCATTCCCCTGCCGACATCCCGCCAGTTGCATCCCGACATCCGTGACGACCGCGCAGGGTGCGCGTGGCGATGAGCGAACGCACCGTGCTGCCGGGTGCGGCAATCCCCGCGGCGCTGCAGCACGCGCTTGCCGCGCGCTATGTGTTGCTCGACGCGCCGCCGCGCGCCGCGACGTTCGCGCTGCAGGCGGCCGCGTTGCCCGCAAGCGCGCGCGCGCGGGTGCGCGCGATCGTGACGATGGGCAGCACGGCGACGGGCGACGACGTGATGGCGCTGTTCCCGTCGCTCGGGATCGTGTGTTGCATCGGTAGCGGCCACGAAGGCGTCGATCTCGCCGCGGCCGACGCGCGCGGCGTCGCCGTCACCCATAGCCCGGGCGCAAACGCGGCCAGCGTCGCCGATGTCGCCATCGGACTGATGATCGCCAGCGTGCGCGGCTTTCGCGCGGCGGCGCGGCGCCTTGGCGACGGCGGCTGGCGCGGCAACGCCGCCGAGCGCATGCCGTTGCCCCGCGGTCTCGCCGGACGCCGCCTGGGCATCTTCGGCATGGGCGCGATCGGCCGCGAGGTCGCGCGCCGCGCGTGCGCATTCGGAATGGTGATCGGATATCACAATCGCCGGGCACTCGACACGGTCGACGCGCGCCACTTCGAAAGCCTCGCCGGGCTCGCGCAATGGTGCGACGTGCTGTTGGTGAGCGTGCGCGCCGGCGCCGACACACGGCATGCGGTCGACGCCGGCATCCTCGCGGCACTCGGCGACGACGGGCACGTGATCAACATCGCGCGCGGCAGCGTGATCGACGAAGCCGCATTGATCGACGCGCTGCAGCGCGGCGTGATTGCCGGCGCCGGACTCGACGTTTTCGAGCACGAACCCGACGTGCCCGCGGCGCTGCTGGCGTTGCCCAACGTGTTCGCATTGCCGCACATCGGCGGCGCGTCGCGCGATGCGCAGGCGGCGATGCAGGCGATGGTGCTCGCCAATCTCGACGCGTTCTTCGCCGGCGCGCCGCTGCCGACGCCGGTGCAGGCATGAGGCCGCCGGGCCGTCCCCAGCGCGAATACCAGGGCACGAAGGTTCGCCCATGACCCGCGGCGTCGCCGCGACCGGCGACTCGATTCTCGACGAGCGCACGTTCATCCGCTTCTGGTGCGGACGGCTGTGCTCGGTGCTCGCCTACCAGATGCTGTCGGTGGCGGTGGGCTGGCAGGTGTACATGCTGACCGGCAGCGCGCTCGACCTGGGATTCGTCGGTCTCGCGCAGTTCGCGCCTTCGGTTGCACTGATGCTGCTGGTCGGACACGTCGCCGACCGCTTCGACCGCCGCAAGATCATTCGCGCCTGCCAGTGGGTGGAAGCGGGCGCCATCACCGCGATCGGCGTCGCCACGCTCAATGGCGAGGTGACCGAGGGCATGATCTTCGCGCTGGTCGCGGCGATCGGCGCGGCGCGCGCATTCGAGTTTCCCACCGTGCAGGCGCTGCTGCCGTTCACGGTAAGCGCGCGCAAGCTGCCGCGCGCCGTGGCGCTATCGTCGACGGCCGGTCAGGCGGGAATCATGCTGGGCCCGGCGATGGGAGGCTTCCTGTACGTGGCGGGACCGTCGGTGGTCTATGTCGTCTGCGTTGTCCTTTTCATCGTGTCGAGCGTGTTGCTCGGCTGGCTCGAGCCGGTGCGCGCCGCGGCGGCGCATGTGGGCTCGCAATCGCGCTCCGTCTTCGCCGGCATCGCCTTCATCCGCGGCAAGTCCCCGCTGCTCGGCGCGATCTCGCTCGACCTGTTCGCCGTGTTGCTGGGCGGCGCCACCGCGCTGTTGCCGATTTTCGCGCGCGACATCCTGCAAACCGGCCCGTGGGGGCTCGGGCTGTTGCGGTCGGCGCCGGCGGTGGGCGCGCTGACGACGGCGCTATGGCTCGCGCGCCGGCCGATCCAGCGACATGCGGGACGCAAGATGTTCGCCGGCGTGGCAGCGTATGGCATCGCCACCATCGCATTCGGCCTCTCGGCGTGGTTCCCGCTGTCGCTGGTCGCGCTGGTGCTGCTCGGCGCATCGGACATGATGAGCGTCGTCGTGCGACAGTCGCTGTTCCAGTTGAGGACACCCGACCACATGCGAGGCCGCGTCGCCGCCGTCAATTCGATGTTCATCGGCGCATCCAACCAGCTCGGCGAATTCGAATCCGGCTTGACCGCCGCCTGGCTCGGCACCGTGCCGGCGGTGCTGATCGGGGGCGCCGGCACGCTCTTCATCGCCGGTTTGTGGATGCGGCTCTTTCCGCAGCTCGCGCACGTCGACCGGCTGGTCGTGCACGAGGAAGAGGACGCGGACACGCGACCGGCATAGACAGGCGCGCGTATGCGCCGGGCGGACCCGTTGGCAGCATGCGCATCGCTGCGCGCCCGCGAGCTTCAGTTGCCGTATTCGCGCGCCGTCGGGCATTGCGGCACGCTGCCGGCGAGCCCGTCGCAAAAGTCGATCCTCGCGCGCTGCTCGCAAAACGCCTGTTGCAGCGCGTCGGTGCTCGCGCATTGCGCGAATGCATTGCGCAGCTGCGTGCGCCGGTCCGGCGGCGCCGCGGGCGGCTTCACCATCGCCACCGGCGCCGGCAGCGGTTGTGCGAGCGGCGCGGCGACTTCGACCGGCAATGGCGCCATGGTCGGCACAAGCGGTTCGCGCGGCTTTGCATGGCGTTTGGCGGCCTGAGGCACCGGCTCCATCTGCGGCGCGCGTGGTGAAACCAGCGGCGCCAACGGTGACAGTTCGTGAACGGCCGGGGCGGTGCTTGCAGACGATTGCACGACAGCGTCGGATGGCGGGTCGGCGCGCGCGCCGTCGTCGCGATGCTGCAACGCCACGTAGCCGATGATGCAGATGGCCACCGCCAGCGCAGCGACCAGCGCGGGCGTGATGCCACGGCGCTTCGTCACAGGTGTCACGCCGGCGTCGCCAGCAGAGGCGTTGGCCTCGTCCGCCGCGCCGTGCTGCGCCGCATCCCGATTGCGCTTGCCGAGCGGCTGCAGCACCGACAGCGGATCGTTGCGCGCGCGCTTGAGCGCCGAGCGACATGCGCTGCACAGCTTGGCGCCGGGCAGGACTGTCGAGCCACAGAATTCACAGTTCACGTGCGATGTCGCTCCTGCGATGGCGCAGACACGGGCTCCGCCATTCCCGTCGATGTGCACCGCTCGCAACAGGGAATCACCGAGATATTATGACATTGTCATAATATCGGAAAACCTCTATCCGCAATAGAGCGCCTGCGCGCCCTCGTGCACAAACCAGGGGCAAGCAGAAATCACACCAGCAAGCCGCACCGCCACGGTGAGCGGTTGGCCCCGACCGGTGGCTGCGGGGCGTTGCGCCCCGCAGGGTCACTTCATTCCCGGCTTCGGCTCTTCGAAATCGACGTGCTGCGGATGCGCGACAGGGTCGAAATCGGACCAGTGCCCGTCCGACCACTCACCCTGCGCACGCTCGATCATCTGCGCGCCGCTGTCATACATCACGTCGAGAACCTTCTCGTCGTTGCGCGCGTGGTCGAGGTTGACGGCGACCATGACGCCGAACGGCCGCAGCGACGGCTCGTCGGTGCGCTCGCCCATGCTGTTGAGCGCCCCCGCCAGCGCGCCCGCATACGCACCCGCGGCCAAGCCGCCGGCAAGGCCGATCGGCCCGATGACCGGGATCGCCAGCGCGCCTGCGACGACGCCGACCGCGCCACCGACTGCGGCCCCCTTCAGCGCCCCGCGATCGCCGGGGCGCGCATCGGAATCGGCATCTTCGTCACCGCCCATCGCGAGCCGGTGATGTTTGCCCGGGGGGTTGATGATGAAGGTCTCGACGTCGCGCGACGGCACGCCCAAGCCGGACAACCCATTGAGCGCTTCGTCTGCCGATGACTGGTCGGCGAATACCGCGGCCGCGATTCTGGACATGATGGGTCTCCGATGTGGGAACCG
>JBDTWY010000086.1:0-10841 GCA_040006455.1 Betaproteobacteria bacterium | reverse complement strand
GCGCCGGCGTCTGCGGCCTGCCATGGCAATGCTTGAAGCGCTTGCCGCTGCCGCACGCGCAAAGGTCGTTGCGGCTCACGAAGGCGCGCGGCGTGGCGGCGACGTAGGACATCGGCGCGGTGGCATCACGGATTCACTCCCCTGCACGACGCGAGTCTCCCTTTCCAATTGACGTGCGCGACGATGCACGGATTCAGTGCGCCCGCGTTCCGCTGCGTCACCGCCGCTGCGTCACCGTCCCATTCGTCGCCGCCCGCGCAGATTTTACGATGCGCCGGCGTTTGGTGTTTTTTCGACACGCGGTTCAGGAACGCACGCGGCGAACCCCGGTCATACAGCGGGGCCAACTATGAATCCTGTGCATCGTCATGTGGAGCTGGACTGGCTGAGGGGACTGATGCTGGTCCTGATGACGGTCACGCACCTGCCTACGTGGTTCAGCGCCCAGCTGGGGCAACCGTTCGGATACGTATCCGCGGCCGAAGGCTTCGTGTTCCTGTCCGGGATCCTCGTGGGCTGCGTCTACACGCGCATCGCGCGCGACAAGGGCTTCGCGGCGATGCGGCGCCAGATCTGGCGCCGCACGGGCAAGATCTACCTGGCCCACGTTGCCGTGCTGCTGCTGCTGCTGTGGGTGATCGTGCCGCTGGCGGTCAGCCGCGGCGCGCATCCGGTCACCGACCTCGCGTCGTTCTACCTGTCGCATCCTCGCGAGGCGCTGGTCGCCGGGCTATTGCTGGCCTACAACCCGCCGTTGCTGGACATCCTGCCGATGTACGTGCTGTTCATGGCGGTCTCGCCCTGGCTGGTCGAATGCGGCACGCGCCGCGGCTGGCAACGGGTGATCGTCGCCAGCGCCGGCCTGTGGCTGGTCGCGCAATTCGGCGCCGGCAGGATCATCTACGAGCCCATCGCCGCGGCGTTCGCGTGGCCGGTTCCGTACAACCAGACGGGGTCGTTCGTGTTCCTGGCCTGGCAGCTCATCTGGGTGGTTGGGTTGTGGCTGGGCAGCCGCAGCGTCGATCGCCAGCCGGTGCGAATCGGTACTGCGCCGGCCGTCGCGGCAGCCGCGGTCGCGCTGGCATTCTTCGCCTGGCGCCATTGGGCGGGCCAGGTGCCGGCCGATCCGGTCGCCGTTGTCGGCGCGCTCGACAAGTGGCATCTCGGCGCGCTGCGCCTCGTCGACTTCGGCGCGTTGCTGGTGCTGGTGGTGTATGCGCGAACTCACGTCGTGCAATGGGCGCAGCGCTCGGTGCTGACGACGCTCGGCAAGGCCTCGCTGACGGTGTTCTGTGCGCACCTTGTCATCTGCTTGGTCGCGCTGGCATTCGTCGTCGACTCGGTGCCTGCCCGATTGCACTGGCGCGACAGCGCGCTGCTCGCGGCGACGCTGGTCACGCTCTATGCGATCGCGCTGGTGTTCGTCGAAGGCAAGCGCATCGCGCCGATGCTGGTCGCGTCGCTCAGCGCGCGGCTTGCATCACGTACGGCGCGATGACCGATTTCCACAGCGCGTAGCCGTCGGGATTGAGGTGCAGCGCATCGGCGAGGAACAGCTCGCGACGCGGGTTACCGTCGGCGTCGAGCATCGGCGTGAAGACGTCGATGAACGACAGGCCGGGACGCGCCGCCACGTAGTCGCTGATCAGCGTGTTGGTCTGGCGAATGAGCGGCAGCAGCGCCGCGCGCCGCGGGCTCGGCTTGATCGAGATGAAGTCGATTCGCGTGTCCGGCAATTCGCGCTGGACGCCTTCGACGAACGCCGCAAAGCGCCGCATCACCTCGTCCGGCGTGCCGCCGGCGGCCAAGTCGTTGTCGCCGGCGTACACGAGCACCGTGTGCGGCCGGTAGCGGATCACCAGGCGTTGCAGGTTCTTCACGCAGTCCGCCAGCTTAGAGCCTCCGAAGCCCCGCTTCAGCACCACGCGCTCGGCGCCGAATTGCTTTTCGAGCCCGCTCCACATCCGGATCGACGAGCTGCCGACGAACAGCACGCCGCCCTCGGGCGGGGGGGTCGCGCGGTCGGCGGCGGCGAAAGCGGCGAACGAGTCGTCCCACGGCGACGCCGGCGCAGCGACGGAAGCCACGATGGCGGGCTGGTCGGCAGCCGCCGGGGTGGCCGCGAGGGCGATGCAGCCGGCAACGGCAAGAAGATACGACTTGATCATGGAGGCGGGTCAGCGAACGGTTGACTGATTATGGCCTGACTGCATATAACGCGCCAGCCGCTGAAGCGATGACGCCATGGTGGCCATGGCCACCCGATCCATTATTGCGATCGACCCGCTTTCGTAGCGGCGCCGCCCGGCGCCGGCTGCCCGTACCGGTGATGTCACGGCGCGGCTAGTGCGCGCCGGACGCGGCCGCCGAAGCTCCCGCCGACGCGCGCACCGGGCGCGCCAGCCAGACAACGGCGATCAGCGCGACGAACAGCGCCGCCGACACGTAGAACACGTCGTTGGCGGACAGCATGAACGCCTGCTGGTCGACCATCCGGTTCAACACCGCGTAGGCCTGCTGGAGGCTCGAGCCACTGTGCTGCAGCGCCGCCAGCGCCTCGCTCGTCGCCGGATCGCCGACGCTCATGCGCTCGACCAGTTGCGCGTGATGCAGGCTCGCGCGGTGGTCCCAGAACGTCGTCGTGATCGACGTGCCGAACGAACCCGCGGTGATGCGCGCGAAATTGAAGAGTCCCGACGCCGACGGAATGCGTTCCGGCGCGAGTCCCGACAGGCTCAGCGTCACCAGCGGAATGAAGAACACCGCCATCGCCGCGCCCTGCACGATCGTCGGCAGCATCAGCGTGGCGACATCGGCACTGGTGTTGAAGTGCGAGCGCATCAGCATCACCAGCGCGAATACCGCGAACGCGGCGGTGACGAACAGCCGCGGGTCGACCTTGTGCAGCGTCCTGCCGACCAAGGGCGTCAGCAGGATCGCGAGCAGACCTACCGGCGCCAGCACCATGCCCGCCTCGGTCGCCGTGTAGCCCATGTACTGCTGCAGCCACAGCGGCAGCAGCACGACGTTGCCGAAGAAGAGTCCGTAGGCAAGCGCCATCACCAGCGTGCTGGTCCAGAAGTTGCGCCGCAGGAAGAGCTTCAGGTCGACGACCGGATGCTTGTCGCTAAGCTCCCAGACGATGAACAGCGCGAGTCCGAGCGCGGCGGTGATCGCCAGCACGACGATCTGTCCCGACGCGAACCAGTCGAGGTCCTTGCCCTTGTCGAGCATGACCTGCAACGCGCCGACCCACAGCACGAGCAGGCCGAGGCCGACACCGTCGATCGGCAGGCGATGCGTCGCCGTCTCGCGCTTGCGATAGATCATCCACGTGACACCCGCGGCGGCGAGTCCGACCGGGATGTTGATGTAGAAGATCCAGGGCCACGCGATGTTGTCGGTGATCCAGCCGCCGAGCAGCGGACCCACGACAGGAGCAACCAGCGTGGTGATTGCCCAGATCGACAGCGCGCTGCCGGCCCTGGCCTTCGGATAGCTCGACAGCAGCAGCGCCTGTGACAGCGGGATCATCGGGCCGGCCACGGCGCCCTGCAGCACGCGAAACGCGATCAGCCAGCCGAGCGACGGCGCGAGACCGCAGAGGAACGACGCCGCGACGAATAGCAATACCGACGTCACGAACAGGCGCACCTGTCCGTAGCGCTGCGTCAGCCACCCGGTCAACGGCAGCGAGATCGCGTTGGCGACGCCGAACGACGTGATCACCCACGTGCCCTGGTCGGGTGACACGCCAAGGTCGCCCGCCATCGCCGGTATCGACACGTTGGCGATCGACGTGTCGAGCACGTTCATGAATGTCGCCAGCGACAGCGCGAGCGTCGCGAGGACCAGCGTGCCGCCGGCCAGAGGCGCCGGCGCGGCGGACGCGGCGGCCCGCTCGACGTCGTTGGCGCTGTCGCCCGCGCCGGCCCGAGCGTCATGCGCATCGCCCGCGCCCGCTCGAGCGTCACGCGCATCGTCGCGCGCGCGTGTCGCGCCGCTGCCGCTATCCTGCGCGTGCTGCGCAGCGCTCATGGAATCGTGCGTGCCCGTATCAAAGGGGTGCTGGCGTGCGCGCAGCCTTCACCGGCGCAAGTCCCGCTGTGCGCACGTTGGCGTCGGCGAGATGTGGCGCGCCCGGCATCGCCGAACCGCTGTCGTTGGCGGCGATGATCGACTTGACACGCGCCTCGGCCGCGCCCTCGGACTGCGCGAACACGTCGGTCGTGTACGCCGGCGCGACGTGCGCGACCTGCGGCAGGCGCTCGCCTTCGCGCTGGTGCGTATCCACGGCCACCTTCATCGACAAGCCGATCTGTAGCGGATGCGCGGCGAGCTCGCGTGCGTCGAGGGCAATTCGCACCGGCACGCGCTGCACGATCTTGATCCAGTTGCCGGTCGCGTTCTGCGCGGGCAGCAGCGCGAACGCCGAGCCGGTTCCCGCACCGAAGCCGGCGACGGTGCCGTGATAGGCGATCTTGCGGCCGTAGAGGTCGGCCGTCAGCTCGACGGGCTGGCCGACACGCATCGTCGCGAGCTGCGGCTCCTTGAAATTGGCGTCGATCCAAACCTGGTCGAGAGGAACGATCGCCATCAGCGGCGCGCCGGGACTCACGCGCTGGCCGAGCTGCACGCTGCGCTTGGCGACGAATCCCGACACCGGTGCCGGCAACTGCGTGCGCGCGAACGCGAGGTACGCGTCGTGCACATCGGCGGACGCCGCGAGCACATCCGGATGATTCTCGACCGTCGTGTGATCGATGCGCGCGCGGTTGGCGGCGAATTCCTGGCGCGCAGCCACCGCGGCCGCCTTGACGTTCGCCAGCGCATCGCGCGCGTGCTGCAATTCCTCGCCGGACACCGCGCCCGATGCCGACAGTCGTTCGCGCCGCGCAAGGTCCTCGGTGGCGCGCGCGACGTCGGCATTGCGCAGGTCGACGCTCGCGGCCAGTTGCGCGGAGGTTGCATAGAGGCCGCGCACTTCGCGCACCGCCTTGCCGAGCTTCGCATCGGCCTGCTCGAGGCCGATCTTGGCGTCGGCGGGATCGAGCTGCACCAGCGTCTGCCCGGCGTTGACGAACTGCGTGTCGTCGGCGGCGATGTTGACGACGGTGCCCGACACCTGGGGTGTGATCTGCACGACATTGCCGTTCACATACGCATCGTCGGTGGTCTGCGAGTAACGCAGCACCAGCATCCACCACGCGCCGTAGGCAGCGAGCGCGATTGCGAAAGTGCCCGCGACGATCAGCAGCCAGCGCTTGCGCGTGCCTTGCATGCGGGTGTCGGTGGTTGTGTCGGCGGTGCTGTCGGCGGCGGTACTCATAGCGACTTTCCTGACGGGTTTTCGGGAGTCGTGCATGCGAGCGCGGCGACCGAATGCGGCTCGCCGTACAGCGCGTCGACCGCGCAGGTTGCCGCCGCGTACTCGACCGATTGCGCGGCCGTGCGCTGCAGCAGCCAGCGCTGGCCGTCGACCACCAGCACGAGCGCGCATAGCGCGAACGCCAGCGTGAAGAGTCGCAGCGTCACGCGGCGTGTCGCGGCGTGGTCCACGCATGCGTGTGGAGGAATTGACAAGCAGCGGCCCGTTGCAATGATGTTTTTCATGGTTGCCCCGGTGTATTCGAAGCGATGCCTGCGATCGCCGGCGACGGCTCGAAACCGCCACCCAGCGCGCGCACGAGGTTGATCGAGACTTCGAGCTCGCGCGCGTCGAGATCGGCGCGAAGGCTTTGCTGCGCCAGCATCGGCTGCTCGGCGGACAGCACCTGCAGGTAGTTGCCGAGACCTTCGCGATAGCGCAGCAGTGCCAATTCGTAGGCCTCGTGCGCCGTCCGCAGCGCGGCCGCCTGCTGTGCGCGCTGCGCGTCGACGCTGCGCATCGCCGCGAGCTGGTCGACGACGTCGCGCATCGCGTCGGCAAGCGCCTGGTTGTACTGGCCGACGGCGACGTCGTAGTCGGCGTCCTTGCCGGCAAGGCTGGCGCGCAGCCGCCCGGCGTCGAATATCGGCAGCGTCAGCGCCGGCCCGGCACCGGCCATGCCGCTCGCCGCGGTCAGCAGGTTGCCGCCCGCGAGGCTCTGCAATCCCACGAACGCGAGCAGGTTGACGTTGGGATAGAACGCGCCCTTTGCCGACGCGATGTCCTGTGCGGCGGCCTCGACGCGCCAGCGTTGCGCCGTCAGGTCGGGGCGCCTTCCCAGCAGCTGCGCCGGCAGCACCGACGGCAGCGCGATCTGCGTAAGCGTCGCGGCCGCCGGTCTCGCGATCGCAAGACCGCGGTCGGGCCCCGCGCCCAGCAGCGCGGCGATCTGGTTGCGCAGCACGGCGATGCGCTCGTCGATCTGCGCGATCTCTTCGCGTGTCGCCGGCAATGCCGACTCGGCCTGCTTGAGCTCCACCTTGGAATCGAGCCCCGCGTTGTTGCGATCGCGCGTCAGCGCCAACACCTGCTCGCGGTCGCGCAACGTCGTGTCGGCGACGTCGCGCCGCACGAACGCGCGCTGCAATTGCGCGTATGCCTGGCCGATGTCGGTGGTCAGCGCAAGCCGCGCGGCAAACGCGTCGACTTCCGCCGCGCGCGCAGCGCCCAGCGCACTCGCATACGCCGCACGATTCTTGCCCCAGAAGTCGATCTCCCACGCCAGCGTGAGCTGCAACTGGTCGAGCGTTTGCCAGCTTCCGCCATCCGGCGGCGGCGTCAGGCCGTTCGCGGAAAAACGCTCGCGCGTGCTTGCGGCGCTGGCGTCGACGCGCGGGTACAGCGGCGCCTGGCTGGCATTCGCCGCGGCCAGGGCCTTGCGGGTGCGGGCTGCCGCGACGCTCAGCGTGGGACTTGTCGCGAGAGCTTCGTTCATCAGCGTGTCGAGTTGTGCATCGTGCATCGCGTGCCACCAGTCGGTCGTCGGCCATGCCGCCGGCGAGTGCGCGGTGCCTGCGAGCGCATGCGCTGCCTGCAGGCTCGCCGAATCGCGAAGCGACTCCGCGGGTTGCAAGCCACGCATGTCGGCGCATCCGACCAGCAGGCCCACACCCATCGCGCAGGTCGCCAGCAATTTTGAAAATGACTTCATCGGTGACTTGTTGTTCATCAAAATTCGGAATCCGTAACTCTGCTTATGATTGCCATAGCTATCGATGCCTAGGCAACTATAGGAATAAAAAAAAGGACCGCTATCGATTTGCCAGCATGAGATTGAGCAGCCGGTCCAGCGTCGCGACTTCAGCGTCGCTGAAGCCCGCCAGGAATCGCTTCAGCACCGCGTCCTTGACGGCCGCGAGCTTCGGATAAAGTTGTTGTCCCTCTGCGGTGAGCTCGAGGTTCATCGTGCGCCGATCTTCCGGGTGCGGCCGGCGTCGCACCAATCCCTTCTGCTCAAGGCGGTCGATCATCCGCGTCATCGCCCCCGGGTCATAGGAAATCCCCTTGCACAATCCGGACGCGGAATCGGCTTCCCCCGTGGCAAGCGTCGACAGTACGATCATCTGCGCCGCCGACATGTCGTGGACCGCCAGTTCACGGTCCAGCGCGTCCATCACTTCGGCGCGCACGCGGCTGATCAGCCGCGCGATGCTGCGCGGCGCCACTGCGGGCGCCGGCTTGGGCTCCGCGCGTGTGGCAGAGGCGGTGGGCGAAGCGACCATTGTTCACGTATTATATGGCCTAGGCAACTATTGTCAAGGCCGACTTTATCCCGGCGCCACGGGCGTGCATCATAGGGGCCATCGACGGCAACAGCCGAAGGAGCGCCATGAACGACAAAACCCCGGATCAACACGCAATGTCCCACATCGAAAGCCTCGTCGCCGAGGAGCACCGGCTGTTCGACAAGGGAGGGCTCGGCGCTGCCGACAGCAAGCGCCTCGCGACGATCCAGGTCGAGCTCGACCGCTATTGGGACCTGCTGCGCCAGCGGCGCGCGGCGCGGGAGACCGGCCACGACCCGCGCGAGGCCAAGCTGCGCCCGCCCGGCACCGTCGAAAATTACGAAGGCTAGCGCGGACGTGGCGACGCGGGGATTTTCCGGGCGCCCGCCTGCGCCCGCGGTGGCCGCGCGTCTGCCACCCGGGCAATACCGGACCGACGACTTTCCGGTGCTGTCGATGGGGCCGACGCCGCAGGTCGATCTCGCGACCTGGACATTCACGCTCAACGATGGGCCGCGACCGCTCGCTCGCTGGACCTGGGACGAGTTCGACGCGCTGCCACGCACGACCTGGCGCGGCGACATCCATTGCGTGACGAAGTGGTCGAAGTTCGATACGCAGTGGCAAGGCGTCACCCTCGACGATGTCTTCGCCGCCGCGAACGTCGTGCCGCCCACGCAGTGGCTGCTGGCGCAATCCTTCGACGGCTACGACACCAACGTTCCCATCGCCGATCTCGTCGGCGGCAAGGCGATGATCGCCACCCGCTTCGACGGCGCGCCGATACCGGCGGAGCACGGAGGGCCTGCACGGCTGCTGGTGCCGCATCTCTATTTCTGGAAAAGCGCGAAGTGGGTCAGCGGATTGCGCTTCACCGCGCGCAACGAGGCCGGATTCTGGGAATTGCGCGGCTATCACCTCTACGGCGATCCCTGGCGCGAGCAGCGCTACACCAACGATCCATGAGCGCGCCGGGCCGTCCCAAGGGCGAATACCGGAGCGCGCAGCGCGAAGGCAGTCCAGCCAGCGCCGCCGCGCCGGCGGCGCCGCTCCGCTGGCAGCAGGGGTTGATCGAGCGGATCGTCGTCGATACGCCGCGCGTCGTCAGCGTGTTCGTCACGTCTGCGCTGGCGCGACACGTCGCCGGGCAGCACGTCGACGTACGACTGACCGCCGACGACGGCTATACGGCCCAGCGCAGTTACTCGATCGCATCGGCGCCGGGGTCGGATCACATCGAGCTGGCGATCGAGCGCCTCGACGACGGCGAGGTGTCGCCGTATTTCCACGACATCGCGCGCCCCGGCGACACGTTCGAGCTGCGCGGCCCGATCGGCGGCCACTTCATCTGGCGCGGCGACGATGGCGGCCCCCTGCTTCTCGTCGGCGGCGGCTCCGGCATCGTGCCGCTGATGGCGATCGCGCGGCATCGCGCGAGCGTTGCACCTGCAACTGCGGCGCTACTCGTCTACTCGTCGCGCACCTGGGACGACGTGATCTATCGCGACGAGCTGATCACGATGGACACGAACGATCCCGCGTTCAGCCTCGTGCTCGCGACCACGCGCACACCGCGGCATCGAGTGCAGGATTTCGACACGCGCATCGACGCGCCGGTGTTGCGCGCTCTGCTTTTGCGATGGGGACACGCACCGCGCCACGTCTATGCCTGCGGTTCCAACGCCTTCGTCGAATCGATGACGACGAGCCTGGTCGGCGAGGGCATCGCGCCGCTGCACATTCGCGCCGAACGCTATGGCGGCAGCGGCGACTGACGCCGCTCGCGTCAGGTCGCCCATCCGGCGCTCAAGTCGGCCCGCGCGCGGCCGCGATGTCGGCCTGCCGGTATTCGCGCACGGTCTGGAGCAACGCTGCGAGCAACGGCGAGGTTTCAGCGGTGCGGTAAAGACAATGCAGCTCCACCGTGGCGCGCGTGTTGGCGCGCAGCGGCCGGTACACGACATTGGGCATCTGCAGGTTCGCCATCGAGCCCGGAATCAGCGACAGTCCCGCGTTGACGCGGCTCGCGATCATCGCCACCGTGGTGATGACGTCGCCGCCACCCGGCAGCACCTGTGGATCGAAGCCGTGGTCCTTGCACAGTTGCAGCAGCTTGCCGCCGATGTGCGAATCGATGCCCGCCGGCAGCAGCAGCAATTCGTGGCGCAGGTCGTCCATGTGGATCGCCGCCTGCGCCGCCAGCGGATGCCGGGCGTTGAGCGCGACGAGCAGCGGCTCATCGGTGACCACTTCGATCGTGAGGTCGGGGTCGTCGGGCAGGAAGCGGTCGAACGCGACCAGGATGCGGCGCTGGCGCAATGCGTCGATCTGCAGGCGCTTGTGCGCGTTGTGCAACACGATGTTGACGCCGACGTCCGGGTGCGTTTCGCTGAAGCGCGCGAGGAGTCGCGGGATCACGTTGAGCACCGACGAGCCGAATACGCCGACGTCGAGCGTTCCCAGCTCGCCCTTGCCGGCGCGCTGCGCGCGTTCCTCGGCCTGCGCGGCGAGGAGCCGGATCGCGCGCGCGTCTTGGAGCAACGCCTGCCCGGCCTCGGTCAGGTCGACGCCGCGCGGGGTGCGAATGAAAAGCTGCACGCCCAGCTCGCGCTCCAGCGACTGGATCTGCCGGGAGAGCGGCGGTTGCGAAAGGTGCAGGCGCTCGGCCGCGCGACCCATGTGGCGCTCCTCGGCCACCGCCACGAAGTACTTGAGCTGACGCAGTTCCATGCGCTCCTTACCGATAAGGTATCGACAACGACGAATATTGCATTGGACAGCAAGACGCTGATTCCCGAAACTTGACGCCGGTCCCGCTGGATCGAGCCATGCCCGCGCCGGCGACATGCCACAACGCGTCGATCCGCGATGCCCGACCGCAGACGTCGACCACCCCAAGGAGAAACCATGCAATCGATCCGCCGCATCATTGCCACGCTTGCGCTGGCGGCCTGTACTCTCGCCGCTCCCGCCGCGTTCGCGCAGCAGAAAACCGACATTTCGATCACGCGCCAGCCGGGCATCATCTACCTGCCGTCGCTGATCATGGAAAAGCAGCAGCTGATCGAAAAGGCGGCTGCGAAGCTCGGCGTGCCGGGCGTCAAGGTGCAGTGGCTCAGCTTCAGCAGCGGCGGCGCGCAGACCGATGCGCTGCTGTCGGGCAACGTCGACATCGTCAACACCGGCGT
>JBDTWY010000085.1:0-11027 GCA_040006455.1 Betaproteobacteria bacterium | reverse complement strand
ACAGCGCGCTGCCGACCGACAGCGGCGGCGGCGGGCCGCGCCGCGCGCGCGGCGGACGCAGCGGTCGAGATGCGCGCAGTGGACGTGCGGGACGCGGACGGCGGGGAGTGTTGTCGCGCATCAGCTCGGCGTCGATGGGGAGCGAAACGCAAATAGGCGATTGCGCTGGCGCATCATCGCGGCATCCATCAGCATGCGCCCGGCCCAGCGATAGACGTTGAAGTCGCGCACCAGCGCGCGCATCAACCGCATGCGCGCCCGCTGCTCGTCCGCGGGCATCGTCAATGCAAGGTGGAGCGCCGCGGCGCACTGGTCGGCATCGTAGGGATTGACCACCAGCGCCTCGGGCAGTTCGCGCGACGCGCCGGCGAATTGCGACAGGATCAGCACGCCCTGCTCGTCGTCGCGGGCGGCGACGAACTCCTTGGCGACGAGGTTCATGCCGTCGTGCAGGCTCGATACGAAGCACAGGTCGGCGGCGCGGAAGTATTCGTACACGGCACGCGTGTCGTGGTGCTCGGAAATGAGGATGATCGGCGGATGCGTCGCTTTCGGAAAATTCGAATTGATGCGGTCGGCGAGGGCCTTGACGCGCGCCGCGTAGTCGCGGTAGTCGTCGATCATGCCGCGCGTGGGTGCGGCAACCTGCACGAAGCTGAAGCGGCCGATCCACTGCGGCTCGAGCTGCAGCAGCCGCTCGACGGCGCTGAAGCGCTCGAGGATTCCCTTGGTGTAGTCGAGGCGGTCGATGCCGATGCCGATCTTGTGGTCATCCGGCAGGTCGAGCCGGTCGCGCACCGCGCGCCGCGTCACCGGGATTTCGGGCTGCCCCTGCAGCGCCTCCGGCGGCCATTCGATCGAAATGGGGTAGCGGTGGACCTGGGTGCGCTGGCCATTGCGCGTCACGGTGAACGATTCGCGGTCGACACGCGCTTCGAGCGTGCGATCGACGGTGTCGAGGAAATTGTTGCAGTGGAACTGCGTGTGGAAGCCGAGGATGCTGCTGCCCAGCATGCCGTCCAGCAGCTCATTGCGCCACGGACAGATCGCAAATGCCTCGGGATTGGGCCACGGGATGTGCCAGAACGTGATGATGGTCGCTCGCGGCAGCCGCTCGCGGACCATCCGCGGCAGCAGCGCGAAATGGTAATCCTGCACCAGCACGATGGGATCGTCGCGTTGCGCTTCCTGCACGACGGCGTCGGCAAAGCGGCGATTGACGATGCGGTAGTAGTCGAAGTCGGTGGCGCGGAAGATCGGCCGCACGTGGGCGATGTGGCACAGCGGCCACAGCCCCTCGTTGGCGAAGCCGCTGTAGTAGCCGGCCTCTTCCTCGTCGGTCAGCCAGATGCGGCGAATCCGGTATGCGGGGTCGTCGGGGGGCACCGGCACGAGGTCGTTGGCGTCGACGGTCTCGCGGTCGGCGGTGCCGCTGCCGTGCGCGATCCAGGTGCCCGAGCACGCGCGCATCACCGGCTCGAGCGCGGTGACGAGACCGCTCGCGGGTCGCAGCACCTCGATGTGGTCGCCCTTGCGCATGTGCATATATGGTTCGCGGTTGGACACGACGATCACGTTGTTGCCCTGCATGTCGCCGCGCAGCACGCTGCGCAGCGTCGCCGGCGTCCACGTCAGCTGGTCCTCGTCGCGCGGCCGGTAGTGGCTTTCGAGGTCGCGCACCAGCTTGCGCACGTCGCGCGCGATCGGCGCGAGCTCGGGGACGATCATCGTGCCCGACGGCCGCAGCAAGCCTTCGCCGCGCAGCAGCGCGCGCAGCCCGGTCACCCAGCCGCGCCACGACATCTGCGCGATCGCCACGGTGATCAGCGCAATGACGGCGCCGAGCGCCACGAAGAACACCAGCATGTAGCGCTTGGTCTCCTCGCTGCGGCGCTCGGCGAAGCTCATGTCGTGCACCAGCGCCAGCGTCATCGGCACGCCGCCTGCGCCTTCGATCGCGCGCACGGCGACATGCAGCAATCCGCGCTCGCTGTGGATGAGCTCGCCCGGCTGGTTGAGCAGCCGCCGCAAGCGTGCGCAGTCGAATTGCTTGGGCATGTCGCGCGTCGCGATCGGCAGCACCGCCGTCGACGTGCACAGGCCAACGGCATAAAGGCGTTCGTCGTTGGTCAGGCGATTGAAATAGGTCTCGATGCTGACGTCGTCGCCGCTGTTGACGAGCGCGAGGATCGGATCCTGCGCGGAGTTGGAGATCAGCGACGCGCGGGCGTCGAGGTCGCGCGAAAACCAGGACAACATCTGGTATTCGATCAGCGGCACCGTGGCATAGGCGGCCAGTCCCAGCGCGATCAGCAGCGGGATGATGAAGCGAAGCGACAATCGCATCGATCGACCTTAACCGTTGTTGCAACGCAACGTCTGTCGGACAAACCCTACAATGGCGATGCGACATCCGCCATGAATTCTTGATCGAAAGGAGCCCGGGTGGCCTGGATCGTGTTGTGCATCGCCGGCTTGTGCGAAATCGGCTGGGCGGTGGGGTTGAAGTATACGGAGGGGTTCACGCGGCTCGGACCCAGTGTAGCCACCGCAATCGCGATCGTCGTGAGCATGCTGCTGCTCGCATCGTCGATGCGCACATTGCCGGTCGGCACCGCCTATGCGGTGTGGACCGGCATCGGCGCCGTCGGCACTGCTTGCCTCGGCATCGTGCTGTTCGGCGAGCCCGCGGGGCTCGCGCGCCTCGCGTGCATAGGTCTCATCGTCGCCGGCGTGGTGGGCCTCAAGTTCGTCACGCCGTAGCCCGCAAAGCTCTGGGGTCGGTGACGCTTACCGCATTGTCGGATCGAGCTCGCTCTCGTGCCATTGCGCGAGCGCGATGCGCGATATCGCATCGACGATGAGGAACAGCGCGACACCGGCGGCAGCGATCAGCAGCAGCGCCGCGAAGAGCCGCGGCACGTTGAGCTGGATGCCGGCCATCAGGATCTGGTAGGCGAGCCCGGCGCCCTGACCGCCGGTGCCGGCGACGAATTCGGCGACCACGGCGCCGATCAGTGCGAGCCCGCTGGCGATGCGCAATCCGCCGAAGAAATACGGCAGCGCCGACGGCACCTTGAGGCGCCACAGCGTCTGCCAGCGCGTCGCGCGCGCCAGACGGAACAGGTCGCGCAATCCCGGATCGACGCTGCGCAGGCCCAGCGTGGTGTTGGCGATCACCGGAAACAGTGCAACGACCGCGGCGCACAGCACCAGCGCCACTCGCGTGTCGCGCACCCAGATGATGATCAGCGGCGCGATCGCGACGATCGGCGTCACCTGCAACAGGATCGCGTACGGAAAGAACGACGCCTCGATCCACCGGCTTTGCGCGAACGCAAGCGCGATGACGACGCCGGCGACGATCGCCAGCGCGAACGCCGCGAGCGCGATCGTCACGGTGACCACCAGCGACGACCACAACAGTGCGCGATCGGCGACCAGCGTATCCAACACCGCGCGTGGCGACGGCACGAGCCACGGCGGCAGCGCCCATGCCGTGACGACCGCCTGCCACAAACCGAGCATGACGAGCGCCACGACGACAGGCGCGCCGATGCGCACCGCACGCGGCAGCGGCGCGCGCTCAGCCATCGGCTTGCGACGCCTGCGCGACGAGGTCGGACAGCGCGACGCACTGCTCGGCGAACGCGAGCGACGCACGAAACGCGTTGCCGCGCGGGTAGCGCGCGCCGACGGGCACGTCGGCGATGATGCGTCCGGGACGCGCCGCCATCACCAGGATGCGCGTCGACAGGTAGACCGCCTCGGCGATGCTGTGCGTGACGAACACGACCGTCAGCGCTTCGCTTCGCCACCACGCGGCGAGCTCGTCGTCGAGCCGATGTCGGCTGAATTCGTCGAGCGCGCCGAACGGCTCGTCGAGCAGCAGCAGGTGCGGCCGCGTGACGAGCGCGCGCGCGATCGACACGCGCATCCGCATGCCGCCGGAGAGCTCGCGCGGGAACGCGCGCGCGAACGCGTCGAGGCCGACGCGCGCCAGTGCCGCATCGACCGCGGCATCGGCGCGTGCGCGCTCGACGTTCGCGAGAGCCAGCGGCAGCCGCACGTTGGCGCGCACGCGCGCCCACGGCAGCAATGTCGGTGACTGGAATACGTAGCCGATGCGTTGCGCGTCGCCGGCATGCGGCGGCGCGCCTTCGCCCCACCAGCGCAGCGTGCCTTGCGTCGGCGCATCGAGCCCGGCGATGAGGTGCAGCAGCGTGGTCTTGCCGCAGCCCGACGGCCCGAGCAGCGTGACGAATTCGCCGGGCCGGATCGCCAGCGACACCGGCGCCAGCGCGTGCGTGCCCGACGCGTAAGTCTTGGCGACGTCGCGTGCGACGACGATTGGCGCGCGCGCGGCGTCGGGTGCGATATCCGTGCTCAGGGCAGTACGCCGGTGTCGCGCGCCAGCGAGGTGGTCCACGCCCGCGTGTAGTCGATGCCTGGCTTGGCGATCGCGGCATCGCGGATGAACGCGACCGTCGCCTGCCACCGTGCGTCGGTCATCGACAAGAGGCCGTGAACCTGCGCATCACCGCCGTCGACCAGATGGTATTCACGCATCTTGCGCAGGCCGTACGCCATCAGCTCGTCGGTCATCTGCGGATTGGCCTTGCGGATCAGCGCATTGCCCGGCGCGGGATTGGCGAGATAGCTCTTCCAGCCTTCCGCCGACGCCTGCACGAAGCGCGCGAGCGCATCGGCGCGCTTGGCCAGCACGTCGCGCGACACGATCAACACCTGCGAGTACGGCGGATAGCCCAAGTCGGCCAGCAGGAACACCTTCGGCGCGACGCCCGCCTTCTCGATCGTGAAAGGCTCGGAAGTCACGAATCCCTGCTGCGCGAGGCGCGGATCGGCAAGGAACGGCTGCACCGAAAAGCCGTAGGGCCGTTTTTGCGAATCGTCGAAGCCATAGCGAGTTTTCAGCCACGGCCAGAACGTCGTGTTGCTGGCGGCGCCCACCGCCACCGGCTTGCCCTTGAGATCGGCCAGCGACGCGACGTCCGGATGCGCGATGATCACCGTCGGGTTCTTCTGGAACGTCGCGGCAATGGCAACCAGCGGCACGCGCTGTTCGCTGACGGCGAGCACCTGCAGCGCGTCGCCCATGGCGATGTCGATGCGTCCGGCGGCGGCGAGCTGCAAGCCGTTGACCTGCGGGCCGCCCATCTGCACGGCGACGTCGAGACCGTGCTTGCGGTAGATGCCTTCGGCGACCGCCTGGTAGAAACCGCCATGCTCGGCTTGTGCGAGCCAGTCGGTGGAAAACACGATGCGCTCGGGCGCCTGCGCCATCGCGAGGCTCGCAACCGCACACGCGAGCGCGGCGATGCAGCGGACAAGTCGAAGGGTCATGTTGAGATTCGCGGCTATGCGGGAGCCGCCGATTATGCGGCAATCGCGCCGGGTTGCGACGGATCGCTTTTCGCACGATTCTTCGAATGGAGATCCGGCTCCCGCACGCGTGAGTGGGTTGGGGCGATGGCGTTGCGCGACGCGAGTCTCGCCCGGATCCCGGCCCACGCCGTGGGCGAGGGATCGCTTCGGGGCGACGTCGCGCCGCGCCTTGCGCGGCTACAATGCGCGGATGATCGCGAACATGCCCCCTCTGCTGCTGGCATTCGCGCCGGCCGACCGCTTCGCCGCCGACACGATCCGCAATGCGCTCGCGTCGGCAGGACTCGCGTGCGACATCGCACCCCAGGACGGCAATGCGCGCAGCGCGATCGTCGCCGCGGTGGCCGTGGCGCGCGCGCTGCTCATCCTGCATTCACGTGCGACAACCGGCGACGCCGGCGTGTTGCGCGTCGCCGAGGCGGCGGCTGGTCGCCGCCTGCCGATGCTCGTGGTGCGCGTCGACGACACCAAGCCGGGGTCGGGGCTGCGCACTTTCCTGCGCGGCATGCCGTCGATCGACGCCACCGCGGGCAAGCTGCCGGAGCGTCTCGCCGGCATCGTTGTGCGCGCCAAGGAAGCCGCGGGCATCGCGCTGGGTGACGCCGATGCGATCGACGACGGTGACGGCGGCATCGACCTGTGGAGCGTCGACCGCCGCAGGATTTCGCATGCTTGGATCAGCATCGGCATCGTCGTTCTGGTGGCCGTGGCGGTGCTCGCCTGGCGCGGCTACGACCGCGCTGCTGCGCAGAGCGCCTACGATCGAGGCGTCGCGCGACTCGCCGACGGCGATCTCGACGCCGCCGCGGTGAACCTCGACGAAGCCGTCAGGCGCCGTCCGGGATGGGCGGCGGCGTGGCGCCAGCGCGGCTTCGCGAGCCGCGAATCGGCTGCGCAGATCACCAACTTCACGCACGCGATCACGCTCGATGCGCACGACGCCGATTCGCTCGCCGCGCGCGGCCGCGCGTATCTCGCGAGCGGCGACGCGCCGCATGCGCGCGCCGACCTGAGCGCGGCGCTGGCCGCGGTACCCGGCAATGCCGAATGGTACGGCGAGCGCGGGCTCGTCGCCATGCTCGCCAACGACGACGCCGCCGCACAAGCCGATTTCCGCGAATGCATGCGGATCGAGCCGCGATGTGCGCAGGCGTTCGCCGCGCGCATCGCCGCAGTCGAGGCAACGCAGCAACGCACGCCGCACGACTGGTTCGCCGCCGCGCAGTGAGCGACGCGCAAGCGTCGTGGCGTCAGTCGCGCGTGGCGGCGCTCACATAGCCGCGACAAGTGCCATCGTGGCCGGCGCGCCCGGCCACGCAACGCCAAGTAACCAGCAGGTTACTTGCCCGACGGCACCTTGCCCTGCACGCCTTCGACGTAGTAGTCCATCTTGTTGAGCGCCTCGTCGCTGATCGTCGTGCCCGCGGCGATGCGCAGCTTGCCTTCGTTGTCCTTAACCGGTCCCATGAACGGGTGCAGCTTGCCCGACACGATGTCGGCTTGCGCCTTCAGCATCGCGTCCTGCACGTCCTTCGGCACGACGGCATTGAACGGCGCCATCCTGATCATGCCGTCCTTGATGCCGCCCCACACGTGGTCGGGCTTCCACTTGCCGTCGAGCACCGACTGCGCGACGCGCGTGTAGTACGCGTCCCAGACATGCGTGACCGCGGTCAGCTGCGCGTGCGGCCCGTACTTCGACATGTCGCTGTGATAGGCGATCGCGTAGACCTGCTTGGCCTCGGCCGCCTGCACGGTGGCCGTGGAATCGGTGTGGTGCGTCAGCACGTCGGCTCCCTGCGACACCAGCGTCTCCGAAGCCTGGCGTTCCTTGCCCGGGTCGTACCACGAGCTCGTCCACACGACCTTGACCTCGGCCTTCGGATTGACGCTACGCATGCCGCGCGCGAACGCGTTGATGCCCATCACCACTTCGGGGATCGGGAACGCGGCGACGTAGCCTGCGACGTTGGACTTGGTCATCCGGCCGGCGACGATGCCGGCGAGGTAGCGTCCTTCGTAGAAGCGCGCGTTGTACGTGCCGACGTTGGCCGCGGTCTTGTAGCCGGTCGCGTGCTCGAACTTGACGTTGGGAAACTGCTGCGCGACCTTGAGCGTCGGGTTCATGAAGCCGAACGACGTCGTGAAGATGAGCTGGTTGCCCTTTTGCGCGAGCTCGCGGATCACGCGCTCGGCGTCGGGACCCTCGGGAACGTTCTCGACGAACTGCGTGACCACCTTGCCGGCCAGCGCCTGTTGCATCGCCTTGCGCGCCATGTCGTGCTGCGACGTCCAGCCGGCGTCGCCGACAGGGCTCACATAGACGAAGCCGATCTTGAGCGGCGTGGCCACGGGTGTTTGCGCGGGCGCAAGCGCGGGCATGGCGACTGCCGCGCCCGTGAAGAGGGCAAGCAGCGTGTTGCGGTGGTTCATCGGGATCTCCGGTAGCGGGGCGGAATGCGCGAGCGGCGCATGACGACCGCGCGCTCTCGCGAGGACGCGAATTCTACGCGCTTAGGTATCCGGATGGAACGGCTTGCCGAGCGATGCCGGCGAGTTGCGACGAATCGCCGTGGCGTCTCGACTGATCAGCGCCAGCACGACGATCGTCGCGGCATAGGGAAGCATCGACAGGATCTGCGACGGCATGTCGATGCCCGCCGCCTGCGCCTGGAATTGCGCCAGCGTCACCGCGCCGAACAGCCACGCGCCCGCCAGTACGCGCCACGGCTTCCACGTCGCGAACACCACCAGCGCCAGCGCGATCCAGCCACGTCCCGCGGTCATGCCTTCGGTCCACAGCGGCGTGAAGGCCAGCGACAGGTACGCGCCGGCGAGGCCGGCGCAACCGCCACCGAATAGCACCGCCGCATAACGGATCGCGATCACGCGATAGCCGATCGCATGCGCAGATTGCGGCGATTCGCCGACGGCGCGCACGATCAGCCCCGCGCGCGTGCGCTGCAGGAACCAGTGCACGGCGGCAACGAGTGCCACCGACGCGTAGACGAGCGGGTTGTGCGAGAACAGCAGCGCGCCGGCGATGGGCAGCGTCGACAGCAGGCCCAGGTCGACGGCCTTGATCGGCTCGACGACCGCGGCGACGTATGGCAGGCCGACGAATGCCGACAGTCCCACGCCGAACAGCGACAGCGCGAGGCCGGTCGCCACCTGGTTCGCCATGAGCGTCAGCGTGATCACGCCGAACACCAGCGCCATCGCCGCGCCCGCGCCGATGCCCGCGGCGACGCCGAGCCACGACGAGTGCGTGTGCACGGTGACGATGAACGCGGCGACCGCGCCGATCAGCATCATGCCTTCGACACCGAGGTTCAGCACGCCGGACCTCTCGACCACGAGCTCGCCCAGCGCGGCGATGACGAGCGGCGTGCCGGCGGCGAGCGTCAGCGCGATCACCTGGACCAGCGTGGCGCCCATCACGGCACCGCCGTGCCGCGTGCGCCGATGCGCACGCGATAGTGGATCAGCACGTCGGCGGCGAGCAGGAAGAACAGCAGCGTGCCCTGGAAGAGGCCGGTGACCGACGACGGCAGGTTGAGCTCGATCTGCGCCGATTCGCCGCCGAGGTAGAGCAGCGACATCAGCAGGCTCGCGAGCAGCACGCCGAGCGGGTGCAGCCTGCCGACGAACGCGACGATGATCGCCGCGAAGCCGTAGCCGGGCGACACCGACGGCAGCAACTGGCCGATGGGTCCCGCGATTTCGCCGACGCCCGCAAGGCCTGCGCACGCGCCGCCGATCAGCATGCCGAGCCATATCATCCTTGGCGCGGAAACGCCGGCGTAGCGAGCCGCGTCGGGCGCGAGGCCGGCGACGCGCATTTCGAAGCCGGCGAAGCTGCGCTGCGTGAAAAACCATGCGGCCGCGACCACCGCGAGCGTCAGTGCCGCGCCGGCGTTGAGGCGCGTGCCTTCGAGGATGTTGGGCAGCAGCGCGTTGGCGGCGAACATCCGCGACTGCGGGAAGTTGAAGCCTTCGGGATCGCGCCACGCGCCATGCACCAGCAGCGACAACAGCAGTGTCGCGATGTACACCAGCATCAGCGACGTCAGGATCTCGTTGGCATTGCAACGCGTGCGCAGCCACGCGGGAATCGCCGCCCACGCCATGCCGCCCAGCGCGCCTGCGACGAACATCGCGGGCAGCACCCACGCCGATTGAGTGCCGTCGAGCCACAATGCAACGCCGCCACCGGCGATCGCGCCAGCGGCGAGCTGGCCCTCGGCGCCGATGTTCCACACGTTGGCGCGATAGCCGATCGCGAGCCCCGTGCCGATCAGCGCGAGTGGGCTCGCCTTGAGCAGCAACTCGCCGATGCCGTAGCGCGTCGCGATCGGATCGATGAAGAACGCGCGCAGCGCCGCCACCGGGTCCTTGCCGAGTACCCAGAACAGCGCGAAGCCGCATGCCATCATCGCCACGATCGCGATCAGCGGTGACAGCCACTTCGCGGTCGGCGACGGCGCACGGCGAGCCTCGAGCCGCAGCATCGGCACGCTCACGCGGCGTCGCGCGCGTCGCCGCCCGCCATCAGAATGCCGATGCGCGCGGCATCGGTCGCATGCACGTCGAGCGCCGGCGACAGGCGTCCGCGCGCGATCACCGCAATGCGGTCGCAGATGTCGAACAGCTCGTCGAGCTCCTCCGACACGACCAGCACGGCGGCGCCCGTGTCGCGCAGGTCGATCAGCGCCTGGCGGATCGCGTACGCCGCGCCGACATCGACGCCCCATGTCGGCTGCGCGGCGACGAGCAGCTTCGGCGCCTGGCGGATCTCGCGGCCGAGGATGAACTTCTGCAGGTTGCCGCCCGACAGCGTTTCGGCGAGCGCGTCGGGACCAGGAGCCTTGACGTCGAAGGCGTCGATCGTCGCGCGCGCATAGGCACGGGTGGCATCGCGGCGCACGACGCCGTGGCGCGTGAGTCCCTGCGCATGCGCGGTGAGCAACGCGTTGTCGGCGAGCGACATCTCAGGGACCGCGCCGCGGCCAAGGCGTTCCTCCGGCACGTACGCGAGGCCGCGTGCGCGCCGGGCGCCGGGTCCCAGGTCGCCGACACCGGCACCGTCGATGACGATCGCGTCGCGGCGCACGCGGCGCTCGCCCGACAGCGCGGCGAGCAGCTCGCGCTGGCCGTTGCCGGAGACGCCGGCAATGCCGACGATCTCGCCGCGCCGCACGTCGAGGCCCACGTTGTCGAGCGACGTGCCGAACGGATCGTCGGCGGCGAGGCTCAGCGCATCGATACGCAGCAGCGTCTGTCCCGGACTTGCCGCGCGATGCCGCGGTTGCGGCAGGTCGCTGCCGATCATCATCCGCGCCAGCGACGCCTCCGATTCGCGGCGCGGGTCGCAGTCGCCGGTGACGCGGCCGTCGCGCAGCACTGTGGCGCGCTCGCACAGCGCGCGGATCTCGTCGAGCTTGTGGCTGATGTAGAGGATGCTGCAGCCCTCGGCGGCGAGCTGGCGCAGCGTAGCGAACAGGCGCTCGATCGCCTGCGGCGTCAGCACCGACGTCGGCTCGTCCATGATCAGTAGCTTCGGCCGCTGCAGCAGGCAGCGCACGATCTCGACGCGCTGGCGCTCGCCCACCGACATCGTG
>JBDTWY010000084.1:0-11117 GCA_040006455.1 Betaproteobacteria bacterium | reverse complement strand
GCCGCGCACCAGTGGTGGGCGCACCAGGTGATCGGCGGCGACGTCCAGGGCTCGACGATGCTGTCGGAAACGCTGGCGCAGTACTCGGCGCTGATGGTGATGAAGCGCAAGTACGGCGAGGCAAAGATGCAGAAGTTCCTCGCCTACGAGCTCGACCGCTACCTGGTCGGCCGCGCCACCGAGCAAAAGAAGGAACTGCCGCTCGCGCGTGTCGAGAACCAGGACTACATCCACTATCGCAAGGGCAGCCTGGTGATGTACGCGCTGGCCGATTACATTGGCGAGGACAACCTCAATCGCGCGATCCGCGCGTTCCGCGACACCAACGCGTTCAAGGGTCCGCCGTATCCGAACACGACGCAGTTCCTCGCCTATGTTCGCGAGGTCACGCCGGCCAAGTACCAGTACCTGATCGGCGACATGTTCGAGTCAATCACGCTGTTCGACAATCGTGCGGTCAGCGCCGATGCGAGGCCGCTGGCCGACGGCCGCTACGAGGTGACGCTGAAGGTCGCCGCACACAAGCTCAAGGCCGACGGACTCGGCAAGGAAGCCGAGGCGCCGCTCAATGACTGGATCGACATCGGCGTTCTCGACGCCGAGGGCAAGCCGCTGTTCCTCGACAAGAAGTCCATCGATCATGATGCCGCCGAGTTCACGATGGTTGTCGCGGCGAAGCCCGCGCGCGCCGGTATCGACCCGCTGAACAAGCTGATCGACCGCATTCCCCGCGACAACACCATGGCGGTGAATATCCGGTAGCGGTCGCGTGCTCGCGCGTCGCGATGGATGGCGCGCGGTTCAGCACTCGGCT
This sequence comes from Betaproteobacteria bacterium, assembly GCA_040006455.1. GTDB lineage: Bacteria > Pseudomonadota > Gammaproteobacteria > Burkholderiales > Casimicrobiaceae > VBCG01. The sequence goes on along the minus strand of JBDTWY010000084.1, from coordinate 10,303 downwards.
GCCTCTCGAGCGGCGGGATGCCAGAATGCGGCCCGGGCGAGTGGTTTTGTGATGACGCCGCCGGCGCCCGAGCTGTCCGCCCTCTTTTCGCCAATACCGTGACGACGACGCAACGCCCCGCCCTGCCCATCTTGCGCCGGCTCGAAGCCGAAAGCATCCACATCCTGCGCGAGGTGGTCGCCGAGGTGGAAAAGCCGGTGATGCTGTATTCGATCGGCAAGGACAGCTCGGTGATGCTGCACCTCGCCAAAAAGGCGTTCTTCCCGGCGCCGCCGCCGTTTCCTTTGCTGCACGTCGACACGACGTGGAAATTCCGCGAGATGTACGCAATGCGCGCGCGCGTCGCCGCCGAGATGCAGTTGCTGGTGCACGCCAATCCCGACGCCGCGGCGATGGGCATCAACCCGTTCACGCACGGGTCGGCGATGCACACCGAGGTCTGGAAGACGCAGGGGTTGAAGCAGGCGCTCGACCATTACGGCTTCGATGCGGCGTTCGGTGGCGCGCGTCGCGACGAGGAGAAGTCGCGCGCCAAGGAGCGGATCTTCTCGTTCCGCTCCGCCGCGCATCGCTGGGATCCCAAGGCGCAGCGCCCGGAGCTCTGGCGGCTCTACAACACGCGCAAGAACCGCGGCGAGAGCATCCGTGTGTTCCCGCTGTCCAACTGGACCGAGATCGACGTGTGGGAGTACATCCGCCAGGAAGCGATCCCTGTGGTGCCGCTCTACTTCGCCGCGCTGCGGCCGGTGGTTAAGCGCGACGGCACCTGGATCATGGTCGACGACGCGCGGATGCCGCTGGCGCCGGGCGAAACGCCGCTGCAGCGCAAGGTGCGCTTTCGCACGCTTGGGTGTTATCCGCTGACGGGCGCGATCGAATCCGACGCCGATAGCGTCGACGCGATCATCGACGAGATCACGTCCGCCGCCAACTCGGAGCGGCAGGGCCGGATGATCGATCACGATGCCACCGGATCGATGGAACAAAAGAAGCAGGAAGGGTATTTCTGATGCGCGCCGTATCGCACGCCGGTTCGCTGCTCGGGGATCCGCGTTGAACGCGCCCGATCGCCTCGGCCTGCTGCGCTTCATCGCCTGCGGCAGCGTCGACGATGGCAAGAGCACGCTGCTCGGGCGGCTGATCCACGAATCGCGCGCGATTCGCGACGACCAGCTCGCGGCGCTGCGCGCCGATTCGCGCAGATTCGGCACGCGCGGCGACGACATCGACTACGCGCTGCTGCTCGACGGCCTCGCCGCCGAGCGTGAGCAGGGCATCACGATCGACGTCGCGTACCGTTATTTCTCGACGGCGCGGCGCCGCTACATCGTCGCCGACACGCCCGGCCACGAGCACTACACGCGCAACATGGTGACCGGCGCGTCGACCGCCGATCTCGCGATCGTGCTGATCGACGCGCGCAAGGGACTGACCGAGCAGACGCGCCGCCACACCTATCTGGTGTCGCTGCTCGGTGTGCGCCCCATCGTGCTGGCGGTCAACAAGATGGATCTCGTCGGCTACGCGCAGGCGGTGCATGAGGAAATCGAGTCCGCGTACCGCGATTTCGCACGGCAGCTGGGACTTGACGACATCACCTGCATCCCGATTTCCGCCGTGCACGGCGACAACGTCGTCGCATCGCTCGGCAATACCGACTGGTACCGGGGGCCGATGCTGATGGAGCATCTCGAGACGGTGGCGATCGAGGACACGCTGTCGACGCGACCGTTCCGCATGCCGGTGCAGTGGGTGAATCGCCCCAACCTCGACTTCCGCGGCTTCGCCGGCACGATCGTCAGCGGCGTCGTGCGCCCCGGCGACCACGTGCAGCTGCAGCCGTCGGGACGCGAGGCGCGCGTGGCGCGGATCGTCACCGCCGATGGCGACCTCGACGAGGCAGTCGCCAACCAGTCGGTGACGCTCACGCTGCACGAGGAAATCGACATCAGCCGCGGCGACGTGATGTCGGCCGCCGAGGCGCCGGTCGCCGCCGCCGACCAGTTCGAGGCATCGCTGGTTTGGATGGACGAGGCACCCATGCTGCGCGGCCGCAGCTACCTGATGAAGATCGGCACCAAGGTCGTCAATGCGACGATCGCGCCGCTGAAGTACAAGGTCAACATGCACACGCTCGAGCACGTCGCCGCCGACAAGCTCGAACTCAACGACATCGGCATCTGCGACCTGGAGCTCGACCGCCCGATCGCATTCGAGCCCTACGCCACCAATCGCGACTTGGGCGGCTTCATCCTGATCGACCGGATGACCAACAACACCGTCGGCGCCGGCCAGTTGCGCTTCGCGCTGCGGCGCGCGTCGAACATCCACTGGCAGTCGTTCGACGTCGACAAGGGCGTGCGCGCGACGATCAAGTTGCAGAAGCCCTGCGTGATGTGGTTCACCGGGCTCTCGGGCGCCGGCAAGTCGACGATCGCCAACCTGGTCGAGAAGAAGCTCCACGCGCGCGGACGACACACCTACCTGCTCGACGGCGACAACGTCCGCAAGGGACTCAACAAGGACCTGGGTTTCACCGCTGCCGATCGCGTCGAGAACATCCGCCGCGTCGCCGAGGTCGCCGCGCTGATGGCGGATGCGGGACTGCTCGTGCTGACGGCGTTCATCTCGCCATTCCGCGACGAGCGCGCGATGGCGCGTGCGTTGTTGCCCGCCGGCGAATTCCTGGAGATCTTCGTCGACACGTCGCTGGCGGTCGCCGAGCAGCGCGACGTCAAGGGTCTCTACAGGAAGGCGCGGCGCGGCGAGCTCACGAACTTCACCGGCATCGACTCGCCGTACGAGGCGCCCGAAAACCCCGAGATCACGATCGAAAGCGGTAGTGTCGATCCGGAGTCTGCCGCCGACCGCATCATTGCCGAGCTCGAGCGCCGTGGCGTGCTGAGCGGCTGAGCGCCGCGTGGCGTTCGCGCGCTAGAACGCGTAGCCAAAATACCCGATGTCGCGCGCGAAGCGCCGCGCCACGATCTCGCGCGTGGTGTCCGAATAGTAAACGCGGTAGTCGGCGTGCGTCGAACGGTTGATGTGCGGCAGGTTGTGCGCCAGCCCGACCCTCGCGCGGACGACGGCGAAGTCTTCGCGCAGCCGCTCGTAGCGGCCGACGAAGTCGACGATCAGCTCGCCGTTGCCGTCGGCGACGTAGTCGAGCTGGTTGTACGTCGTGCGCTGCGCGATGCCGGTCGTCGTCGTCGTCAGGAACGCCTCGAACGTCGGCGCATTTTCCTTGATGTGCCGCCCGAACGCGTTCGTCTCGGGCGCCTGCATGCACATGTGGTACCACGACACCAGCCGGTCCCACGGATTTCGCACGAACGCGAATTTGTAATAGTCCCGCCACTGATCGGGCCGCACCATCGTCCGCAGCTCGGTTGCGAACATGTGCTGGCGACCCTGGCGGCCCGGCCGGCCTCCGCCGATGCCGTCCTCGTGCTGCCGCAGCGCCGCCTCGACCGACACGCCGCCGGTTTTCTGGATGTGGACGAAGATGCACTTCGCGCGCTCAGAGATGAACATCGGTGCTTTCCCGATGGATGGACCGCTGCGCGCGCGCCGCCGCGCGATTGCGCTCGACGCAGTGCAGCAGCGCTTTTGCGAACGACGGATTTTGCGCGTCCAGCGCATCGCGATGCGTCGTCCCGACCTCGAATCGCTCGATCGACCCGGAGAAGCTGCCGCGCAACACCGCCGAATCGGTCGCCGCGATGCGTTGCCTGCTCGACAGCATGCAAACCGGTCCATCATAGGGAAGCGGCTGGTAGCGTCCTAGCGCATCCTCGAACGCGAGCGCTGCGCGCGCCGCCGAGCGCACGTAGCCCGGATCATTCGCGCGACCCGCCGTCCTTCCCGCTGCCTGTCGCGCCTGCAACATCGCCGCCAGCTTGTGTTCGCCCATTTCCGCGAAGCGCCGCGTCAACAGCCGGTATGGCGGATCAATGAGGAGGAGCGGCAGCACGGTTTCACCGCTGTCGCGCAACGTGCGCGCCATGCGGCCGGCGATGAAAGCACCGGCACAAAACGACGCGATGAAATAGGGTCCGTGCGGGCGTACCTGCCGCATCGCATCGAGGTATTCGGCCGACATGTCCTCGATGGTCGCGTGCGGCGGCTGGATGCCGTCGAGTCCACGAATCTGGAACGCCCATACCGGCTGGTCGTCCCCGAGCAGCTGCATGAAATGCGGACTGACGAATGCCTGGCCGTGCCGGCCGTGCACGATGAACAGCGGGGCCTCGCGACCGGCGCGCCACAGCGGGATCAGCACCGATTGCGTCGTGTTGGCGGAAGGAGGTGCCGCGCGCCGCGCCAGCACCAGCGCGGCAATTCCACACACCGTCGCCTCACGGTGAAAGCTCCCGATGCGCACGCCGAATGCCTGCTGGATCCGCATCTCGAGGTCCGACGCCATCAGCGAGTCGCCACCGAGCAGGAAGAAATCGTCGTCGCGGCCGACGGGCGACGTTTCCAGCAACACTTCGAAGATCCGCGCGACGTCGCGCTCGATCGCGTCGCGTGGCACATCGATCGCCCGCGCCGCCGACGGCTCGACCACCGCGACATCCGCAAGCGCGGTGCGGTCGACTTTGCCGCTCGCCGTCAACGGCAGCGCGTCGACGAATGCGAATGCCGACGGCAGCATATACGCCGGTATCCGCGTCGCGAGATCGCGGCGAAGCACTTGCGCCGATCGCGCTTCGGCGGTTGCGGCGACCACGTAGGCGATGAGTTTGTCCGGCTCCGCTCCCGGCGTCGATGCGTTCGCCGTTACCGCCGCGCCGGACACACCATGGCACGCGGCGAGCGCGACCTCGACCTCCATCAGATGGATCGTGTGGCCGCGGATTTTCACGCGTCCGCCCATGCGGCCCACGAAATGCAGCAGGCCGCTGCCATCGATGCTGCCAAGGTCGCCACTGCGGTAGGTACGCCAGCCAGGCGCACGCGCATCTTCGGCGAACGCCGCTGAATCGAGCTCGGGCCGGCGCCAATATCCCGGGCTCACGTGCGCGCTCGACACGAGTATCTCACCGACCTCGCCGACCGCCGCCTCGGTTCCGTCATCGCGAAGTATCGTCACGCGCACGCCTTGTGGGCAGCGTCCGACGGGCATCGCCCCTGCCGGCGCCAGCGCGTCGTCACGACCGATCCGGTGCTGGGCAATGAGCCCCGCCTCTGTTGACGCAAGCTGGTTGACGAAGACGCAGTGCGCGGGCATGTGCGCCCGGCAGAGGTCGATGTCGCTCGCGAGCACCGCCTCGCCGGCGACGTCGACCAGGCGTACATAGGGAAGCACACGTCCCGGTGGCAACCGCTTGCACAACTCGCGGAACACCGTCGGGATCGCATGCAGCACGGTGACCCGTTCGCGGTCGAGCCAGTCCGCGAGTCGCGCGGTGCCTTCGCTGCGCACGTCATAGCACGACAAGGTCGCGCCGTGGCAGAGGCCGCCGAAGATATCCGTGTTGGCCGCGTTGAAACTCAGCGTGTAAAGCAGCGTCAGCCGGTCACTTGCAGTGATTTCGAGCCCCCGCGCGTAGGCATCGAAGTAGAACAGCACGTTGGCGTGCGTCTGCATCGTCCCCTTCGGCCGCCCGGTCGATCCGGATGTGTAGCAGTAATAAAGTGGCGCGCCGGGCGTGACCATTGGCAAGCCGTGACCCGCGTCGTCGCGCGGCAGGTCGGCAATGTCGACAACCGGGCAGCCGGCTGGCGCGATGGCGCGAGCATGCTCGACCAGCGCGCTTTCGGTCACGACCAGCGCAGGCTCGCAATCGGCGGCGATGAAGCGCAGACGCTCCGCGGGATCGCCGGCATCCAGCACGACATAGGCGATGCCCGCCCGCGCAGACCCGAACATCGCGGTGATTGCCGGCAACTTGTGCTGGAAAAACAGGCAAATGCGACCGCCAGGCCCATGCGAGCCGAGCGCGCGTGCGATCGCATTGGCGTGGCGATCGAACTGCCGGTAGTTGATGCACTCGTCGCGCTCGATGATGGCCGCATGGTCGGCAAACCGCGCGGCCACGCGCGCAAGCCGCTCGCCGATTGTCGACCCATCGCCCGCTAACACCACCGCCCTCCCCCGGTTGCGTGAATGCACGACCGAGCGCCGTCGATGCCCGATTCGCTTGCAATTTGCAGGTATTCATTCTACACATCGCGTTTGCCGCGGCTCGTTGTCCGCGCATTGCCAACAACACGCACCATGATCCGACTCGACGCTTGCATGTCCCGCCTTGCCAATGCCTCCGTCCTCGGCGTGCTCCTGGGGATCGCCGCGTTGAGCGCGTCGCCCTGCCAGGCCGAGTCCACCGAGCTGCGCATCTCGCGCTCGACCGGCATCGGCTACCTGCAGATCATGGTGATGGAGCACCAGCGCCTGATCGAGAAGCACGCGCACGCACGCGGCCTCGGTGCGGTCGCCGTGCGCTGGACGACGTTCGTCGATGCCACGGGTTCCACCAGCGCGATGCTCTCCGGCAACGTCGATATCGTCGCGGGCGGACTCGGTTCGTTCGTCACGCTGTGGGAGCGCACGCGGCAGACGATCGGCGTCAAGGGGATCGCGGCGCTCGATTCGATGCCGATGCTCCTGGTGACGCGGAATCCGTCGGTGCGCGACATTCGCGATATCGGTACCCAGGATCGGATCGCCGTTCCCGGTGTCAAGGTGTCGTCGCAGGCGGCGACGCTGCAATTCGCCGCCGCACAGGCCTTCGGCGACGACCACTGGAACCGGCTCGATCCGCTGACCGTCAACCTCGGCCATCCGACGGCGCTGCAATTGTTGCTGCAGGGTAACAACGAGGTGACGACGCATTTCGCGTCGCCACCGTTCCAGGATTTTGAATTGCGGCAGCCCGGGATCCGCACGATCCTCAACTCGTACGACGTATGGGGAGGGCCGCAGACGTTCGCGCTGGTCTGGACGACGTCTGTGTTTCGCGACCGGAACCCAAGGCTCTACGCGGCGTTCTTCGCGGCGCTCGAGGAGGCGACCCATTTCATCAATCACCGCCGCCATGACGCAGCGGCGATCTATATCGAGATGGCCAGCGAAGCCAAGGCTACATCGGACGATATCGTGCGCATTCTCGCCAATCCGCAGATCAGGTTCACGCTGACACCGCAGAATACCGCCAAGTTCGCCGCGTTCAAGGCCGACAAGGGACTCGTCGCCGCAAAGCCTGGTTCGTGGAAGGACCTCTTCTTTCCCGAGGTCCACAAGCTGCCCGGGAGCTAGCGCGGCGCCGGCGCCGCCGTCGCGGCTGCCGTTGCAGGCGCGCGGTCGGTTACCAGCGGAATGCGCGCCGCAAGCCACTGCAGGCGATCATCCGGCACCCCCAGGCGCTCGATCAGCTCGAGCGCGGTCTCGTGCGTGCGTGCACCGAACATGCCGTGGTAGTGCAGGTGCAACGGCGGTCGCGCGAGCCAGCGCGCATCGACGTCGCCGTGCATCGTCAACAGGTGCAGCGGCACGTTGTAGGTGTCCGGATAGTGGAGCACGCGATCGGAGCCGGCCCACATTGCCACCGACAGCGCCGCCTGGTTCGAGCCCCAGTATTCGCTCGCCTCGCGGCCGACCGCGCCGGTCGATGCGACGATCTCGATGCCGCTGTCGCGATAGGGACGCAAGCCGGCACGCACCGAGCGGTGGAAAAGATCCGCCCAGCGACCGAGGACGCCGCTGGCGCGCCGCGCGACGACGAGGCCGCCGTTGTAGGAAGCGCGCACGCGTTCATCGCTGATCGTCGTGCGCACCCAGGGCAGGTGGTCGAGCGTGACCCCCGCCATTTGCGCCAGCGCCTGCCAGTAGCCGTCGAATGGGTCGCCTGCGCCGCGCGTCGCGCTGCCCTTGTCGTCGACGGGACGGGCGGCGACGTCGGCATCGAGCGGCAGTTCCGGCTCGCCGAGCCACACGGTGTCGCTGTCGAGCACGATGATGAAATCCGTGTCGGCGTGGCGCTCCGCATGCGCCGCGGCGACGACGCGGTTGGCCGAGCCGTAGGCGCGACATTCGACGTTGAGCGGCGCGTCGATGTAGTCGACGCCGAACTCGCGTAGCAGCGCCTGCGTCGATGCGTCGACGCCGAGTCCCGTGCGCGGCGCATAGGCGATGATCGCCGCGTCACGCTGGCGCCCGCCGAAGCGGCGAATGCTCTCGCACAACAGCAGCGCCTGCTCGCGAATGGCGTTGTCCTCGATGCACAGCACGAAGGTCGCGGTCGGTGGCGCGACGGCGTCCGCATCGGCAACGCGCATCGCGTCAGGCGTGCGGGCGGGATGGCGCGCATCGCGGTCGCAGCGTGCCATCGCACGGGCGTGGAGTGCACGGATTGCATCACCCTCCGTCCCGTCGAGCACGGCGTCCAGCTGCGCGTCCCCTGACTGCTGGTTGCGCAGGTCCGTGTCGAGAAAGCGCGAGATTTCGTCGCTGCGCGTATTGGCGTCGAGCCGCACATCGAGCTTTGCCGCGATGCTGTCGACGACAGCGCGCCAATCGGCGAGCAAGTCGGCGTAGCGTATGTAGACCACGGCGACGTCGCGCGACTCGACGAACGACTCGATGCGCTGCATGTACGCGCGCCACAGCGCGAGCCCGTCGGCGACCGACATGTCGCCACGCGCGTGCAGCGATTGCGCGACCTCGAGCGGGTTGCGTACCGGAACCACGTAGCGCGGCCGGTAGCCGGCCGCAGTGAGCGCGCGATCCCAGACCGGCGCGAGCACGCCGATGCGCGGATCCTTGACCAGGATCAGCGGCGCGCCGGCGTATTCGTCGGCAAGCAGCGCAGCGGCGTCGCTCGCGAAATCGTCGATCACCGCACCTTCGGAGGGCAACTCGAAGTCGACGCGATTCCAGTCGCCGCCGAGCTGGTGCAACAGACGCGTATCGAGATCGACAACCGCTTCCGGCTCCCAGAAACCCTTCGGATTCACGCCGAGCTTCGGTGGCGTGACCTTTTCCGGCAGCAACGCGCCGCACAGGTTGAGCACGCGCGATATCGCCGACGTTCCGCTGCGGTGCATGCCGAGCACGACCAGCGCCGCCTTGCCATCATGGGCAACCGCAACAGGCGGCGGCGTCGAAGTCGCCGTGGAATGCGCCCTTCGCCACTCGGCCGCCACCGACTGCATCACCGGCACCGGCACCAGCGCGCCACGACCTGCGCGGAATACCGTCCGCAGCACGAGCTCGCGGTTCGCCGGAAATTGCGGCCCCAGTTCGTTGCGTCCCGCCGCACGCTGCGTCAGCACCGCGTCAAGGAACGCACCGCATATCCGCTCGCTTTCCAGCGCGTCGTCGGCATCGGCCGTGGCGTCGTCGCCACCCACCACCGCGATCCGACGGAAAAACAGCGGGCTGTCGACGACGACCGGCTCCGCGAGCGCCGCGGCCCGCAGGCAGAAGTTCCAGCCGTTCACGTCGTCCTCTTCAAACCCGCCAATTTCGCGAAACAGCGCGCGCTCGACGAACAGGTTGCCGATGGACGTCGCGAGGTTGACTTCCATCAGCGCAAAACTGTTGGGTCGCGAGCCCAACGTGTTGCGCTGTCGCGTGACACCGCTGAACGCGCCCCGACCTCGCGCACGCGCGAGCCCGGCGTCGTCGAACGCGTGCGCGACCAGCGAGAATCCCCACGCGGCGCGGCCACGCGCGATCTCGTCGACCAGCCGCTCGATGCGGTCGAGCGCGTAGTAGTCACTGGCGTCGAGGAATGCCAGGTAGTCGCCTTGCGCCAGGCCCGCGCCCTCGTTGAAAGTCGCCGTGGCGCCGCGATGCTCGCGCGCGATGAACCGCGGCGGCGGGTCGAGTCCCGCGAGGTGTTCGCGGACCCTCGCCGGCGTGGCGTCGCTCGAGCCATCATCGATGGCGATGATCTCGATGGCGTGCCACGTTTGCGAGAGGATCGAGCCGATTGCTTCGTGAAGGTACCGGGTCGCGTTGTTGTACGTGCGCAGCACGATCGTCACGACGGGCGCCACGTCGGCGCGCGCGGCCCTGCGTGCGCGCTCGCGCGCGACGAACGCTTCCAGCAATGCCTGCTGGCGAATGTTCGCCTGCCGCGACAGGAGCTTGCCGAGCACCAATCCCATGTTGTGGCGGATCATCGGTACCGCCCAGCCGGTCCGCTCCGCCGCGGTCCACAGCGTCTCGAGGGACTCGCGGTAGCGCATGCGCTCGTATTGCACGACCCCCAGCATGTGCAGCGAGTCGACATCCTGCGAATTTTCCGCCAGCGCCTGCCCGTACAGCGCCTCCGCGCGACCCAGCGCGCCGGCG
>JBDTWY010000083.1:0-11288 GCA_040006455.1 Betaproteobacteria bacterium | reverse complement strand
GCGTTCGCCAAGGCTGCGGCCGAGCACGAGCGCGACATGCGCGGCGATCTCGCAACCGCGCGCCAGGAGCAGTCGGAGGCGGCGGTGATCCTGCGCCGCGAAGTCGGCGACCGGCTCGCGCAGTTCCAGCAGGGCACGGGCCAGGCGCTCGCCGATGCACAGCTCGCGCAGGGCACGCAATTGAAGCACTTCGGCGAAGGCTTGTCGGCGCTGACGCTGACGATCGAGCAGAAGCTCGAGGCCTTGCGCACCGACAACGAGAAGAAGCTCGAGCAGATGCGCGCGACCGTCGACGAGAAGCTGCAGGCGACCCTGGAGAAGCGCCTGGGCGATTCGTTCCAGCTCGTGTCGCAGCGGCTGGAGCAGGTGCACAAGGGGCTGGGCGAAATGCAGACGCTCGCCGTCGGTGTCGGCGACCTGAAGCGCGTGATGAGCAACGTCAAGAGTCGGGGTGGCTGGGGCGAAGTGCAGCTCGGCGCGCTGCTTGCCGAGATGCTGACGCCGGCGCAGTACGCGACCAACGTCGTCACCCGCCCCGGCAGCAAGGAACGTGTCGAGTACGCAATTTCGCTGCCGGGCCGCAGCGAGGACGGCGAGCCCTGCTGGCTGCCGATCGACGCCAAGTTTCCACTGGACGACTTCCATCGGCTGCAGGAGGCGCAGGATCGCGCCGACGTGCCGGCCGTCGAGGCGAGCCGGCGCGCGCTCGAGGATTTCTTCCGCAGCGAGGCGAAGAAGATCCGCGAAAAATACATCGAGCCTCCGCACACCACCGATTTCGCGATCCTGTTCATCCCCACCGAGGGACTGTATGCGGAGGCGGTTTCGCGCGCGGGCCTCGCCGAAACCCTGCAGCGCGAATACCGGGTGATGCTGGCGGGGCCCATGAATCTCGCGGCGATGCTCAATAGCCTTCAGCTCGGCTTTCGCACGCTGGCGATCGAGAAGCAGTCGACCGAAGTGTGGCGCGTGCTGGGCGCGGTGAAGACCGAGTTCGGCAAGTTCGGCGAGCTCCTGAGCAAGACCAAGGAGAAGCTCGACAACGTCGGGCGCACGCTCGACGACGCCGGCCGCAAGAGCCGTACGATCGCGCGCAAGTTGCGCGACGTCGAGGCGCTTCCCGAAGCCGAGGCCGACCGCCTGCTCGGTACCGGCGCGTTGCCCCTGCTCGACGCCGATGCGGCCGACGATCAAGCGGACGAGACCGCGTAGTGTTCGAAGCGCTGAGGCACTGGCGCAGGCGACGCGTGCTCGCGAACGCGTCGATCCCCGACGACTTGTGGAACGACGCGTTGTCGCGACTGCCTTTCATGGCGCTCTTCAGCGACGACGAAAGGTCGCGGCTGCGCGACAAGGTCGTGCTGTTCCTCGACGCCAAGAGCATCGTCGGCGCGCGCGATCACCAAGTGACGCCGCTGCAGCGCGTCGTGATCGCGGTCCAGGCCTGCGTGCTGGTGCTCAACCTCGACCTCACGTTGTACGACGACTTCGAGAACGTCATCGTGTATGCGGGCGAATTCGTCCCCGGCTGGGAGTGGGAGGACGATGCGGGCGTCGTGCACGTCAACGACGATCCGATGGCCGGCGAGGCGATGCCGGGTGGCCCGGTGGTGCTGTCATGGGCCGATGTCGAGGCGTCCGCCGATTGGGAAACCACCGGCATGAACCTCGTCATTCACGAATTCGCGCACAAGATCGACATGCACAACGGCGATGCGAACGGTTGCCCGCCGTTGCCGCCGGACATGCCGGTGAGCCTGTGGCAGGAGACGCTTTCCACTGCGTTCGAGCATTTTCGCGGGCGCGTCGCCTGCGACGATGCGACGGTCATCGACGCCTATGCGTCCGAGAATCCCGCCGAGTTCTTCGCCGTGCTGTCGGAGGTTTTCTTTGCCGAGCCCGCGCTTCTGGCGTATGAATATCCGGATGTGTACCAGCAATTCGCGATGTTCTACCAGCAGGATCCCGCGTCACGCGCAGGGTTGCTGCACGAAATCGCGTGAGCGACGTCACCGATGCGCGGCACGCAGGGCGTGACGCGCTTGCAACGAATCATGGAGTGAATCATGGAAGCGGTGGAAGGTGAAACGACGCAGCGCCGACTGATCGAGGCAATCGCCACGCAGGCACCCGACGCGATCATCTTCGCCGATCGCGGCGGCGCAATCCGGTTCTGGAACGACGCGGCGGAGCGCCTGTTCGGCTACACGCGCGCCGAGGCGGTCGGCCAGAGCCTCGACCTCATCATTCCCGAGCGCCTGCGTCGCGCGCACTGGGACGGCTTCGACAAGGCGCTCGCGACGGGCGTGACGAAATATTCCGGCAAGGCGATGACGACGCGATCGATGCACAGGAACGGCGACAAGATCTACGTCGACCTGAGCTTCGGCCTCGTCAGGGACGCGAGTGGCGCGCTGATCGGCGCCACCGCGATCGGCCGCGACTGCACCGAGCGCCAGCTTGCGCGCGCAGCCGCTGCCGCCGCACCAACGACCGCCTGACTGCGCGGCCGCCTCAGGTCGCCGCGCCCAGCACGCTGGGCGGCGGCGGGTACAGCACATCCAGCGCGATCGAGCCGCCAGTGGGCTGCACCAGGCGCACATGGCGGCGCTCGAGCGCGCGCGCGTGGCGCACCCCACAACTGTGCGCGATCATGTCGATTTCCTTGTTCATGTTGATCGCGTAGTACGCGACGCGCGTCGCCTTGTCCTCGACGACGAGACCGCGCTGCAGCCGCGGATTGTGCGTGGTGACGCCCGTCGGGCAGGTGTTGGTGTGGCAGCGCAGCGCCTGGATGCAGCCGAGCGCGAACATGAAGCCGCGCGCCGTGTTGACGAAATCGGCGCCGCAGCACAACGCCCATGCGGCACGCGCCGACGTGATCAGCTTGCCCGATGCGACCAGGCGGATGCGCGGACGCAATCCCGCGGCGAGCAGCGAATCGGCGACGCGCGGCAACGCTTCGTCGATCGACATGCCGACGTGGTCGGCGAGCGCCTGGGGTGCCGCGCCGCTGCCGCCTTCGCCGCCGTCGATGACAAGAAAATCGGGTGCGCAATCGAGCCCGCGCACGAGAATGCGCTCGGCCAGCTCCTCGGCGAACCAGCGGCCACCGATCGCGGTCTTGACGCCGACCGGCTTGCCGGTCGCATCGCGGATGCGCATCACCGAGTCGAGCAGCGCATCCATGTCCGGAATCTCGGGATGCCGGTTCGGGCTGATCGAATCCTTGCCGGCCGGAATGCCGCGGATCTGCGCGATCAGCGGCGTCACCTTCGCGCCGGGCAGCACGCCGCCCTTGCCGGGCTTGGCGCCCTGCGACAGCTTCACTTCGAATGCGCGCACGTTGTCGCGCGCGGCGAGCTCGCGCAACTTGTTGAAATCGAGGTTGCCGTCGGCGTCGCGCACGCCATACTTGGCGGTGCCGATCTGCATGATGATGTCGCATCCGCCTTCGAGATGGAACGGCGCAAGCCCGCCTTCGCCGGTGTCCATCCAGCAGCCGGCGCTGGCGGCGCCGCGTGACAGCGCGCGCACCGCGGGTTCCGAAATCGCGCCGAAGCTCATGCCGCTGATGTTGACGACCGAGCGTGCGACGAACGGCGTGCGGCAATAGCCGTCGCCGATCGTCAGCGGCGGTGTCGGCAGGCGGTCGGATTCGAGCACCGGAAACGCCGCGTTGACGAAGATCAGCGCACCGGGCGCGTGCAGGTCGTACGTCGAGCCGAAGCCGATGAGGCCGCCTTCGTCCTTGGCCAGCCGGTACACCCAGCCGCGCGTCGCGCGGTTGAACGGCATCTCGTCGCGGTCGCCGGCGAAGAAATACTGGCGGAAGTATTCGCCGAGCTCCTCGAACCAGTAGCGGAAGCGGCCGATGACCGGGAAATTGCGCAGTACCGTGTGCTGCTTCTGCGTGACGTCGCGAACGAACATCACGACGACCGTGACGAACAGCACGAGCGCGACGAGCACGCCGAGGCCGAGCTGTGCGACCTGAAGCACCTGGTCCATCAATGGCTCCTTGCCGGGTCGGCCGGGGATTCGCAGTTTACCGATTCGCGCGGCCGCGTACGGCGCCGCGTATCGGCGCGGCTAGCGCGCCGGTGACGGGGGACGAATCGCGGACTTCGGCCGGAACACCTTGCACACGTCTGCGTGCGTCTCGATGTATGCGCCGCCGATGAGATCGATGCAATAGGGCACGGCGGGAAACACGCCGTCGAGCGTTTCCTTGATGGCCTTGGGCTGGCCTGGCAGGTTGAGGATCAGCGCGCGCGCACGGATGACGCCGACCTGCCGCGACAGGATCGCCGTCGGTACGTATTTCAGGCTCACCTGGCGCATCTGCTCGCCGAAGCCCGGCAGCAGCTTGTGCGCGATCGCCAGCGTCGCCTCGGGCGTCACGTCGCGTGGCGCGGGTCCGGTGCCGCCGGTCGTCAGCACGAGGTCGCAGCCGACGATGTCGGTGAGCTCGATCAGCGTGCGCTCGATCACCGGCTGTTCGTCGGCAATGAGGCGCTCGACGGCGGTCCACGGTGACGAGAGTGCAGCGCCGAGCCATTCCTTGAGGCCGGGCAGCCCCTTGTCGTCGTAGACGCCGCCGGAAGCGCGGTCGCTGATCGACACGAGGCCGATCGTCGCGGATTCGCTCATTGGGGTGCCTTTGCGCTGTCGCTGGACCAAGCGGCTTCGGCGATGTCGAGGTCCTTGAGGCGCCGGAAGAGCTGGCGAAACTTGTGCGGCGGTGCGCCGGCGGCGCGTTCGGCGCGCGCGGTACGGATCAGCTGTGCGAGCTCGGCACTGAACGCGGCGGCGCGTGGATGCGCGGCAACGTACTCCGCCAGCGCGGCGTCGTCGTCGAGCAACCGGTCGCGCCAGGCCTCGAGCGCTGCGAAGCGCAGCTTTTCGGCGCGCGGAAGCTCGTCGAGTCGCGCCAGTGTTTCGGCGATCGGCGCGGCATCGACGTCACGCATCAACCGCCCGATGTACTGCATCTGCCGCCGCCGTGCCTCGTGGCGGGTGATCGTGCGCGCATCGCGGATGGCGTCGGCGAGGCGCTCGGGAAGGTCGAATTCGGCGAGTCGCCGCGGATCGAGCGCGACCAGCGACTTGCCAAGCTCCTGCAGGTCGTGCATCGCGTTCTTGCGCTTGGTTTTGGACAGTGGCGACGTTGCGTCGCCGCTGCCGTCGCTGGGTTCGTCATCCGACATGTTTTCCGGCGCCCGAGTCCCCGCTCGATGCGGGCTTTGTTATCATAACCGACCCTTCGAAGCGACTCGCCCTGCGCGCATGCCGTGCGCATGGCGATGCGTCAATTTAACCTCGAGTCCGTCGATGTCAATGTCATTAAACGTCTCCGCATCGAGCGCTGATCCGGCGACGGCGATCGAAGCCGTCGATGAAACCGCATTTCCCGTCGCCACGCGCGTGCTCGAGGGAGTCGCCGCCGACTGCCTGCGCTTCGCGCGCGAGCGCGGCGCCACGGCCGCCGAGACCGAAGTGTCGCAGGCGGTCGGGCAGAGCGTCACGGTGCGCATGGGCGAGGTCGAGACCATCGCCTACAACCGCGACAAGGGCATTTCGATCACCGTTTACGTGGGCCAGCAGCGCGGCAGCGCCAGCAGCGCGGATTTTTCCGCCGAAGCGTTGCGCGCGACGGTCGACAAGGCGGTGGCGATCGCGCGCTTCACCGCGACCGATCCGGCGTCCGGGCTTGCCGACCCCGCGCGTCTTGCCAAGGTCTTTCCCGACCTCGATCTCTATCACCCCTGGCGCCTGTCGGTCGAGGAAGCGATCGAGATCGGCAAGGCCACCGAGGCCGCCGCACTCGCCGTCGATCCACGCCTCACCAACAGCGACGGCGCGACGGTGTCGCTGGGCGAATCCGAGTTCGTCTACGCCAATTCCAACGGCTTCAGCGGTGGCTATCGTACGTCGCGGCACGGCATCGACTGCGCGGTGATCGGCGAGGATCACGATGCGATGCAGCGCGACTTCTGGTACACGGCCGCGCGCTCCGCCGACGACCTGATCGCCGCCGAAGCGGTGGGCCGCATCGCCGGCGAGCGCACTGCGCGGCGGCTCAACGCGCGCTCGCTCGGCACGCTCGAATGCCCGGTGCTGTTCGAAGCGCCCGAGGCGTCCGACCTGATTGCTGCGTTCGTGCAGGCGGTGTCCGGAGGCAGCCTCTACCGCAAGGCGTCGTTCCTGCTGGATTCGCTGGGAACGCAGGTGTTCGCGCCGCTGATCGACATCCGTGAATTGCCGCATTTGGCGCGCGCACGCGCCAGTGCGCCGTTCGACGCCGAGGGCGTCGCCACCACCACGCGCGATGTCGTGCGCGGCGGCGTGCTGCAGGGCTATTTCCTCGGCAGCTACAGCTCGCGCAAGCTCGGCATGACGACGACGGGCAACGCCGGCGGCGCGCACAACCTCGTCGTCTCGCACGGCAGCGACGACTTCGCCGCGATGCTGCGCCGCATGGGTCGCGGCCTGCTGGTCACCGAGCAGCTCGGGCAGGGCGTCAATGCGGTGACCGGCGACTATTCGCGCGGTGCCGCCGGCTACTGGGTCGAGGATGGCGTCATCGCGTATCCGGTCGAGGAAATCACCATCGCCGGCAACCTGCGCGACATGTTCGGCGCAATCGTCGCGATCGGCAGCGACGTCGACACGCGCGGCTCGCGCCACGTCGGGTCGATCCTGGTCGAGCGCATGACGGTGGCTGGCCGCTGATGATCGAGCCGGCGCTGCAATGGATGCGTTCGCTCAACGATCCGTTGCGCAATCCCAAGCTGGCGGGACGCTGGATCGGCCAGCTGCAGGCCGCCGATCCGATGGCCGCGCAGAAGGAAGCGCTCGAGCTTGTCGCCGGCTTTCCCGGCGCGCGCAACGAGGCGGGTACCAACCAGGTCGATGCGCTGCTGCGCATCGATGCGCGCATGGAGCCGGTGATCGCGCACTTCACGCAGCAGTATTGCGAGAACTACCAGAAGAGCTCGTCGGTCGAGTCGCGGCTGTGGCACTCGGTGTTCGACCTGGTCAAGGCGTTCATCGCCGCGTACCAGAACGCGTTGAAGTCGGGCTTTCCGCGCGCCGAGCAGAAGCGCTGGCGCGCGATCCTGCCGTGGGTCGTCGTGCGGCTCGCGCACTACAAGGGACTCGATGCCAAGTACCGGCTGTTCCGCTACAGCCACTGGATTCCGGCGCAGTGGCGCGAGTACCACGAGCTCGCCGAATTCGCGCGCATGCGCGGATGGCAGCGCGAGCAGCTCGTGCTGGGCGCCAGCGGTTTCACCAAGTCGAGCGTGTCGTTCGAGCAGGAATACATCAAGACGCTGATGCTGATGCGCCTCGACTCGGGCAACTTCACCCCTGACCAGGTCGAGTGGGTGGCGCACCAGCTCGAGGACTGGGCGCCGTCGCTGTCGTTGCATTCGACGACGTCGGAGGGCGCGGGCTTCGTCGTCGACCTGTCCGGCATGCAGGGATTGCGTCGCCGCAATCGCGCGCAATCGGGAGGCCGGCTGCAGTACCTCGATACCGGCCCCGCCTACACGCGCGTGATCGAGCAGATGCGCTGGCTGCCCGACCAGGATGACGACACGCCGCCCAAGCCCGGCGACCTGCCGGCGCGCGAGCAGAAGCTGCTGCTGATGCGACTCGCCGCGCTGTTCGGTCCCGACGCACTGGCGCAGGCGCCGCGCGCCGAGCGCTTCCGCTCCGAAGGCGACGTGCGCGTCGTCGTCGGCTTGCAGGCGTTGACGCGCGCGATCGCCGAGATCGAGCGCCTGCCCGACCAGGCGCGCACGGCGGGAGTTAGGGGGAGCTACGACGAGGTCACGCAGATGGTCGCGCCGCAGTTGAATCCGGAGAGCGTCGCGCGGCGCATCCGCGGCGCGATGTGGAGAATCGTCGATCGCAGCGACACCGGCTGCCGGCTGGTCGCGCCGGTGCGCGATGCGCCGGCGAAGCTGGGCGAGCTGATCGGCATCCGCGACGGCGACGACTGGTCGCTCGCGGTGGTGCGGCGCATGCAGCGCCAGCAGGTCGACGAGGTGACCGTCGGCGCCGAAATCATTGCGCGCAAGCTGGTGCGCGTGCTGATGCGCAACTGGATTCCCCCGACGAGCGTCGGCACGACGGTGTCCGGCGACCGCCCGTTCTTCGGCATCTACCTGCCCGCGCATGCCGACAACCGCCAGTCGGCGCAGCGCAGCCTGATCGGGCCCGAAGAGAAATTCACCCATGGTGGCATGGTCGAGCTCGATACCGGCAGCGCGCGTTACCTGATCCGTTTTTCGGAGATCGTCGAGCGCCAGGGCGGGTGGGCGTGGGGGCTGTTCAACGCCGTGCGCAAGCTCGGCGCGTGATGGCGGATTGACAGGCCACCGGGACGCGCCCAACGGCCAACCTACGCGCGGATGTCGGCGCGCCGGCCGACTTGCCATCGCACCCGCCGCCGAGCCGGTAGGTGAGATGTGAACGACAAAGGTGAACGGCCAAGGAGGCGCTGGCAGCGTCGCCGCGTTTCCCCGGGGCGAATCAATACGAATTCGCGACGGGCCTGCTAGAATCGCCGGGGATTTGCGCCGGAGCTTCGTCGTGCGTTCGGGGGAGAAGTGACCCGCCCATGCGCCCGAGCGTGAACAATCGTCGTCGGCTCGAGCCGGCATTTCAAGTGAGGAGATTTCGGATGGAACGTCGTTCTTTCATCAAGCACACCGGCCTCGCCGGCATCCTGGCCGCGGGATCGGCGCCGGTGTTTGCGCAGACCTCGCCCGAAGTGAAATGGCGGATGGCGTCGAGCTTCCCGCGAAGCCTCGACACGATCTTCGGCGGCGCGGAAGTGATCAGCAAGCGTGTCGCCGCGTCGACCAACAACAAGTTCCAGATCCAGGTGTTCGCCGGCGGTGAAATCGTCCCGGCGTTCGGTGTCGTCGACGCCGTGCAGAACGCGACGATCCAGTGCGCGCACACCGCGCCGTACTATTTCTTCGGCAAGGATCCGACATTCGCGTTCGGCTGCGCGATCCCGTTCGGATTCAACGCGCGCCAGCAGAACGCCTGGATGTACCACGGCGGCGGCATGGCACTGATGCGCGAGTTCTACAAGGACTACAACATCATCAACTTCCCGGCGGGCAACACCAACTGCCAGATGGGTGGCTGGTTCCGCAAGGAGATCAAGACCGTCGCCGACTTCAAGGGATTGAAGATGCGCATCGGGGGCACCGGCGGCCTGCCGTTGCAGAAGCTTGGCGTGATCCCGCAGCAGATCCCGGGTGGCGACATCTATCCGGCGCTGGAAAAGGGCACGATCGACGCCGCGGAATGGGTCGGTCCCTACGACGACGAAAAGCTGGGCTTCTACAAGGTCGCGAAGTACTACTACTACCCCGGCTGGTGGGAGGGTGGTCCGGAGCTCGACCTCTTCGTCAACAACAAGGCCTACGAGGAGCTGCCGAAGGAATACCAGTCGGTGCTGGAAGCGGCGTGCTACGAAGCCAACATCGACATGATGGCGAAATACGACGCGTTGAACCCGCCGGCGCTGCGCAAGCTGCTCGCCAATGGCGTCAAGCTCGCGCCGTTCTCCAACGACATCATGGCGGCCTGCTACAAGGCGACCACCGAGGTGTACGAGGAGATCGCCTCGAAGAACGCCAAGTTCGCGAAGATCTACACACCGTGGAAGGCATTCCGCGCCGACCAGATCGAATGGTTCCAGGTCGCCGAGAACCGCTTCGACAACTTCATGATCGCCGCGCAACGCTCGAATCGCGCGCGCAAGTAGTATTTCCGCTAGCGACGAAAACCCCGCTTCGGCGGGGTTTTTTTTCGCCCTCACCCCTCGTCTCCCGCCAGCGGGAGGGGGAGTGCAATTTGCGAGGTCGCGCCGACCCTACTTCGACGGTGGCGCGACCTGATCCGGCGCCGGAGGCGTTCCACCCGGTGCCGCCGGTTCATCCTTGCCGGGCGTACCGAACAACTTGTCGAGCGCCTCTTCCGCCTGTTCCTGCTCGGAGCCGGCCGCGTTGCCGCCCTTCGCACCGGGCGCGAGGGGTGCGTCGATCGGCACCTCGATGTGAATGCTGTTGGGATCGATCTTGCTCTCGTGGGCCTTGTAGACAAGAACCATCTGTGGGAATGCGATGACGAGCCCGATCATGATCACCTGGATGACGACGAACGGAATCGCGCCCCGGTAGATCTGTCCGGTCGTCACGCGCGCAATCATCTTGCCAGTCAACCGGTCGACATAGTCCTTCTTGGCGGCGACGCTGCGCAGGTAGAAAAGCGCGAATCCGAAAGGCGGATGCATGAACGACGTCTGCATGTTCACCGCCAGCAACACGCCGAACCAGATGAGATCGATGCCGAGCTTGTCCGCGACCGGGCCCACGAGCGGGATGATGATGAACGACAGCTCGAAAAAGTCGAGGAAAAACGCCAGCACGAAAATCAGGATGTTGACGACGATCAGGAACCCGAGCTGCCCGCCGGGAAGGCTCGTCAGCAGGTGCTCGACCCACACGTTGCCGCTGACGCCGTAGAACGTCAGGCTGAACACCCGTGCACCGACCAGGATGAATACGACGAACGTCGACAGCCGCACCGTGGTGTCCATCGCCTGCTTCAGCAGCGACAGCGACAGCCGCCGCCGCGCGAGCGCCATGATCAGCGCGCCGGTCGCGCCCATCGCGCCGCCTTCGGTCGGCGTGGCGACGCCGAGGAAGATCGTGCCGAGCACGAGGAAAATCAACGCGAGCGGCGGGATCATCACGAACGTCACGCGCTCGGCGATCCGCGACAGCAGTCCGAGTTTCAGCAGACGGTTGATCGCCGCGGCGAAGAACGCGACGCCGGCGCCCACTACAGTCGACACGACAATGGTTTCGTCGAGCGCGCGCTCGGCCATCCGCAGCTTCGCGTAGGCGACCGCGCAGCCGATCGCGATCGCCGTCAGTACCAGCAGCGAGCGCACCCCGCTGCTGCCGTCGGGCTCGCGGATCGTGCGTGCTTCGGGCGGCAATGCCGGCGCGAACTTCGGCCGGAACCCCGTCACGCCGGCGATGTAGATCGCGTACATCGCCGCAAGCGTGATGCCGGGAATAAAGGCGCCCGCATACATGTCGCCGACCGAGCGGCCGAGCTGGTCGGCCATGATGATCAGCACCAGCGACGGCGGAATGATCTGCGCCAGCGTGCCCGATGCCGCGATGACGCCGGTGGCGACGCGGCGGTCGTAGCCGTAGCGCAGCATGATCGGCAGCGAGATCAGTCCC
>JBDTWY010000082.1:0-11328 GCA_040006455.1 Betaproteobacteria bacterium | reverse complement strand
GATGTCGAAGTCGAAGGGCAACGTGCTCGATCCCATCGACCTGATCGACGGCATCCAGCTCGAGGCGCTCGTCGCCAAGCGCACGGCGAACATGTTGGATCCGCGCCGCGAGGAGTCGATCGCAAAACGCACGCGCAAGCAGTTCCCGCAGGGCATACCCGCGTTCGGCGCCGATGCGCTGCGCTTTACGTTCAGCTCGCTGGCGACATTCAATCGCACGCTCAATTTCGACCTGAACCGTTGCGAGGGCTATCGCAATTTCTGCAACAAGCTGTGGAACGCGACGCGCTTCGTGCTGATGAACGTCGAGGACAAGGACGTCGGCCTCGATGCGAACGCACCGCGCACGCTGTCGTTCGTCGACCGCTGGCTGCTGGGGCGGCTGCAGCAGGCGAAGCACGACATCGCGACCCACATCGACGGGTACAGGTTCGATCTCGCGTCGAAGGCGCTCTACGAATTCATCTGGGACGAGTACTGCGACTGGTATGTCGAGCTCGCCAAGGTCCAGTTGGCGCGCGCCGACGCCGAGGGCGACGCCGCCGCGGCACGCGGCACGCGCTCGGTGCTGGTGCGCGAGCTCGAGGCGACGCTGCGGCTCGCGCATCCGTTCATGCCGTTCATCACCGAGGAGCTGTGGCAGACGGTGGCGCCGCTCGCCGGCAAGGCCGGCACGACGATCCAATTGCAACCGTTTCCGCGCGCCAATTCCGACCGCGTCGACAGCCATGCCAACACGAAGATGGCGCTGCTCAAGGACGTCGTCAACGCATGCCGCGCATTGCGCGGCGAGATGAGCCTATCGCCGGCGCAGAAAGTGCCGCTGATCGCCGCCGGCGACGCCGCGCTGCTCGCAGAGTTCGCGCCCTACGTCGCGGCGATGGCGCGCATCGGCGACATCCGCATCGTCGACGAGTTGCCGGCAACCGACGCGCCAGTGCAGGTCGTCGGCGACTTCCGGCTGATGCTGCACATGGAGATCGACCCCGCCGCCGAGCGCGAGCGGCTGGCGAAGGAACGGCTGCGGCTCGACGGCGAGATCGGCCGGGCCGAGGCGAAGCTCGCCAACGAGGGATTCGTCGCGCGCGCGCCGAGCGCGGTGGTCGAGCAGGAACGCGTGCGGCTGTCGTCGTTCATCGCCACGCGCGACCAGATCCAGGTGCAGATTGAGCGGCTGACCGGCTGACGGCTGGCCGGCCGACCTTCGCGACCTTCGCCGCGGGCGTTCGTCGCGAGCGGCGATCAGTCGACGCGCGCGAGATAGGCGGTGACTTCGGCGCGATCGTGATAGAGCTGGCGCACGCGCAATGTCGCATCGACGCCCGCGCGCGACACGCGCGCGTCGATCGCGTCGATGCAGCGCAGCACCTCGTCGTAGCGGCGCTTCATCGGCAGCTTCAGGTTGAACAGCGCGCGCCGCGCCGCACCGTCGGCGATCCAGTCGGCCATCAGCGTGGCGATGCGCAGCGGCTGCTCGACGATGTCGCAGGTCACCCAGTCGACCTGGCGCTTCGGGCGAAACCTGAGCCCGTCGCTGCGCAGGTGCGTGACCAGCGGATCGCTCGCCACTTCGCCCTTGAGCGGTCCGTTGTCGACGGCAGTGACGCGCACGCCGCGGTGCGCGAGCTGCCACGTCCAGCCGCCGGGCGCCGCGCCCAGGTCGACGGCGCGCATGCCCGCGCGCAGCTTCGCCGTCTCGCTGTCGCCGAGGAACGTGATCAACGCCTCGACGAGCTTCAACGTCGAGCGAGAAGGCGCTGCGTGCGGCATCTTGAGCCGCGGAATTCCCATCGGCCAGGGCGACCCACTCTCGCCGATGCTGCTGCCGACATACGCGGTGGCGCCATCGGGCAGGAACACGTGCAGTCGCTTGCGGTTGCGTGGCGCAATGGCGGATTTTGCATTGGGCGCCGATGCGAGCAGCAATCCGCGGCGTCGCAGCTCGCCTTCGATGCGCGCGGTAAGCGCGCGCGCGAGCGTCGACATTTCCTTGCCGTCGTTGGTGTCGGCAAACTCGACCCACAGGTCCGACGCTGGACTCGCGAGCGCTTCGATCGCGGCGACGATCGGCGTCACGCGGTCGGCACCGCCGCGTTGTCCCTTCGTATGTTCCGCGGCAACCAGCACGTGAGGTCCGCTGCCGGCGAACACCGAGCGCGCAAAGATCGGCGGCATGTCGACCAGCGCCTGGCGCCAGCGGCGCAGGTCGAGCGCGCCAAGCAGCGCGACGACGTACGCCGAATTCACCACCGTCGTGCATTTCGCGTCGACGCCGGCGGCGCTGGCCGCGCGCGTCAGGTCGATCGCAGTCTCGCCTTCGAAACCGGCGCGACAATGCGCGACGACGATCACCGGCGTTCGAGCTTGGGATCGAGCGCGTCGCGCAGCGCGTCGCCCAGCAGGTTGAACGCGAGGACGGTGACGAAGATCGCGATGGCGGGAAAAATCGCCTCGTGCGGCGCGGTCAGCATGTCCGAGCGCGCGGCGTCGAGCATCGCCCCCCATTCCGGCGTCGGCGGTTGCGCACCCATGCCGAGGAACGACAGGCTCGCCGCGGTGATGATCGACGTGCCGATGCGCAGCGAAAAATACACGATCACGGCGGGAATCGTTCCCGGGAAAATGTGGCGCGCGATGATCGTCCAGTCGGTCGCGCCGACGCTGCGCACCGCCTCGATGAACGTCAGGTGCTTCAGCGCCAGCGTGTTGCCGCGCACCAGCCGCGCGAACGTCGGGATGCTGAACACCGCGACCGCGACGATCACGTTGGCCATGCCGCCGCCAAGGATCGCGACGATGCCGATCGCGAGCAGGATGCCGGGAAACGCGAACAGCACGTCGCAGATGCGCATGATGATGCGATCCCACCAGCCTTCGTAGTAGCCGGCGACGAGCCCGAGCAGCGTACCGACGATCGCGCCGGCGGCGACCGACACGAATCCCGCGGCGAGCGAAATGCGCGCGCCCATCAGGATGCGGCTCAGGATGTCGCGGCCGAGCGCATCGACGCCGAACCAGTGCGCCATCGACGGCGGCGCGTTGAGCTGGTCGTAGTCGAAGTAATTCTCGGCGTCGAACGGCACGATCCAGGGCGCGGCGATCGCGACGATCACCAGCAGGATCACGAACACGCCGGCGACGACGCCGGTCTTCTGGCGCCGGAACTTGCGCCAGAACTCGCTCCACGGCGTGCGGATCTCGTCGACCGCGAGGGCGACGGCGCCGATTTCGGGGAGGGGCGCGATGTCGTTCATCGGTAGCGGATCGTCGGGTTGATGAAGCCGTACATCACGTCGACGACGAGGTTGATGACGATGAACTCGAGCGAAAACAGCAGCACCAGCGCCTGGATCACCGGGTAGTCGCGCATGTCGACGGCGTCGACGAGCAGGCGCCCGAGTCCCGGCCAGTTGAAGACCTTCTCGACGACGATCGAGCCGCCGAGCAGGAAGCCGAACTGCAGCCCCATCATCGTCACCACCGGGATGAGCGCATTGCGCAAGCCGTGGCGGACGATGACCTGGCGCTCGTCGAGGCCCTTGGAGCGCGCGGTGCGAATGAAATCCTCGCCGAGGATGTCGACGAACGACGAGCGCGTGAAACGCGCCATGATCGCGGCGACGGCGGCGCCGAGCGTCAGCGACGGCAGCAGGTAATGCTTCCACGTGTCGTCACCGACGGTCGGCAGCCAGCCGAGCTGCACCGAAAACACCTGCATCAGCACCATGCCGAGCGCGAACGCCGGGAACGAGATGCCCGATACGGCGAGCGTCATGCCGACGCGGTCGGGCCAGCGGTTGCGCCACACCGCCGACACGATGCCGATCGTCATGCCGAACGCCACCGACCACGCCATGCTCCACAGCGTCAGCCAGAACGTCGGCATGAAGCGCTCGGCGATTTCGGTGGCGACCGGACGCTTGGTGCGCAGCGACCGGCCGAAGTCCCAGTGCGCGACGCCGTTGACGAAACGCAGGAATTGCTGCGGCAGCGGACGATCGAGGCCGAGGTCCTGGCGCACGAGCTGCACGGTCTCGGGCGTGGCCTCGGGCCCGGCGGCGAGACGTGCGGGATCGCCGGGCAGCAGGTGCACGAACAGGAACACCATCACGCCGACGAGCAGCAGCGTCGGTGCGAGGCCGAGCAGGCGCTTGACGATGTACTGGAACATGCAGGCGCCTGCCCGTTTACGCGACTACTGCTTCAGGTCCGCTTCCCAGAAGTTGAACGACGCGTCCGGAATCACGTAGACACCGGTGAGCTTCTTGCTGTGCGCGGACAGCAGCTTCTCGACCACCAGCGGCGCCCACGGCGCATCCTTCCAGATCGTTTCCTGCGCGTCCTTGTAGAACTTCGCCTTTTCGGCGCCGGTGGTGGCGAGCTGCGCGCCCTTGATGTCGGCGTCGACCTTGTCGTTCTTGTAGTACGCGGTGTTGAAGAGCTTCGGCGGCCACGAATTGCCATCGAGCAGCGGACGCAACGCCCAGTCGGCTTCACCGGTCGACGTCGACCAGCCGACATAATAGAGGCGCACCGGCGCGGTCTTGGGATCCTGCCAGCTCTCGACCCTCTCGACGCGCTGTCCCGATTCGAGCAGCGTGATCTTGGTGCGGATGCCGACCTGCTGGAGTTGCTGCTGCAGGAACTGCGTGACCTTCTGCGCGGTCGTGTGGTTGTACGCCGACCACAGTTCGGTCTCGAAACCGTCCGGATAGCCGGCTTCCTTCAGCAACTGCTTGGCCTTGGCGACGTCGTACGGCCACGCGCCCATCTTCACCGCGTACTCGACGCCTTGCGGCGCGACGCCTTCGGCGGGCGACGCGTAGCCGTTGAACGCCACCTTGGCGAGCGCCTGCTTGTTGATCGCATAGGCGATCGCCTGGCGCACCTTGACGTTGTCGAACGGCTTCTGCTGCGTGTTCATCGACAGGTAGCGCAACACGATCGAAGGTGCGGCGACCACATCGAGGTCCTTCCTCGCCTTCAGCACGTCGGCGACCTCGTAGGAGACCGGGAACGTGAACTGCGCTTCGCCCGTCTGGATCATCGCCGCGCGCGTGTTGTTGTCGACGACCGGCTTCCACGTGATCGTGTCGATCTTCGGATAGCCCTTGCGCCAGTAGCCGTCGAACTTCGCGACCTTGAGGTAATCGGTCGCCTTCCATTCGACGAACTTGAACGGGCCGGTACCGACCGGGTGGAAGGCGATGTCCTTGTTGCCCCATTGCTTCAGCGCCGTCGGGCTGATCATCACCGTCGACGGATGCGCGAGCTGCGCGATGAACGGCGAGAACGGCGTCTTCAGCGTGATGCGCGCCGTGTAGTCATCGACGACCTCGGTGCTGGCGATGTTGTTGTTGTAGAGCCCGTAGCGCTTCAGCTTGTTGTCGGGATTGGTCACGCGGTCGAGGTTGGCCTTCACGGCGTCGGCCTTGAAATCGGTGCCGTCGTGGAACTTGACGCCGTGCCGCAGCTTGAGCGTGTACACGAGGCCGTCCTTGCTGACCTCGTAGCTCTCGGCGAGCACCGGGATCATCTTCATGTCCTTGTCGAAGCCGTAGAGGCCTTCGTAGAACGACTTGGCCATCGCCTGCGACAGCGTGTCGTTGGCGTCGTACGGATCGGTGGTCGTGAACGTCGATGCGACGGCGAACACGACATCCTTGGACGCGAACGCCGGCGTCGCGATCACGGTGGCGGTGAGCATCAGCGCGGCGGCAATCGTCTGCAACCTGGACTTCATTGTGGTGACTCCTCGAACGATGGAAGGCGCCGGAATGCCCGGCGTGTAGCGTTTGCAAACCTCACGAGCCGCGACGACATCAATAGATGCCGACGTGATGGCGCGCGACGAAATGTCCCGGGCCGACTTCCGCGAGCGGCGCCGTCACCGGCGATTTGCCCACCGCGTGCACGGGGCTCGGGATTTCCGACGATGATAGCTCTGTTTTGCGCCGCCGCTGCGCCGGGTCGGCGACCGGCACCGCGGCGAGCAGCTTCTGCGTGTACGGATGCCGTGGCGAGGCGAACACTGCGCGCCGCGGTCCTATTTCGACAATCTGTCCAAGATACATCACGGCGACGCGATGGCTGACACGCTCGACGATCGCCATGTCGTGCGAAATGAACAGGTACGACACGCCGAGCGCCTGCTGCAGGTCCATCATCAGGTTGACGATCTGCGCGCGAATCGACACGTCGAGCGCCGACACCGCTTCATCGGCGACGATGACCCGCGGCTCGAGCGCGAGCGCGCGCGCGATGGCGACGCGCTGGCGCTGGCCGCCGGAGAATTCGTGCGGATAGCGCCGCGCGTGGTCCGGCAGCAGTCCCACGTGCTCCAGCAGCGCGGCGACGCGACGGTCGGCGTCGCGGCCATGCGCGATGCCATGCACGTACAGTGGCTCGGCGATCGAAAAGCCGACGGTGACGCGGGGGTCGAGCGACGCGAACGGATCCTGGAAGATCATCTGCAGGTTGCGGCGCAACGGCCGCATCGCGTTCTGGTCGAGCTTCGCCAGGTCGTGGCCGCCGAATTCGATGTGGCCCGATTCGACGTCGACGAGTCGCAGTATCGAGCGGCCGGTCGTCGACTTGCCGCAACCCGACTCCCCGACCAGCGCCAGCGTCTCGCCGGCGGCGACGTCGAAGCTCACGCGCTCGACCGCGTGCACGCGACGGCGCACCCGGCCGAGGATGCCGCTCTTGACGTCGAAGCGCGTCGTCAGGTCGCGCACGCGCAGGATCGGCGGCGCCGGCGACGGCACTTGCGGCCGCGCGTCCGATGCGGGCCTGGGCGCACCAAACTTGCGCGGCGCGTCCTCGTCGCGCATCGCACCGAGCTTCGGCACGGCGCGCAGCAGCGCCTGCGTATAGGCCTCCGCCGGCGCGGCGAAGATCCGCCCGACGTCGCCTTCCTCGACCTTGCGTCCGTCGTGCATCACGATCACGCGGTCGGCGATCTCGGCGACCACGCCCATGTCGTGCGTGATGAACAGCACCGCCGTGTGCAATTCCTGCTGCAGCAGCGCGATCAGCGCGAGGATCTGCGCCTGCACGGTGACGTCGAGCGCCGTCGTCGGCTCGTCGGCGATCAGCAGCTCCGGACGGCACGACAACGCTATCGCGATCATCACGCGTTGGCGCATGCCGCCCGACAACTGGTGCGGGTAGCGGTCGAGGATCGAACGCGCTTCCGGAATGCGCACCTGCTCGAGCATCCGCAGCGCTTCGGCGCGCGCGGCGGCCGCATCCATGCGCTGGTGCAGCCGGATCGATTCGGCGATCTGCTCGCCGGCGGTCATCACCGGGTTCAGCGACGTCATCGGTTCCTGGAACACCATCGCGATGTCGGCGCCGCGGATCGAGCGCATCGTCGACGACGAGGCGCGCGCGAGGTCGACGCTGGTGCCGTCGCCGCGCGTGAACTGCATGCGCCCCGACGTGATGCGGCCGCCGCCTTGCTCGACGAGTCGCATGATTGCCAGCGCGGTGACCGACTTGCCCGATCCCGACTCGCCGACAACGGCGACGGTCTCGCCGGGCGTGATCGAGAAGCCCATGTCGCGCACGGCGACGACACGTCGTTCGGCACTGGTGAATTCGACGGTGAGTCCGTCGACGGAGAGGATGGGGACGGTGGCGGCGGGCGGCGCGGGATCCATGCGGGGGAGGGACCAAGTCGACGGGCGGACAATGGTACCGCGTCGATGCGCGCGCGGGCTCGCCCGCGCGCCGTCGCCCTCGTCTCTCTCCCACTTTGCCGGCGAGGGACGGCGGCGATGCGACAAACGCTCACTCTCCCGCGTGCGGGAGAGTGTCGGGATGAGGGAACCCCGGCTAGACTTTTTCAGGCTCGCGCGCGGGGCGCTTCATCAGCAGCGCGGGTATGGGCCTTGCACTCACGCCCGGTCGTCCCGCAGCACCCGGATGCGTCAGCGACGAATGGCCATTGGACGCCTGCGCGACCACGGGCATCGGCTGGTCGGGATTCTTCGCATACGCTTCCTCGCGCTCGTCCGGCCGCGGACGGCGAGGCGCTTCATCGCGCGGTTCAGCGCGACGCGGTACATCGACAGGCGGTCGACGCGCACTCTCGGACGACGTGCGCCGCGGCGCTTCGCTGCGCGAGCGTGGCGCGCTGCGCGGACCGTCGCCGCGCTCGCGCGGCGTGCGTTCGGCGCGCGCCATGTCGAAATCGTCGAACGTCTCGACCGCGATCTTCGTCTTCAGCATCTTCTCGATTTCGGCGAGATGCTTCTCTTCCGCCGGATCGACGAAGGAAATGGCCTCGCCCGAGGCGCCCGCGCGGCCGGTGCGGCCGATGCGATGCACGTAGTCTTCGGGAACATGCGGCATTTCGTAGTTGACGACCAGCGGCAGGTCGTCGATGTCGAGGCCGCGCGCGGCGACGTCGGTGGCGACCAGCACCTGCAGCTTGCCGTCCTTGAACTGCTGCAGCGCCTCGAGGCGCGCCTGCTGGGTCTTGTCGCCGTGGATCGCCGTCGTCGCAAGGCCATCCTTCTCGAGCTGGCGCGCCAGGCGCGACGCGCCATGCTTGGTGCGCACGAAGCACAGCACCTGCCATACGTTGCGCGACTTGACGATGTGCGTCAGCAGCGCGCGCTTGGCTTCCTGCGGGCACTTGTAGACACGCTGCGTGACGGTCTCGACCGCGGAGTTGCGCACCGCGACCTCGATCAGCTGGGGCTTGTTGAGGAGCTCGTCGGCCAGGCGCTTGATGTCGTTGGAAAACGTCGCCGAGAACAGCAGGTTCTGCCGCTTCGCCGGCAGCAGCGCCATGATGCGCTTGATGTCGGGGATGAAGCCCATGTCGAGCATGCGGTCGGCCTCGTCGAGCACGAAGATCTCGACCTGTCCCAAGTTGATGCTCTTCTGCTCGATGTGGTCGAGCAGCCGTCCCGGTGTCGCCACCAGGATCTCGACGCCCGCGCGCACGATCGGCAGCTGCTGGCGGATGTCGACGCCGCCGTACACGACGGTGGAGCGCACGCCGGTGTGCTTGCCGTACTCGCGGATCGCTTCCTCGACCTGGATCGCGAGCTCGCGCGTCGGCGTCAGGATCAGTGCGCGCACCGGATGGCGCGCAGGCGACGGACTCACGTTCGCGTACGCCATCAGCTTGGTGAGGATCGGCAGGCCGAAGCCCGCGGTCTTGCCGGTGCCCGTTTGCGCGCCGCCCATGACATCGCGGCCTGCGAGAACGACGGGGATTGCTTGCGCCTGGATCGGCGTAGGTGTGGTGTAGCCCGCTTCGGTCACGGCCCTCAGGACTTCGGGCCGCAAGCCGAGCTCTTCAAAGCTCGTTGCGTTCAAATGTACAGCTCCTGGCGCGGCCTACCGACACAAGGGTCGATTTCCGGTCCAGGCTCACGTTCCTCTGGTTGAAGGTTTGTGGCGGGCCGCCAGGCTCGCGAGCGAACGGGCGGTACGTCAAGGCGGGACGGTGACCGGAAGGGCCGCCCCCGTCGGATTGACTCCTCGATTATAGCCTAAGTTGCGGATTTTGCAAATTTTTCTCGCGTGAATCCGGATCTCGCGCTACAATAGCGGGCTTTTCTACCGCATCGCAGCAAAAATCGCAAAACCAGGATCCGATCATGTCTTCGCCCCAACGCGCGCTGCGCAATATCGCCATCATCGCCCACGTCGACCACGGCAAGACGACGCTCGTCGACAAGCTGCTGGTGCAGGCAGGCACCTTCGCCAAGCATTTCCACGTCGGCGAACGGATGATGGACAGCAACGACATCGAGCGCGAGCGCGGCATCACCATCCTGGCCAAGAATTGCGCGATCGAGTACCGCGACATCCACATCAACATCGTCGACACCCCCGGCCATGCCGACTTCGGCGGCGAGGTCGAGCGCGTGCTGGGCATGGTCGACGGCGTGCTGCTGCTGGTCGACGCCGTCGAAGGCCCGATGCCGCAGACGCGTTTCGTGACGATGAAGGCGCTGAAGCTCGGATTGAAGCCGATCGTCGTCATCAACAAGGTCGACCGGCCGGGTGCGCGCCCCGAGTGGGTGGTCAACCAGACCTTCGACCTGTTCGACCGCCTCGGCGCCACCGACGACCAGCTCGACTTCCCGGTCGTCTATGCGTCGGCACTCAACGGCTGGGCGACGCTCGACGTCAACCTCGCGAAGTCCGCGGCGCAGGATCCGGCGGCGGGCAAGGACATGCGGCCGCTGTTCGACACGGTGCTCGAGCACGTCCCGGCGCCGCGTGTCGATGTCGACTCGCCGCTGCAGTTCCAGATTTCCGCGCTCGACTATTCGAGCTACATCGGCCGTCTCGGCATCGGCCGCATCCGCCGCGGCACGTTGAAGGTGGGACAGCAGGTCGCGCTGCTCAACGGCCCGCTCGCCGATGGCGAGATCGCCAGGACCGGCAAGGTCGGGCAGGTATTCATGTTCTCGGGACTCGAGCGCAAGCCGGTGGAATCGGCGAGCGCCGGCGACATCGTGCTCGTCACCGGCATCGACGACCTCGCGATCGGCACCACACTGGCCGACGCCGAGAATCCCGAGGCGTTGCCGCCCATTTCCGTCGACGAGCCGACGCTGTCGATGTACTTCCAGGTCAATACGTCACCGCTCGCCGGTCGCGAGGGCAAGTACGTGACGTCGCGCAACCTGCGCGATCGGCTCGCGCGCGAGCTTCTCGTCAACATGGCGCTGCGCGTCGAGGACACCGAAGACACCGATGCATTCCTGGTGTCGGGTCGCGGCGAGCTGCACCTGACGATCCTCATCGAGAACATGCGCCGCGAAGGCTTCGAGCTGGCAGTGTCGCGTCCGCGCGTCGTCACGCACGAAGTGAACGGCGAGACGCACGAGCCCTACGAGATGCTGTCGGTCGACGTCGAGGAGCAGCACCAGGGCGCGGTGATGGAAGCGCTCGGCCCGCGCCGCGGTGACCTGACCAACATGGAATCGGATTCGCGCGGACGCTCGCGCCTCGAGTACCGGATTCCGGCGCGCGGCCTGATCGGCTTCCAGGGCGAGTTCATGAACCTGACGCGCGGCACCGGCCTGATGAGCCACGTGTTCGACGGCTACGCGCCGGTCAAGGGCGACATTCCCGAGCGCCGCAACGGCGTGCTGATCTCGGCCGAGGACGGCCCGGCGGTCGCGTATGCGCTGTGGAAGTTGCAGGAGCGGGGGCGGATGTTCGTGTCGCCCGGCGAAATGCTCTACGAAGGCATGGTGATCGGCATCCACAGCCGCGACAACGACCTGGTCGTCAACCCGATCAAGGGCAAGCAGCTCACCAACGTGCGCGCGTCGGGCACCGACGAGGCCG
>JBDTWY010000081.1:0-11367 GCA_040006455.1 Betaproteobacteria bacterium | reverse complement strand
TCTGGTGGACGCCGCGCGCGAGATACTCGAGGTTGACCTGGTGGACGATGCCGATCCCCGGGGGCACGACCTTGAACGTGTCGAACGCCTGCATTCCCCACTTCATGAACTGGTAGCGCTCGGCGTTGCGCGCGAACTCGATTTTCATGTTGAGGTCGAGCGCGTTCGGCGTGCCGTAGTGGTCGACCATCACCGAGTGGTCGACGACGAGGTCGACGGGCACCAGCGGCTCGATCGTCTTGGGATTGCGACCGAGGTCGCGCGCGACGTTGCGCATCGCCGCCAGGTCGGCGAGCAGCGGCACGCCGGTGAAATCCTGCAGCACGACGCGCGCGACGACGAACGGGATCTCGTCGGTGCGCGTCCCGGTCGGCGACCAGTTGGCGAGCTCGCGCACGTGATGCTCGCTCACTTTCTTGCCGTCGCAGTTGCGCAGCACGCTTTCCAGCACGATGCGGATGCTGACCGGCAGCCGCGATACCTTGCCGATGCCGGCGGCTTCGAGCGCGGGCAGTGAATAGAACTTGGCGCTGGCGCCCGATTCGAGCGTGAAGCTGCGCAGCGTGTCGTGGAGATTGTGGCTCATGAGGGTTCCTTGGCGTGCCGTGTCCGGTGCGTGCCAGCGGGTTACTTGCCGCCGGCGAATGCCTTCAGGTTGATCGTCTTGCCGTCCTGCAAACGAATGTCGCCGGGCGCCATGCCTGCGGGGCAGGGGCCCAGGTACTTGCCATCGATCACGGAGTCGGCGCTCTTCCTGCCGGCAAGCGGCGGGTCGTAAGCCATGCGTGCGTCGGTGTGATAGCTCGTGTCGCCGGTGAATTTCATCGTCGACTTCGTCGTGATCCGCGATCCCATCATTTCGCATACCGCGTCGCCGGTCACCGTGCGCCCGCTGATGCGCAGGTCGTGCCTGCTGCACATGTTCGCCATCATTCCCTGCACCATCTGCACCATCAGCGTCTGCACGCTGGGATCGATGCAGATGGTCGACGTGTGCGGCGCGAACGCCTGCGTGCTTCCCGCGTCACGCGTCAGCGTCGACGTCTGCCACAGGCCGGCGCGCATCTTCGGAAAATCGTCGGCGGCGGCGCGCGCGCAAAACACCAGCGACGCCATGGCGACGACGATCATCGCGGACACTTGCGGCGGCGAATTTCCGGGTCTGCGCATCAGGTCACCATCAGGTCGACGAACTCGTGCACCGGAATCGCCTCGAGGCGCGCGGCGTCGAGCGCGACATCGAGGATCGCCTGCTGCTGCCTTGCGGCGAAGCGGCGCGCGAGGTTGCGGCGGAATTTCTCGACCAGCACCGGCATGCCCTCGGCACGGCGGCGGCGATGGCCGATCGGGTATTCGACGACGACTTCGTCGAGGACGCTGCCGTCGGTGAGCTCGACGGTGATCGCATTGGCGATCGAGCGTTTCGCCGGATCGTGGTAATCGCGCGTGAACCGCGGATCCTCGACGCAGGCGATGCGCTCGCGCAGCGCGTCGATGCGCGGGTCGGCGGCGACGTCGTCCTCGTAGTCGGCGGCCGTCAGGTGGCCGTACAACAGCGGCACCGCGACCATGTACTGGATGCAATGATCGCGGTCGGCGGGATTGGCGAGCGGCCCGCGCTTGTCGATGATGCGGATCGCCGCCTCGTGCGTGCGGATCGTCACCCGGGCAATATCGGCCGCCGACTTGCCCGCGAGCTTGAGCGCGTGATGCAGCGTCATTGCGGCTTCGACCGCAGTTTGCGAATGGAATTCGGCCGGAAAGCTGATCTTGAACAGCACGTTTTCCATCACGTAGCTGCCCCAGTCGCCGATCGGCCGCTGGAACTCGAAAGGCCGGCCCTTGAACGACACGTCGTAGAAGCCCCAGGTTTTCGCCGTCAGCACCGACGGGTAGCCCATTTCGCCGGTGCGCGCGATCAGCGCGAGGCGCACCGCGCGCGCGGTGGCGTCGCCGGCGGCCCAGCTCTTGCGCGAGCCGGTATTGGGCGCATGCCGGTACGTGCGCAGCGACTGGCCGTCGACGAACACCAGCGACAGCGCGTTGCCAATCTCCGCGCGCGTCAGCCCCAGCATCTGCGCGACCACGGCAGTCGACGCGAGCTTGACCAGCACGACATGATCGAGGCCGACGCGGTTGAAGCTGTTTTCCAGCGCCATGCAGCCCTGGATCTCGTGCGCCTTGATCATCGCCGTCAGCACGTCACGCATCACCAGTGGCTTCCTGCCCTGCGCGATGGCATTGCGCGACAGCCAGTCGGCGACCGCGAGGATGCCACCCAGGTTGTCGGACGGATGGCCCCACTCGGCGGCGAGCCACGTGTCGTTGAAGTCGAGCCAGCGAATCATCGTACCGATGTTGAACGCGGCGTGCACCGGGTCGAGCACGAACGACGTGCCGGGCACACGCGCGCCATGCGGAACGACCGTGCCGGGCACGATCGGGCCGAGCAGCTTGGTGCAGGCCGGGTACTCGAGCGCCTCGAATCCGCAGCCGAGCGTGTCGATCAGGCAATGCCGCGCCGTATGGAACGCTTCGGCGCTGTCGATCGCACGGTCGACGACGTAGTCGACGATGCCGGTGATGACGGAGTCGAAAGGCGGGCGGACGTTGGAAATCGGTGGGGACATGGAGGAATGGGTGATGGGACGAGTGTTGTGATCAGTTGTGGTTGCTCAGCGTCGACGCGTCATCATCGTAGGTTACGCGCGACTGCGGTCACGGGCGCGACCCGAGCGGCAGGAATGCGCGGTCCTCGGGCCCGACGTAGTTCGCGCCGGGACGGATGATCTTGCCGTCGTCGCGCTGCTCGATCACGTGCGCCGCCCATCCGGACGTGCGCGCGATGACGAACAGCGGCGTGAACATCGCCGTGGGCACGCTCATCATGTGATAGCTGACGGCCGAGAACCAGTCGAGGTTGGGAAACATCTTCTTGATGTCCCACATCACTTTCTCGAGGCGTTCGGCGATGTCGAACATCCGCGTGTCGTGGGCGTCGACCGACAGCTTGCGCGCGACTTCCTTGATCACCTTGTTGCGCGGGTCGGCGATCGTGTACACCGGATGCCCGAAGCCGATGATCACCTGCCGGGCCTCGACGCGGCGGCGTACGTCGGCCTCGGCCTCGTCGGGATTGTCGTAGCGCTGCTGCACGTCGAACGCGAATTCGTTGGCGCCGCCGTGCTTCGGGCCGCGCAGCGCGCCGATCGCGCCGACGATGCTCGAGTAGATGTCGGAGCCGGTGCCCGCGATCACGCGCGCGGTGAAAGTCGATGCGTTGAACTCGTGCTCGGCGTAGAGGTTGAGCGACGTGTGCATCGCGCGCACCATCGCCGGCGATGGCGCGAAGCCGTGCAGCAGGTGCAGGAAATGGCCGCCGATCGAGTCGTCGTCGGTCTCGACCTCGATCAGGCGGCCGTTGTGGCTCGCGTGGTACCAGTAGCACAGCATCGAGCCGAGCGACGCCATCAGCCGGTCGGCGATATCGCGCGCACCGGCGGCGTCGTGGCCGTCCTTTTCCGGAAGCGCTGCGCCGAGCGCCGACACACCGGTGCGCATCACGTCCATCGGATGCGTCGCCGCGGGCAGCGCCTCCAGCACGTCCTGCACGACGGCCGGCAGGCCGCGCAGCGACTTGAGCTTGCGCTTGTAGTTGGCGAGCTCGGCGCGATTGGGCAGCTTGCCGTGCACCAGCAGGAACGCGATTTCCTCGAATTCGCACTGCTCGGCGATGTCGAGGATGTCGTAGCCGCGGTAGTGCAGGTCGTTGCCGGTGCGACCGACGCTGCATAGCGCGGTGTTGCCGGCGATCACGCCGGACAGCGCGACCGATTTCTTGGTCTTGAACGGCGCGGCGGGAGGGGTGTCGTTCATCAGCATTCCTTGGGCAGTCATGCCTTGGGACGCGCGAACAGCGCGTCGAGCTTCTGCTCATAGGCGTGGTAGTCGAGGTAGTCGTAGAGCTCGGCGCGCGTTTGCATCGTGTCGACGACGTTGTGCTGCGTGCCGTCGGATCGCAGGTGCGTGTAGACATTGAGCGCCGCCTTGTTCATCGCGCGAAATGCCGACAGCGGGTAGAGCGCGATGGCGACTCCGGCGCTTTTCAGCTCGTCCAGCGCGAACAGCGGCGTCGCGCCGAATTCGGTGATGTTGGCGAGCACCGGCACGCGCACCGCGTCGACGAATCGCCGGTACATTGAAAGATCGGTGACCGCCTCGGGAAAGATCATGTCGGCGCCGGCATCGACGCAGGCGACCGCGCGCGCGATCGCCGCGTCGAGCCCGTCGACGGCCAGCGCGTCGGTGCGCGCCATGATGCAGAACGCGTCGTCGGTGCGCGCGTCCACCGCCGCCTTGACGCGATCGACCATCTCGTCCTGCGTGACGATCGCCTTGTTGGGGCGGTGCCCGCAACGCTTGGCGCCGACCTGGTCCTCGATGTGCATTGCCGCGGCACCCGCCTTGACCAGCGAGCGCACGGTGCGCGCGACGTTGAATGCCGATGCGCCGAAGCCCGTGTCGACATCGACCAGCAGCGGCAGCGACGATGCGTCGGTGATGCGGCGCACGTCGATCAGCACGTCGTCGAGATTGCTGATGCCGAGATCGGGCAGCCCGAGCGAACCGGCGGCGACGCCGCCACCGGAAAGGTAGAGCGCGCGAAATCCCGATTTCTGCGCGAGCAGCGCGTGATACGCGCAGGTGGCGCCCGGCACCTGCAGCGGCGATTCCTCGCGCAGCGCTTCGCGAAAGCGCTGGCCGGGAGATCGAAGCTGCGAGGGCGTGGACATCGAAGTCGCGCGCGTCAGCCCAGCAGCGACGCCACGCCCGCGCGCTCCTCTTCGAGCTCCTTGAGCGTCGCGTCCATCCGCGTGCGCGAGAAATCGTCGATCGGCAGGTCGTTGATCCGCGCGTACTCGCCGCGTTCGCAGGTGACCGGCACGCCGTACATCACGTCCTGCGGGATGCCGTAGCTGCCGTCGGAGGCGATGCCCATCGTCACCCAGCGACCGCCGCTGCCGGTGAGCCAGTCGCGCACGTGGTCGATCGCCGCGTTGGCGGCCGATGCCGCCGACGACAGTCCGCGCGCCTCGATGATCGCCGCGCCGCGCTTGCCGACCGTCGGCAGGAACTCGTTGCGGTTCCAGTTCTCGTCGTTGATCAGGTCCTTGACGGACTTGCCGCCGGCAACCGCGAAGCGGTAGTCGGCATACATCGTCGGCGAGTGGTTGCCCCAGACGACGACGCGCTCGACCGTGCCCACCGGCAGCTTGGTCTTTTTCGCGAGCTGTCCCGCCGCGCGGTTGTGATCGAGCCGCATCATCGCGGTGAAGTTGCGCTTCGGCAGCGACGGCGCCGACTTCATCGCGATCCAGGCGTTGGTGTTGGCGGGATTGCCGACCACCAGCACCTTGATGTCGCGCGACGCCACCGCGTCGAGCGCCTTGCCCTGCTCGATAAAGATCCTGGCGTTCTCGGCGAGCAGGTCCTTGCGTTCCATTCCCGGCCCGCGCGGCCTCGCGCCCACCAGCATTGCCACCGTCGCGTCCTTGAAGGCGACGCTGGGGTCG
This sequence comes from Betaproteobacteria bacterium, assembly GCA_040006455.1. Taxonomy (GTDB): domain Bacteria; phylum Pseudomonadota; class Gammaproteobacteria; order Burkholderiales; family Casimicrobiaceae; genus VBCG01. Next base: position 5,794 of record JBDTWY010000081.1, on the reverse strand, counting down.
GCGCTGCCCTGCATGTCGGCGACCAGCGGGAACGCGCAATCCTCGATTTCCATCATCACGCCTTTCAGCGCGGCCTGCGCCTTGTCCACCGGCAGTTCGAGAAGCTGCAGGATCACCGGCTGGTCACGGCCCAGCATTTCGCCGGACGCGATGCGAAAGAGGAGGCTGTAGCCGATCTGGCCGGCAGCGCCGGTGACGGCGACGCGGACGGGTGCTTTCATCGCTTGGAACTCCTGGTGCAGGTCGAAGGGGGTCGGGACGTCCAGCGCGCAGCGCACGCGCGCAAACGTTCCATCATCGGGCTCGGTCTGGTTGGGTCGGGCACCGGTGCGCCGCGGGCGGGAAAAAGGTTTCCCGGCTTTGGCTTCCCGGCCTATCCGCGCGCTTGTCGGAGCGGCACCGATCATAGGCCGCGTGCCGCGCAGGTGTCAATCGACTCATCTATCTTTTATCTTATAGAAGACATATGATCGTAGCTCCGAGGCAGCCCGTGCGCCAATGCTGCCGCGTGCGCTCAGCCCATGACCGACGACCCCCGCAACCCCTCGTTCCGGCCCCTCTACCTGCAGGTGCGCGCGCTGCTGGTCGAGCTGCTCGAAGCCGGGGAATGGCGACCGGGTGAGGCGATCCCCAGCGAGCTCGAGCTCGCCGCGCGCTTCCACGTGGCGGCCGGCACCGTGCGCAAGGCGATCGACGCGCTCGCCACCGACAACCTGCTGGTACGCCGCCAGGGCAAGGGCACGTTCGTCGCGACGCACACTCAGGAGATCCCTTCGCGCGTGCGGTTCCTGCGCATCCGCCGCGACGACGGCGTCGACGAATACCCGGCGAGCCGGCTGATCGATGTGCGCCGCGGCAAGGCCAGCGCCGATACCGCGCGCCTGCTGTCGTTGCGCAGCGGGGACGCGGTGCTGCTGTTGCGGCGATTGCTGACGTTTGCCGGCGTGCCGGCGGTGCTCGACGACATCGCGCTGCCGGCGACGCTGTTTCGCGGCCTCACCAAGGCGCGCTACGACGCCTATCGCGGCCCCCTGTATGGTTTCTTCGAGACCGAGTTCGGCGTGCGCATGCTGAAGGCGCGCGAGCGCGTCAAGGCGGTGGCCGCCGATGCGACGAGCGCCGCGGCACTCGGCGTCGCGATCGGCGAGCCGCTGCTGGCGGTGGAGCGTGTGAGCTGCACGTACGGCGATCGACCGGTGGAATTGCGTCGCGGCTTGTGCGTCACCGCAGGCTGCCACTATTTCAACGAGCTGGGGTGATTGCCGCGGCGTTGGGCGCGCGTGCGCTCCGGTCGCACGGCGATCACGCGGCGCTGAGAGACACTGGATGTTGCGTCGCGCAAAGGCGCGCTGGTCTGGCGCGATCGACCGCCGGCGCGCTATAATTTCTTGCTTCGCACAAAAACCACCTTCAAAGAACTTCTCCGCGCGCAACCGGCCACGAGCCGTCGCATGCACAAATTTCCCGCGAGCGCCGACATGCCCGCCGTCGATCGTCCCGTCGCCAAGTCCCAGCGTCCGGTCTATCTCAACCTGCTGGCGATCCGCCAGCCGTTGCCGGCGATCGTTTCCTTCCTGCACCGCGTCAGCGGCACGCTGCTGTTCGTCGTCGGCATTCCGCTGCTGCTCTACGGCGTGCAGGCGAGCCTCGCGTCCGCCGAAGCGTACGCGGCGTGGAAGGCGATGTTCGCGACTCCCTGGGCGAAGCTCGTGCTGCTGGCGCTCGCATGGTCATACGCGCATCACCTGCTGGCGGGCATCCGTCACCTCGTGCTCGACGTGCACATCGGCCTCGACCTGCCCGTTGCGCGGCAGTCGAGCGCGATGGTGCTGGTGGTTGCGTGGCTCGTCACCGCGGCGGTCGCGTTCAGGCTATGGTGAGCCCGCACGTCGACATCCCCGTCGGCGCGCACTACGGCTGGCGCGACTGGCTGGTGCAACGGGTCACCGCCGTCGTGATGGCGATCTACACGGGCCTGCTGTTCGTTGCGGCGCTTTGGAACGGCGGCTTCGACTACGCGACCTGGAAGTCGATCTTCGCCGGCGGCGCCTTTCGCGTCGCCACATTCCTGTTCATGGCGTCGCTGCTGTGGCATGCGTGGGTGGGCGTGCGCAACATCCTGATGGACTACGTTCGGCCCGCCGGGGCGCGCCTGACGCTGCAATGCGCGGTGATCGCGTTACTGGTCGGCTACCTCGGCTGGACGCTCGCGATCCTGTGGGGCGGCGGCGCATGACGACGCCGGTACGCCAGTTCGACGCGGTGATCGTCGGCGCCGGCGGCGCGGGCATGCGCGCGTCGCTGCAGCTCGCCGCCGCGGGCCTCAACGTCGCCGTGCTGTCGAAGGTGTTTCCGACGCGCTCGCATACGGTCGCGGCACAGGGAGGCATCGGCGCGTCGCTCGGCAACATGTCCGAGGACAACTGGCTGTGGCACATGTACGACACGATCAAGGGCTCCGACTGGCTCGGTGACCAGGACGCGATCGAATACATGTGCCGGATGGCGCCGAAAGTCGTTTACGAGCTCGAGCATTTCGGCATGCCGTTCGACCGCAACGCCGACGGCACGATCTACCAGCGACCGTTCGGCGGCCACTCGGCGAACTTCGGCGAAAAGCCGGTGCAGCGCGCCTGTGCCGCCGCCGATCGCACCGGCCACGCGCTGCTGCACACGCTCTACCAGCAGAACGTGCGCGCACGCACGCAATTCTTCGTCGAATGGATGGCGCTCGACCTCGTCCGCGACGCCGACGGCGACGTGCTGGGCGTCGTCGCGCTCGACATGGAAACGGGCGACGTCAGCGTGCTGCAGGCGAAGACGACGATCTTCGCCACCGGCGGTGCCGGGCGCATCTTCGCGGCGTCGACCAACGCGTTCATCAACACCGGCGACGGCCTCGGCATGACCGCACGCGCCGGCATTCCGCTCGAGGACATGGAGTTCTGGCAGTTCCATCCGACCGGCGTGTACGGCGCCGGCGTGCTGATCACCGAAGGCGTGCGTGGCGAAGGCGGCATCCTGCTCAACTGCAACGGCGAGCGCTTCATGGAGCGTTACGCGCCGAACCTGAAGGACCTCGCGTCGCGCGACGTCGTGTCGCGGTCGATGGACCAGGAGATCAAGGAAGGGCGCGGCTGCGGGCCGAACAAGGACCACGTGATGCTGAAGCTCGACCACCTCGGCCCCGAGGTGATCAACAAGCGCCTGCCGTCGATCCGCGAGATCGCGATCAAGTTCGCCAACGTCGACCCGATCAAGGAGCCGATCCCGGTGGTGCCGACGATCCACTACATGATGGGCGGCATCCCCACCAACATCCACGGCCAGGTGGTGGCACCCTCGGCTTCGTCATCGGGCGGCGATCCCAACGCCGTCGTCGAAGGCTTCTTCGCCGTCGGCGAATGCGCGTGCGTATCGGTGCATGGCGCCAACCGGCTCGGCACCAACTCGCTGCTCGACCTCATCGTGTTCGGTCGCGCCGCCGGGGACTTCATCGTCGCGCAGAACCTGCCGGCGCGTGCGCACAAGCCGCTGCCGAAGGACGCCGCCGACCGCGCGCTGGCGCGGCTCGCGCACATCGACGCCGCCAACGGCGGCGAATCGGTCGCGCAGCTCGGCGCCGACCTGCGGCTGGCCATGCAGTCGCACTGTGGCGTGTTCCGCAACGCAGTGCTGCTCGGCGAGGGCGTCGCCAAGGTGATGGAAATCGCCGAGCGCGCGAAGCACGTGACGATCACGGACAAGAGCCGCACGTTCAATACCGCGCGCGTCGAGGCGTTCGAGCTCGACAACCTGGTCGAGACGGCGAAGGCGACGATCGTGTCGGCGGCCGCGCGCGAGGAAAGCCGCGGCGCGCAGGCACGCAGCGACTTCCCGCTGCGCGACGACGTGCAGTGGCTGAAGCACACGCTGTGGTATAGCGACGGCAACCGCCTCGACTACAAGCCGGTCAACCTGAAGCCGCTGTCGGTGGACGCGTTCCCGCCCAAGTCGCGCACCTACTGATCCCATGAAATTCAGCATCTATCGCTACGACCCCGAGCAGGACGCCAAGCCGTACATGAAGGCGTACGAGGTGGCGCTCGATCCGCACGACCGGATGCTGCTCGACGCGCTGATACGGCTGAAAGCGGTCGACGACACGCTGTCGTTCCGCCGCAGCTGCCGCGAGGGCGTGTGCGGCTCGGATGCGATGAACATCAACGGCAAGAACGGGCTCGCGTGCATCACCAACCTGCGCGAGCTCGCGCAACCGGTGGTGCTGAAGCCGTTGCCGGGACTGCCGGTGATCCGTGACCTGATCGTCGACATGAGCCAGTTCTTCAAGCAGTACCACTCGATCAAGCCGTACCTCGTCAACGACACGCCACCGCCGCAGAAGGAGCGGCTGCAGTCGCCCGCCGATCGCGAGGAGCTCGACGGCCTCTACGAGTGCATCCTGTGCGCGTGCTGCTCCACCGCGTGTCCGTCGTTCTGGTGGAATCCGGACAAGTTCGTCGGCCCGGCCGGCCTGCTGCAGGCATACCGGTTCATCGCCGACAGCCGCGACCTGGCGACCAACGAGCGCCTCGACAACCTCAACGACCCGTACCGGCTGTTCCGTTGCCACTCCATCATGAATTGCGTCGACGTCTGCCCGAAGAGCCTCAACCCGACGCGCGCGATCGGCAAGATCAAGGATATCCTCGTGCGGCGGGCGGTCTAGATGGCGTTGCCGGCACTCGCGGCGCACGCGCACGACGTCGGCGCCGCGGAATCGTTGGCAAACGCCACCGCCGACCCCATTTACCTGTCGAGGCTGCGCTGGCGGTGCCGGCGCGGAATGCTCGAAAATGACCTGGTGCTGGCGCGCTTTCTCGATGCGCGCGGCGATTCGCTCGCCCCCGCCGAAGTGGCAGCGCTCGATCGCGCGCTCGACTTGCCGGATGGCGAGCTGTGGGACCTGATCGCGCGCCGCGCCGAGCCCGATGACCCCGCGTTGCGGTCGATCATCGACGCGCTGCGCGCGGCCTAGAGGCGCGCGGCGCGGCGGACAGCCGCTGCGCCGCGCATGTTCACGTTGATGGAGTGCCTGGAATGACCGACCGTACCGCCACGCTGACTTTCTCCGACGGCACGCCGCCGGTCAACTTTCCCGTGCTGTCGGGAACGCTCGGCCCCGACGTCGTCGACATCCGTTCGCTGTACGCGAAAACCGGCAAGTTCACGTACGACCCGGGCTTCATGTCGACGGCGGCGTGCAACTCGGCAATCACGTTCATCGACGGCGACAAGGGAGAGCTGCTGTATCGCGGCTACCCGATCGAGGAGCTCGCGACCAAGTGCAACTACCTCGAAACCTGCTATCTGCTGCTGTACGGCGAGCTGCCCGACGCCGTCGAGAACCAGCGCTTCCGCGACCTCGTCACGCACCACACGATGGTCAACGAGCAGATGCAGTTCTTCCTGCGCGGCTTTCGCCGCGGCGCGCATCCGATGGCGGTGATGACGGGGCTCGTCGGCGCGATGAGCGCGTTCTATCCCGATTCGATGAACCTGCACGATCCGCGCGAGCGCGACATCTCGGCGATCCGGCTGATCGCCAAGATGCCGACGCTGGTGGCGATGGCTTACAAATACACGATCGGCCAGCCGTACATGTATCCGCGCAACGACCTGTCGTACGCCGGCAACTTCATGCGAATGATGTTCGCGACGCCATGCGAGGACTTCCACGTCAACGAAGTGCTCGAGCGCGCGCTCGACCGCATCTTCATCCTGCACGCCGACCACGAGCAGAACGCGTCGACGT
>JBDTWY010000080.1:0-11534 GCA_040006455.1 Betaproteobacteria bacterium | reverse complement strand
AACCCTCGTCGTAGGCTTGGGAAGCCTCTGCTCTGCCATTGAGCTACACCCGCGCTGCCCGCGAATTCTAGCGCGCCGCCGTCGCGCAACCGGCAATTGAGGTATCTTTGCGCCGGCGCCCGGCTGGTGTAGTGTCCGCGAATGCGGGCGCGCCGATTGCTTGTGCAAGTCCGGTGGATTCGAGCACGTCAACCGCAGTGAAGGGGTCACGCATGCGCGACGCGGCATTGCCGATCACGCTGATCGTCGTGGGTCTGGTATGGCTGCTCTGGTACCAGGGCTGGCTGCCGGACAAGGACTGGGTGATCGCCATCGGCTTCATTGCCGCCGGCATCGCGGTGCTGCTGCTCGACGGGATTACGCGCAACTCGGTGGTGATGGGGCCGTTCCTGATCGCCATCGGCATCGCATGGGTCGTCCACGATCGCTACCGCACGAGCTACGCGCTGATCGTGCCGTCGATGCTGGTGATCCTCGGCCTGCTGATGCTGATCGCGCGCAGCCCGTCGATTCCCGAACGCCGCACGCGCGTCGACAAATCATCCTGACGCACGGCACCTCCGGCACGCGCGGCGCGCGTACGTCACTGCCGGTGACACCGGAGTGAGGACGCGTCACGACGTGCCGCTGTCATCGATCGCCATGATCATGGGATCGGTACTGTGCTTTTCCACGCTCGACTCGATCATCAAGACGCTGGCGCCGAACTATCCGATACCGTTTCTCGTCTGGGCACGGTGGGGCGTGCAGACCCTCGCGCTGGTGATCTGGTGGGGACCGCAGATGCGGGGCCGGCTGTTCAGGACGCGCAAGCTGCCGGTGCAGCTCGTCCGCGGCGTGGTGCTGGTGGGCTCGTCGATCTTCTTCATGAGCGCGCTCAAGTACCTGCCGCTCGCCGAGGCGACCGCGCTCAACTACTCGACGCCGGTGATCGTCACGTTGATGGCGGCGCTGTTCCTGCGCGAGCGCTTGACGCGCGCCAGCATCGGCTTCGTGCTGGCCGGTATTGCCGGAATGCTGCTGATCGTGCGACCGGGCGGCGAGGTTTTCCAGGGCGCGGCCCTGCTCGCGCTCGGCTCGGCGCTTTGCTACTCGGTGTTCCAGATCCTGACGCGCACCGTCGTCGACGACGATCCGCGCGTGTCGCTGTTCTATCCGGCGCTGGTGGGGACGCTGCTGGCGACGCTGGTGCTGCCGTTTGTCGAGATGCCACGCACGATCGCCAGCGCCGACATCGCGCTGCTGGTCGCGGGCGCGCTCGTTGGTACCTGTGGCCATTTCCTGTTCATCCTGGCGTTCCGCCACGGCGCCGTTTCCGCGCTGACGCCGTTCACGTACTTCCAGATCGTGTTCTCGACGCTGATCGGCTGGGTGCTGTTCGACGCGTTTCCCGATGTGTGGGCGCTCGCCGGGATGACGGTCATCGCGCTGTCGGGCCTGCTCATCACGCTGTCGCAGCAACGCCGGACGCGTTCGCTTTCGGCAATGACGCGGCCGGAGCCGACGGCAGTCGACTAGAATTCCGGCAGGATCGGCGTAACTCCGCGCCGGCGTTCGCAAAGGAATTCATGCAATGGCAAATCCTCGCATCGGCTTCATCGGCGTCGGCCTGATGGGCCATGGCATCGCCAGGAACCTCGTCGAAAAAGGCTTTCCGCTGACGCTGCGCGCACACCGCAATCGCGTGCCGGTCGACGACCTCGTTGGCCGCGGCGCCACGGAGGTGAAGACGTACGCCGACGTGGCGCGTGCAGCCGATATCGTGTTCCTGTGCGTGACTGGCGCACCGCAGGTGGAAGAGGCGATCGCCGGCGCCAACGGCATCATCGACGCGGCGCGCGACGGCATGATCGTCGTCGACACGTCGACCAGCGAGCCGTCGACGACGGCACGCTTGCGCGACCTGCTGGCGAAGAAAGGCGTGCGGCTGGTCGACGCGCCGCTCGCGCGCACGCCGGTCGAAGCCGAAGCCGGCAAGCTCAATATCATGCTCGGAGCCGACGACGCGACGTTCGCCGAGCTGCAGCCGGTGTTGCGCGCGTTCTGCGAGAACATCATCCACGCAGGTCCTCCCGGCCACGGCATCGTGCTGAAGCTCATCAACAACTTCATCGCGCAGGCGATCTGCACGGCGACCGCCGAGGCCTGCGCGGCGGCGGCGAAATCGGGACTGTCGATCCGCAAGCTGCACGAAGTCGTCTCGGCCGGTGCCGTCAATTCCGGGCTGTTCCAGATGCTGGTGGGCAAGATGCTGGAAGGCGAGAAGCTCGACGGCCTCAAGTTCACGCTGGTCAACGCCGCCAAGGACCTGCGCTACTACACGCACTTCACCGAGTCGATGATGCTGCCGTCGATTATCGGCGAAGCCGTGCACCAGAGTCTGGTCACTGCGAACGCGATGGGATTCGGCGACAAGTACGTGCCGTCGCTGATCGAGGCACAGGAAAAAATCACCGGTGTGAAGATCGTCGGCGCCGCCTGACGCTGCGCGTCGCACCGAATCTCCCAGCGACCGCCGCCCCCGAATTTCACGACTGCGCGGATTCGGTCTCGGCGTGGCCTGCGACCCGGCGTCTTGCACTTGCAAAATTGTATGTTAGTGTAACAACATGCTAAACGCGAGGCGCTCGCGTGGTCTCGGGCGAGGGAGTAAGTAGGATGGACTTCATTTTCATGCTGACCCGCAGCGACATGACGATCGAAGATGCTTCATATATCGTTGATCCAGTGTGTGATTTAGGGGTGAAGCACGTCGGCTTCAAGGACGTGGGTGTGTCCCTGGAGGAACTGCGCAAGGTGGTGGCGAAAATCCACGACCGGGGGTGCACCTGTTACCTTGAGGTTGTAAGTACAACACCAGAAGCGGTGATCCGCTCCCTCGAGACAGGACGCGACCTCGGCGTCGATCGCATTCTCGGCGGCACCGATCTCGACGCGGCGAAGGCCGTACTCGGCGACCTGTCGCGATACTTTCCTTTTCCGGGCAAACCCGTCGGGCACCCGACTCGCCTGCACGGCGATGAGGCGCGGGTCGAATCGGATGTGCGCCACGCGTGCGCGATGGGTTGCGGAGGCGTCGACCTGCTCGCCTATCGCGCGACCGAGGCCGACCCGCTCGACCTCGTGCGCGCGGCGCGCCGCGCATCGCAGGATCGCCGGCTGATCGTCGCAGGCAGCGTGCACTCGACCGCGCAGATCCACGCGCTCGCGCGCGCGGGCGCCGACGCGTTCACCATCGGCTCGGCGGTGTTCGAAGGCGCGTTCTCGCCGACCAAGGGATCGCTGCGCGGCCAGATACTCGACATCCTCGACGCGTGCGCGACGGCGCCGAAGATGGCGGCGTGACCACTGCGCGCGACAATCGACGCGTGAAGGCCGCGCACGACGATGAGCGCGTGACGGCCGCGCGCGAGAATGCGCGCACTGAGCACACGCGCAGCGCCACCGAGCGGGCAGCAGGCATCGACGGGGCGGATGTGCTGGAACGTCTGTTGCGCGGCGCATGGCGCGACCCCGACAGCGGCGCATTCGCCGATCCGCCCCCCGTCAGCGTCGCGATCGAGCAGAGCCTCGCAGGTCGCGAGGCGCCGCTTGTCGATAGCTTGCGCCTCGGGCGGCGGCTCGCCGTGGTCAGCGATGCCACAACGTACGAGGTCATGGGGCGTCGTGTCGAGCGCGCGTTGCAAACACTCGGACCCCTGCAGCCGATCGTCATCGAGCGGGACCCGCACGCCGACCAGGCGGGCGTCGGGCGGCTGCGACAGGCAACCCGCGACGCCGACGCGTTGATCGCCGTCGGATCCGGGACGATCAACGACCTGTGCAAGTTCGCGGCCGCGCAGGACGGCAAGCCCTACGCGGTGTTCGCCACCGCGCCGTCGATGAACGGCTATACGTCGACCAACGCTGCGATCACCGTAGACGGACACAAGAAGACGCTTGCCGCGATATCCGCGCGCGGCGTGTTCATGGATCTGCGCGTGCTTTGCGCAGCGCCGCAACGGATGATTCGCGCAGGGCTTGGCGACTCGGTGTGTCGCAGTACCGCGCAAGCCGACTGGCTGCTGTCGCACCTGCTGCTCGGCACGCCGTACCGGCGCGCGCCGTTCGACCTGCTCGCGCCGGACGAAGCGGCGTTGCTCGACTCCGCCGACGCGCTCGTCAACGGCGATGTCGATGCGATGCGAAGGCTGGCATGCACGCTGGTGCTGTCCGGCCTCGGCATGGCGATGTGCGGAGGCAGCCATCCGGCGAGCCAGGGCGAGCACCTGATCAGCCACTACATCGACATGTGCGCGCCGCCGTCACGCGCCGGTTTTTTTCATGGCGAACAGGTCGCCGTGGCAACGTTGACGATGGCAGGGCTGCAGCAAGCGATGCTCGAGCGCGGGCCGCCGACACTGCGCGCTTTGTCGATCGATCGCGCGGAACTCTCAGGACGGATGGGGGAAGAGCTTGCGCAGGCGTGCTGGGACGAATTTCGCGCCAAGCGCTTCGCCACGGACGCCCTGCCGGCGCTCAACGCGCGCATCAGCGATCATTGGGACGAATGGGTGGCGCAATTGCGTTCGAACATGCTGCCCGCGGCGCGGCTCGAAGCGGCATTGCGGCGCGCCGGCGCGCCGGCGCTATGCGCCGATATCGATTTGTCATCGACGTTCTACGCCGAGGCGGTGTCAAATGCGCGGTTCACGCGCAATCGCTACACGTTCCTCGATCTCGTGGCGGATACCGGACAGCTCGACTTGATCGGGCACTGAGCCGCCACGGCGCGCAACTCGACTTCGCACCGGCAAGCGCCGGTATCGGGCGGTGCGCATCTGCCGCTATGATCGGGGCCGGACATCCGACCGACATCCGCCTGCCATGGCCACTTCACTCGCCCGCCTGTCGCAACAACAACGTCATTCACACATCCTCGCCATGCTGCGGCGCGAGGGGGTCGTTCGCGTCGCCACGCTGGCCAAGGTGTTCGCGGTCACGACTGAAACCGCGCGTCGCGATCTTGACGAGCTCGCGCAGACCGGCGCGCTCAAGCGTACATACGGCGGTGGCGCCAGCGCGTCGCTGATCGACGAGCCGGGAATCGGCGTGCGCACGCAGGTGCACGCCGAACAGCGCGGCCAGATTGGGGCGGCGGCGGCCGAACTGGTCGAGCCGGGGGACGCGTTGATGATCGATTCCGGATCGACGACGAGCCTGTTCGCCGCGGCGCTGGCGGCACGCAATCTTCATCTGACGGTGGTGACCAATTGCCTACCGGTCGCGACCGCATTGGGAAGTGGCGAACGTTGTCGGGTGATCCTGTGTCCAGGTGAATTCGTGCTGCGCGAAGGCGGGGTGTACGGCACCGACGCATTGCAGTTCATTGCGCGATTCAAGGCCGACAAGGCGTTCATCGGCGCGGGCGGCTTGAGCGTTGACGGCGTCAGCGACGCCGATTCCGCCGGTTGCGCAGTCAAGCGCGCAATGATGAATCAGGCCGAGCGCACGCTGCTGTTGCTCGACAGCTCCAAGTACGGCCTCGCGCAATTCGAGCGCGTCTGCGGACTGGCTGCACTGCACAGCCTCGTTTCCGACGCGCCGCCGCCGCGCGCGCTGGCCACGCACCTCAAATCCGCCGGCGTCAGCGTGGGCGTCGCCCTGCGCTGAAAATCCGGCGCCGGCTCGACTCGATGTGGTGGTCCCAACTTGGTGCGCCCCAAGTCTTCTAGCGGATTTACGCGGATGCTGTTGGCAAGCACAACATTTTCTATTGTGATCAGCATATGCGCATGATATTGTCGCGCAGCAATGAGCGTGCCTCGGGGACCTTTGCGGCGTCGCGCCGCGTGGAAGGGAAGAAAATGGCGACACGAATGAGTTGGATCAACGCATTGGCCGTGCTGGCGACGATGTGCGCGATGGCCAACGCACGCGCCGGTGACATCACTGTCTATACGGCACTCGAGGAAGACGACGTTCGTGTCTACCTCGCCGAGTTTGCCAAGGCGAAGCCGGACATCAAGGTCAACCTGCTGCGGCTGTCAACCGGCGACTTGGTGGCGCGGATCATCGCCGAGAAGGCCAACCCGCGCCACGACGTGATCTGGGGCACGGCGCTGACCCAGGTCGTCGATCCGCGGATCCTCGAAATGATGGAGCCTTATCGCCCGCCGGGAATCGAACAGGTCAAGCCGCAGTTCAAGGATGCCGACGGTCGGTGGTTCGCGACCACCGGGTATTTCGCGGGATTCTGCGTGAACACCGAAGTGCTGAAGAAGAAGAACCTGCCGATGCCCACGTCGTGGCAGGACCTGCTGAACCCCGTCTACAAGGGCCAGATCGTCATGCCCAATGCGGCGAGCTCCGGCACCGGTTACCTGCAGATCGTCAGCATCCTGCAGATGAAGGGCGACGATAAGGGATGGCAATACCTGCAGGATCTCGACAAGAACATCGCGCAATACATCAAGTCGGGATCGCGCCCGTGCAAGATGGCGGCCACCGGCGAATATGCGATCGGCCTGTCGTTCGCGTTCTCCGGCGTCAAGCAGATCATGGAGGGCTATCCGCTGAAGCTCGTGATCCCGAAGGAAGGCGCCGGCTACGAGGTGGAGGTCAGCGCGCTGATGAAGACGGCGAAGAACAAGCCGGATTCGAAGCAGTTCCTCGACTGGCTGCTGACGCTCGACGCGGCAAAGCTCTACGGCGAACGCGCGGAAATGTCGTCGGTGCCAGGCGCCAAGGCCACCGAGGCGGTGTTGAAGGCCGGCTTGCCGGCGGACGTTTCCGCGGTACTCTATCCGATGGATTTCGCCGCATCGGCGAAGAACAAGGAGCGGATCCTGGCCGAGTGGAAGCAAAAGATCGAGCGTTGATGGGTCACCGGCGCGACGGCGGACGCGGATCGACGCCGCTGCCGTCGCGCGGACTTCGCTGACGAGCAACGCGTGTACCTGTCGCTGCGCCATATATCCAAGCGCTTCGGCGCGCTGATGGCGCTCGCGGACGTCAGCCTCGACATCGACGAAGGCGAGTTCGTCTGCTTCCTCGGGCCCTCCGGCTGCGGCAAGACGACGCTGCTGCGCGTCATCGCCGGTCTCGAAAAACCCGACACCGCCGAGATCACGCTGGCCGGCCGCAACCTGCTCGACGTCCCGGCGCGCACGCGCAACTTCGGCATCGTGTTCCAGTCGTATTCGCTGTTTCCGAACCTGACGGTCGCCCGCAACATCGCCTACGGCCTCGAATGCCGCAAATGGGCGCCGGACGCGATCCGCGCGCGCGTCGATGCGATGCTCGCGCTGATCGGCCTCGCCGATCACGCCGACAAGTATCCGCACCAGCTTTCCGGCGGCCAGCAGCAGCGCGTCGCGCTCGCGCGCGCCCTTGCGCCGAAGCCCTCGGTGCTGCTGCTCGACGAGCCGTTGTCCGCGCTCGATGCCAAGGTCCGCGAGGAGCTCCGCGCCGAGATCAAGGCGCTGCAATCGGCGCTCGGCGTCACCACGATCATGGTGACGCACGACCAGCACGAGGCGATGGAAATCGCCGATCGCATCGTCGTGATGAACCGCGGCGTGATCGAACAGATCGGTCCGCCACGCACGCTGTATGAGTCGCCTGCCAACCGCTTCGTCGCCGACTTCATCGGACGGATGAACTACCTGCCCGACGATGCGGGTGGCGCGGCGACACTGGGCGTGCGGCCCGAACACCTCGAGCTGTCCGCGCTCGACAATGCGGCGCCGGGCGCGCGACCCGGCCGCGTCGAGCGCGTGGTTTTCCTCGGCAGTGTCACGCGCGTCGTCGTAGCCGTGGGCGACCGGCAATGCCTGGTCGAATTGCGCGGCAGCCGCGCCGACTTCGCCGTCGGCCAGGCGGTGGCAGTGCGCATTACCGACGGCTCCGCGCAGCTTGCGCCGGCGCAGCACTGATGGCGCAACTGTCGCTGCCCGGCGGCGCGCTGCCCGCGCGCCGTCTCGACACCGACCGCCTCCACCTGGCGTTGCTCGGCGCCGCCGTGCTGGTGCCGCTGTGCCTGTTCGTCGTGCTACCGCTCGCCGGTATCCTGAAGTTGAGCTTCGACACGCCGACGGGATTCGGCTTCGGCAACTACGCGCGCTACTTTGCCGGCGCCAAGTTCGCGCGCGTTGCCGGCAACAGCTTCAGCGTCGCCGCGTCGGCGACAGTCATCACCGTGGCGCTCGCCTACGCCTACGCATATGCGCTCAGCCGCTCCGTGCAGAAATGGCGGCCGTTGTTCACCGCCGTCGCGCTGCTGCCGCTGTACGCGCCGTCGCTGGTGCAGGCGCTCGGCATACTGTTCCTGTTCGGTCGCAACGGCCTCGTCAACCGTGCGTTCGACTTGGACATCGACATCTACGGATTCCGCGGCATCGTCATCAGCGACGTGTTCTACAGTTTCCCGCACGCGTTCCTGATCCTGTCTGCCGCGCTCGCCTACGGTGATGCGCGCCTTTACGAGTCCGCTCGCATGCTCGGCGCGCGCAGTGCGCGCGTCTTCCGCAGTGTGACGTTGCCGGCGACGCGTTATGGCGTGATTTCGGCGGTGTTCGTGGTGTTCACCATTGTCATCACCGACTTCGGCAACCCGATGGTGATCGGTGGCGATTACAGCGTGCTGGCGACCGAGATCTACAACCAGGTCTCCGGCCAGGGCAACATGGAGCTTGGCGCGGTGATCGGCGTTGTGCTGCTGGTGCCGGCCGCGCTCGCCGTGCTGGTCGAGCGATGGATATCGCGTCACTCGCACGCGTCGATTGGCGGCGGTTCGCAGCCGCTGCAGGTCGTGCCAAGCGCACGCCGCGACCGCGTGGCATTTGCATACCTTTGCCTGGTCGCATTGTCGATCGCGGCAGTCGTCGGTGTGGTCGCGATCGCGAGCGTTGTGACGCTGTGGCCCTATAACATGCAGATGAGTCTGCGCCATTACCGGTTCGAGGTGCAGAACGGCCTGCAGCCGTTGTGGACCAGCATCGTGGTGTCGCTGATCGCCGCGCTGGTCGGCGTCGTGGCGACCGTGGCCGCGGCGTGCGTCGCGCGCAAGCTCAAGTCGGCGTGGGCACAGGCGCTGTATTTCCTGTCGGTGCTGCCGGCCGCGGTGCCGGGGATGGTGCTGGGGCTGGGCTATATCCTGATCTTCAACGATCCGCGCAATCCGCTCGAAGTGCTCTACGGCTCGCTCGCCATCCTGGCGATCTGCAACGTCTACCACTATCACGCGCAGGGATTCCTGATTGCCACCACCGCGATGAACCAGGTGAGCCGGGTGTTCGACGAGGCGTCGACGTGCCTTGGCGCTGGCGTGCTGCACACCCTGCGCAAGGTGGTGCTACCGATCATCGCGCCGGCGCTGCTGAGCATCGGCGTGTTCTTTTTTGTGCGCAGCATGGTGACGCTGTCCGCGGTGATTTTCCTGGTGACGCCAGCAACCCAGCTCGCCGCGGTATCGGTGCTGCTGCTCGACGATTCAGGCAACCAGAACCAGGCGGCTGCCTATTCGGTATGCATCATGGCGGTGGTCGCGCTCGCGCTGCTGGTGTTGCGGGCGACGCGCGCGCTGCTCGCGCGGCGGGCGATACCGGCGACGCGCTGAGTTCGCCGCAGCATCCGGCGTACACGTATCGCCGAAGTCCGCGCCGCGCCGCGCCGCGTTTCAGCCCTTTACGGCGCCGGCGGTGATCGCGTTGACCAGGTGGCGCTCGAGCAGCGCGTAGAGCGCCATCACCGGCAGCGCGGCGATCACCGCAGCGGCCATCAACTCGTTCCATTGCACGCGGTACTCGCCCACCATGTTGGCGATGCCGACCGACAGCACGTACATCGACGAGTCGGTGGTGAGCACCAGCGCCCACACGTATGAGTTCCACGCGATCAGGAATGTGAACAGCGCGACGGCGACGAGGCCGGGCCGCGCCAGCGGCAGGATCACGCGGAAGAACGACTGCCAAACCGTCGCGCCGTCGATCGTCGCCGCCTCGTCGATCTCGCGCGGGATCGAGCGGAAGAAGCCGATCAGCATCCACACCGAGAACGGCAGCGCGAACGACGAGTATGCGAGGATCAGCGCGAAGTGCGTGTTGAGCAGTCCGAGCTCCGACATCAGCCGGAAATAGGGAATGATCAGTAGCGTCTCCGGCAGCATCTTGGTGAACAGCAGGAACACGATGAACGCCGTCGCGGCACCCTCGAAAAAGCGCGTGAAGCCGTAGGCGGCAAGGGCCGCGAGCAGTACCGACAGCAGCGTCGCGCCCACCGACACGATCAGGCTGTTGACGAAGTAGCGGCCCACGGGGCGCTGCGACAGGATCGTCGAGTAGGCGTCGAGGTTCCACTGCGCCGACACGAACGTCGGCGGCGACGCGAACACTTCGGTCGCCGGCTTGAACGACGTGTTGAGCATCCAGTAGAACGGGAACAGCGTCACCACCAGCGCGATCAATGTGACGCTCCACAACAGCCACGTGCGGGTGTGCGAGCGGCGCTTCACCTCGCGGCCTCGTCGCGGCCGATGCGCGTGACACGGATATAGAACGTCGACAGCGCGAGCACGATCAGCAACAGCAGCACGCCGATTGCCGCCGCCTCGCCGAAGCGGTTGCCGCGAAACGCCGTGTTGTACAGCAGCACCGGCAGCACCTGCGTCGCCTCGGCGGGTCCGCCCGCGGTCATCACGCCGATGATGTCGTAGTGGCGCACGGTGTTGATCACGTCGAGCGTCGTCGCGACGATCAGCAGGTATCGCAGGTTGGGCCACGTGACGAAGCGGAAGCGCTGCCAGGCATTGGCGCCGTCCATCGACGCGGCTTCGTACTGCTCGGGCGGCACGGTCTGCAGCCCGGCCAGCATCAACAGCATGACGAACGGCACGCCGCGCCACACGTCGACGGCGACGATCGACGCGAACGCGAGCGCGGGCTCGCCAAGCCACGCCAGCGGTGCGTCGATGATGCCGGCGACGCGCAGCATATAGTTGACGACACCGAACTGCGGCTCGAGCAGCCACAGCCAGATCGTCGCGCCAACCGCGGGCGCCACCATCCACGGCGACAGGAAGGCGATGCGCAGTGCGGTGCGCGCGCCCTTGAGCTCGTCGAGCAGCATTGCCAGCGCCAGACCCAGCACGATGTGCAGCGTCACCGCGATGCTGGTGAACGCGAACGAGATCCACAGCGAATGCCAGAACGCCTCGTCGGCGAGCACATGGACGTAGTTGTCGAAGCCGACGAACGTCGAGCGCAGCCCGCGGATGCGTTGCAGGCTCGTCCAGAACGCGTGGCCCAGCGGGAACACGACGATCGCGCAGAGGAACAGGAACACCGGCGCGACGAACGCGTAGCCGTACAGGCGGCGACGCGCGAAAGCCCGCGCGCGCCGGGGGCGTATTTCAGGCACGTCGATCAGGTTGGCCGTCGTCCGCGCGAAAGCGGGGACGCAGCGGCATTCGGAGCACGACGCTGGGTCCCCGCTTTGGCGGGGATGACGGCCACTTTCCGCGCTTTGGCGGGGATGACGGCCACTTTCCGCGCTTT
>JBDTWY010000079.1:0-11946 GCA_040006455.1 Betaproteobacteria bacterium | reverse complement strand
GCGTCGCATTCGATGCACAGCTTGTCGGCGAACACCGTCTGCACGTCGCAGTTGAGGCAGCGCTGCGCTTCGGCGAACGCGAGCCTGGGATCGAAGCCCAGCTCGACCTCGACCTTGATGCTCTTGAGCGCGATCACCGTGTCCTTGAGCGGCACGCGATAGCGCGCGTCGGCGGCGATCGCGTTGTCGTAGCTCCACTCGTGGATGCCCATTTTCTGCGACACCAGGTTGACGTGCGCGGGCGGCCGCTCGTGCATGTCCTCGCCGCGGCAGAAAAGGTCGATCGAGATCGCCGCGTCGTGGCCGTGCGCGACCGCCCAGATGATGTTCTTGGGCCCGAGCGCCGAGTCGCCGCCGAAGAAGACGCCGGGCCGTGTCGCCATCAGCGTCACGCGATCGAGCACCGGCATGCCGTGCTCGTCGAAATCGACGCCGACGTCGCGCTCGATCCACGGAAACGCATTTTCCTGGCCGATCGCGACCAGCACGTCGTCGCATGGAAAGTGCACGTCGGGCTCTCCGGTCGGCGCGAGCACGCGTTTGCCTGCGGCGTTGCGCGTCGCCGCGACTTTTTCGAACGTCACGCCGGTCAACGCGCCGTTCGCGTGCGTGAAGAACTTGGGCACGAGGAAGTTGTGGATCGGAATGCCCTCGTGCATCGCGTCTTCCTTTTCCCACGGCGACGCCTTCATCTCGTCGAAGCCCGAGCGCACGACGACCTGCACGTCGTCGCCGCCGAGCCGGCGCGCGCTACGGCAGCAGTCCATCGCGGTGTTGCCGCCGCCGAGCACGATCACGCGCCTGCCGATCGACGTCACGTGGCCGAACGACACCGACGACAGCCAGTCGATGCCGATGTGGATGTGCTTCGCGGCTTCGCGACGGCCCGGCACGTCGAGGTCGCGGCCGCGCGGTGCGCCGCTGCCGACGAACACCGCATCGTAGGCGTCGTCGAGCAATGCACGCAGCGAATCGATCCGGCGCCCGCCGCGGAATTCGACGCCCATGTCGAGGATGTAGCCGCACTCCTCGTCGATCACCGTGTCCGGGAGCCGGAACTTGGGAATCTGCGAGCGCATCATGCCACCGGCGCGCGCATCCTGGTCGAAGACGATGCATTCGTAGCCGAGCGGCGCGAGATCGCGCGCAACCGTCAGCGACGCCGGACCGCCTCCCACCAGCGCGATGCGCTTGCCGTTGCGGAACGTCGCCTTCGGCGGCAGGTACGCGCTGATGTTGTCGTCCTTGAAGTCAGCGGCGACGCGCTTCAGCCGGCAGATCGCCACCGGCTCGGGTTTGGCGGCGCTGGCGTCATGCTGCGGCGAGCCCTCCTCGACGCGGCCGCGGCGGCACGCCGGCTCACAGGGGCGGTCGCAGGTTCTTCCGAGGATGCCGGGAAAAACGTTGGACTTCCAGTTGACGATGTACGCGTCGGTGTAGCGACCCGCGGCGATCATCCGGATGTATTCGGGAACAGGCGTATGCGCGGGGCACGCCCATTGGCAATCGACGACTTTGTGGAAGTACGCGGATGCAGCAATGTCCGTGGAATTCAATGCACCTCCGGCAATGGCGCGCGCCTAGGGCGAGATGCACGATGGCGTCGCACACGTCGATGCCGCGAAGCTTTGGTCCGGTCTCATGCCGGACGTTCATTTCACCCTGGCCGCTGGCCGCGATGCTACCCCCTGCGCGGCCCCGATGGGAAGCCGGCACGTCGCTTTGCGGTACCGGCTGTGCAGTTTTTGCAACGCCACACGCTTGTGCATTGCACCACGACGCGCTGCGTTCGGCCTGCCCGATTCGCGCCTTCGCCTGTCGCCGATGGAATGATCGAAGTCCTGCGCCGACGCCCCCACCCGCCGCGACGCCGTAAAATGGCTGTCTTCCAGTAATGGACCCCCATGAACGACTCCCTGCCCCAAGCGGTTGCGACGAGCGTTGCTCCGCCTCGCCTGACGTCGCTGAGCCACGGTGGCGGTTGCGGCTGCAAGATCGCGCCGGGCGTATTGCGCGAAATCCTTGCGCGCGCAACCCCCGGGATCGTGCCGCGTGCGCTGATGGTCGGCATCGAGACGTCCGACGACGCGGCCGTGTACCGGATCAACGACGACCAGGCGATCGTCGCCACCACCGACTTCTTCATGCCGATCGTCGACGATCCGCACGACTTCGGCGCAATCGCGGCCACCAACGCGATCTCCGATATCTACGCGATGGGCGCGACGCCGCTGTTCGCGCTGGCGCTGGTGGCGATGCCGGTGGACAAGCTGCCGGTGGAGGTGATTCGCGGCATCCTCGACGGCGGCGAGGGTGTCTGCGGGCGCGCCGGCATTCCCATCGCCGGCGGACACACGATCGATTCGGTGGAACCGATCTACGGCCTCGTGGTGATCGGCGTCGTCGATCCGCGCCACGTCAAGCGCAACTCGGGCGCGCGCGACGGCGACGTGCTCGTCCTCGGCAAGCCGCTCGGCGTCGGCATCTACAGCGCCGCGCTGAAGAAGGCGACGCTCTCCACGGCGAATTATCGCGCGCTGATCGACAGCACGACGCGCCTCAACACGCCGGGCGTCGCCCTCGGCGCGATGGCCGACGTGCACGCGTTGACCGACGTCACCGGCTTCGGCCTGGTCGGCCACCTGCTGGAAATCTGCCGCGCGTCGAACATGCGTGCAACGCTCGACTGGACGAGCATTCCGCTCCATCCCGATGTCGAGGCGCTCGCTGCCGAGGGGTACGTGACCGGTGCGTCCGCGCGCAACTGGAGCGGGTGCGCAAGCGCAGTCAGCCTGTCGCCGGCGCTGCCGGCGACGGCCGGCGCGCTGCTGTCGGATCCGCAGACCTCCGGCGGGCTGCTGGTCGCGGTCGCGCCCGGCGCTGTCGACGCGGTGCTCGACCTCTTCCACCGCGAAGGATTCGCCGGCGCCCGCGCGATCGGCCGCTTCACCGCCGGAACCGCGCACGTCGATGTCCGCTGAGTTTGCAGGAATGCGCCGACATCCAAGCGCAGCGTCTGCGCGTACTGTGTCGAATCCAGCCCGCCTCGCACAGCCATGACGAATCCACGCCACGTCGCACCCCATGCCGCCGCCGCACCCGAGGCCGGCGCGTTCTTCCGCGTGCGCGCGGCGAGCGAAGTGCTCGCGGCACCGCTGTCCGCCGAGGACTGCGCGTTGCAGTCGATGCCGGATGCGAGCCCCGTCAAGTGGCATCTCGCGCACACGAGCTGGTTCTTCGAGACGTTCGTGCTCACGCCGCATGCGCGTGACTACGCGCCGCTCGATCCGTCCTACCGGATGCTGTTCAATTCGTACTACAACGCGGTGGGCGACCAGTATCCCCGGCCCGAGCGCGGGCTGCTGTCACGCCCTTCGCTGGCGGAAGTGCGCGCGTATCGCGCGCATGTCGACAGCGCGATGCGCGACCTGTTCATCACGGGGATCCCGCGGGCCGTGCGCCCGATCATCGCGCTGGGCCTCAATCACGAGCAGCAGCACCAGGAATTGATGCTGACCGACGTCAAGCACCTGCTCGCGCGCAATCCGCTGCGACCGCAGTACACGCCGGGATGGCCGCTGACGCCGGTGACGCCGCGGCGCAAGGCATGGATCGACTATGCGGGGGGGCTCACCGAATTTGGCCACGACGGCGAAGGCTTCGCGTTCGACAACGAAGGCCCGCGGCACCGCGCGTACGTCGCTCCGTTTGCGCTGGCGTCGCACCCCGTGACCAATGGCGAATTCGCAGCGTTCATCGACGACGACGGTTATCGGCGTCCCGAGTTCTGGCTGTCGGCGGGCTGGGACGACGCACAGCAGCAGCAATGGGACGCGCCGCTGTACTGGTCGCGCAGCGAGGGCCGTTGGCGCACGTTCACGCTGCACGGCGAAGCCGACATCGATCCGCACGCGCCGGTCACGCACGTCAGCTACTACGAGGCCGATGCATTCGCGCGCTGGTCAGGCGCGCGTCTGGCCACCGAGTTCGAATGGGAGCTCGCCGCCCGTGACCAGGCGCCGGCCGGCAACTTCGTGGAAAGTGGCGCGTTGCATCCGCTGGCGACGCGCGACGCCGGGCCGGCGAACGCACCCGCACAGTTGTTCGGCGACGTGTGGGAATGGACGCAGAGCGCCTACCTGCCCTATCCCGGCTACCACGCGGCGCCCGGAGCGATCGGCGAATACAACGGCAAGTTCATGTCCGGGCAGATGGTGCTGCGCGGCGGTTCCTGCGCGACGCCGCGCTCGCACATCCGCGCGACCTACCGCAATTTCTTCCCGCCATCGGCGCGCTGGCAATTCAGCGGCATCCGCCTCGCGCGCGACGCCTGAGCGCAGCCTGAGAACGTCGCGCCGGCTGGGTCAGCGCGCGTAGTACACGCAGAAGTCGCGCGCCGGATCCAGCCATCGCAACACCTCGGTGAAGCCGGCGCGGCGCAGCATCGCGGCGAATTCGTCCGCCGTGTACTTATACGAATCCTCGGTGTGGATGCGCTCGCCGGCCGCGAACGGCCTGGCCGCGCCGTCGATGGTCACGACCTGCGCGCAGGCGGATTCGAGATGCATCTGCACGCGGCCGGCGTCGGCGTCGTAGGTTGCGCGATGCAGGAACCGCGCCGGCGCGAAGTCGGCGTCGGCGATGCGATTGACGGGGTTCAGCAGGTTGCGGTTGAACGCCGCGGTAATGCCTTGCGCGTCGTCGTAGGCGGCGACGAGGCGTCGTGGGTCCTTCTTCATGTCGACGCCGATCAGGAGGCCGCTGCCGGGACATCGGTTGCAATGCGCTGCCAGGCTGGCCAGGAACGCCAGCGCCGCGGCATGCGAGAAATTGCCGATCGACGAGCCCGGATAGAAGAACGTCACCGCGCCTGCACCGAGGTCGGTGTCGAGATCGAGCCCCTGGGTGAAATCGGCGACGATCCCCGACATCGCGATCGACGGATGCAGCGGCGCGAGTTGCGACAGCGCCGAGGTGATTTCCGCGGCGGCAAAGTCGACGGCCACGTAGCGCGAAGGCTGCAGCGCGTCGAACCACAACGCCGCCTTGCGGCAATCGCCGGCCCCCAGGTCGACGAGCGTCGTGCCGGTGCCGATGACACGCGCGATATCGTCGCGATGCGCGGCGAAGATCGCACGCTCGGTGCGCGTCGGATAGTACTCGGGCAGCTCGCAGATCGCGGCGAACAGCTCGCATCCGGCGGGATCGTAGAAGTACTTGGGCGGGATCGATGCCGGTGTCGCACGCAGGCCGGCGATCAGCGCCGCGCGATCGCCGGAAGCGTCGGCCTGCAGCCGGTTGACGACGTGCGGCGGGGCGTTCATCGCGTGGTCGTGAGCAACCGTGGTTGCAGCTGGCGCACGATCGCCGCATCGCTCCAGTCCAGCGCGCCGGCGATGTACTGGCTGATGCGACCATCGGGGCCGATCACGTAGCTCGACGGATAGACGCCGACCTGCCACGCCTGCGCGGCCTCGCCGTGCGCGTCGAGGAGAATCGGCAGGTCCACCGGATAACGCTCGAGAAAGCGGTCGACGCGGGCGCGCGACTCGCCGACGTGGATCGCCAGCACGACGAGCTTGTCGGGCGCGCCCCTCGCGAGCGCCGCCAGCGACGGCATCTCCTCGCGGCAGGGCACGCACCACGTCGCCCAGAAATTGACGATCACCGTCCTGCCGCGATACGCGTCGAGCGTGACACGCTTGCCGTCAAGTCCGTCGAGCGCCAGCGGCGGCGTCGCGCCGCCGGTCCACGGCAGCAGCCGGTTGACCTCGATTGCCGCGGCGCTCGCCGCGATGGCGCACGCCGCGACGGCAAGCGCGGCGCGCAGCCATCGCCGCGTCGCGTCACGCCGGCGTGAGCTCACGCGACGTGATCGTGAACTTGAAATTCTCCGGATCGAGCGCGTCGAGCCGGCCTTCGCGCGTTTCCGCCTGCGGGTACATGAGGAAGCCCAGCATGCCGCGCGTCGCATCGGGCAGGCGCACGTCGTGCGCGAAATTCCAGGCGATCCAGTTCATCTCCCACGCGCCGAACAGCGTGCGTCGCGCGGCGACGACCTGGGGATCGTCCTCGCGCTTGCCGCCTTCCTCCTCGAGGATCACCTTGCGCACGTCCGCGGGATCGACCGGTATCCAGCCCAGGCGGCCGTCGGCGTAGAACTCGGCGCGGCAATGCTGCGCGCGGGTGATGTCACCCAACTTGCCAAGGCTCTTGTAGCCGCGCGCCGAGTCGGCGACGCGAATGCCGTAGACATCTCGCGCCGGAATGCGCAGCGATCGCGCCATGCCGACGAACAGCGCGTTCAGGTCGGCGCACTTGCCGCCGAGGTTGCCGGACTCGAGCATGAACTTGATGTTGCCGGTGCCGCAGCCGCGCACCTTGGGATCGCGAAACGTGTTGTCGCAGATCCAGTCGTAGAGCGCACGTGCACGCCCGACATCGGTATGCGCGCCGCGCGTGATCGACTGCGCGGTGTCGAGCACGATGCCGTCGGTGGGTAGCAGCGTGGTCGCGTGCGTGAAACGCCGTGCCAGCGAGGCGTCGAGCGGCGCCTGTGACGCATTGCGCGTGACGTCGACGGCGCGGCCACGCGTGGCGACGCGGCTGGTCAGCGTCAGCGACGCCGGACCATCGGCGGGCCACGACGCAGCGACGAACGCCGCGCCATAGCCCGGATCGGTTTGCAGCACGAGGTCGCCGTGATCGCTGGTCCAGCGGTCGCCCAGTCCCTTCTGCCAGTCGGTATCCTCGCGCAGCGGCACCGGCAGCCACACTCGGGTCGCGCCGGCGGGAAACAGCACGTCGACCTGCGTGGTGAGCTCGAACACGCGCCAGCGCGCGCTCGAGCCTTCGGCGACCCCTGCGCCGCTCGCCAGCGGCCCCAGCATTGTTGCGGCGCTGCCGATCGTGGATAGTTGCAGGAATTGGCGACGCTTCATCGATGACTCTCCAGGCATTCGTGGAACCACGCCGGGCGCCCAAGTATGGGGGCGACCGGCCGGCGCGCGTGCTGCAATCGCCCGGCATGTGTCGCACGCGCGGCTGAAGATGCAGCCGCCGCCCGCCGGTACCGACACCGGGTCCGAGTTTGCGGGCATCGTCGCCAACGACGTTGCGGCCGGCGGCTTCGCCGGTCCGTATGTCGCAAACGGATTCGACATCGACTTCGGACGCCGCGCAGCGTTGCAGCCGGCCGCGGCATGGTATTTCTCCGACGATTATATCGCGACGCCGCGCGCGGGCCTGCCGCTGGCGCGCTACGCGCCGGGATTGCGCGTATTCGACGATGTCGCCCGATCGGCGGCGCGCGGCGACACCGGCTGGCCGGCGCTGATCTGGAACGGCACGACGAGGCTCATCCGCGACGCGCGCATCGATGCCGACGCCGACGCCGTGACCATCACCGCCAATGACGTGACGATGCCGATGGCGCTCGTGGCGAAGCTGCCGCTCAACCGCTCGTATTTCGATGCGGCGTCGGCGCGTTGGCTGGCCGCGCGCCCATTGACGCTGCGTGGCGACATGCGCGATGGCGTGTTCGTCGTGCGCTCCGCATGGCCGCAGGATTTTGCCGTCGATCCGCATGCGCTGGCCACTCCCTTCGTGCAACCCGCATCGCCACAGGTGTCGCTGCGCGCGGCGATGCGGGCGACGCCGGATGGCGGCGCCCGCGAACCGTTCGCGGCAACGCTGCTTCACGCGCGGCCGGACGCGCCGGCGGACTGGACGGGAAGGCCTGCGCTGTTCGTGATGGTCAACGGCGCGCAAGGCGACGACGACGAAGCGTGGGGCGGGCACTTCGCGATCGGCACCGGCGTGATCGGCGCCGATGGCGCGATCAGCGACGCGCTGATCAACAACTTCTATTCGCTCGACATCGTCAGCGAGAAAGGCATCGTCGCCGCGCCCACGCCGCTCGATCGCTACCTGGGAGACCTCAACAGCGGCCAGGGATGGTATCGGCCGTCGTCGATCCTCGTCGCGATCCTCGCCGGCACGCGTGTCATCGACACGCTGCAAACCGCATTCAACCAGGTGTTCGCGCAATTCTGGCGGCACCAGCTCGTGTACCAGCACGCGACGATGAACTGTGCCGGAATCAGCGTCGACACGCTGCGTGCGCTGGGTTGGGCGATCCCGTCGACGGGTGCCTCGAGCTACCTGAAAGCATGGCTCGGCGTGCCTTACGCGCTGGCGCGCTACCGTTCGCTGTCGCGCGCGCGCCTCGCCTACGAATACATGACTGAGGACCGCACGCGGCTCTTCCCCGCCGTCGCATTCGAGGAAATCGGCGCGGAGCTGATGCGGCTCGCGACCCACGGCGCGCGTGCCGGCGACGGCACATTGGCGCAGGCGTTGGCACAGGACATCGTCGCGATCGAACTGTTGCGCATTCCGCAGTGGCCGTCGTCGCGCAAATTCGGGAGCTGGCCCATCGTGTCGGCGGACGAGTACTTCGGCAAGCTGCCGGCGGACCCGGCCGATGCGCAGATCGTGCCGGTGCCGGCGCGCGGATTTCCCGCGGAACTGCGTGACGCCGACCTGTTGCCTGAACCGCGACGCCGCTCCGACCTGCCGCTGCTGGCCTGGGTGGCGGTCGTCGCCTCGGTGGTCGCCTCGGTGGTCGCCTCAGTGGTCCCCTCAGTCGCCGCCACGGTCGTCAACTACGCGCTGCGCGCCGCCTGGCGCTGGCTGTGACGCGAGACGCAGCGCGCGTCGGTACGCGAAGAACGCGACCACGCCGAGCGCCGCCAACAGGTAGGGCGCGACGCGCCGCGAGCCATCGATCGCCTGCACCAGCGACAACGTGACCGGCGCGATCGCGCGTGCGAAGAACTGGGGGCGCGCGAGCCGTCCGAGCAGCGCGCCGTAGCCTTCGGCGCCGAACAGCACGCGAGGCACCGTGCCGCGGACGATCGTGAACACGCCGTTGGCCCAGCCGTAGGTGATGACGAACGCCAGCGCGACGATCCACACACCATGCACCTGCGACAGCACGCAAAGCGCCACTGCCATCAGCGCGAACGCGAACGTTCCGGTCGAAGTCACCGCAACGTTGCGCGCGGCGCCGTACTCGACGATGCGCCCGGCGACCTGCATCGGCCCGATCAGCGAGCCGATCAGCACGGCGTCGCGCGCCGCAAGACCGGTGACCGACAGAAGCGTCATCAGGTGCGCCGAAATTGCGACGGCGACGAACGATACCAGCGACATCGCGAAGGCGAGCCACAGGAACGCCGCCGGCATCGTGCGCGGCGATGGCTGCGATGCCTCGGCACTCGCCGCGCGTGCTGCGGCACGCGGCACGCACAACGCGTGCACGGGCAGGCACAGCACGAGATGCAGCACCGCGTAGACGGCGAAGGCTTGGCGCCAACCTGCGGTCTCGAGCAGGTAGCGCGACAGAGGCCAGAACACCGTGCTGGCGAAGCCGCCCAACAGGGTCAGCACGGTGACCGCACGACGAAACGACGTTCCCGCGAACTGGTGCAGCGTGGCGAATCCGGCGTCGTAGAGCGTCGCGGCGCTGGCGACACCGGCCAACAGCCATCCGGCGACGAGCATCGGCGTGTTCTGCGCCGCTGCGAGCAGCGCCATCGACGCTGCCGCCAGCAGCGAGCCGCACACCAGCACGCGGCGGCCGCCGTGCGCGTCGATGT
Source organism: Betaproteobacteria bacterium (assembly GCA_040006455.1). Lineage (GTDB taxonomy): Bacteria > Pseudomonadota > Gammaproteobacteria > Burkholderiales > Casimicrobiaceae > VBCG01. The sequence continues at coordinate 2,284 of JBDTWY010000079.1, read as the reverse complement.
CGCGGCCGACGACCGGCGCCACGAACCCGGACGCGAGCAGCCCCGTGCTGAACGCGGCGAACAGCGTGATGTCGCTGGCGCCGAGCGCCTCGCGCATCGGTGCGCCGAGCACGGCGATCGCGTAGAACAGCGTGCCCCACGACACGATTTGCGTGACGCCCAGCATGACCACCAGCACATTGACCGGCAGTGGAATGAGGGCGCCGCGCATGCGGCGATGTTACGCGAGGTGCGTGGGTGCGCCGGACGCGGGCCGCGTCCGGCTAGCGCCTGGCGATGAAACCGCGCCTGGCGAGCTCGCCGACGACCGCGTCGGCGATCTTCGGCGCGTCGACGTCGAGCGACTTCGGATAGTAGGTCGTCGAATAGCCGGACCACGCGAGGCCCTGCGTGTCGATGTCGTAGAGCCGCAACTCGAACTTCGACGTCATTGCCTGCGCCGACTGCGCGGACGGATACCAGGAGGCCGCCGGCCCCAGCCATCCCCAGCCGCCAGCGGAAGGCTCGACGTGCAAGTCGTCGCTCTCGCCACGCAGCCACACGTACATGATGGCGTCGGCGCCGGCGGCCCGCATCGCCTGCACCGGCTCGATGCCGTTGGCGACGGCGGCGTCCTCGATGTAGCGATCGCCGACCATGCCGTCGACACCGGCGGCGCCGAGGCGCGCCACGAACGCGTCGTCGAACACCTTGCGCTCGGCGCGCGACGCGCTCATCGCCACCACGGCTATCTTGCGGTACACATGCTTGGGCTCGCCCTCGCTCGCGGTGATGCGCGTGCCGGCGGTGAGCCCGCACGCGGCGACGACCAGCGCGGCGACACCGATGACGGCGATGCGGCGCGCCGGCATCATGCCTTGCCCGGCACGATGCCGCGTTTCGCCAGCGCGTCGAGGATTAGCTCCGAAAACTGCGGCGCCTCCTGCGCTACCGAGCGCGGGTCGAAGGTCTCGGTGATTCCTGACCACACGAGCTTCTTGCCGGCGACTTCGTAGACGGTGGTTTCCACCGTCGCGACGTCGTATTGCCGAATCTCGGGCACGCTGTACCAGCCGCCGTAGACGCCGTACCAGCCGAATCCGGGATACGCCGGACCGGGCACCATCACGTTGGTCACCTGCGTGCGCGACTGCACGCGGCGCAGGTGCACCATCATCAGGCCGTCGGCCCCCGCGCTTGCGACGGCGCCGTCGAGCTGCGATTCGCTGGCGCGGGCTTCGGGCAGGTAGCGGTAGCCTGGCAGCGCGTCGACGCCGCGCGCGCGCAGCCGCGCCACCATGATGTCCTCGAAGCTGCGCTTGGCGACAGTGTCGCCGCCGACGCCGACGACGATCCACTTGCGGAAAGGCCCGGCCGTGAAGGACGGGTCGGACCACGAATCGCGCAGCGTCGTCGACGCGCATCCGGCGACCAGCGCCGCCAGCGTCACTGCGAACATCACCATCGGACGCAACGAAGTTGCACGCATCATGTTCTCCTTGATCGGCACGCCGGCAGCGGCCCGGATGTGTCTACGACCGTTGACGGGTGCTGAAGTGCCGCGCATCGGGCCAGGTGCGGTCCACGCCGGACCCGGCCTATTGGTTGCGGAAATCGGGTTTTCGCTTCTCGACGAACGCGCGCATGCCTTCCTTCTGGTCGTCGAGCGCGAACGTCGCGTGGAACTCGCGCCGCTCGAACAGCAGGCCCTCGGCCAGCGAGCTTTCGTACGCACGGTTGACCGCCTCCTTGATCTTCATCACTACCGGTAGCGAATGCGCGCCGATCTTCGCCGCCACCGCCAGCGCCTCGTCGATGAGCTTGTCCGCCGCGACGACGCGGGCGACGAGTCCCGAACGCTCGGCCTCGGCGGCGTCGATCATCCGTCCGGTCAGGCACCAGTCCATCGCCTTCGCCTTGCCTACGGCGCGCGGCAGGCGTTGCGTGCCGCCGAAGCCCGGCATCGTGCCGATCGTCACTTCGGGCTGTCCGAACTTCGCGGTGTCGGCGGCGATGATCAGGTCGCATGCCATCGCCAGCTCGCAGCCCCCGCCAAGTGCATAGCCGGCGACCGCGGCGATCACCGGCTTGCGGGTGACGCGGATCTGCTCCCAGTTGCGGGTGATGTAGTTGTCGCCGTACACCTTCGCGTAGTCCCATTCCGCCATCGCGCCGATATCGGCGCCCGCGGCGAACGCCTTGTCGCTGCCGGTGATGACGATCACCGAGATCGCCGGGTCTGCATCGTAGCCGCGCAGCGCGTCGCCGAGCTCGTCGGCGAGCGCGTCGTTCAGCGCGTTGAGCC
>JBDTWY010000078.1:0-12130 GCA_040006455.1 Betaproteobacteria bacterium | reverse complement strand
GTTCGATTCCGGCCCCGGGCACCAACCGCTTCGATCCGATGTCACACCTTCTTTCGCCGGCCGGAAAATTACATGAAACGCATCGCCGCCTTTATCCTTGCCACGACCGTGGCAACCCTCCACTGCACGGCATTCGCCGCGGATGACGCGAAGCCCGATCCATCGCGCCAGCGATCGAGCGCGACCGAAGCGCGGCTCATGCGCGATCTCGCCGGTGGACCCGGCACGCCACTGATACCGCACGACGGTCCGCCGACCTTCATCGATCGCTCGCATCCGGGGACGCTGACGTCGACGAGCGGTGGCGCTACGTTGCATTGGTCGCTGGCGGGCAACGACGACGGCAATGGCGTCTCGACGTTTATCGCCAATGGCTCGTTCGCCACGGCGATCCACGGCACCCGGCTGGTGCTGCAGGATGGTGCCGTCTACGCCAAGCAACTTGACGGATCATGGATCGCGGGCTCGCTGTATGGGGGCAATGCCACCACCGTCAAGGTATTCGACTCGGGTCCAGCGCCGATTCCCCCCGAGTTGACGATGAGCGGCGAATACACGCCGGGCGACGTGTTGCGCGTCGACCTGACAAACGAGGCTGCATTGCGCGCCGTCGCGCCGCGCGGCACGACCGCCGAGCCATTCGCCTACGAACCCGAGTTCACCACCGGCCCTTCGGGCATCAATTACCTGCGGTTCGCATCATCGCCGAAGAACGAGCGGCTGATTTCGTGGCGCATTCAGTTTCCACCGATGGACGACGTCTATGCGCGCTACCTGATCTGGCCCGAGCATGACGTCGTCACCAATATGACCGAGATCGGCGTCAAGCTGCCGGGCCTCGCCGGCGGCGAAGTCACGTGGCGAATGGAGCACAAGCCGCCGCGCAACGATGGCTACCTGCCGGTCGTCGACTACCTGTACGACGCCGAGCGCGGCACCGTCGGATTTCCTGGCTTCCGTGCGATGGGAGGCGCGATGTTCATCCCCGATCGCTGGACATCTGTGGAGCAGCACATCAAGCTCAACAGGCCGGGCGTCGCCGACGGCGTAGGCGAGGTGTGGATCAACGGTCATTCGGTCTGGCGCTCGGACACGGAACTCTACCGCAAGGATCCTGCGACAAAGATCAATCACTTCTTCGCCAACGTCTATCACGGCGGCGTGGGCAAGTTCTTTGTGCCGCCGGCCCACTACCGAATCGCTCGCATCGAGATTTCGAGCCGTTATATCGGCGTGCCGACGGAACTGGTTTCGGCGCAGGACGCCGCGGCAACGACGAAAGCCCAAGCGGCGTCTCATTCGCCCCGCGCGCCCGACGCGACGCCGGCGACTGCCCGCTAGGCCGACTCGGCCCGGCATCAAGTGTTCAGGACCGGCGCAGATCGCCCATCCGCGCCAGGTCTCCCATCACTTTCTGCATCTGCTCGACGGCGCCGCCGCTCGAGCTCACCACGCCCTGCAGCGCGCGAATGACGTTCTGTGCCTGCGACATGTCGGGCATCATCGCCATCGCCACGCGCGCTTCCTTGATGCCCGGCACGTCGCCCATCTGGCCCTCGATCAGCGTAAAGAGCCGCTTCTGGATCTCGACGATCAGGTCGAACATCTGGCTCCAGTAGCCCATCGCATGCTCGATCGCCTCGCGCGCTGCATCCTGCCCGGCCGCGACCAGCGCTTCGGGCGATTGCGCTGCGGTTGCGTTGCGCAGTTGCCGCGCCCCGAACGCGCGCGCCTCGCTTACGCCGTCGAACTGGAGCTTGCGCACGCGCGCCGCCGATTCGATCGCGGCGTTGATCACGTCGAGCGCCATCCGCGCGTTCGCCTTGTAGAGCTCGATTGCCTGCTCCGGCGTCACCAGCTTCGCGCCTTTGGCGAGCGTCGCGAAGTCGGGCATGGCCGCGCGGCCCGTTGCGGAGGGCCCGCGCGCAGCCGACTTGGATGACCGGGGCGATCGCGCACGCTTGGCGGCCGCTTTCGCGACACGCGGCGCCGCGCGCTTGCGCGTGCGCTTGGCCGTCGCCGTGGCTGCGGTTCGCTTGCTGGATGTCTTGCGGGCGGCAGTACTGCGCGTGGCCATGGTGCGCTCCTTCGACGACGTCGGTGAATTCGAATCAAACGCCGAATGATCCAGCGCGTCAAGGACGCCACGTCAAGTGCATGCTAGGATTTTGACCGTCGACATTTCACGGGAACATGCATGCCGAAGATTGCGTTGTGGGTGGAACTGGACGTCAAGCCAGCGATGCTCGAGGCGTTCCTCGGCGCCGCGCGTGACGACGCGCGCGGCTCGGTGACGACCGAGCCAGGTTGCCGTCGCTTCGACATCCTCCGCGACGACGAGCGCCCGGCGCGCGTGTGCTTCTACGAAGTCTACGACGACGAGGCCGCGTTCCTCGCGCACCGCGAGACGCCGCACTTCAAGCGCTATGCGGCTGTGTCGGCAGCGATGATCGACACGCGGAAAGTCACGCGTCTCGCCGCGGAGGTCGGTGGCGCCCCCTGAGCTTTCAGCAGCAAGCGCTACTGGTGCTTGAAGTACTGCACCGCGCGCTCGTGCGCCTCGGCCTTTGCGCGCGTCCTGAAGGTTCCCGGCTTGCGGCGCTTGCCGATCCCGGGGTCGGTCTTGCGCGAATCGAGTCGGTATTCGCCGCTGGGCAATCGTGCAGCGCTGTCCGCGCGGCGCCGTCGGATGACGGCGGGCTTGACGACACGATGCGGCCGCCTATAATCACGGTACCGCATATCCATACGGTAACGATCCCTTGAGCAAATCCCCTGCCCGCCGCCCGTTCGCCCACCTGCGCTTCCCGTCGTCCCCGCCGTCGGCCACGCCCGCGCTGACGTCGCGGCAACGCCAGATCCTCGACTGGATCCGCAACTACCTCGACACCACGGGCATGCCGCCGACGCGCGCCGAAATCGCCCGCGGCCTGGGCTTTTCCACGGCGAGCTCGGCCGAGGACCATTTGCAGGCGCTGGCCAAGAAAGGCGCGCTGGAGATCATTCCCGGTGCGTCGCGCGGCCTGCGCCTGAAGGAGCTGCCGGGCATGCCGCTGCAAGGCACGCTGCCGCTGGTGGGGCGTGTCGCCGCCGGCCATCCGATCCTCGCCGCCGAGCATGTCGAGGCGCACTACCGGCTCGACCCTGAACTTTTCACGCCGCGCGCCGACTATCTGTTGCGGGTGCGCGGCACGAGCATGAAGGACGCCGGCATTCTCGACGGCGACCTCTTGGCCGTGCACAAGAGCGGCGATGCGCGCAGCGGCCAGATCGTCGTCGCGCGCCTCGACGACGAAGTAACGGTCAAGCGCCTCAAGCGTCGCGGACGCGAAGTGCTGCTGATCGCCGAGAATCCGGCATTCGCGCCGATCGTCGTCGATCCCGTGCAGCATGCGTTCGCGATCGAAGGCATCGGCGTGGGCCTGATTCGCGGCGGACATTCACTCTGAAACGGGAGGATGCTGCCGATGTACACGCTCTATGGCAAGAAAGGCTCGGGTTCGGCTTCGGTCGAAGTCGCGTTGACGATCATCGGCGCGCCGTTCGAGATCAGGGAAACCGCGACATGGGATCGCAACGCCGCGTACGACGAACTGCTGAAGGTCAATCCGCTCGGCCAGATCCCCACGCTGGTGCTGCCCGACGGCAGCGCACTGTCGGAAAGCGCCGCGATCCACATCCACCTGGCCGACGCGCATGCGGATGCGCACTGGCTGCCAGTCGGTGCGTCGGCGCGCGCGCAGGCGATCCGCGGCCTCGTCTACGTCGCCGCCAACTGCTATCCGATGATCACCATCATCGACTACCCGGAGCGCTTCGTCAGCGATCTCGGTGACGACGAGGCACTGCAGAAGCGCGTGCGCGCCGGCACCCGCGCGAGCCTGTATCGGCACTGGGAAATATTCGCCGACCTGTTTCCGGCGCATCCGTACCTGTCCGGAGAGCGCATCGGCGCGCTCGACCTGTATGCCGCCGTCGTGTCGAAGTGGTCGGGGTCGCGCGCGCACCTCGCCACCGCGCGGCCCGGCTTCCACGCAACGCTGCAAAGGATCGAGGCCGATCCGCGCGTGGCTGCGGTATTCACCCAACACTGGCCACCGCAATGATGGCCGCATCGAGGAGATTGTCATGAGCGTGCAAGCGGTTCCCGCCGGCTACGAAGCCGTCACCCCTTACCTGATCGTGCGCGATGCCGCCGGCGCGATCGAGTATTACAAGAAGGCATTCGGCGCCACCGAAGTGATGCGCATGATGGGCAACGACGGCCGTGTCGGCCACGCCGAGGTGAAGATCGGCAAGGGCATCGTGATGCTGGCCGAGGAAATGCAGGATCATCCGGGCCCGCAGACACTGGGCGGCAGCCCGGTGACGATGATGTTCTACGTCGACGACGTCGACGCACAGGTGGCGAAGGCGATCGCCGCCGGCGGCACGCTCAAGCGTCCGGTGGCCGACCAGTTCTACGGCGATCGTGGCGGTGGCGTCGCCGATCCCTACGGGCATGTGTGGTGGATCGCCACGCACAAGGAAGACGTCCCCGCCGAGGAGATGGAAAAACGGATGAAGGCGATGGGGTGATTGTTGGCGCGGTTGAGTTCGACATCGGCGTCGCGCTCGCCTGCCGGCAAGACCCGGCTCCACGAAGCGCAACCGTACCGAGCTTTAACGATCGACTGGAACCACGACGATGTCCGCTGCCCACCCCGCTCTCGCCGCGGTGCTCGCCAATCCCGCCATCTGGCGCGGCGACGATTGCGCACCCGAGCCCGCGGCGCTGCCGTCGGGCTTCGCGCCGCTCGACGCGGTGTTGCCGGGCCGCGGCTGGCCCGCGGCGGCGCTCACCGAGATTTGCCTCGCGCGCGAGGGCATCGGTGAAATCCGCCTGACGCTGCCCGCGCTCATCCACCTGCAACGCGAAGGCCGCGACATCGTGTGGATCGCGCCACCGCACCGTCCCTATGCGCCGGCGCTGGCGGCGGCAGGGCTCGATCTCGCGCGCCTGCTGATCGTCCGTTGCGACAGTCCGCAGGACGCGTTGTGGGCGTACGAGCAGGCGCTGCGCGCGCCCGAATGCGGTGCCGCCTTCGCATGGCTCGCAACCCACGACGAGCGCGTGCTGCGGCGCCTCGCCGTCGCCGCGCGCGACGGCCACACCTTCGGCGTGTTGTGGCGCCGTCCGGGACAGCATGCCGAAGCCGCGTCCGCGGCGCTGCGCCTCGCGCTGGCGCCACACCACGGACAGATCGCGGTGCGCGTGGTGAAGCGCCGCGGCGGCGACATCGCGCGTCCGATCCTGCTCGATGTCGGCGCGCCGTTGCCGCCGCTGTTGCAGCCGGTGCAGCAACCGTTGCTGCAGCCTGTCGCCACGCGCATCGAGCGCGCACCGACGCTGCATGCGCATTGACCCCGATGGAGCCCGCCATGCCGATCCCGACGCTCAAGCATCATCTCGCCACGATGGCCTACAACAACGCCTGGTCCAACCATCGGCTGCTCGGCGCCTGCGGCGCGCTGTCGCCGCAGGATTTTGTCGCCACGCGCGTGAGCTTCTTCCCGTCGATCAAGTCCACGCTCAACCATACGCTCACCGTCGACTGGTATTACGTCGATGCGCTGGAGCGCAGCCTGCGCGGTGAGCCGCCCAATGCGGATGTCGAGCAGTTCTATACGCCGCCCGAGCCTTTCGACGATTGCGCGAGCCTCACCGTCGCGCAACGCGCGGTCGACCAGCGGCTGATCGACCTTTGCGTCGGTCTCGTTGATGACGACCTCGCGAAACCCATCGCCGTGCCGCGCCGTGCAGGCCTCACCTTCACGCCCACGACGCGGCTGCTCGCGCACCTGTTCCAGCACCAGATCCATCATCGCGGACAGGCGCATGCAATGCTCGCCGGCACCTCGGCCAAGCCGCCGCAACTCGACGAATTCTTCTGTGCCGACGATGCGCCGCTGCACGCCGCCGACTTCGCCGCGCTCGGCTACACCGAGCAGGCGATCTGGGGAAGCTGAAGGCCCGGCGATGCTGTGGATCGCGCTGTGGCTGCCGTCGCTGCCGCTCGACGTGTTCGCGCGCGGCCTCGATCCGCGCGCCAATGCGCAGGCGTTCGCAGTGTCGTCGGGCGGCCACTATCCGCTGGTGGTCGTCGCCAATGCAACCGCGCGTGCCGCCGGCGTCAAGCGCGGGCAGCTCGTGTCCGCCGCGCTGGCGCTCGCACCCGGCATCGCGTTGCGCGATCGCGACGCCAGCGCCGAAAGCGCTGCGCTCGGCGATCTCGCCACGTTCATGCTGGGCTTCACGCCGCAAGCCTGCATCGCCTCGGCCGATGCGCTGCTGGCCGACCTTGGTGCAAGCCTGCGCCTGTTCGGCGGGCTGGGGCGGCTGCTGCGCCTGATCGAGGACGGCATCGATGCACGCGGCTACCGGCTGCGCTGCGGCGTCGCGCCCACGCCTGTCGCCGCGCTGGCGCTGGCGCGTGCGGGACAGGCAGTGCCCGTGTTCGCGCGCACCGACTTGCCTCACATGCTGGCGTCGTTGCCGCTGCGTCATTTCGACATCGACGTGCACGTGCAGCAGACGTTGCGGGCCGCGGGCGTGACGACGTTCGGCGGCGTACGCGCATTGCCGCGCGACGCGCTGGCGCGGCGCTGCGGGCCCGAGCTGGTGACGCTGTGCGATCGCGCGCTGGGAACGGTATCCGATACGCGTGCGCCCTACGTGCCACCGCCGCATTTTGCGAGCCGGCTGCTGCTGCCGGCGCCGGTGCACGACGTCGAGGCGCTGGGCTTCGCCGTCAACCGGCTGGTGCACGACCTGTCGGCGTGGCTGCTCGCGCGCGGCCTGGGTGTCGCGCGCATCGCCCTCTCGCTGGGTCACGAACGCCATCATCGCCGGCGCATCGGCGTCGCTGCCACCGACGTCGAGTTCGCGCTCGGCTCGCCCACGCGCACCGTCGCTCATCTCAACACCGTGCTGCGCGAACGGCTCGCGCGCCTCGCACTGCCGGCGCCGGTCGATGCGATCACGCTGTCGAGCGCGGACACGGCGCCGCTCGCCGGTCACAACCTCGATCTGCTACCGGGCAATGAGCGCAACGCCGTGATCGTGCCACTGGCCGACCGGCTGCGCGCGCGGCTCGGAGAAGACAGCGTCCTGCGCATCGCGCCGCACGCCGAGCATCGCCCGGAAGCCGCGTTGAGCGAACGCGCGGTGGAAAATCGCCCCTCACCCCAGCCCTCGCCCCGCTTCGCGGGGCGAGGGAGTGCTTCGGCCGGACTTCCCCAATCCGTGCGCAGCACGCCACGCTCCCGAAATGAGCGCCCTCCCCCGCTCGCGGGAGAGGGTCGGGGTGAGGATGTGCGCAAGCGCCCTGCGCGCTTGCGCCACGGCACGCAGGTCATCCCCGCCAGCGACGCACTCGCCACGCAGGCGACGCGCGAAGCGCCGGCCGCGCCGCGTCCGCTATGGCTGCTATCGGAACCGGCGTCGCTGTCGCCGGCGTTCGAGCACGCTCCCTGGGTGCTGCGCGACGGCCCGGAGCGGATCGAATCGGGATGGTGGGACGGCGGCGACGTGCGTCGCGACTACTTCATCGCGCAAACGCCCGACGGCGGCGTCACGTGGATCTATCGCGACCATCGTCGCGGCACCGATGATGGCGAATGGTTCCTGCACGGGCTGTTCGCGTAACCCAGCACGCGCGAGCCACCCTATCCCGCTAGCGCCTTTCCCTCAATTCGGCAGCCGGTCACCCGCCGTGCGCGCTTCGCCGCCGGCGATCTTCCACACGCCGCCTTCGCGGTGCAATTCCATCCGCATGTCGCCCGAATACGCGAACTCGCGGCCGTCGGTCAGCTCGACACGGGTGACGAAGCGCGTCGACACCTGCGCGGTGTCACCCGAAAGCCCGGTGATGTTGGTGTCCGAAGGCAGGTAGCTCGCACGCCGCACGTGATCGCGCAGCCATTGGTAGGCGTCGGCGACGTCCTTCTTCGACGTGTACACGACCTTGCCGTTCTCGACCCACTGGAATCCGGCCACGTCGCTGTAGAGCGCGACGACGCGATTCCATTGCTGCGCATTGAAGGCTTCGACGTACGTGGAGAACACGCCGCGCGCATCGCCCATCGCCGCCTGGTTGGGCGGCATCGACGAACATCCTGCGGCGACCAGCGCCACGCACACCACGAGACGGCGAAACATGCACTCGATCGATCGACGAAAGCGAGAGCGTAGCGCGTTATGCACCGCGTGCTCAAGTGCCGTCATGCAAGCGCGTCACGCCGGCGGCGTCAGATTCCCGCGTACCACTGGTAGCCCTGGTCCTCCCAGTAGCCGCCCTTGCCGCCGCGGATGCGCGCGAAACTGTCGACGAGCTCGAGTCGCATCACGTATTTGGCGTGCTTGTAGCCCAGTTGCCGCTCGACGCGCAGGCGCAGCGGCGCGCCGTTCTTGACCGGCAGCGCCTCGCCGTTGAGCTCGTAGGCGAGGATCGTCTGCTCGTGATAGGCGTCGTCGAGATCGATGCTCTCGTAGTAGAGGTCGCTGCCATCGGCTTCCATCGGGTCGGCACAGTGGAACACGACGTAGCGCGCCGAGGGCTTCGGCCGCACCGACTGCAGCAGTGCTGCGAGTCGCGCGCCCTTCCACTGTGCGATGGCGCTCCAGCCTTCGACGCAGTCGTGGCGCGTGATCTGCGAGCGCGACGGCATCGTGCGCAATTCGGCGAGCGTCCACTGCCGCGGCGCTTCGACGAGCCCGTCGACGACCAGCCGGTAGCCGGCGAAGCCGTCGCCGACCAGCGCCTGGTAGTCGTCGGTGCCCGGGTCGGCGGTGCCGTTGCTGCGAAAGGTCGGCGACTTGTCCGCCGGCGAGAATTCCTGCGCCATCGCCTTGCGGCCGACCAGCTTCGCCGCGCCTTCGCTCAATGCGTCGGCCTTGCCGAGCATCGCCGGAAACCACGACGTCTGCGACAGCTTCTCGCAGCCGGCAAGCGCGCCCACGCTGGCCAGTCCCAACGCACGCGCGAGGAAACGGCGGCGCTTGCGGCGATCACTTCGCTTCATCGGCGACCTCGCTGACCCGATAGCGCCCGGTGATCATCGAGCGCAGGTTGTTGTAGACACCGGTGATGATCACCTCGAACACGTGCACCAGCACGAACAGCACGATCAGCCACGCGCAGATGAAATGGATCGTGCGCGCCGACTGCCGGCCGCCGAACCAGCCAACCCAGCCCGGCCACACGCTGTCCATCCACGGCGACATGCCGAGGCCCATCAGGATCGTCAGCGGCAAGAGCACGAAGATCACCGCCAGGTAGGCGAATTTCTGCAGCACGTTGTAGCGCGTCGACGCCTCGCCACGCGGATGGCGGAAATGCAGGTGATCGACGATCGACTGGCGGATGCCCGCCAGGTCGAAGCGCGTGGGGGCCAGGTCGCGCGACAGGTGACGCGTGACGATCGAATAAATGACGTACGCGAATCCGTTGAGCACCAGCACCCACGCGAAGAAGAAGTGCCATGTGCGCGACATCGACAGCCATTGCATGTCGGGAATCGTCATCCACCACGGGAAGCCACGGATCGCGCGCTGGCCGTTGGGTTGCGCCGACAGTCCCAGCACGCCGTCGGTGTCGAACTCGTGGCCGAAAATCCGCGTGACGCCGCGCTTGCCGCCGTCGGGAGTGTCCACCGCGGTCAGCGCGACGATCGGCGGCTTGCCGTTGTACGAAGACAGGCCCCAGTACAGCGCAGGATGCGCGTTGAAGATGCCAAGCCCGCTCATCAACAGGATCGTCAGCGCGACGACGTTGATCCAGTGCATGACTCGCACCGCAAGCGCGTGCCGCCGGTAGACGTAGCCACCGGCAACCGGCATCACCGAGGCATCGGCGTTGTCCATCGTCATTCCTTCACGAAGTGTCGAACACTGTAGCACCGGTCGGCGACGCGGGGCCAAACCTTACAATGGGCGATGAGCGACTCGCCCGACCTTCCCTATTCCGGGCTTACGCCCGACGTCGTCCTCGACGCGATGGACGCCATAGGCTTTCGCGGCGACGGCCGGCTGATGGCGCTCGGCAGCTACGAGAACCGCGTCTACCAGGTGATGCGCGACGATGCGCCACCGCTGGTCGTCAAGTTCTACCGGCCCGGACGCTGGAGCGACGCCGAAATCGCCGAAGAGCACGCGTTCGTCGCAGAACTCGTCACCGCCGAAGTCCCCGCCGTCGCGCCGATCGACGTCGGTGGCCTCACGCTGCACGAATTCGGCGGATTTCGCTATGCAGCCTATGCGAAGCATGGCGGGCGCCCGCCGGAGCTCGACCGCGACGACGTCCTCGTCTGGCTCGGACGCTACCTCGCGCGTATCCACGCCACCGGCGCCGCAAAGCCGTTCGTGCATCGACCGGCGTTGACGGTGAAAAGTTTCGGCGATGTACCGCGCGCGTTCCTGCTCGGTGGCAACTGGCTTCCGGATGATCTCGTCGACGCGTATTCGACGATCAGCCGCGACGCGCTCGCCGGCGTACGCCGGGCGTTGGCGCGCGCGGGCGACGTCGAGACATTGCGCATCCATGGCGACGTGCATGCCGGCAACGTGCTGTGGTCGATCGCCAACACGGCGTCGGGACCGCACTTCGTCGACTTCGACGATGCGCGCACCGGGCCCGCGGTGCAAGACCTGTGGATGCTGCTGTCCGGCGACCACGACAGCATGGAGCAGCAGTTGCGCAAGGTGCTCGAAGGCTACGAGCAGTTCCGCCCGTTCGACCGCCGCGAGCTGTACCTCGTCGAGGCGCTGCGCACGCTGCGCCTGCTGCACTATTCGGCGTGGATCGCGCAGCGCTGGGACGACCCCGCGTTTCCCGCGGCCTTCCCATGGTTCAACACGCAACGCTACTGGCAGGACCGCATCCTCGAATTGCGCGAGCAGATCGCGCTGATGGACGAGGCGCCGATCACCGCGCGCTGACCCTCACTTCGCGCGCGTCGCAAGCCCGTGACCGCGCAGGTCCATCGCTGTGAGCGCGGCTGCGCATAGCGCGATCAGCGCCGCGCCCGCGTAGAACGTCGCGGCCGGGCTCACGCGATCCCACAACAGGCCCGCGAGCACGCTAGCGACAAGCAGCGCGACTCCCGAGGCGAGGTTGAAGACGCCGAACGCCGAGCCGCGCAACTCCGCAGGAACAACGCCTGCGACCCACGCGGCGAACAGTCCCTGCGTGAACGCCATGTGCACGCCCCACAGGCTGGCGCCGACGGCCACCCCCGCCAGCGTCGATGCATTCGCGAGCACGACATGCGCGGCAAAGAGTGCGGCGCAGCCGACGTAGAGCGACGCCTTCGCGCCGCCGCGGTCGACCCAGCGCCCCGCGGGAAACGCCAGCAGCGTGTAGGCGATGCTCATCGCGATCATCACCAGCGGCGCCTGGGAATTGCCGGCGCCCACGCTTTGCGCGCGCAGGATGAGGAACGCCTCCGAAAATCGCGCGAGCGTCATCAGTGCGGCGATGGCGCAGACGACCGCGAAGCGCCGGTCGAGGTTGCGAAGGTCGGCGACGACGATCGCCTTGCGTGCAGTGCCGCCTTGCGCTGCGCGATCCTCGACGCCGACGACGATCAGCGTCACGCACAGCACCGCCGGGATCACCGCCACCCACAACGCCAGCCGCACGTCGCCCGCGAACGCGGTGACGGCGACGATCGCGAGCATCGGGCCCAGCACGGCGCCCGCGGAGTCGAGCGCCTGGCGCAGGCCGAAGGCCGCGCCGCGCACGGCGCTGGGCGTGATGTCGGCGATCAACGCGTCGCGCGGCGCGCCGCGGATGCCCTTGCCGACGCGATCGGCGAAGCGCGCGGCGGCAACGAGGCCGACACTGCCGGCGAGCGGAAATGCGAACTTCGAGATCGCCGCAAGCCCATAGCCCGCGAGCACCCACGGCTTGCGCCGGCGCTGGCGATCGGACAGGTAGCCCGACACCACCTTGGCGAACATCGCCGCCGATTCGGCGACGCCTTCGATCAATCCCACCAGCGCCACCGATGCGCCGAGCGTGCCCACGAGGAACAGCGGCAGCAGCGCGTGCACGAGCTCGCTCGACGAGTCCATCAGCAGGCTGACGAA
>JBDTWY010000077.1:0-12288 GCA_040006455.1 Betaproteobacteria bacterium | reverse complement strand
TGACGTTCAAGATCAACCCGGAGAAGATCCGCGACGTGATCGGCAAGGGCGGCGCGGTGATCCGCGCGCTGACCGAGGAGACCGGCACGACGATCGACATCCAGGACGACGGCACGATCACGATCGCATCGGTCAATTCCGATGCCTGCAACGTCGCGCGCAAGCGCATCGAGGACATCACCGCCGAAGTCGAAGTCGGCAAGATCTACGACGGCACGGTGCTGCGCCTCCTCGATTTCGGCGCGATCGTGCAACTGCTGCCCGGCAAGGATGGGCTGCTGCACATTTCGCAGATCGCCAAGGAGCGCGTCAACGCGGTGTCCGACTACCTGAAGGAAGGCCAGGCGGTTCGCGTCAAGGTGATCGAAGCCGACGAGAAGGGCCGCGTCCGCCTGTCGATGAAGGCGGCGTCGGAAGACGATGCTGCAAGGCACGCGCAACCGGTGGAGTCGTCGCCCGCCGCGTAACGCAGCGCGACGCGCTGTGACGAGAAGGGGGCTCCGGCCCCCTTTTTCTTGGCGTCACACGTCAGCTGCCGCCGCCTATCGTCTCGGGAGGCTTGGGTCCCTCCTTGAATTTGCTGGGATTTCGGCGGCGGGCCCGTCGTCGATGCCGGCGCCCGGCCGCTTGCCATCGAAACTGTCGAATATTCCATAGCGTAGGCCATGCGCGGCGGCACATTGTGTTCGCAGCACAGTCCGCGCGCGATCAATTTTCCAGGGCTGCACGATGTACAGGCGCGCGGTCGTCCAGATGGGTCGAAGGGAGCGCGCATATGCATAGCCACAGGAGAGCCTGGTACCGGATGTTCGCGGCGAGCGTGCTGATGTTCGGCGCGAGCGCGGCATGGGCGGGTGCTGATTATCCGACGATGGTGACCACTCCAAACGGGATGGGAACGTCCGGTACGATCAGCACGCTTGGCCGGATCGACCTGACGAATCCATTCTTCAAGAGCCTCGGCAGCAATGGACGCAGTTGCGTGAGCTGCCATCAGCCGGACGACGGATGGACGGTCACGCCGCCGAAGATTCGCGCGCGCTTCAACGCCACCGATGGCACCGATCCGATCTTTCGCCCCAACGATGGCGCCAACTCGCCGCTCGCCGACGTATCGACGATCGCAGCACGCCGCAGTGCCTACAGCATGCTGCTCAGCAAGGGCCTGATCCGCGTCGGTATCGGCGTGCCCGCCAACGCCGAGTTCGATCTCGTCGCCGCCGACGATCCGTATGGCTTCGCAAGCGCCAACGAACTGTCGCTGTTTCGCCGGCCGCTGCCGTCGACCAATCTCAAGTTCCTGTCCACGGTGATGTGGGATGGCCGCGAGACATTCAAGGATCCTACGTCCACCAACTGCCTCATTGGCGCGAACCCCGCCTGCTTCGCAGCGCTGCAGTTCAATCTCTCGGACCAGGCGAACGGCGCAACACTCGGCCATGCGCAGGGCGCGCAACCGCTGACCGCGGCACAGCGCGATGCGATCGTCAACTTCGAAACAGGCCTCTATACCGCGCAGGTTTACGACGATGAAGCCGGCGACCTGACCGAAGGGCGCGTGAGCGGTGGCCCACGGCCGCTTGCAGCGCTGGAGACCTATTTCGGCATCAACGACGTTGTCTCGGGCGACTATCGCAGCGGCGCCGCATTCGATCCCAAGGTGATCGCCCTCTATCGCGCCTGGGAGTCGGCGGGGTCGGAGCAAAGCCAGGGGAGCCACGACCAGCGCGCGGCACGACGTGCGATCGCACGCGGGCAGGCACTGTTCAACACGAAGCGCATCGACATCGCCGGCGTCAAGGGTCTCAACGACGACCTCGGCGTCCCGCTGCTGGAAGGCACCTGCACGACCTGCCACGACACGCCGGGGGCGGGCAACCATTCGATCCCGGCGCCACTCGACATCGGCATCGCCGATGCATCGAGGCGCACGCCGGACATGCCGCTCTATACGCTGCGCAACAAGCTTTCGCTGGAGACCCTGCAGGTGACCGATCCCGGACGCGCGCTCATCACGGGCAAGTGGTCGGACATCGGGCGCTTCAAGGGACCGACGCTGCGTGCGCTGGCGACGCGTGCACCCTACTTCCACAACGGATTCGCACGCGATCTCGTCGCCGTCGTCGAGTTCTACGACACGCGCTTCGGCATCGGGCTCACTGCCGACGAAAAGGACGACCTCGTTGCGTTCCTGCTGGCGCTGTAAGCCTCCGTCGACGCCCCACCCTGGTCCCTCGTCCACGATGTGGGCGAGGGACGCCTTCGGCGCGGCGCTTCGAATGGCGCTTCCTCTGCCGTTGGCGGGAGATGGCCAGGGCGATCGAAGCGTCAAAACCCTAGTGATATCCCATGTTCGCGCGCACTTTGCCGCGAAACACGTAGTACGACCAGAACGTGTAGAGAAACACCAGCGGCAGCAGGAACATCGTCCCCACCAGCAGGAACGTCAGCGAATTGGGCGACGCGGCCGCCTGCCACAGCGTCACCGAGTACGGCACGATGTAGGGGAACAGGCTGATGCCGAGGCCCAGGTAGCACATGATGAACAGGCCCATCGCGCCGAGGAACGGCATGGCTTCGCCGCCGGTGCGCAGTGCGTGCCAGGTCGCATAGGCGATCAGCGCCGTCACCACCGGCACGACGCCGAAATAGGCCATGTTGGGCCAGCTGAACCATCGGCGGGCGATCTGGTCGTTGAGGAACGGCGTCCAGATGCTCACCATGACAATGAACGCCAGCATGCCGAACAGCAGCAGTGACGCCTGCCGCCGAGACTTCTGCTGCAGGTCGCCTTCGGTCTTCATCACGAGCCACGTCGCGCCGAGCATTGCGTAGCCGAACATCAGGCCGACACCCGTCAGCAGCGGAAACGGCCGGATCCAGTCGAAGCTTCCACCCGCGAAATGGCGGCCGTCGACCGCGAAGCCCTGGACGAAGTTGCCGAGCACCACGCCCTGGAAGAACGTCGCGACGACCGAGCCGACGTAGAACGAGCGATTCCACCATGGCATCCCGCGCGTCGACTTGAGACGGAATTCGAACGCGACGCCGCGCAGGATCAGCCCGAGCAGCATCAGCATCACCGGAAAATAGACGGCGGGGATGATGATCGCGAATGCCATTGGAAACGCCGCGAGCAGCGCGGTGCCGCCCAGCACGAGCCACGTCTCGTTGCCGTCCCAGACCGGCGCCACCGTGTTCATCATCAGCGTGCGATCGTCCTCGCTGCGCGCGAACGGCGACAGCATGCCGACGCCGAGATCGAAGCCGTCGAGCAGCACATACATGAACACGCCGACGCCGATGATCAGCGTCCAGATGGGCACGAGGTCGATTTGCATCCGCGTTCCTTCAGGCGTCGGCCGCGGACATCGGCCGCGCCGGTCGCTCGTTGAGCGTTGCGTCGCGTGCATCGGCTTCGGCGGGCGGGCCTTTCCTGACGAGCCGCAGCATGTAGTACGTGCCGGCGCCGAAGATGACCAGGTAGACGACGATGTAGCAGATCAGCGAGATGACGACATCATGTCCGGTGATCGATGGCGACACCGCGTCGCGCGTCCGTAACAGGCCATGGACGACCCAAGGCTGGCGCCCGACTTCCGTCACCATCCAGCCTGCAATCACCGCGACGAAGCCCGCCGGCAGCATCGCGATGCACACGCGCTGGAAAGCCGGTGAATTCTCCATGCCGCCGCGAAAGCGCAGCACCATCGACCACGCGACGACCGCCAGCATCAGCAGGCCGAGGCCGACCATCACCCGGAACGCCCAGAACACGTAGCCGACCGGTGGCCGGTCCGCGGGCGGCACCGACTTGAGTCCCTGCACGGTGGCGTTCAAGTCGTGCTTGAGGTACAGGCTCGCAAGCGCAGGAATGGCGATCTCGAAATGATTGGTCTCGTTGCGCGCGTCAGGAATGGCGAACAGCACGGCGGGCGCGCGCGCCTGCGTGTCCCACAAGCCCTCCATCGCCGCGACCTTGATCGGTTGGTGCTCGACGGTATTGACGCCGTGCAGGTCGCCCAGCACGACCTGCAACGGCACCAGGATCGCCAGCAGCGCCATCGTCATCTTGAGCGCCGTCGTGGCTTCGACACGGTGCTCGCCGCGCCGCAGGTGCCACGCCGAGGCGGCGGCGACCGCGAACGCCGTGGTGACGAAGAAACCGTTGACGGTGTGCGTGAGCCGATAAGGAAACGACGGGTTGAAGACGATCTGGATCCAGTCCTTCGGGAAGTAGCGTCCGTCGATGACCTCGTACCCCTGGGGCGTCTGCATCCAGCTGTTGGCAGCGAGGATCCAGAACGACGACAGCAGCGTTCCCGCGGCGACCATGCACGCGGACAGGAAATGCGCCCACGGCGGCACCAGCTTGCGACCGAACAGCAGGATGCCGAGGAAGCCCGATTCGAGGAAGAACGCCGCCAGCACCTCATAGGTAAAGAGCGGGCCCAGCACATTCGACGTGATGTCGGAATAGCGGCTCCAGTTGGTGCCGAACTGGAATGGCATGACGATGCCCGACACGACGCCCATGCCGAATGCGACCGCGAAAATCTTCGTCCAGAACAGCGACAGGCGCAGGTAAACCGTGTCCTTGCGCCAGACGTAAAGGCCCTCGAGCGTCATGATGTACGCCGACAGGCCCACGGTGAATGCAGGCAGCAGGATGTGGAATGCGATGACGAAGGCGAACTGCAGACGCGACAGCAGGACGGGATCGAATTCCATGGGCGGGCCCGGGTTACGCGTTTGATGCCGAAGCGCCCGTCAGGTGCGAGGCGCGGCTCTCGCGCAGTCTACGCCGGGATGCCGGTGCGCGTCACTCATTCGTGCAAGCCTTCGCGCGGCTGCGTGCCGGTAAAGCTTCTTCGCCGCCTGGCGACGCACATGACGTCGTACGCGCGAATCAATGCGTCGACAGCACCGCTTCGCCGTTGACGTTGACGGTGACGTCGGTCGTGCCGGCATCGGCGGCGACCGGTGCGGGCGCGGCCATCGACTTCATCTCGCTGCGCATTGCCATGTACGGTCGCGCGCCCTCGTTACCCTGCACGTGCACGGTTCCCACGCGCCATGCGGCGTAGCCCAGCGCCTGCGCGGCGCTCTGCGCGCGTTGTTGCCACGACTTGATCGCCTGCTGCGTCACGCTGTCCTCCGCCGTCTTGCGCGCTGTGTCGGAAAGCGAGAAGCCGAGCCCCGACAGCAGCAGCCCTTCGTCCTGCAACCTGCCAACCTCGGTGGCAAGGGAGGCGAAGTCGGCGCTGTCCAGCTTGATCGACTGGCTGACACGCCAGCGTGTCGGCTTGCCCTTGTCGACGATCGCGTCGGTCGAATAGCCGGATGACGCGACAGTGATCGACGGCAGCGCCTTCAGCTTCGCCAGCACGCGCGCCGTCCGCGTGTTGACGTCGGCGGAGGCGACGGCGGCGCTGGCGTTCTCGCTTTCGGCGCGCAGCCACGCGTGCATGCGGTCGTTGGGAAGCGTCGCCGTCGCGCTCGCAGTGACGCTGACGGTCGGCGGGCGATCCGGCAGCGTCACGTACTGCGGCATCGTTTGGGTTTGCGCAACCGCGGGAAGCGCGACAATGCAAAGGGCGAGGCTCACTGCATGTTTCATCGAAGCTCCTTCGGTTCTCGACTGGGCAGCATCAGGATCGCATCGCGGTTCGACCACGAGAAGCATTTCGTCGCAGCGTCGTGCCACGGCATCCATGCGAATTGCAGGTGCTCGCGCGGCGCGATGCGCACGTCGACGGCCGTCTCCACCCGCAAGCCGAAGACCTGCTCGAGGTTGTGGGTCGTGCCTTCGGCATAGCGATGCCGCCATTGCGTGAAGATCTCATAGCGATTGGCGATCCTCCAGTCTGTCACGCCACCGTGCCGCGATTCGTCGATGCCGGTTTCCTCGCGCAGCTCGCGCGCCGCAGTGTCGACGAGCGCTTCGCCGGGCTCGGCGCTGCCGGTCACCGATTGCCAGTAGCCGGGATGGTCGGCGCGTTCGAGCAGCAGGACGCGCAAGTCCGATGTGTAAACGACGACCAGCGCCGAAAAGGGTTGCTTCAAGCCACGAAGACCCAGAACGGCAGGTGGCGCTCCTTCCAGAACTCGGCGGCTTCGTCGAGGATCTCGGTGAATGTCTGCCAATCGGTCACGTGGCCCTTGCGGTAGGCGGCCGAGTGCGCGAGGCGTACGACGGCGCCGTGCTTGCCGATCACGTCGTCGTCCTCGAGGCAGTCGGCGAGCGCATCCCAGTTGCTGCCGAAATGCGCAGGCAGCGACATGCCCTGCGCCAGCGCGGCGAGCAAGGTCAGCTTGGAATCGGCCTTGCCGAGATCGACGGCAAAATACCTCAGCTTGGCCGCGGCGCTCGCGCTGGCAATTGCCTCGGCGCTGGCGTGGTGTTCCTGCACGCCGGCGGCGTCGACGTCATGAAGATCGGGCAGCTTCATTCGCGAATCCTCCGAAACGACGTGTAATGGTCGTCGGTGTAGAAACACTCGACGGGCTTGCGTTCGGCGCCACCACACACGATGCGGCGCGCGCCGCGGTTGCGTGCGCCGGGCGTGCCGACCGTGTACTCATGATAGTAGCCGCGCGGCTCGGACGGCAGCAGGCGTTCGCGGTTGCCGAAGACGACGCCGTCGCGAGCGTATTTGAACGGACCGCCGGCGTGGATCCGCACCAGGACTTC
Source organism: Betaproteobacteria bacterium (assembly GCA_040006455.1). Taxonomy (GTDB): domain Bacteria; phylum Pseudomonadota; class Gammaproteobacteria; order Burkholderiales; family Casimicrobiaceae; genus VBCG01. The sequence goes on along the minus strand of JBDTWY010000077.1, from coordinate 5,594 downwards.
TCGCGCCTCGGCGGGCAATCCCCGCGCCTGCACGTCGACGAGGGGCAAGGGTCCGCCCGCGGACGCGACGGCCACCAACAGCGCGCACGCGACCATCGCCATCAGCGAATACGCCGCTACGGACAACGAGGCACGTGTCAGCGCGCGCAGGCAGCGCGCGGCATTGCACGGCATCGCTGCGCTGGGTACGGGAAGCGACATGGCGCGCACGGCAATCATGCGCGCCAGTTTAGCGCAACCTCAGGCCGGCTTGGCGGCGTCGCTCGCGCGCACGCGGATGTGCAGGTCGCGCAACTGCTGCTCGGTGACCGGCGTCGGCGCATCGATCAACAGGTCCTGGCCACGCTGCGTCTTGGGAAAGGCGATGACGTCACGGATCGACTCGGCGCCGCACATCAGCGTGACGATGCGATCGAGTCCGAACGCGACCCCGCCGTGCGGTGGCGCACCGTATTGCAATGCATCGAGCAGGAAGCCGAACTTCTTGCGCTGATCGTCCTCGCTGATGCCGAGCGACGCGAACACGCGCGCCTGCATCTCGGGCCGGTGGATGCGGACCGAGCCGCCGCCGATTTCCCACCCGTTCATCACGACGTCATAAGCCTTGGCGATCGCGTGGCCGGGGTCGGAAGTGAACTTGTCCTCGTCACCGTCCTTGGGCGCGGTGAACGGATGATGGCGCGCCGCCCAGGTCTTCGTGCCGTCGTCGTATTCGAACATCGGGAAATCGACGACCCACAACGGCTTCCATCCGGCCTCGGCGAATCCCAGGTCGTGGCCCACTCGCGCGCGCAGCGCGCCCAGTGCATCGTTGACGACCTTCTCGCGGTCGGCGCCGAAGAACACCAGATCGCCGCTCGCCGCTCCCGTGCGCGAGATGATCTGCTCGAGCACTGCCGGCGGCAGGAACTTGACGATCGGCGACTGCAGGCCTTCCTCGTTCGGCTTCGACGCGTCGTTGACCTTGATGTAGGCGAGGCCGCGCGCGCCGTAGATCGCGACGAACGCCGTGTAGTCGTCGATTTCCTTGCGTGACAGCTTGCTGCCGCCGGGAACGCGCAGCGCCGCGACCCGGCCGTTGGGAAGATCGGCAGCGGCACGGAACACCTTGAAGTCGACGCTGCGCATCAGGTCGGTCAACTCGGTCAGCTTGAGCGGTATCCTCAGGTCGGGCTTGTCGGAGCCGTAGTCGCGCATCGCATCGGCGAACTGCATGATCGGAAACGGATCGGGCAGGTCGACGTCCAGAGCATCCTTCCACATCGTGCGCACCAGCCCTTCCATCAGTTCGCGGATCTCGAGCTCATCCAGGAACGACGTCTCGACGTCGATCTGAGTGAATTCCGGCTGGCGGTCTGCGCGCAGGTCCTCGTCGCGAAAGCACTTGACGATCTGGTAGTAGCGGTCGAATCCCGCCATCATCAGCATCTGCTTGAAGAGTTGCGGCGATTGCGGCAACGCGTAGAACTGCCCGTGATGGATCCGCGACGGCACCAGGAATTCGCGCGCGCCTTCCGGCGTCGATTTATAGAGAATCGGCGTCTCGATGTCGACGAAGCCGCTGCCGTCGAGATAGCGCCGCGCCGACATCGACGCGCGATGGCGCAGCATCATGTTCTTCTGCATCTGCGGGCGGCGCAGGTCCAGCACGCGGTTTTCGAGGCGCACCGTTTCCGACAGGTTCTCGTCGTCGATCTGGAACGGCGGCGTCAGCGATGCGTTGAGGATTTCGATATCGTGCGCCAGCACTTCCACTTCGCCCGACACCAGGCCCACGTTGATCGTGCCTTGGGGACGCGGGCGTACGAGGCCCGTGACGCGCACGCAGAATTCATTGCGCAGCGTTTCGGCGGTGGCGAAGGTCGTCGCGCGATCGGGATCGCAAACGACCTGCACCAGACCTTCGCGATCACGGAGGTCGATGAAGATCACGCCGCCATGGTCGCGGCGGCGATGCACCCAGCCCATCAGCGTCACGACCTGGCTCAGGAATCGGCGGTCGATGCGACCGCAATAGTCGGTTCTTTTCACGTGCTGCTCCGGCAATTGGTCAGGATGTCGGGATGCGGGGGACGGGTTGGCCACGCCCATCAACGCCGACGACGGCGCCGCGGCATGCCGACCCGGTCAATTTCGCGGTGCGAGGTGCGCGTCGTCGACGAGCGCGCTGGCGTGGCGCGCGGCGCCGCCCGGGGCGACGACGCCCATCGAGATGATGTACTTCAACGCCTCGTCGACGCTCATGTCGAGCTCGCGCACGCGAGCGCGCGGCAGCATCAGGAAAAACCCGGACGTCGGGTTGGGCGTCGTCGGCACATAGACGCTGACGTGCTCACCCTGCAGGTATTGCGCGACGCTCGCATCGGGCGTGCCGGTCATGAAGGCGATCGTCCACGAGCCTTCACGCGGATACTCGACCAGCAGTGCCTTGCGGAACGCGTTGCCTTTTTCCGACAGCAACGTGTCGCTGACCTGCTTGACCGCCGAATAGAGCGACTTTACGAACGGGATGCGGCCGAGCACCGCTTCCCACATCAGGATAAGGCGCGCGCCGAAGAAATTGGCGGCGACCACGCCCGTTGCGAACAGGATCAGGAACGACAGCAGCACGCCGAACCCTGGAATGTGCACGCCGATCAGCGCGTCCGGTCGCGCGCGCTCGGGGATCAGCAGCAGCGTCTGGTCCAGCGCCGTCACCAGGAAATGCAGCACCCACAGCGTGATGCCGAGCGGGACCCACACCAGCAGGCCCGCGATCAGGTAGCGGCGCATCGGGCGACGAACGTTAGGTGGTGGAACTGCCCGAAGGCGCTGCGGCCGGCTTGGCAGGGGCGGGATCGGCCTTCGGCTTCGATTCCGCCGGCTTCACGCCCTTCTCGTTCCTGGACGTGCCTTCGTTGCTGGACGCGCCGTCGGACTTCGCCGTGCCGTCGGACTTCGCCGTGCTGTCGGACTTGGTCGTGTCGCCAGCCGCCGCGGGTGCGGCCTCGCCTGCCGGCTTGTCGTCCGCTTTCGGCTTGGCGGCGGTCTTGTTGCCGTTGCGGAAATCGGTGACGTACCAGCCGCTGCCTTTCAGTTGGAATCCGGCGGCGGAAACCTTCTTCACCAGCGCATCGGCGTGACACGCGGGACAGTTGACGAGCCGTGGCTCGGAGAGTTTTTGCAGCGCCTCGAGTTCGTGGCCGCAATCGCTACAACGGTATTCGTAGATCGGCATGATGAATGCGAGCCGCGGATACCGTCGGCGAAGGGGTACCGCAACGCGCTGATTCAAAAAGAAAATTATAACCCAAATTAGCGTCTGATGCACGCTTCGCCAACGCCGGCGCGACGCCGCCCCGTGGGGGGCGCCCGGATGCGGTGCGGTATGCTTGAAGCGCGGGGTGGAAGCGGAGGTTGGCGACTATGGAAGCACATTGGATGTGGTGGATCGCGGCGGCGGTGCTGATCGGCGCCGAGCTCGTGACGTTTACGTTCTACCTGCTGGCGATCGGCATCGCCGTGGCGCTTGGCGGCGTTGCCGCGTTCATCGGCGCCGGCGTCGAAACGCAGTGGGCGGTGGCGGCGATCCTCGGCTTCGTGCTCACGCTGATCGCGCATCGATGGCGGATGACGCATGCGCTGCCGGGCGTACAGACGCCGGCCGACGTCGGCCATTCGGTGCGTGTCAGGCACTGGAACGCCGACGGCACCGCGCGCGTCGACTATCGCGGCACGCAATGGAACGCGGTTCTCGCCACGCCGCAAACGCCGCGCGCCGAGTCGATGGTGATCGTCGACGTCCGCGGCTCGGACCTCATCGTCGCCGACCGAATCAACTGAATCCCAATCACCCACCGGAGCCACCGTCATGTTCGGATCGTTTCCCTTCTGGCTCGTCGCGTTCGTCGTCATCGCGATCACGATCATCCGCGCCATTCGCGTGGTGCCGCAGCAGACCGTACTGGTGATCGAGCGCCTCGGCAAGTTCCACGAAGTGCTGCAGCCGGGCCTCAACATCGTCATTCCGTTCGTCGATCGCGTCGCCTATCGGCACGACCTGCGCGAGGTGCCGATGGACGTGCCGCCGCAGGTGTGCATCACGCGTGACAACACGCAGCTGCAGGTCGACGGCATCCTCTATTTCCAGGTCACCGATGCCAAGCTTGCGAGCTACGGCTCATCGAACTACCGGATGGCGATCACGCAACTCGCGCAGACGACGCTGCGCAGCGTGATCGGCCGGATGGAGCTCGACAAGACGTTCGAGGAGCGCGACCAGATCAACGCTTCGGTGGTGTCCGCGCTGGACGAAGCCGCGGCGACCTGGGGCGTCAAGGTGCTGCGCTACGAGATCAAGGACCTGACGCCGCCCGCCGAGATCCTGCGCGCGATGCAGGCGCAGATCACCGCGGAGCGCGAGAAGCGCGCGGTGATCGCGACGTCCGAAGGTGGACGCCAGCAGCAGATCAACCTCGCCGAGGGTGCGCGAGACGCGGCGATCGCGCGCTCGCAGGGCGAGCAGCAATCGCAGATCAACTACGCACAGGGCGAGGCGGCGGCGATCATCGCAGTCGCGGAAGCCACCGCGCAGGCATTGCGGAAGGTGGGCGACGCGATCACCGCGCCGGGCGGACTCCAGGCGGTGAACCTGCGCGTCGCCGAGCAGTACGTGACGCAGTTCGGCAATCTCGCCAAAGCCGGCAACACGTTGATCCTGCCGTCCAACGTGGCCGACATCGCGAGCATCATCGGTACCGCGATGTCGGCGGTGAAGGCGACGAAGGACTGACGATGCAGATCGCGGGCGGCAGCTTTGTCGTGACCGGCGGTGCGTCAGGATTGGGCGCGGGCACCGTGCGCATGTTGGCGGAAGCCGGGGCCAACGTGGTGATCGCCGACGTCGACGTGGCGCGTGGCGAGGCGCTTGCGCGCGAGCTCGGCGCGAAGACACGCTTTGTGCGCACCGACGTCGCCGACGAGGCCAGCGCGAAGGCGGCAGTCGCGTTGGCCGTCGACACGTACGGCGGACTGCAGGGTCTCGTCAATTGCGCTGGCATCGTGCATGGCGAAAAGGTCGTCGGCAAGGACGGTCCGCATACGCTCGCCGGCTTCAGGCGCGCGATCGACATCAACCTGGTCGGCACGTTCAACGTGCTGCGGCTCGCCGCCGAAGCGATGGCGAAGGGTGCGCCCAACGTCGAGGGCGAGCGCGGCGTCATCGTCAATACCGCGTCGGTGGCGGCGTTCGACGGCCAGGTGGGCCAGGCCGCGTACAGCGCGTCGAAGGCGGCGGTGGTGGGCATGACGCTGCCGATCGCGCGCGAGCTTGCGCGCAGCGGCATTCGCGTGATGACGATCGCGCCGGGAACGTTCGAGACGCCGATGCTCGCGAGCCTGCCGCAGGAAGTGCGTGACTCGCTCGGCAAGATGGTGCCGTTTCCGCCGCGACTCGGCCGTCCCGCGGAGTTCGCCGCGCTGGTGCGCGCGATCTTCGAAAATCCAATGCTCAACGGCGAGGTGATCAGGCTCGACGGCGCGATCCGCATGGCGCCACGGTAGTCCCGCCGTCATACACGGCGCCTGCCGTCATTCAGAAGCCCTGCCGTCATTCA
>JBDTWY010000076.1:0-12411 GCA_040006455.1 Betaproteobacteria bacterium | reverse complement strand
TGCAGTTCCTCGCCGCCGATCAGGATGCCCCACGGCACGATGTTCTTCGACGCGTCGGCGCAAGCGAAGCTGCGATAGCCCCAGTAGTGGCCGATGCCGTTGATGATGCCCGCGGCGGTGATCGGGATCCACAGCATCTGCACCGCCCAGATCGTCGCGCCGATGGGCCCGAACAGCACGAGGTCGATCATCAGCATCAGGCCGACGCCCTGCCACGAAAAGCGCGTATAGAGGTTGCGTTCGATCCAGTCGTCGGGCGTGCCGTGACCGTACTTGTCGAGCGTTTCGACGACCTTGGCTTCGGCGCGATAGAGCTCCGAACCCTGCCAGAACACCTTGTCGATGCCATGGGCGACCGGGCTGTGCGGGTCGTCGGCGGTTTCCACTTTCGCGTGGTGCTTGCGATGGATCGCCACCCATTCCTTGGTGACCATGCCGGTGGTGAGCCAGAGCCAGAAACGGAAGAAGTGCGCGATGACGGGATGCACGTCCAGCGCGCGATGCGACTGACTGCGATGCAGGTAGATCGTGACGCCGGCGATGGTGATGTGCGTCAGGATCAACGCGACGACGGCATAACCCCACCATGGAAGGGGGGAAACGCCATGGGCAAGCAGGGACAGAAAGTCGTTGGGCATTGATTTATATGTACTTTATGGAAAGACGTTGCGGCAATACAGCATTGCTCGCGTATTTTAACCTGCCAGGACCAAACCACCTAGCCTGTGCAATCCCGATATGCGGGTGCGCGGGCGCCGATCAAGGCGCCGGCGGGCTCGTTTCGGTGCCAGCAGGTGGACGTGCAAGTTCGATGCCATTCTCGCGAAACGCCGCGAGCATCGCCTGGTTGACGGCGCTTCGCACCCTGTCGCCGTCGGTGCGGATCACGTCGGCGTTTTGCACCCACACGCCAAGCTCGAGCCTGATGCCGTAGTCGCCGAAGCCGACGACCAGCGCCCTCGGCGGATTGGCGCCGGTGCGCACGCGCGTGTCGTGGGTCGCCGCCTGCTCCATCAGCGCCAGCGCGCGGTCGACATCGGTTTGCGCCGCGACCTGCACCGGCAACGCAATGCGCGCTTCGCCGCCTGGCGGATGCCGAAGCACGACGTTGGTCACCATCATTTCGTTGGGAACGATGCTCTCGACATTGTCGATGTCGCGCACGACGACATAGCGCGCGGTGAGCTGCGTGACGATGCCGCTGCGACCCGACACGCTGACGCTGTCGCCCATGCGGATCGAGCGGTCGAACAGGATCGCGAATCCCGACACGTAGTTGGATGCGAGTTTCTGCAGGCCGAGACCGATGCCGACGCCCAGCGCACCGCCGAACACCGTCAGCAGCGTCATGTCGAAACCGACCGACTCCAGCGCGATCAGCACGCCAACGGTCAGCAGCACCGCGCGCATCACCTTCACCAGCACGACGCGCAGGTTGATGTCGAAGCGCGCGTTCATCACGCGCTGCTCGAGGAACCCGGATATCCACAGCGTGACGATCAGCGTGACGACGATCAACAGCGCGCCCTTGAACAGCGTCAGCAGTGACACGCCGGACTTGCCGATCGGCACGTCGATCGAATCGAGCTCGTTGAAGATTTCCGGCAGCACGCCAAGTAAATGCAGGATCACCACGCCCCAGATCACGAACGTGACCGTGCGCTCGGAGGCCTTGAGCGCTGCCGCGTTGCGAAACAGCCGGCGCAGCGCATGCACGACCATGCGGATCGCCATCAGCGCCAGCATCAGCGGCAGCGCGATGTCGAGGATGAGCGTGGCGCCGGTGCGGTACATCGCCGCACGTGAGATCGCCAGCAGCACGAACGCCGTCAGTGGAAACACGACGCGAGCGAACGATCCCGCGAACCGGTACGTGGGATGCCTGTCGGCGCGCTTGCGCCACACGTGCCGGTCGACGAGCCACGCGATGCCGATGCAGATCGTGACGATACCGAGCTGCGTCCACCCGCGCGACGTTGCCATCGCGGTCTCGAGCTGCGACCAGTCGACCGGGGCGATCATCGGAACCTGCGCTACGCCGCGCGCTCGAGAATCGCGCCGAAAAATCCGTCACAGCCATGCTGCTGCGGCGTCAACCGCAGGCGCGCACCGGTGTCGAGCTCGATCTTCGCGCGCGCAAATTCGGCGGCGACGTCACCTTCGCGAAACTGCGGATGTGCGCCGAGGAACGCATCGACGATCGCGTCGTTTTCCTCGGGCAGCACGCTGCACGTCGCGTACACCAGCCGCCCGCCCGGCTTGACCAGCGTCGCCGCGGACTCGAGGATCGACGCCTGCTTGACGGTGAGCTCGGCGAGACCCTGCTCGGTCTGGCGCCATTTGAGGTCGGGATTGCGACGCAGCGTGCCGAAGCCGGTGCAGGGCGCATCGACCAGCACGCGATCGAGCTTGCCAGCGAGGCGCTTGACGCGGACGTCGCGCTCGGACGTCAGCAATTGCGGATGCACGTTCGACAATCCTGAGCGCGCGAGCCGCGGCTTGAGATTGGCCAGGCGCTTGGCGACGACGTCGAACGCATACAGGCGGCCGCTCGAGCGCATCAGCGCGCCCAGCAGCAGCGTCTTGCCGCCGGCGCCGGCGCAGAAATCGGCGACCATCTCGCCGCGTCGCGGTGCGAGCGCGAAGCCGATCAACTGGCTGCCTTCATCCTGCACCTCGATGCTGCCATCCTCGACCAGCGGATGGCTCGACAATTGCGGGCGTCCCTGCACACGAATGCCGAGCGGAGAAAATGGCGTTGGCGACGCATCGAGGTTGCCTGCGCGCAGTGCTGAGAGCGCCGCCTCGCGGGTGATCTTGCCGGGATTGATCCGCAAGTCGAGCGGCGCCGGCGACTGCCACGCCTTGGCGAATGCGGTGCGGCCGGCGTCGCCGTACGCGGCGCCCATGCGCTCCCACAACCAGTCGGGCAGGTCGGCGGCGACCGCCGCCGCCAACTCGGCGTGCGCGCGCGACTTGAGCGTGGCGAGCCATCCGGCCTCGTGATTGTTGATCAGCGGCTCGATATCGCGCACCGACGCATGGAAGTCGCGGATGATCACCGCGAGCGCGAGCTTGCGCGCATCGTCCGATTCGGCGAGCGCCTCCGTCGAGCGCTTGCGACGCAGGTACGCGAACGTGCCTTCGGCGACGAACGCGCGATCCTGCTGGCCCATTTCCCGGTGCTCGCGAAAGAAGTGATGCAGCGCGGCGTCGGCCGGATAGCGTAGCGCGCCGACTTCGCCGATGGCCGCGGCGAGCCCTGCGATCTGGTTGGCGAAGATCCGGCTGCGTGGCGTCGCCCGCGGCTCGGTCATCAGGCGCCCGTGTTGGTGGGAAAGGCCGCGCCGGGAACGAATTCGGTCGGCGGCGGCGCGACACCGGGCGGCCGCGCTGGCGGCGTCAGGTTCGCAGTGCCGCCGCTGATGTCGGGCCGCCACGCATCGTCGGCGGCTGTCGTCGCCGGATCGACGCGGATCGCGTCGAGCACGACGTCGACGCTGCCGCGGGTGTTGGCAAGCCGCATCTTCACCGGCAGGTAACGCAGGCTCGGCGCGAGCCACGCGTACGAATCGTTCTTGCCGTCGTCGCTGCGCCGGTGCCAGCGCTCGGTGTCGATCGCGCCGCGGCCCCAGGTGATCGATTCGTTGCCTTCGTGCGTGACGGTGTAGCGCGTGACGCGCCGTGTCGTCGCCAGCGAGAACGCGACCTTGGTCTCGTCGGGTGGCGTGAAATAGTATTGCCACATCAACGACAGCGCGTCGAACATCGGCGTGTCGATCGACGCGGTCTTCTGCTGGTCGAGCGTGACGATTCCCGACTCCCAGTCGAACTTCGCTTCCTCGCGCTTGCCGGTGTCGCTGCGCTCGAACGTGAATTCATAGGGCTGCAGGCCATCGGCGGTGATCAGCCCGCGGCTTTCGAGGCGGCCTTCGCCGCGCACCAGCAAAGCGGCGAGTCCGCGCGCTTTTCCCACCGTGTAGATCCGGTATCGATTCTCGGAATGCTCAAAGCGATAGGTGGCGTCACCGATCAGGAAGCCGTTGCTGCCGAGATAGAGCTTGTACGCGAGGTCGACACGCGGCGGCAGCGACTTGCCGTTCGGCGGCAGCGGTGGCGGCGCGTCGACCGCCTCGGTCAACGGCGCCGGCGTCGCGGGTTCGTCGCGGGGTGCGGCGGCGGCGGATGGCGTCGCCGGCGCAGTGTCGGGAATCGCCCCGATGGCTTCGTCGGGCGCCGCCGGAGCGGGTGCGCGCACGCGATTCGCCGGTTTCGTTCGCGGCCTGGGGGGCGCCGGCTGCGCGACGGGAGCCGGCGGCGGCGGCAATTCGGTCAGCGTCGCCGTCAGCGCAATGTCGTCGGGATGGGTGGGCAGCGACATCGGCCACAGCGTGAAGCCGAGATGCACGAGCAGTGAGACCGCGAGCGCATAGCCCAGCACGCGCCATGGGCGCGCGGCCGGCGGCCACGTGAAGGTCAGCGAGGGCGCTGCGAGCGATTCCATCGAATCAACGAGTTAGTGTGGTCAATCGTGCGGACACCCGGGGTGCAACGGTTCCTACGTGGGACTGTGACACGCAATTGCAACCGATGTCGCGCCGCTCATTGCACGGGTGGCGAGATCGCCACGCGGCCGGCGACGATGGCAAGGCGCCCCTGGCAGAACAGGTCGACCGCCTGCGGCAGGATCCGATGCTCGACGTCGAGCACGCGTGCGGCAAGGCGGCCTTCATCGTCGTCGGCCAGCACGTCGACCTTGCCCTGCAGGATCACCGGTCCGCCATCGACATCCGGCGTGACGAAATGCACGCTGCAGCCATGCTCGCGCACGCGATCGGCCAGCGCGCGCCGATGGGTGTGAAGTCCCGCATAGGCCGGCAGCAGCGACGGATGGATATTGATCATCCGTCCGCGGTAGCGGTTGACGAATTCGACGCCCAGCACGCGCATGAAGCCCGCGAGCACGACGAGGCGGGGCTCGCCGCGGTCGATTTCCTCGGCCAGCGCGCGATCGAACGCGTCGCGTCCGGCGAACGCCGTGTGATCGACCACGCCGCTCGCCACGCCGGCATCGCGTGCGAGCGCGAGCCCCCTGGCGTCGGGTCGGTTGCTGATCACGTGCGTGACGGCGCCGGCGAGCTTGCCGCGGCGCTGCGCGTCGAGCAGCGCGCCGAGGTTCGAGCCGCGTCCGGAAATGACGACGGTGATGCGCGCAATCGCCGTCGCGGCCTCGGGATCGGGCGCCTCGGCGCGCATCAGCGCGCTCAGGCGACCACCGTCGCAGGCGCGCCGTCGGCGCGCGGCACGATCGCGCCGATCACGCGCGCGTCCTCGCCGCTGCCGGCGAGATGACGCAATGCTGCGTCGGCATCGGCGCGGGCGACGACGAGCACCATGCCGATGCCGCAATTGAACACGCGATGCATTTCGGCGTCGGCGACATTGCCGTGGCGCTGCAGCCAGTCGAACAGCGCCGGGCGCTGCCACGCGGTGCGATCGAGCTGCGCGGCGAGCGACTCCGGCAGCATCCGCGGCACGTTCTCGACGAGCCCGCCGCCGGTGATGTGTGCCATGCCCTTGACGTCGAGCGCCTGCATCAGCGCGAGCAACGGCTTCACGTAGATGCGTGTCGGCGCCAGCAGCGCATCGCCCAGCGTCGTCGCGCCGATGCGCTCGTCGTAGCGCGCGCCGCGGGTGTCGACGATGCTGCGGATCAGCGAAAAGCCGTTGGAGTGCGGGCCGCTCGACGCGAGGCCGATCACCACGTCGCCGGCGACGATGCGGCGGCCATCGATGATCGCGCTCTTCTCGACGACGCCGACGGCGAATCCCGCGAGGTCGTATTCGCCGTTCGCGTACATTCCCGGCATTTCCGCGGTCTCGCCGCCGATCAGCGCGCAGCCCGCCTGCTCGCAGCCGGCGGCGACGCCCTTGATCACGTCGGCGGCGACATCGACGTCGAGCTTGCCGCACGCGAAGTAGTCGAGGAAGAACAGCGGCTCGGCGCCTTGCACCAGGATGTCGTTGGCACTCATCGCCACGAGGTCGATGCCGACGCTGTCGTGGCGGTCGAGCGCGAACGCCAGCTTCAGCTTGGTGCCGACGCCATCGGTGCCGGCGACCAGCACCGGCTCGCGGAAGCGCTTGCCGATCTCGACCAGCCCGCCGAAGCCGCCGATGCCCGCCAGCACCTCCGGGCGCATGGTGCGCCGCGCGAACGGCTTGATGCGCTCGACCAGCGCGTCGCCGGCATCGATATCGACGCCGGCGTCGCGATAGGACAGCGAGACGGGTGGGTGGGCAGGCATGGCTGACGCGGGGGAGTTGGGAAACGGCGCGCGACGCGGTAAAGTGCGGCGCCCGCATCCATCGAATGGCGGGCGAATTTTACCGGAAATGACCGATCCACGCCCTCCTGGCGAACGCGCAAGGCTCGAACATGTCGAGGCGGTGACGCCTGCGCCTCCGCAACGCGTCGTCCACTGGCGCCACTACCTGTGGGTGGCGGGCGCGGCGCTCGTCGTGCTGGCCGCGCTGCACTGGCTCGGTCCCGTGCTGACGCCGTTCCTGATCGGCGCGATCTTCGCGTACCTGGGCCTGCCGCTGGTCGACCGCCTGCAGCGCCGGCGCGTATCGCGCACGCTGGGGACGTTGCTGGTGGTCGTCATTTTCGGCGTCGCGATCGCCGCGCTGTTCCTGGTGCTGTTCCCGCTGGTGCAGGCGGAGGTCATCACGGCGAGCCACAAGCTGCCCGAGCTGTTCGCACGCGCGATGGCGCAGATCACGCCGTGGATGGAAGAGCACCTCGGCATCTCGGTGAGCCTCGACGCGCAGACGGTGCGCGATTACATCGCCAACAATACCGAGGACGTGCGCGCGATGACGCTGCGCCTGCTGGCGAAAGTGCGGACCGGCGGGCTTTTCCTGCTGACACTGCTCGTCAACGCCGCGCTGATTCCGGTGGTGATGTTCTACCTGCTGCGCGACTGGCATCTCATCTTCGACCGCCTTCTCGATCTCGTGCCGCGGCGCTGGGATGAGCAAACCGCCGTCATCACGCGCGACATCGACAACGTCCTCGCCGAGTTCCTGCACGGCCAGCTGTCGGTGATGATCGTGCTGGCGCTGTACTACTCGATCGCGTTGAGCGTCGTGCGCCTCGACCACGCGCTGCCGATCGGCATCCTCACCGGCATGCTGGTCTTCATTCCCTACGTGGGTTTCGGCCTCGGCCTGACACTCGGCATGATCGCCGCCGTGTTGCAGTGGACCGGCTGGCCAGCGTTCCTTGCCGTCGCCGCGGTGTACGGCGTCGGACAGCTTCTCGAGAACTACGTGCTGGTGCCGTACCTCGTCGGCGATCGCATCGGCCTGCACCCGCTGGCCGTGATCTTCGCGCTGCTCGCATTCGGCCAGTTGTTCGGCTTCGCGGGCGTGCTGCTCGCGCTGCCGGTCTCGGCCGCGCTGCTCGTCGGCTTGCGCGAGCTGCGCGGCGCCTACGTGTCGAGCCCGATCTACCAGAAGGACTGACGTTGGTCGAGCAGCTGGTGCTGGTGCTGGTCGAGGAGGAGCCGCCGACGTTCGCCAACTTCGTCGCCGGCCCCAACGCCGAAGCGATTGCCGCGTTGACGCGCACCGCGACTTCGGGCGGCGATGCGATCGCATTGTGGGGCGCGGAAGGCTCGGGAAAGACGCACCTGTTGCGCGCTTTCGTCGCCACTGCCGCGGCCGCGGGCCGGACGTCGCACTATGTGGCCAGCGCCGCGGACATCGACAGCGCCACGGACGCGCATTGCATCGCCGTCGATGACGTCGATCGTGCCGATGCCGATGCGCAGGCGCGGCTTTTCACGCTGTTCAACGCCGTGCGCGCGCGCGGCGGTGCGTTCGTCGCCGCATCGCGCCTGCAGCCTTCGCGCCTGGCGCTGCGCGACGACCTTCGCACGCGGCTAGCCTGGGGGCTCACGTTCGAGATCCGCGCGCTAGCCGACGCCGACAAACCAGCAGCGCTGGCGGTGCATGCGCGCCAGCGGGGGTTCGAGCTCGGCGACGACGTGATCGCCTACCTGCTGGCGCATGGGCGCCGCGACATGCGCTCGCTGACGGCGACGCTGGCGGCGCTCGACCGTCATTCGCTGTCGACGCGGCGCGCGATCACGGTGCCGCTGCTGCGCGAATGGATGGCGTCGTCGCGATTGCCGATCTGACCGTTGTCGCTGCGACTGTCGCGACAAGGCGACAGGTGGCGGCTGATCGCGATCCGTGCAAATGTCGTGCAACCCCCAGACACCGGCAAGGGTCGAGTGTCAACGTCGCCTCGTCCGTTGGCGTTAATGGCGCAGGCACACCATTTCGGCGTTCGCCTCCGTCCATGAAGGAATTGAATCGAATGAGCAAGATCCTCGCAGCCCTGATCGCCGCGGCGTTTGCCGCAACCGTTTTCGCGCAGGGTGCGGCGCCCACCACCCCCGCGCCTGCCGCCACTGCCACGGCGCCTGTCCCCGCCGCATCGGCGCCGCAGCACACCTTCGCCGACCAAAAAGCCAAGATGAAAGCGCAGCGCGCTGAAGCAAAGTCAGGCGCGACCAAGCTGACCGCCGAAGAGCGCGCGAAAAAGCGCGAAGACAAGCGCGCCAAGGCAGCGGCCGCAAAGGCAGCCCACGCGAGCGAGGCAGCCCACGCGAGCGCCCCGGCGTCGAACGCGATGAAGGCGCCCGTGGCGGCCACGGCCAAGCCCGCACCCACCAACACGACCAAGCCCGCGCCCACCAAGTAAGCGGCTGCTGAGTTGCGAGCTCGGCGCCGGCGGGTCAGCCAAAAGCCGGCGCCGACACCCAACAGCGTGCTGGTGATGTTGCGCAAGTCATTGTTTTACTGTAATGTTCGTCGGCTTTACTGACGATGCCGCAGCGCTCACCAGGCAGCGAGCCAAGACCGCGCCGGAGCGGGGCATCGACGGGCAACCGACGCGCCTTTCCTACGATTTCCAAACCGCAGCCCAAAAGGATTTCCAGATCATGAACAAGCTCCTCATCGCCCTCGTCGCCGGCCTGTTCGCCGCCGTCGCCGGCGCGCAAACCCCTGCTGCAACCGGCCAGATGAAGCAGGACCAGGTCAAGTCGACCACGCAAGCGGCCGCCAACGTCAACACCGGCGCCACCGCCGCGCAGAACGCCGAAAAGAATGTCGCCAAGTCGAAGAAGCACACGAAGGCCAAGGGCAAGAAGCACAAGCAGGACATGACCAAATCGGCGACCACCGCCGCCGCCAACGCCAACACCGGCGCGACCACCGCCGCGATGGGCGCGAAGAACACCGCCAAGTCGAAGGCCGACAGCGCGATGATGAAGCCGGCGCCGCAGATGGGCACGCCGGCCGCGGACAAAGCCATGGAAAAGGCCTCGACGAAGTAATCGTCGCTGCGCGCTCGCGAACGAGGCAGGGCGACAAGCCCTGCCTTTTTCTTTTCTCCCGCCATGACCGAATCCCCGCGCCTGCGTCCCGCCGTCAGTGTCGCCACCGTCGTCGAGCGCGACGGCCTGTTCCTGTTCGTCGAGGAGCAGACACGATCGGGCCTGCGCCTCAACCAGCCGGCCGGCCACCTGGAAACGGGCGAGACGCCCATTGCCGGTGCGGTGCGCGAGACGCTCGAGGAAAGCGCGTGGCATGTCGAGGTCACGCACCTGATCGGCGTTTACCTGTGGCAGCCGCCGGACAGCCGCAAGGCATACCTGCGCTTCGCGTTCGCGGCGATCGCGCGCGCGCACGACGCCGCGCGCACGCTCGATGACGGCATCGTCCGCGCGCTCTGGATGTCCGCCGTCGATGTGCGTGCCGCGCTTGCGCGCCATCGCAGCCCGATGGTGATGCGCTGCGTCGACGACCACCT
Source organism: Betaproteobacteria bacterium (assembly GCA_040006455.1). Lineage (GTDB taxonomy): Bacteria > Pseudomonadota > Gammaproteobacteria > Burkholderiales > Casimicrobiaceae > VBCG01. Next base: position 2,522 of record JBDTWY010000076.1, on the reverse strand, counting down.
CGCCGGGCGCCGCCTGCCGCTCGACTGGATCGTCAACCTTGGTGGGCCCAACCGATGAGCCGGCGCGAGCGCGTCGTCGTCGGGCTGTCCGGCGGCGTCGACTCGGCGGTCGCGGCATGGCTGCTGAAAGCGCAGGGTTACGACGTCGTCGGCGTGTTCATGAAGAACTGGGAAGATGACGACACCGACGACTATTGCACGTCGCGCGTCGACCTCGTCGACGCCGCCGCATGCGCGGATGTCATCGGCATCGACCTCGAGGCGGTCAATTTCGCGCGTGAGTACCGCGAGCGCGTGTTCGCGCATTTTCTCACCGACTACGAAGCCGGCCGCACGCCCAATCCCGACGTGCTGTGCAACAGCGAGATCAAGTTCGACGCGTTCCTCGCGCACGCGCTGGCACTGGGCGCTGATCGCATCGCCACCGGCCACTACGCGCGCGTGCGCAACGCGGGGTCGCGCGTCGAGCTATTGAAGGCCGCCGACCGCGGCAAGGACCAGAGCTATTTCCTGCACCGCTTGTCGCAGGCGCAGCTCGCGCCGGCGCTGTTTCCGCTGGGCGACATGCACAAGCGCGACGTGCGCGCGCTGGCGCGGCGCGAAGGCATTCCGACGCATGCGAAGAAGGATTCGACCGGAATCTGCTTCATCGGCGAGCGGCCGTTTCGCGATTTCCTCGCGCGCTACCTGCCGCGCACGCCGGGACCCATCGTCACGCCCGCGGGCCGCGCCGTCGGCGAGCATGGCGGGCTCGCGTACTACACGCTGGGCCAGCGCCAGGGGCTTGGCATCGGCGGCGTCAAGTCTGAGGACGACGGCGCGTGGTTCGTCGCCGGCAAGGACCTCGCGCACAACCGGCTGATCGCCGTGCAGGGGCACGATCATCCGCTGCTCTACCGGCGTGACGTGCATGCATTCGACCTGCACTGGATCGCGGGCGCGCGCCCGACGTTGCCGGCCCGGCTTGCGGCCAAGACGCGCTACCGGATGCCCGATGCCGCGTGCGCGGTGGCGGCGGGTGCGGATGCGGATGCGTCGATCGATGCGCATTTCGATGCGCCGCAATGGGCACCGACGCCGGGCCAATATCTTGTGCTCTACGATGGCGACGTGTGTCTCGGCGGCGGCGTCATCGGCGCGGCCGTGGCTGCGCACGAGAGCAAGACCGCCGTGGGTACACACGTGAGCGTGTGACGCAGCATCGCCGGGGACGGCGACGTGACTGATCGGCCGACGGCGAAACGGCTAGAATGAACGTCCACCGCACGTCATCAGGTGCGGGTCGAATGCGTTCTCCATTTCACTCCAGGGCATGCCGATGACCGCTGTAGCCACTCCACGCGCCGCACGTCCGCCACCGTTTCGCGCCGACCATGTCGGCAGTTTCCTGCGCCCTCGCAAGCTGCTCGACGCGCGCGAACAGCACAAGGCGGGCACGCTCTCGGCGAGCGCGCTGCGCGCGATCGAGGACGAATCGATCCGCGACATCGTCCGCTACCAGGAAAATCTCGGGCTGCAGGGTATCACCGACGGCGAGTTTCGCCGCACCTATTTCCACATCGACTTCCTGACGCGATTGTCGGGCGTCACCACCAAGGGCGGAATCAACGTCAGCTTCCACAGCGCCGCCGGCAACGTCGACTTCGCGCCGCCGGTGATGACGGTCGCCGGCAAGGTTCGCCACGACCAGCCGATCCAGCGCGCCGACTTCGATTTCCTGCGCAGCGTGGTGACGCGCACGCCGAAGGTGTCGATCCCGTCGCCGACGATGCTGCATTTCCGCGGCGGGCGCGGCGCGATCAGCGCCGATGCGTATCCCGATCTCGAGGTGTTCTACGCCGATGTCGCGCAGGCGTACCGCGACGAGATCGCCGACCTCGCCGCCGCGGGCTGCACCTACCTGCAGCTCGACGACACCAACCTCGCGTACCTGTGCGACACGCGGATGCGCGAAGGCGCGCGGCAGCGTGGTGACGATCCCGACGCGCTGCCGCGGCGCTACGCGGCGCTGATCAACGCGGCGATCGCCGAAAGACCCGGCAACATGACGGTGTGCGTGCACCTGTGCCGCGGCAACTTCAAGAGCGCATGGGCGGCGGAGGGCGGGTACGAGCCGGTTGCCGAAGTGCTCTTCAACGAGCTCGCCGTCGATGGCTATTTTCTCGAATACGACGACGCGCGCTCCGGCGATTTCGCACCGCTGCGGCATGTGCCGAAAGGCAAGACCGTCGTGCTGGGTCTCGTCAGCACCAAGGTGGGCCAGCTCGAGGACAAGGATGACCTCAAGCGTCGCGTCGACATGGCGGCGAAGCTCGTGCCGCTCGAGCAACTGTGCCTGTCGCCGCAGTGCGGGTTTTCCAGCACCGTGCACGGCAACGACATCGCCACCGAATCGCAGACGGCGAAGCTCGCGCTGGTGGTCGATACCGCGCGCGACATCTGGGGCGCGATGTAGCGAATCGCGATCGTCATCATCGCCATCGTGCCGTCACCCCATGGTGCCGTAATCCCCGTGGTGCCGT
>JBDTWY010000075.1:0-12671 GCA_040006455.1 Betaproteobacteria bacterium | reverse complement strand
TCGCCGATCGTGAACTCGCCGTGCAGCGTGCGCCAGATGATGTACGCGTAGGCGACGTAGTACGCGATCGTGCCGATCGTCGTCAGCGCGCCGCCCCAGCTCGCGCGGCGCAACGCCAGGCGGCGGTTGGCGTCGAAGAATCCCTCGGCCAGCGTGCGATAGCGGTCGATGAGGAACGCGTTCAGGCCGAAGATCTTGACTTCCTTCGCGGTCTCCACGCTGGCGCCCGTCTGGCGCACGTAGTCGAGCTCGCGCCGCTCCGGCGTGCGCAGGTAATTGAGCGTGTAGCTCCGCGCATTGAAATACGCCTCGCCGATGAATGCCGGCACCAGCGCGATCGCGAGCAGCAGGATGAGCCAGGGCGCATAGACGATCAGGCCTGCACCGAAGCTGACGATGGTCACCGCATCCTGCGCCTGGCCGAAGAGCTGTTCCATCAGCGTCATGCGCCCCGCCGCCTGCCGGCGCGCGCGCTCGAGGCCGTCCTGCATGTCGGAGTCCTCGAAGTCCTCGAGGTCGAGCTTGGCCGCATGTTCCATCAGGCGCAGGCTGGTCTCGTTGCTGAAGCGCTCCGACAACAGCGAGTCGATCAGCGACACCGCACGGCCCATCACGTCGGACACGATCGCCAGCGCGAATTCGAGCGCCACCAGCGCGATCAGCCGGTCGAGCACGGCGTCGAACGGAAATTGCAGCGTGGCGCCGGCGAGCGCGTGCGTCGACACCAGCCGCACGACCTCGTCGATGATCAGCTTGCCGACGTACAGCGACGCCACCGGCAGCAATGCGCGGCCGAGGCGCAACACGCCGGTGGCGAGCGCGAGCGGTGGGCTGGTCCGCCACACCATGCGCAGGAACGGCGGGAGGTTGCGCAGCGCGCCGACACGTTCGCGCAACGACCGCGCGCCCGGCGGATTGACGCCGGGCGCCTGTTGGGTATCCTTCGCCATCACGCATTGTGCCCAACTGGTGGCGACGTGTCGCGGCAATGGGCGCGATGATGGCGTTGCCGCCACGCTTCGCGCGTCGCGGTCGCCTTCTTCCCGTACCACGTCGAGCATCTCGCGCTGATCTGCGCGGTAATGCGCGTGCCGATGGTGGTCTGCGACAGTCCCGGCCAGGCGACCGCGGTCGCTGCGTACCGCGGCATCGAACCGCTATACCTTCGCGGACTCAAGGTTCCAGATGGCGTCGATCGCGTGCTCGCGCGCCTGCGTGAACTTGGTGCCGAGGTCGTCTATTTCTCGGACCTGATTCCACGCACGACGCTGCGCGCGTATTTTCGCGGGAACCGTCCGCGCCACGCCGCACGGCGCTCTCTCCACCGACTCGGTTACAACCGGCTGATGTTTTTATTGCCGATGCGATGCCGCGCGCTTCGGCGCGCGCCGCGTGCGCACATGCGCCGGCGATCGTCGGCGCGGTGGCGAGCGACGCGCCGCGCTGGATGCACGCGCCGCAGGCGGATGCGACAGCCGGTGACCTCGACGGCATCAGCGCGCGCTGACGCGCCAGATGCAATTGCCGACATCGTCGGCGACGAGCAGCGCGCCGTTGCGGTCGATGGCGACGCCCACCGGACGGCCGCGCGCATTGTCGTCGGCGTCGACGAAACCGGTCAGCACATCGATCGGCTGGCCGCTGGGCTTGCCGTTCGTGAACGGCACGAAGATCACCTTGTAGCCACTGCGCGGCTTGCGATTCCACGATCCGTGCTGGCCGACGAACATGCCGCGTGCGAACGGCGGCGGCAGCTTCGACCCGGCGGACGAGGCGAGCCCGAGCGACGCCGTATGCGGTCCGAGCGCGTAATCGGGAACGATGGCGGATGCGACCAGGTCGGGGCGTGCGGGCTCGACGCGCGTATCGACGTGCTGGCCAAAGTAGCTGTATGGCCAGCCGTAGAAGCCGCCATCGCGCACCGATGTCATGTAGTCGGGGACGAGGTCGCTGCCGAGCTCGTCGCGTTCGTTGACCGACGTCCACAGCGCGCCCGTGTCGGGCTCCCATGCGAGGCCATTGGGATTGCGCAATCCCGACGCGAAGATCCGGTGCGTGTTGTTGCGAACGTCGATCTCCCAGATCGCCGCGCGGCCGGCTTCGGCCGCGATGCCGTTCTCGCCGACGTTGCTGTTCGAACCGACGGTCACGAAGAGCTTGCTGCCATCAGCGCTTGCGATCACGTTCTTGGTCCAGTGATGGTTGATCGTCCCGGCGGGCAGGTCAACGATGCGCGTGCCGGTCTCGGCGATATGCGTCTGCCCGGTCTTGTACGGAAAGCGCAGCAATGCGTCGCTGTCGGCGACATAGAGGTTGTCGCCGACCAGCGCCATGCCGAACGGCGAATGCAGGTTCTCGAGGAATACCGTACGCGTACCACCACCGCCGTCGCCGTCGGCATCGCGCAGCAGCGTGATTCGGTTCGCGCTGGGCGTACCGGCGCCCGCGCGCTTCATCACCAGCTTCATCACCCATCCTTTGATGCCGCGGCCATCGTCGGGTTTCGGCGGCGCGTTGGTCTCGGCCACCAGCACATCGCCGTTAGGCAGCACGTAGATCCAGCGCGGATGATCGAGACCCTGCGCATAGCGACGCACGACGAGTCCATCGGCGGCGGTCGGTGCGGTGCCGGCGGGCCAGCCGGTTGCCGTGGCGATGTTGACCGTCGGAATGAGCGAATGCTCGGGCGCCGGCAGCACCGGATTGGGGCCGAAACCCGCGGTCACCGGCAGCAGCGCGGGGCCGCCGCAGGCAGCGATGCCGATCGCCAGCATCAGCGGCGTCAGCCATCGGGTTCGATGCATGGAGGACACTTCATTCACGTGGGAAAGCGTCGTTTATCGCGCGATGCGGTGGCCATGTCCGTCAGCGGTACCCGCACAGCTTTGTCGGGCAATGGCCGATTCGATCAACAGCGAGCGGCGGACATCCTTGCGCTTCATGCGGTGCTATTGTTCCGCTGCTGCGGTCCGGCGCCGCCGGGCCCGCAGCTCGCAATCCATCCACGGAGGAATCATGCGCTTGAAAGGCTATGTGATGGCTTTGACCGCCAGTGCGGCCATGGGAATGCTCGCCAACGCCGCATTTGCGCAGGGGCAGGAAATCACGCTGTCCGGCGCCAACGAAGTTCCACCGGTCACCAGCACGGCAACCGGCTCGGCCACGGTGACGATCAACGCCGACCACACGGTCAGCGCCAAGGTCAACGTGAAGGGAATGACCGCCACCGCGTCGCACATCCACGAAGGCGCGATGGGCGCGAACGGGCCGGTGATCGTGCCTTTCGTCAAGTCGGGCGACAACACTTTCGAAGCGCCGCCCGGCGCGAAGCTGACCGACGCGCAGTACGAAAGCTACAAGGCGGGCAAGCTGTATGTGAACGTGCACAGCGCCGCCCATCCGGGTGGCGAGGTCCGCGCACAGCTCGCGGCGAAATAGTCGTCCACGCCTAAACGCCTCCGCACCCTCTCCCGTCCGCGGGAGAGGCTCTCATCGAATGCGTGTCGAGGCGCCCGCGACGGCGTCGCTGCGCCGTCAATGCGCGGGGTTCGGATAGCGCAGCTGCACGTCGCCGATCGCCGCCAGCGTTTCGGCATCGAGCAGGCATTGCGCGGCGGCGATGTCCTCGGTCAGTTGCGCGAGCGTCGTCGCGCCGACGATCGTCGCGCCGACGAACCAGCGGCTTTTCACGTAGCCGAGCGCAAGCTCGACGAGTGAGATGCCGCGTGCCTTCGCCACTGCCGCGTACGCTGCGACCGCCTCGCGCACCAGCGGCTTGCGAAAGCGCACGGCGAAGTTGTCGTAGAGCGTGAAGCGTGCGCTGGCCGGTTGCGCGCCATCGAGATACTTGCCCGTGAGAATGCCGCCGCCCAGCGGACTGTAGGCGAGCAGCGACATGCGCTCCCGGTACAGCACTTCTGCCATGTCATTGTCGGCGTCGCGCGACACGAGACTGTAGCTGTTCTGCGTCGTCACCGGCGCAGGTACGCCGAGCTCGCGCGCGACGCGCGTGAATTCGCACAATCCCCACGACGTTTCATTCGACAATCCGTAGTAGCGGATCTTGCCGGCGTCGATCATCGCCGCCATGCCCTCGACCTGTTCCTGGATCGACGGGCCGTCGCGTTCCTTGGCGGGATCGAATTGGAGCGCACCGAACATCGGCACGTTGCGCTGCGGCCAATGGATCTGGTAGAGGTCGATGTAGTCGGTGCGCAACCGCGCAAGGCTCGTCTCGACCGCTTCGGCGATGGTTCCGCGCGTGATGTCGGTGCGCCCACCGCGTATCCAGTCGCGGCGGCCGGGACCGGCGATCTTGGTGGCGACAATGAATTGATCACGCGATTGCCGGTGCAACCAGTTGCCGACGATCGACTCGGTACGGCCCTGCGTGTTCGCGTCCGGCGGCACCGGGTACATCTCCGCGGTGTCGATGAAATTGATCCCTTCGGCGACCGCGTGGTCGAGCTGCCCGTGCGCGTCGGCCTCGCCGTTCTGTTCACCGAAGGTCATCGTGCCAAGGCACACCTCGGAGACTTCGAGGTCGGTTCCGGGCAACGTTCGCTTTTGCATCGGTTGGCGCCTTCCGCGGTCGAAACGGCGATTATCCACGATGCGCGGCGAGCCGATCCAGCACCGGCGGTGCATTGTGCGCGAGCCTGTGGCACACTTTGCGCGCTCGATTGATGGCATCCCGATGAAAATCACACTCGCAGGCTCGCGCTGGTTCGGCGCCGAGGCGTTTCGCTTGCTGCAGCCGCTCGACATCGAGATCGCGCGCGTGGTCGTGCCCGCGGCCGACGACCGTCTGGCCATCGCTGCCACCGACGCCGGCGTCGACGTCTACGTGTTGCCCGATCACCACGTCGTCGATGCCGATGCAATCGTTCCGGGCACCGACCTGATCGTGTCCGCGCATAACCACGCGCGCGTGTCCGCCGGCGCGCTGTCGCGCTCGCGACTTGGAGGCATCGGCTACCACCCGTCGCTGCTGCCGCGGCATCGCGGCATTGCCGCGATCGAATGGACGATCAGGAGCCACGACTCGATCGCCGGCGGCACGATCTATCACCTCGCCGAACGCATGGATGCCGGCGCGATCGCCGCGCAGGACTGGTGCTTCGTCAAGCCGGGGGAGACCGCGCGCGAACTGTGGGAACGCGCGTTGGCGCCAATGGGCCTGCGCTTGCTGGTCGAGGTCGTCGAGTACGCACGCACGCGCGGCAGCCTGGCGTCGAGGCCGCAGGACGAGGCGTTCGCGACGCAGGCGCCGCGTCTCGACCCGTAGGACGCGGTACGCATCGCCGGCGTGTGCTCCGACGCCGGGCTTGGCACTGCGCAGCCTGGCGCACGCGGTTTGCGGTAATCCGCCCCCGCGGCGCGCCAATGCGCTACTTGATCCAGCCGGACAGCGTGCGATCGTAGTCGCCGCCCGCCTTGGCGAGGTGCATCCACTGATCGACCCACGCCTTGAACGCAACGTCGCCGCGCGGCAGCAGGTACGCCATCTCGCCGTATTGCAGCGGCTTGTCGGGATTGACGGCGCACAGCCCCGGACGCAGCTTGGCCTGCACCTTGGTCTCCACCGATTCGGAGATCATCAGGTCGGCATTGCCCTTGAGGATCTCGTCGAAGATCACGGTGTTGTCGTTGAAAATGACGATCTTCGCCTGCTTGAAGTTCGCGCGTGCGAATTTCTCGTTGCTGCCGCCCGGATTCTCGATCACCGTCACGCCCGCCTTGTCGATGTCGGCGATCGTCTGGAACCTGCCGACGTTCTCGCACTTGGTGATCGGCGCCTTGCCATTGATCATGTACGGCTCGGTGAAGAACGCCCGCTTCTGCCGCTCCGACGATACCGAAATGCCGCCGACACCCAGGTCGCAGTGCTCGACGAAATCGTCCATCAACTTCGGCCAGCTGGTCTTGACGAACTCGGCGCGCGCCCCGAGACCCTTGGCAATTGCGTTGGCAAGATCGATGTCGATGCCCTCATAACTGCCGTCGGGCTTGGCGAAGCTGAACGGCTTGTAGTCGCCGGGCGTGCACACTCGCAGCACACCGCTTTTCTGCACGGCGTCGAGGCGCGAATCCTGCGCATGGGCCGCGGCGGGCAGCAGCGCGGCGGCGCAGGCGAAGATCGCAAATCGTCTCAGCATGGTGTTCTCCTGAATGTTGAATCGGCGCGGGCGTGGGATGCTAACGTCAGGATCAGCGCGCGCCTGAGCGCGCACGCAGCGCCGCAAGCTCGTGCTCGAGCTGGCGCACGCGCTGCTCGAATCGCACGACGATGGCGACCGCATGCGCATCGTCCAATGCAAATTCCTCGCGCAGCCGTAGCGCACGCCGCGCGATTTCGATCGACCATGCATCGAACGACCATTGCGCGGCGCGCGCGTCCTCGGGCGTGAGTGCGCCACTTTCGACGAGCACCGTCACCGAATCGATGTCGAGTCCGCTGATCGACACGACTTCGGTGATCGAGTAGTGCGCGTGCTCGTCGAGGAACAGCGCGTCTGCGAGTTCGCGTGCCATCAGTCGCCTCCGAATTGGGGACGCGCGTTGAATGTCGATTGCCGCGCGAGCTCGGCGTAGAGCTTGAGCTCCTCGTCATTGATGACTGATGGCACGACAATCGTCACGACCGCGTACAGGTTGCCTGGCGCGCCACTCACGCGCGCCATGCCGCGGCCCTTGAGCCGCAGCTTCTGCCCGGCCTGTGCGCCCGAGGTGACTTTAAGCTCGACCGGGCCTGCCGGCGTCGGCAGTTTGACCGTCGTGCCGAGTGCGGCTTCCCAGGGTGCGAGCGGAAGGTCGACGTAGATGTCGACGCCATCGACGCGATAGAGCGGGTGGTCGTCGACACGAATGTCGAGATAGAGATCGCCGCGCGGCCCAGCCCGCAGGCCTTCGCCACCCTTGCCCGGCACGCGCAGCCGCTGCCCATCGGTAACGCCGCGGGGAATTCGTACCTTCACTGGCCGCGCGACATGACGCAGCACGCCTTGGTCGTCGACCTCGGCGCCGCCCAGGTCGAGATCGAGCTCGGTACCGGCGAACGCCGCTTCGAATGCAACGCGGATTGCAGCTTCGTAGTCACGCCCGCGCATCGGCGCGTTGCGCGACCGCGCGCCTTCCGCACGTCCGAAGCCGGCGAAGAGGTCGCCCAGGTCGATGTCATCGAAGGCGCCGGACGGTGCACCCCCACCACCCGCGAAGCCGCGCCCCCAATCCGGTGGCGGGCGAAATTCCTCGCCCTGCGGATGCGTGCCCAGCTGGTCGTAGGCGGCGCGCTTTTCCGGGTCCTTGAGCGTTTCGTACGCTTCGCCGATGGCCTTGAAGCGTTCTTCGGCGTCCTTTTCGGTCGACACGTCGGGATGGAATTTGCGCGCGAGCTTGCGATAGGCCGACTTGATCGCGTCGGCACCGGCATCGCGGGGAACGCCCAGCTCGGCGTAGTAGTCCTTGTATTTCATCGCGTGAGCGGCTTGGGTGTCGCGCGGATTCTACGCATGGTTCGTTGCCGCGAGTCGAGCGTCTTCCACGCATCCATCGCTGCAACGGACATCGGCGGCACGCCCATCGCTCAGTGCCACCCGGCAATCGCCGCGCGCGCGGCGTCGTTACGTGGCCGCGCGACGAGTCCGCCCGCGCCGACACTGACATCGAACGACGCCTGGTCGGCCATCGGCAGGTAGACCGCGCTTCCGTACAGCGCGTCCACCCACGGCAGGTGCTCGTGCGCAGCGCGCACCAGCATCCAAACGTCGAACTCGTCGGCGGCGTGTAATCGATGCACGGTATGGGGTGCTGCGCGCTCGGTATCGATGTCCGTGTAGCGTCCGCTGAGGCGCTCGAGGCGAAACAACGTGTCGAAACCCAGCACCGAAGCCAGTGGGCGCCACTTGAGCACGCGCGCGTCTATTTGCCACTCGTCGCCGCGCAGCGCCAGGCGCTCGGTGAGCCCGCCCGCGAGCGCGACGTCGACATCGAATGCGCGATCTCCGGTGCGCGCGAACGTGAGCGCCGCGGCGGGCGCCTCGTGCGTCAGCCGTGACCAGCTCATGAGGTCGATGCCGACAAGTGCCACGGCGATGCACGCGAGGATGAATACCGTCGACACGAGCCCTGCCAAGGTCGTTGCGACCACGCGCCGGCGGCGCGCACAACGCACCGCCAGCGCGCCGAACAGCAGCACCAGCAGCGCCGGGACGGCGATGGCGGCGCTCAGCAGCGCCATGGGACATGCCGGTCGTTTATGATCAAGATGGAAAGCGGCGGGACGATCGGCGCCAGTGTCGCACATTGTGGGACCGTCCCCGGGCACAACTTGTGCTTTCGGATGTGGGATCGACCACCCCGTCCAGATCCGGTACGTGTGCGCGGCTTGACGCCGCGGCATGCGCCGCCGGCCTGGCCGGATGAACCCTCCCATGAGACTCGACGCCATGTCCGTTCGCAATCGCATCGCAGTGGTGACCGCGATCGCCCTTCTTTCCGCGGCGTCGGCGTTCGCGCAGGCGCAGGACCTGGTCTTCAGCGTGACGGAAGGCGTCACTTACCAGGCCACGCCCAAGGAAGTGCGCGACAAGTTCGAACCGCTCGCCGAAGCGCTCGGCAAGGCGCTCAAACGCAATGTCCGCATCCTGCTGGTGCCCTCCTATGCCGACGAGCGTATCGGCCTCCAGGCGCAGCAATACGACATCGCCTTCATCCATCCCGCGCACGTTGCGCTCGAGGCGATCAAGGCCGGCAAGTACAAGGCGGTGGCGTGGACGGCGGGCTACACCGAATACACGGCAACGGTGCTGGGTGACGCCAGGACGCCGCTCAAGTCGTTCGCCGACATCAAGGGTCACTCGCTGGTGACGCCCGAGCGCGATTCGATCACCTGGGCGATGGTCAACGCGATGCTGCGCGGCGAGAAGTTCGGCGCCGCCGATGTCAAGGTGATGAACACGCGCTACCAGGACGCGGTGCCGTTCTACATCGAGAAGGGCTTCGCCGAATACGGCGTCACGGCGTCGAACGCCGTGGTGAAGTCATGGACCGACAAGGGCGGCAAGGTGTATGCGAAATCGACGCCGGTGCCGATCAAGCAGATCATCGGTTCGACCAAGCTGTCGACGGCGGACTTGGAACGCGTTCGCGAGATCCTCGTGTCACTGTCGCAGAACGACGCCGGCCAGAAGGTGCTCGCCGCCACCGGCTACAAGGGCTTCGTCGCACCCAATCCCGATGTCGAGCGCCACGTGATGGCGTGGCTCGGCATCTGACGCACCGCGCTGCACGACCGCCACGCGCGCGCGTGCTGCGCTAGCGCAGCGCGCGCGACTCGATGTGCGCCCAGTCGAGTGTCAGCGTGTTGACGCCGCGCCGCGTCGATGCGATGTCGATGCCGATCGCCGGCACGACGACCTTGAAACCCCCGCTCGCCTGGCGCACGACATCGACGACGAGCTCGAGCTTGAGCGCGGCAAGGCGCACGCAGGGGCCGTCGGCTCCCGCGCGCATGAAGCCGTCGATCGCCGCGTTGATCGCCTGCGCGACCGGCGCCGACGCGATCGTCGCGTGGTCGAAATCCACGACCGGCGCATCCCCCGCGACCGCGAGCTTCAGCGTCAACTGTTGCGCATTGCGTCGCGACACGTCGCCGGCGAGCGATGGCGCGAACCCGATGCCGCCGAGCGGCACCGCCACCAGCTTGACGGTGGCGCCCGCCTCTGCCTGTTCGATGCGCTCCATCGACAGCACGACGGCGGCATCGCGCAGGTCGACTTCGCGCACGTCGTTGGCGCCGCAGCCGTGCACGTTGCCGCGCACGTGCCAGTGCACCTCGCGCAACTGCATCTTGAGATCGTCGATGAACGCATCGACCGGCATGCCGTCGACGATCGTCGAAGCCGGCATCGACGCGCAGCCGCCGACCAGCAGCGCGAGCATCCACGCGCACCGGCGCAGGCTCACGCCGTTTCCGGCTTGCCGCGCCGCTGGTCGTCGGCGCACGCGATCAGCTCGCTGACGAGGTCGCGCATCGCTGCATTCGCGATCGGCTCGCTGACGGTCAGCGTGCGCTGCCGCGCACCGTCGTCGATGGCGATGACATAGCACTGCGCGTCACGGGCATGCGGCGACTGCGCCACCGGCGCCGCGTCGAAGAAGCGCGCGCCGTCGACCAGCCTGCGAAGCCGCGCGACATGCGGGGCCGGCAGGCGAGCCGCATCGATGGTGACGGGCTTTTGCAGTCCCGGAAAATGCGCGATGCCGCCTTCGACCTTGAACTCGATCTTCACGCGCGTGTCACCGTCACGCCGACTTCCGTCCACGCGCCGGCGACCGCCCTGCGCACGGCGGCGCCGAACAGGTGATCGGCGTTGGCGATCGTGCGGTCGGCGAATTGCACGAACGTCGCCGTCGGACGCAACGTCTTGTCGCGCAGCGTCTCGTACCAGACGCGCCCGGCCTTCTCCCACGCATGGCCGCCGATCGCGACCGCGGCCAGGTAGAACGCATGGTTGGGAATGCCCGAGTTCGTGTGCACGCCGCCATTGTCGGCGCTTGTCTGCACATATCCCTGCATCGTCGCCGGCTGGTCGTCCTTGCCGAGCACCGGGTCGTCGAACGCCATGCCGGGCGCCTTCATCGAGCGCAGCGCGACGCCGTTGACCTTGGACGTAAACAGCCCGGCGCCGATCAGCCAGTCCGCTTTCGCCGCCGTCTCGTTGCGCGCGCACTGCTTGACCAGCGAGCCGAACACGTCCGAGACCGATTCGTTGAGCGCGCCCGATTCGTCGAGATAAACCAGGTTGACCTCGTCGCCGGTGACACCATGCGTGAGCTCGTGCGCGATGACGTCGAGCGACGCCGTGAAGCGGTTGAAGAGGTCGCCGTCACCATCGCCGAACACCATCTGCGCGCCATTCCAGAACGCGTTGTCGTACTTGCGCCCGTAGTGCACGGTGGCATCGAGGTGCATGCCGGCGTCGTCGATCGAGTTGCGCCGGTAGGCATTCCAGTAGAAATCGAACGTCGCGCCAAGCCCGTCGTACGCTTCGTTGATCGCGATATCCTTCGACTTGCCGTCGCCTTCGTTGCGGACCACTTTGCCCGGCAACGTCGTGCGATGGCCGGCATCGTAGACGGTGCGCTGTTGCGCCGCGGCCCCCGCCGCGAGCGGCGCATGCTGGGTGCCGCGCGCGAGCAATTGTGCGGTCGCGCGTCCGAGGCGCTGCGTGCTGTCGGTCGCCAACGTGGCCAGCGCCGCTTCGCGTTGCACGGCCGTGCCCTTGCGCGCGATATGGCGCAGTACCGCCGGCGGAATGATCGCGCAGCAGGGGCGATGCCGGATGCGATGCCTCGGCGCTTCGCCTCCGGACGCCGCCGCGAGTGGCGTCATATCGGCGGCACCGAGCCCTTGGCGCCGACGCTGATGCGTGCCGCGGCAATGCCGCCGTCGGCGCCGCGCTCGCCGTTGACGATCACATGCGTACCCGCAACGAGCGCGCTGCGATCGCCGTTCGACGTCGTGACGACGGGGACGTCGTCAGGCACGACGACCGTCTGCGTGCCCTGCGGATAGGTCAGCGTCAACCGGCGCACGCCGCCGGACTTGGCGGCGCCTGTCACCGTGGCGTTGGTCATCGACGATTTCGACGGCGAGTCGACCGTCTTGACGGTGGCATTGGTCATCGTCGTGCCGGGCGGGCCATTCATCGGATGGTGGCCCTCGCCGACGCCACGCTGCGACTCCGCAAACACATGCACTTCGCTCGCAAGCAGCGATCCGTCGGCCTGAGGCGTGGCAGTGACGCCGACGTATACGTTCTTGTCGAGAATCGCGTGGTCGGCCGGTGTGCGGATGCCGACGCGCGTGCGCTCGTCGACACGGACGTTTTCACGCTTGCCGTCGGCGGTGCCGACGACCAGCGCATCCGTCGACGCGCTCGCGATCGTGCCGATCACATGCGCGGGATCCGCGTTCGCAGCGACGGTCACGGTCAGCGCCACCGCCGCGGCAGCAACAATTTGCAACAATTGCTTCATGGACGTGTGCCTCCGCGAGTCGCAGCAGGCATTATGATGCGCCGGAACTTCCGCAGGTGCGAGCGGGCCTAAGGTTTTCGAATTGATGCAGGGAGAAACAAATGCCTATCCTCGACGCAGTGACTCATCCCTATCCATGGTCGATGCCGGTGGCGGCCGCGCGAGTCCGTAGCGCGCTGCTCGCAGGCATCGTATGCGTGGTGTTCGGCGGCGGCACTGCCGCCCGCGCCGCGCCGCTTCCGGCCGGGCAATCGGTGATCCCCGCGCCCTCGAACTTCGCCGCCGCGCCAGCCGGCAGCATGCCACGCGCAACCACCGCCGCGACGACCGGCGTCGAACCCCCGCCGGCATCCGAGCAGTGGCTCGACCAGCAGGTGGCGAGCTATCGCAACGAAGTGCAAGCGCGCGTCGCGCGCGGCGACATGAATCCCGACGAGGCGGAGCGACTGATCGGCTGGCGACGCTGGCAGCTGTCGCAGCAGGCGGCGGGCAATGCGCCGGCGCCGACGATCGTCGCGCGGCAGAATGCCGCGGACCGGGCCGTGGTGTTGCCGGCGCCGCGATCGTACTACTACGCGCCTGGATACCTTCCCTACTACGCGCCGGGGTATGCGCCCGGATATGCGCCC
>JBDTWY010000074.1:0-12771 GCA_040006455.1 Betaproteobacteria bacterium | reverse complement strand
CTTCCTGCGGCCGATCCTCAAGCGCGCGCAGGCGGGCGAGAACGTCGAGTACGAGCGCATTGCCAAGACGCCGACGGGCGAACGACGCTGGATGCACGGCCGCATGGCGCCCGATTTCGACGGCACCGGCCGCGTGCGCGGGCTCTACTGCACCGAATACGACATCCACGACCTCAAGCTCACCGAGCAGGCGCTCGCCGCGCGCGAAGAGCAACTTCGTCTGTTCACCGACAACATCCCGGAGCCGGTCGTCTACCTCGACGCCGATCGCCGCTACGTTTTCGTCAACGAATCGTTCCTGACGCTGTTCGGCCTGACGCTCGCCGACGTGATCGGCAAGCGCACCGAGGAAGTGGGCGCACTGTCGGCGACGATGGCGCTCGACCCGCATCGCGACCAGACCTTTATCGGCGACGCGACGACCTACGAGCGCGAAGTGATCGACGCGCAGGGGCGGCCACACTGGATTCGCGCGCGCTGCGTCCCCGACGTCGGTTTCGACGGCACCGTCAAGGGCGAGTACATCTCCGGCCACGACATCACCGACCTCAAGCAGGCACAGGACGCGCTGGCGGCGCGCGAGTCGCAGTTGCGCGCGATCATGGACGGCGTGCCGGCGCCGGTCGCGTACATCGATCGCGAAGAAACCTGCCACTACGTCAATCGATCGTTCCTGCAGTACTTCGGCCTCGTCGCCAACCAGATCGGCGAGCTCAAGTTGCGCGATGTCGTCGGCCACGCGATCTACCAGAGCGCGCAGACGATGGTCGCGCGCGCACTGACGGGCGAGTCGACCGCGTTCGACCGGCTCGTTCCCGGCGCCAACGGCGTCAAGCGCTGGATGACGGTGCGCGTGGTTCCCGACGCCGGACCTGCGGGCGAGATCCACGGCGCGTTCGTGCTGATGAACGACATTCACGGCCTGAAGCAGGCGCAGGAGGCGTTGCGCGCGTCCGAAGCCGAGCTGCGGCTCATCATGGACAACGTGCCGGCGCGCGTGTCGTACATCGACCGCGACTATCGTTATCGCTTCGTCAACAGCCACGACGAGGCGTGGATCGGCGAGGCGCGCAAGGAATTGACGGGACGCCATGTCGAGGACGTCGCAGGTGCCGAGCGCTTCGCGTTGCTGCAGCCGATCTTCGAGCGCGTCTTGCATGGCGAGACCGTGTCGACCGAACTGTTCCTGCCGCAGCCGGGCGGCGCGACGCGCTGGGAGTCGGTGCACTACGCACCCAACCGCGATCATGAAGGCAACGTCGCCGGCATCTATGCGGTGCACACCGATGTGCACGACGCCAAGAGCAACGAGGACGCGTTGCGCCGGGCCAACTGGATGCTGTCATCGCACATCGGCAACACGCCGCTCGCCGTGCTCGAGTGGGATCCCGATTTCCGCCTGGTGCGCTGGTCGCCGCAGGCAACGAACATCTTCGGCTGGGATACCGAGGAAGTGCTGGGCATGTCGCTCACCGACAACATGCTGATCCACGAGAGCGATCTCGACACCATCGTGAGTCTCGCCGGCAAGCTGATGACCGGACTCGAGCCGCGCGCGACGTCCATCATGCGCAATCACCGCAAGGATGGCAGCACGATCTGGTGCGAGTGGTATCACTCGGCGCTGGTGGGCGACAACAACGACATCGTGTCGATCCTGTCGTTCGTGCAGGACGTGAGCTCGCGGATCCAGGCCGAGGAGCGGCTGCAGTACATGGCGACGCGCGACGCGCTGACGGGACTGCCGAACCGGCTGCTGCTGCACGAGCGGCTGACGCAGGCGATCGCGCAGGCGAAGCGTGCCAAACGCCGCGTCGGCGTGTTGTTCATCGACCTGGACCGCTTCAAGAACGTCAACGACACGCTGGGCCACCGGATCGGCGACGAGCTGCTGAAGCATGTGACCGCGGCGCTGTCGCTCGCACTGCGCGAGTCCGATCTACTGGCGCGCCTCGGCGGCGACGAATTCATGGTGATCGTCGAGGACTTCGAGGAGCCCGCGGTGCTGGCGCGCATTTCGCAGAAGCTGCTCGATGCGATCGCGCAACCGTTCACGATCGAGGATCACGACATCTACGTGACGTCGTCGATCGGCATCGCCGTGTATCCCGACGATTCCGACGATCCCGAAGAGTTGCTGAAGCACGCCGACGTGGCGATGTATCGCAGCAAGGAGCTCGGCCGCAACACCTACCAGTTCCTCGACTCGAGCCTCGCCGAGCATCGGCTGCGACAGCACACGCTGGAAACCGCGTTGCGCGCCGCATTGAAGGAAGACCGGCTGAAGCTGCACTACCAGCCGGTGATCCGCATCGCCGATCGCAAGATCGTCGGCGCCGAGGCGCTGCTGCGCTGGAACGATCCCGAGCACGGCAACGTGCCGCCGAACGTCTTCATCCCGCTGGCCGAGGAATCGGGGCTCATCCACGCGCTGGGCGAATGGGTGCTGCGCGTCGCTGCCGAGCAGGTGGTTGCGTGGCGCAAGGCCGGGCTGCCGTTGACCGTGTCGGTCAACCTATCCGCGCGGCAGTTCTATCGAGAGGAGCTCGCGCAACGCATCACGCAAATCGTGCGGGAAGCGGGTTGCGAGCCGGGATGGATCGAGCTCGAAGTTACCGAGACGAGCCTGCTGCACGACCTCGATGCGATCCGCAAGGTGCTGCACGAATTGCGCAGTGGCGGCTTCACCGTCGCGATCGACGATTTCGGCACCGGCTATTCATCGTTGACGCACCTGAAGCATTTCCCGATCGACACACTGAAAATCGACATTTCGTTCATCGCCGATCTCGAGACCGATCCTCAGGACGCGGCGATCACCGAGGCGATCATCGGCCTCGCGCGAGGCCTGGGTTTGAAGGTGGTCGCCGAAGGAGTCGGCACGCGCGAGCAGCTCGATTTTCTCGAGGTTCGCGGCTGTCATTGCTTCCAGGGCTTCTGGGCGAGCAAGCCGCTCAGTGCCGATGCCTTCCTCGAGTACCTGCAGGGAAACTCCTTGCAGGTGCCGGCGAAGTAATCAATCCCGGCTGGCAACTCCATCGATCCACGCCGCCAGCGGCACCGCAACCCGTTCCCATCCCGGCACCAGCATCATCATGTGCGCGAGCCCGTCGACGATCAGCGCGTCGACGCCATGTTCCTGCGCGGTTGCACGCACATCGACCGGCTGGCAGATGCGATCGCCCGACGCGCCCAGCACGAACACCGGCGAGGGCGTCGCAGTGCGCGCTGCAGGAACCCGCAGCGACAAATCGAAGAGCGCGCGCGACGATTCCGCGCACAGGTGCTTGCCGGCCTCGCGCAGCAAGACCGGATCGATGTCGTCGGTGAAGTAGTACGGCCGCAACGTCGCCAGAACGTCGGCAGAGACATTGCCCTGGTCGAAGCGTCCCATTTGCAGCAGGTAATCGGGACGCTGCAGCATCAGCCGCGAGGCGACGGCCAGCAGCCCCGACGGCGGCAAGGGTGCGAGCAGCGCCACACCCCGCAGCGGATGCCGCTGCATGATCCGCTCGATGATCGCCGCACCCATCGAATGACCCACCAGCATCGGCTCGCCACCAATCTCGCGAATCGCGCGCAGCACGTCCGCCGCGTAGTCGTCGACGCTGGCGCCGAACAGCGTCTCGTGGCCGTCGCTGCCGCCGTGGCCGCGCAGCGACAGCGCGTAGGTCGCGTGGCCGCGCTGCGCGAACCACGGCATCAGCAGCGGCTGCCAGCACCACGCGTCGCAGTAACCGCCATGCACGAACAGCAGCGGGGGCCGCGCCTTGCGGACCTTTGCGGGCGGCAGCGAGATGATTTCGAGGTGGGGGAAGTGACGGTTCATGTGTTGCGTTCCAAGCGTAATCGCGAGGGCGTGCTAGATTTGTCGTCGCGATGCCAGTTCGACAAAAACCCCCCATTGTGCCCGGTATTGCCGCCTCTGCCACGTACGACCCCGGCTGCCGGCGCTGCGCGCGGCTGGCGACGTTCCTCGACGACGTCCGCGGCGAGCATCCCGATTACTGGTGCAAGCCGGTGCCGCCATTCGGTGACGACGACGCGCGGCTGGTGATCGTCGGCCTCGCGCCCGGCATGCATGGCGCGAATGCGAGCGGCCGCCCCTTCACCGGCGACTTCGCGGGCATCATCCTGTACGAGACGCTGCATCGCTTCGGCTTCGCGTCATCGCCGCTGTCGATCGCGCGCGACGACGGCCTGACGCTGGTTGGCTGCCGAATCAACAATTCGGTCAAGTGCCTGCCGCCGCAGAACAAGCCGCTGCCGGTCGAAATCGCTGCCTGCAACGCGTACCTCGCCGCCGACCTGACGCAATTGCGCGCCGGCACTGCGTTGCTCGCGCTCGGCCGCATCGCGCACGACGCGGTGCTGATGGCGCTGGGCCAGCGCAAGTCGGCATTCGTTTTCGCGCATGCTGCGCGGCACGAAGTCCGGGGCCTCGTGCTATTCGACAGCTATCACTGCAGCCGCTACAACACGAATACGCGAAGGCTGACGCCTGCGATGTTCGATGCGGTGTTCGCCGACATCGCCGGCTACCTGCGACGCGCGCAATGACCAAGGTGTCGCGCCTCAACCACCGCACCGTCGCCGCCGAGCGGCCCGCGGAAGGATTCGATGCGGGCGAATTGCTGCGCTCGCTGCCCAACCGGCCAGGCGTCTACCGGATGTTCGACGCCGCCGGCGACGCGCTCTACGTCGGCAAGGCGCGCGACCTGAAAAAACGCGTGTCGAACTACTTCCAGAAGTCGGAGCACGAGCCGCGGATCGCGTCGATGGTGGGGCAGGTCGCGCGCGTCGAGACGACCGTCACGCGCTCCGAGGGCGAAGCGCTGCTGCTCGAGAACAACCTGATCAAGGCGCTCGAGCCGCGCTACAACATCCTGTTTCGGGACGACAAGAGCTATCCGTACGTGTGCCTCACCGGCGAGACCTTTGCGCAGCTGCGCTTCCATCGCGGTACGCTCGATCGCGAGAACCGCTACTTCGGGCCATTCCCCGGCGCCGGCGCCGTGCGCGAAGGCATCGCGTTGCTGCAGAAGGTGTTCCAGTTGCGCGTGTGTGAAAACACCGTCTTCGCCAACCGATCACGGCCGTGCATGCTGTTCCAGATCCAGCGCTGCACCGCACCCTGCGTCGGCAACATCAGCGAAGCCGACTACAACGAGGACGTGCAGGCGGCAGCGCTCTTCCTGCAGGGCAAGACCGGTCTCGTGCTGTCGCAGTTACAGAAGCAGATGGACGACGCGAGCAAGGCGCTCGAATTCGAGCGCGCCGCTCGTTTTCGCGACAAGATCACGCGCATCAACCAGCTGCAGTCGCGGCAGTTCGTCGAAAGCGCGACCGCCGGCGACATCGACGTCGTCGCGACCGTCGCCGAACGCGGCCTGACCGCGGTGAACGTGGTGATGGTGCGCGGAGGACGGCACGTCGGCGACCGCAGCTATTTTCCGCAGCATGCCGACGGCGTGACGATCGCCGATGTCGTATCCGCGTTCCTCGCGCAGCACTATCTCGAGCGGCCGGTGCCGCCGACGATCATCGTTCCCGATGCCGGCGACACGGCCGAGCTCATTGAAGCGCTGAGCGCGCAGGCCGCGCATCCGGTGGATATCGTACAGAGCCCGGGCGGCGAGCGCCGCGTGTGGCTGACGATGGCGGTACAGAACGCCACCCTTGCCATCGCGCAGCGTCTTGCACAGAAGGCCACGCAGGAGGATCGTCTCGCCGCATTGCAGCAGGCGCTGGGACTGCCGCCCACGGCGCAGCGCATCGAATGCTTCGACGTCTCGCACACGATGGGCGAGCTCGCGGTCGCATCGTGCGTGATCTTCGACAAGCTGGCGATGCGCAACGGCGAATACCGCAAGTTCAACGTCACGCCGGAACATGCAGGCGACGACTACGCCGCGATGCGCGAGGCGCTGGTGCGACGCTATTCGCGCATCGTTGCCGGCGAATATCCGACGCCCGACCTGCTGGTGATCGATGGCGGGCGTGGACAGGTCAACATCGCCGCCGAAGTGCTGATGGAGCAGGGCCTGCACGGTGTGCCGATCATCGGCATCGCCAAGGGGCCCGAGCGCAAGCCGGGGATGGAGGAGATCGTGTTTCCCGGGCGCGACGATGTGCTCACGCTGCCCGCGGACAACCCGGGTTTGCATCTGCTGCAACAGATCCGCGACGAGGCGCATCGCTTCGCGATCCAGGGACATCGCGCGCGGCGCGGCAAGGCGCGGACTACTTCATCGCTGCAGGAAATTTCCGGCATCGGTGCAACGCGGCGCAAGGCGCTGCTCGCGCATTTCGGCGGCCTGCGCGGCGTGATGTCGGCGAGCATCGACGATCTTGCGCGCGCGCCCGGCATCAGCCGAGCGCTCGCAGAACGTATTTATACGCAACTGCACTGAGTGGTTTCGATCTCGCCCTACGCCTTCATTTCCACCGATCGTTTATGTCGCGCATGCGGCTCAATTCGGCGCAATCGTGCGGCGTAGAATGGAGTTGTCTGCGATCGCGAACATGACCAGCGATCCACCAGGCATTCTTGAATCCGCATAATCCGTGATCCTCAACATTCCCATTGCGCTGACGTGGCTGCGGATCGTCCTGATCCCGGTGTTCGTCGGCGTCTACTACCTGCCGGACACGGTGCTCTCGCCGCCCGCCAAGAACTGGCTCGCGATGACAGTGTTTGCGCTCGCGGCGATCACCGACTGGCTCGACGGCTACCTGGCGCGAAAGTGGGGCGAGACCAGCGCGTTCGGTGCTTTCCTCGATCCGGTCGCGGACAAGCTGATGGTCGCTGCCGCGCTGATCATGCTCGTGCAGCTCGGCCGTGCCGAAAGCTGGCTCGCGATCATCATCATCGGCCGCGAGATCGCGATTTCGGCGTTGCGCGAATGGATGGCGCAGCTCGGTAAGTCGCGAAGCGTCGCGGTGGCGTTCATCGGCAAGGTGAAGACCGGTGCGCAAATGACGGCGATCATCGCGCTGCTGCTATGGGAACCGGTGATTCCCGGTGTGTCGACGCCGCTGCTCGGTCACATTGCGTTGTGGATCGCCGCGCTCTTAACGCTGTGGAGCATGTTTCACTACCTGCGGCTGGCGGCACCGCATTTGCAGGAGCCTGCGCATGTGCCGCCCGCAAAGGCCGCTGTACCCGTCGTTGACCCTGATTCGCGGAAAACGCTATAATCGGGGGCTTCCGTTCCCTGATAGCTCAGTTGGTAGAGCGACGGACTGTTAATCCGCAGGTCCCTGGTTCGAGCCCAGGTCGGGGAGCCAAATCCCAATGTTTACGGGGCGCTACAGACACCTCACTTAGTCCGCCGGTGAAAAATGGCGGGCTCCATGGATGGGGGTCTGAAATGCACGATGAAAAAGAGTCGGTCGGCGACTCGGCCACGATTTCCAGCGCGGCCATTGCCGTACCTGTTGTACCTGCAGCCATCGCGCGCGCGATGGCTGCATGACCATCCGCACGCTCGCCGATCTGTACATGGCGCAATACGCCGGCCGCGATAACACGCGCGTGCAGCGCATCGGTTTTTGGTGCGCGGCACTTGGCGACAGCGGCTCGCCGATCTTACTGACGACATCTTCGACGCGTTGGAAAATCTCGCCACGGCGTGCGGTCGCTACTATGCCGGCAAGGATGTCGATGGCCGCGCAATTTACAGGGTGAAGCGCAAGCCGTTGAGCGGACCCAGTGTGAACCGCTACGGTGGCGCTGGCGGCGATGCTCACATGGTCTATTAAAGCGCGCATCGCACCGCGCAACTGGGAGAGCCCATGCAGGCATCTGCAGCGTCGACCCGAGCACCAGGGCCGCGTGCGCTTTCTGTCCGATGACGAGCGCGCGCGACTACTTACTGCGTGCAAGGCGTGGTCGTGGCCACGGCTGTATGTGCTGGTGCTGCTTGCAATCACCTCCGGCGCGCGGCGGGGCGAGCTCGAGCGGCTACGGTACGCACACGCCATCGATCTCGATGAGAACGGTCGAATGACCGAGCCATGTCGCACGCAGCCCGCTGCTGGGGGCCTTGCGCCAGGTGGACGACGGATCCATCGATGGCAGCGGCGCCCGCGGTACGCGACGCTCGCCGCGGAACAGAAAATCCGTGAGGGCGGGGGCGGAGAGCGCGCGATCACGGAGCCCGAGCGTTATCGGATGGACATTGCGATAGGATTCGCCGGACCACAGCGGCGATAACATCATGCGCTCGGGGCGAAGACCTTCAGGTTTGCTTCCCAATGACTTCATTGCAGTTCCTTGCCAAATTATGCGGATGCCGCCACGGCCGAGGTATGCGTCTGGTTCCGGCCGATGCGAGTCGACGCAAGAGTGAGGGGTGGAACGCAAGTACAATGGCATCTCACGCAGGCATCCGTTGTTAAACGGAGGCTGTAACGTACGAACCAGACGTGTGCAAACGACGGCCACCGGGCCTTCCGGCGGTTATCGGCCTATCCGCCCATGACGATGTCTTCGATCCCACGTTGCTTTCCACGTTCGCCCGGGTCACGCCATTGATGCCTGCGGCGGATAACTGGCTAGCGGCCGACTATGCCCGCCACTCGAGCCTGCAGGAGGCTATGGCGGCCGACGTGCTGGCGCTGCTCGATTTATGCGGCAATGAAAAGGTACTCGACGTCGGCTGCGGCGATGGACGATTGAGCGCGCGCATCGCCGACCGCGTTCCCGCCGGCGAGGTGGTCGGCGTCGATGCATCGGCCGACATGATCGCGTTCGCCGCGGCACATTTCGGCCATGAAGGCACCGAGTCGCATCCCAACCTGCGATTCGACGTCAACGACGCGCGTGCGCTGCACTTTCCCGCGGAATTCGACCTCGTGCTTTCGTTCAATGCACTGCACTGGGTGCCCGAGCAGGATGCCGCATTGCGGGGGATTGCCGGCGCACTGCGTGCCGCCGGGCGCGCGACGTTGCGCCTGGTTGTCAAGGGGACACTGTGCAGTCTCGAGGAGGTGGCCGAGGTGACGCGCACGTCGTCGCGCTGGGCGCCGCATTTCATCGGTTTTGTCGATCCTTACCTGCGCCTGGATGCCGCGCAATACGCCGCATTGGCCGAGGGGCAGGGCCTGAACGTGTTGAGCCAGCACACGCGCGTGATGTCGTGGGATTTCCGCACGCGCGCCGCATTCTTTGGATTCTGCCGCGCCGGCTTTGGTGCGTGGACGCACCGTCTGCCCGAGGACTCGCGCGATGACTTCATCGAAGATGTCATGCGCGCGTACCAGGTCGCGCTGGGTGCGACTCCGGCCGAGGCGGGCCTGTTTCGTTTCTACCAGATGGATATCACGCTGGCGCGAGCATCGCGTTGATGCATACGCGTGGCGCCGGGATCGCGGCGATCATCGTCGCGGCCATCAGCCAGGCGATTGCCGGCCCGCACGGAGCGTGCGCGCGCTCATGCAGACTTCCTGAGTTACAACACAAGTGAGTGGATTGCGGACAAGAGCCCGGCCACCGCTGAGATGCTGATCGCAATGTCCGATCTAGATTTGACCAACCTGTCACCCGCATCGCGGCCGTGAAAATCCCTCGATGGAAGCGAACGTTAGTGGTTAACGGAGGCAACACCATGGCCGAGGTAAATGACGTGACAACAATGGCGGCCGGCGGCGCCGCGAGCGCTCACGACGTGACCACGCATAAGCAGGCAGAAGAGGTGTTGCTGAAAGCGGGGGCACTGCAGCGTGCGATTTTCAACAGCGCCAACTTCTCGAGCATCGCTACCGACGCGAAGGGCGTCATTCAAATCTTCAATGTCGGCGCCGAGCGAATGCTCGGCTACACGGCCGCCGAAGTGATGAACAAGATCACCCCGGCCGACATTTCTGATCCGGAGGAGGTCATCGCCCGCGCCAAGGCGCTGAGCATCGAGCTCGCGACCCCGATCACGCCGGGTTTCGAGGCCCTGGTTTTCAAGGCCTCGCGCGGAATCGAGGACATCTATGAGCTCACCTATATTCGGAAGGATGGGAGCCGGTTCCCGGCGGTGGTGTCCGTCACCGCGCTGCGCGACGCGCAGGACGCCATCATCGGCTATCTGTTGATCGGCACCGACAACACCGCGCGCAAGCTGGTCGAAGCCGAGCAACAAAAGTCCGATCAACGTCTGCGCGACCAGCAGTTCTACACGCGCTCCCTGATCGAATCCAACATCGACGCGCTGATGACCACCGATCCATCGGGCATCATCACGGACGTCAACAAACAGATGGAGGCACTCACCGGGTGCACACGCGACGAGCTGATCGGCGCACCGTTCAAGAGCTACTTCACCGATCCGACGCGGGCCGAAGCGGGAATCAAACTCGTGCTAAGCCAAAAAAAGGTCACGGACTACGAGCTGACGGCGTGCGCGCGCGACGGGAAGCAAACCGTAGTGTCTTACAACGCGACGACCTTCTACGACCGAGGTCGCACGCTTCAAGGCGTCTTTGCCGCGGCGCGCGACGTTACCGAGCGCAAGCGGGTGGAGGCCGAACTGCATCAGGCCAAGGCCATGGCCGAGACGGCGAGCCAGACCAAGTCAGATTTTTTGGCGAGCATGAGCCATGAAATCCGCACGCCGTTGAATGCGATCATTGGCATCGCCGACCTGCTCGCGAAGACCCCCCTCTCCCCGGAGCAAGACAAGTATGTGCAGATCTTTCGCCGTGCCGGGGACAACCTTTTGAATCTCATCAACGACATTCTCGATCTGTCGAAGGTCGAGGCTTCGCAGCTCGAGCTGGAACACACCGGGTTCTCGTTGAGCGATGTGCTGGAGAAAGTGAGGGAAATGGTCGCGGTCCGGTCCCAGGCAAAGGGTCTGGACCTGGTTTGCGAGATCGCGCCGAACGTGCCCAATTTCCTGGTCGGCGACCCGACACGGCTGCGGCAGGTACTGCTCAATTTACTAGGCAACGCGATCAAGTTCACGGAATCCGGCGAAGTGTCGCTACGCGTCACGCCGGATGCGGACTCCTCCTTTCCGGGCGTATTGCGATTCACAATCTCGGACACCGGCATCGGCATTCCGGGCGAGAAATTGGGCGCAGTGTTCGAGCGCTTCACGCAAGCCGACTCGTCCACCACACGCAGGTACGGGGGCTCGGGGCTGGGGCTCACGATTTCGAAGCGCCTTGTGGAACTGATGGGCGGGTGCATCCGGGTCGAAAGCGGGGTCGGGAAGGGCAGCGTGTTTTCTTTCACGGTACCGCTCGAGATTTGGGCCGGGCCCGGCCGCCGGGCGATCGCGCCGATCGGCACGGGTTCCGATCCGGCGCTGCCAGCGCTGCATATTCTTCTGGTGGAGGATTCGCCCGACAACCGCACGATCACCGTGGCCTACCTGAAGGACACGCCGTACCGGGTCGAAATCGCTGAAAACGGCGCGATTGCCTACACAAAATTTACTGCCGGACACTTCGACCTCGTCCTGATGGATCGGCAAATGCCAGTCATGGACGGCTTGACCGCAACGCGGGCGATCAGAGAATGGGAACAAGCGAACCAGCGGCAGCCCACCCCGATCGTTGCACTCACGGCCTCTGCCTTGAAGGGGGATCAGGAACAGTGCATGGCCGCGGGCTGCACGGCGTATTTGACGAAGCCCATCAAACAAGAGGTGTTGCTGCAAGCGATCCGGGAGCATTCCGAAGTCGCGGGTCCGTCAAAGGAGGAGACACGCCAGAAGGAAGCAATACTAGTTTATGCGAACCCTGAGATCGCGGACTTGATCCCGGAGTTTCTGCAGAACCGCAGGAGCGATGTCACCGCGATGCTGGAAGCGTTGGAGCGAGGTGACTTCGCGATCGTGGCGAGTCTGGGGCATGGCATGAAGGGGGCCGGGGGTAGCTGGGGATTCCCGGCCATTACTGACATCGGCGCCGCCCTCGAACACGCAGCCGAGAGCGCCGACAGCGAGGCGTCGCGCAAGTGGGTGGGCGAATTGTCCAACTACCTGGATCGTGTCGAGATTATTTCCGACTAGCCGGCACGAGATTACGGAAGCTGGGATCTCGCGAGGCAGGCGCGGACGCGCGCGGTGAGCTGCGGGATCGAAAACGGCTTGGTTACATAGTCGGTCACGCCCGCTTCAAAGCCGGCACGGGTGCTGGCCTCATCAGTCATGGCGGTGAGCATTAATACAGGCAGGGCAAGTGTCTTGGGCCTGGCGCGTAGCGTCCTCACGACCGCCATGCCGTCCATGCCGGCCATCTTGTAGTCCAGCACTACAAGATCCGGTACCTGCTCGTCGATCATCCGCAGCGCCTCTTGGCCGCTGATGGCGGTGCTCACGGTGTACCGCTCCCCCTCCAGCGCGCGAACGATCAACGTGAGCGTATCCGGCTGGTCATCGACCACCAGGACGCGAAACTGGCGCTGCGCGACGGACGCCTGAAATGGGGCCTCCGTGACAAACGGCTTCAAGATGGAGCGCGGCTCGAGTATGAGTTCACCGCCTTCATACGCGTAGAACACATCCAGTCCCGTCCCGCATTGCAAGGCCAGGGTGCGAGCCTTGCGCTCGATTTCCCAGATGAAGTCGTCGTTGTGGCTGGGATCATGGTGGGTCAGTGCGAGACGCCGCACGCCCGCCGCGGCGGCAATTTGCACCACGTAGTCGTACGCGCTGTGCCCCCAGGTTTTCTTCGACCGATACTCCTCAGGCGTGTACTGGGCGTCGTGGATCACGAGATCGGCATCAGCCATGAATTTGGCGTGCCGGCGGTCTCCCTCGTGCAGGATGG
>JBDTWY010000073.1:0-12880 GCA_040006455.1 Betaproteobacteria bacterium | reverse complement strand
TGGGTTCCCGCTTTCGCGGGAATGACGGAGTGTAGGGGCCGCTTCATGCCGTGCGGCCCACTCGCGAAACACCAGCATCACCCACACCAGCATCAGCGGCGCGAGATGCAGCACTGCCCGATTGACCGTGGTCTGCGATTCGACCCAGGCGCGGGCGTTGGTGAACGCGAACACGAAGAACAGGAACAGCACGCCGGCGCCAACGAGCATCGTCAACGGCGCGACACCCGGCTTCAACCAGTCGCGCGCGCCGATGATCGCCGCCGCCGCGACGCCGTACCACAGGATGTTCCACGTGCCGAGCATGAACAGGCTTTCGAAGAGCGCGTTCCACGGGGGCGAGAACTCGAGGTGCAACTGGTAGCCGAGCACGCTCGCCGAGGTTTGCGCCAGCACCAGCAGGACGATGAGCGTGACGGCGAATGCGACCGCGACGATGCGCACGCCGCGCCTCGGCATCAGCAGGACGACCGCGGGAGCGGCAAGCGTCAGCAACCATACGATGCCCGGCGTCTTGATCATCGGGCAGGCGACGGCGAAAATAACCGCGATCGCGGCGTCGCCGCGATCGCGTGTTGCGAACGCGCGCAGCAACGCAAGCGTCGCGAGCGTGAAATAAGCGGCCATCGGCAAGTCGGCATAGCCGGCCAACGCGACGTGCACGTTGACCAGCGGCAGCGTGGCGACGAGTGCCGCGCCCACCATCGCGCCGAGCGCATCGAATCGCATGCGCCGCAGCGCGCCGTAAAGCGCGACCGGCAACGCGATCCCCAGCATCCACCACGGAATGTTCATCAGCACGTCGTCCCAACGGCGCAGCATCACGCAGGAAAACACCTGCCACAGCGGTACGGTGGCGGGATAACCGGGCGATGCATCCGTATACGCGGCGCCTTGCGCGGCGAGCCACTGCGCGGTGTCGACAAAAGGCACGATCCGCTTGAATTCGAACCAGACGCGCGCCTTCGTTGCCCACTGGATCCACGCGTCCCATGGGTATAGAGGCTGCAGCGTGACATCGACGAACAGCAGCGCGTAGCGCAGCACGAGCCACGCGATGATGGCGAACCATATGCCGCGGCGCCACCCGGCGAGCTCGTGCACGCGGATCGCCTCGACCAACGCTGCGCGCAGCCACGGCCATCGCAATGTGCCGCGCCGATGCGCGAGGTAACCCGCGCCAGCGGCGACCAGCAGGAGCGGAAGCACGATCGACACGATGCCGAACGCAATGCCGGCGGCGGACAGGGCGCGCATCCACAATGTCAACACGAACGCGCCGGCGAAGAACCCGCAGCCCTTGGTCCACGCCGCTTCACCGGGTGCCGCCCACTCGAACGGCGCGCGCAGCGCCAGCACCAGCATCACGCCGAAGGTCCACACTCCACACCACGCGACGACGACGGTGACGATGTCCATGGCGATCAGCGGATCAGGAACAGCGCGGCGCCGTGGGCCTCGATCAACTTGAGGTCGGCATTGACGGGCGGGCCATTGTCCCAGCGCAGCGATTGTTTGGCACGGTCGTATTGCACGCCCGGCCGGTGGTAGACCAGCAGCCAGTCACCCGGCTTCATCCACGCGGCGGGCGCGATGGTGTCGCGAAACGCCTCGAACTTCACGTTGTGCGGATACAGGTGGTAAGCGGCGCGGCCGCGAAAATAGTGTTCGCCGGCGGCAACGAATACGCGCGCCGGCGTCGATGGCATCAACGCCAGCGCCTTGACGATGAACGCATCGAGCTCGCCGTCTTCGGCGGCGAGGTGCTTTTGCTCCAGCGACTTGCCGGCGTACCTGTCGTAGGTGACGCGCGTCTGCCGCGCAAGGTTGAGCGCCCAGCGCGCATCAACCGCGAACCAGGCGACGACGAACACTCCGGCAAGCGTGCACGCGATTCCGAACGCATAGGCGCGTGGCGCGACGCGGTGCAAGCCGAGCAGCAGCAATGCAGCCAATGCTCCGGTGACGGCGGCGAACGCCGGCAATGGCAGGTCCTGCGCGTCGGCGCCGCCGGTGATCGTGTTGATCGACGCGCCGTTGAACGCTTCGAACCGCGCCCACTCGCTCCAACGGTCGCGCGCGATGTCGAGCGCGCCCAGGGGTCGCGCGACGACACGCTCGATGCGCACTGGCGCCGCCAGCGGCGCGCGCACGGCGAGCGCGAGACCGGTGATGCGGCCGATCCATGCCGGATCATGCGCGAGCACGAATGTTCGCAACTCGCCCGCTTCGACGGCGCCGTTCGCGAGGTTGGTGCGGCGCGAGGCGACGTCGGTGCGCCACAGCAGCCGCACATCGGCGCCTTCCGGCAATCCCTTGACGACCCATTCGATGCCCGGATAGTCGGCACTGCGGATGTCGGTGTTGAGCGTGACGAGCGCGGTGTTGTTGGCGCCGGTCGACGTGATCTCGAGCGCGCCATCGACGAGTGCGCCGGTGCCGCCCGCGAGCGTGAGCTCCGATGCCTTCCACGCATGCTCGGGCGCGCGCGCGATCCAGCGACCGGGAACAGCAACCGCGAGGTACGCGGCGAACAGGATTACGAACGCCGCGACACCGACGCCGGCGGCGACGATTGCCTGGCGTGCGAATCGCGAGTCGATCGACACGGGCGCGTGTGCCGACTGCGCCGGCGCGGCGTCGCCGGCGGATGCGCTCAGTGGGCGTTGCGGCTCGTCAGGATGTGCCAAAGCGTGAGTGCGAGGATCCGCATGTCGAACCACAGCGACCAGTGGTCGATGTAGTAAAGGTCGTATTGTATTCGCCGCGCGAGGTCGCTGTCGCCGCGCAGGTCGTTGACTTGCGCCCAGCCGGTGATGCCGGCCTTGACAAGGTGTTTTTGCATGTAGCCCGGAATTTCATGGCGGAACTGCGCGACGAATTCCGGCCGCTCCGGACGCGGGCCCACCAGCGACATCTCGCCTTTCAGCACGTTGAAGAGCTGCGGCAGCTCATCGAGGCTGAAGCGGCGCAGCAGCAGGCCGAAGCGCGTCGCGCGCACCTCGCCGCGCCGCGACCAGACGGCACCCGATTCGGCTTCGGCGGCAACCGGCATCGTGCGAAACTTGAGCATCGCGAACTCCGCGCCGTTCCACGTCACGCGCGCCTGCCGATACAGCACCGGACCGCGCGACGACAGCTTGACGCCGATCGCGATGACCGCCATCAGCGGCAGCGCGAGGACGAAGCACAGCGTTCCAAGCAGCGCGTCCTCGATCACCTTGGCGAGCCGTGCGTAGCCCGCCATCGGCGTCGCCGTCAGCGACAGCACCGGCAACCCGGCGACTTCGCTGATCGAATGATTGAGCAGGTGAAAGCCGAAAATGTCCGGCACGAAGCGGATCTCGACCGCGCTGTTGCGCAGCAGCTCTAGGATCGCGCGTACGCGCAACTCGGCGCGCAGCGGCAGCGCGATCCACACCTGGTCGATGCCGCGCGCCTGGACGTCGTGCGCGAGCTGTCCGGCGGCGCCGAACACGCGCTTGCCTGCCACCAGCGAACCGTGCGTGGCGTCGTCGTCGTCGTAAAAGCCGACGACATCAAGGCCGGTCCACGTCGCCAACGCGAGCTCATGCGCGACGCGCTCGCCCAGTGCGCCGGCGCCGACGATCGCGATGTAGCGCAGGTTGCGGCCGTTGCGGCGCAATTGGCGCAGCACGATGCGCGCGCCGGTGCGCACGCCGGCGGTCAGCAGGAATCCCAGCGCAAACCACAGCGCCACCCATCCGCGCGAAAACGTCTCGCCGGTCTTGGTGACGAACAGTATCGCCGCGGCGATCACCGCCAGCAGCATCCAGGCGGCCAGCAGGTCTCGCAACTCGTTGGCAAGGCTTGCGCCCCGATAAGTATCGTACAGCCGGAACGATGGAAAGATCATCGCGATCGCCAGTGCACCGGCGAACAGCAGCACGCCGTAGTGCTCGGTCGATGCGGCGGCGGGGCTGTAGAGCGCGAACGCGACGATGCCGGCGACGACCGAACAGGCGGGGTCGAGCACGCGCGTCAGCGTGGCGACCACGCTCGCATGCGGCTTGAGCAGGGTGCGGGCCATTGCGCGCGATTATGGGGTAGCGGGGCCGTTCGTGGACGCGGGGCTTTCGACGAAGCGGGCGAACTCGTCGCGAAAACGCGCGCGGCCGAAGCGTTCGGCGTTGCGCCGGCAGGCTCCGGGGTCGAAGGGATCCCGCGATTCGAACGCCTGCACGGTCGCCGCGATCGCGTCCGCGGATTGCGCGTCGAAAAAGACCCCGGTCGGCGTCGGACCGCTGACAATGACGGTTTCGAGCGCGCCGCCGCGGGCATAGGCGATCACCGGCGTTCCGCAAGCCTGCGCCTCCATCGGCACGATGCCGAAATCCTCTTCGGCGGCGAACACGAACGCCTGCGCATTGCGCATCATTTCGCGCAATTGGTCGCGGGGCACCTCGCCGACGAAGTCGACGTTGCCCGCCGCGGCGCCGCGCACGCGGCGCGCGTCGGGGCCATCGCCGGCGACGACGAGGCGGCGTGCAGGCATTTGCGCAAAGGCGGCGACGATCGCATCGATGCGCTTGTAGGGCACCCATCGCGACGCGGTGAAGTAGTAGTCGCGCGATGGCGGATAGCCGCCCGGCCCGAAGTAGTCGGTATCGACCGGTGGATAGATGACCTGCGCGGTCCGCTGGTAGTGGCGGCCGATCCGCTCGGCGATGAAATTGGAGATCGCCGCGAACCCGGTGACGCCGCTGTTGGCCTTGCAATCCCACCTCTGCAGGCGGTTGAGCACGGCGTTGGCGATGGGTCGCAGCGTGCCGCGCCACGAGCGTTGCGGAAAGTAATCGTCGCGCAAGTCCCACGCGTAGCGCATCGGCGTCAGGCAGTAACAATAGTGGCGCTGTGCCGCGCGCACGCGCACGCCCTTGGCCACTGCATGCGAGATCGAGACAATTGTGTCGTATGACGACACATCGAGCGACCTGATCGCCCGGGGAAACAACGGCAGCAGCGCGCGAAAATGCTGGCGTGCACCGGGGACGCTCTGCAGGAACGAGGTGGTCGCACGGCGCCCGCCGATCCGCGCGCGCAGCGCGTCAGGCAGGAAATCGACGAGTGCGAAGAGGTCCGCGTCGGGATACAGCGACAGCACCTCGGCGAGGACGTTTTCACCTCCACGCCAGGTGTCGAGCCAATCGTGGACGATGGCGACGCGGCCGGATGCGCTGGGCGCTGGTGTGGTCAAGGATCAGGCCCTGAGAGGTTTTTCGCTGAATGACAATGCGATAATACTGGCCTTTGCAACGCCGGGTCCGACGATGGCGAAAGGGAGCAGCATCCAATGAGCAAACGTGCGTTTGTGACCGGCGTCACAGGTCAGGACGGTGCCTACCTGGCCAAGCTGTTGCTCGACAAGGGCTATGCCGTTGCGGGGCTGGTCGCGCGAAGGGCGACGATCACCGACTGGCGCTTGCGCGAGCTGGGCATCGTCGACGACGTCGAGATCATCCACGGCGACGTGACCGACCTGCAGTCGCTGTGCGGCGCGCTGGACCGCGTGAAGCCCGACGAGATCTACAACCTCGCCGCCCAGAGCTTCGTCGGGGCCTCGTGGGCGCAGCCCCAGCAGACGACGCAGGTCAACGCGCTGGGCACGCTCAACCTGCTCGACGCGATGCGGATGATCGCGCCGGGCGCTCGTTTCTACCAGGCGTCGACCAGCGAAATGTTCGGCCTTGTACAGGCGACCAACCAGGACGAATCGACGCCGTTCTATCCGCGCAGCCCGTACGGCGTCGCCAAGCTGGCGGCGCACTGGTTCACGGTGAACTACCGCGAGAGCTACAAGCTGCATGCGTCGTCGGGAATCCTGTTCAATCACGAGTCGCCGTTGCGCGGCATCGAATTCGTCACGCGCAAGGTCACCGATGCGGTGGCGCGCATCAAGCTCGGCAAGCAAAAACAATTGAAGCTCGGCAACATCGACACCCGGCGCGATTGGGGTTTCGCCGGCGACTATGTCGACGCCATGTGGCGGATGCTGCAGCAGCCGGTGGCCGACGATTACGTGATCGCGACCGGCGTGACGACAACCGTTCGCGACATGTGCAGGATCGCCTTCGACTGCGTCGGTCTCGACTACCAGTCGCACGTCGTCATCGATCCCGCGTTCTTCCGGCCGGCCGAAGTCGATGTGCTGCTGGGCAATCCGGCCAAGGCAAAGCGCGTGCTGGGCTGGTCGTCGTCCACGCCGATCGGCAGGCTCATTCCCATGATGGTCGATGCGGACCTGCGGCGCGTTGCCCGTGAGTGATGGCGCCTTCGCGCGGTTGGGTTATTACCGCGACCTGGTGATCACGCTCACCGTCAAGGAAATCAAGGTCCGCTACAAGCGGACTTTTCTCGGGTATGCATGGTCGTTGCTGAACCCGATCGTGTACGCGGTCACCTATTGGATTGCCTTCAAGGCGATCCTGAACGTGCAAATCGAAGGTTATTTCGTATTCCTGCTGTCGGGCCTGTTTCCGTGGCAATGGCTGTCGAGCTCGCTGACGTCGTCACCGGCGGCATTCATCACCAACGCGTCACTGATCAAGAAGATCAGCTTCCCGCGCTACCTGATCGTGCTGTCGACGGTGCTCACCGAAGGGCTGCATTTCATGCTTTGCATACCGGTGCTCGCCGTGATCATGCTGATGTTCGGACACGGCGGTCCCGCCTGGTCGTGGCTGGTCGGAATTCCGCTGCTGCTGGTGTTGCAGGCAATGATCATTTTCGGCATTTCGCTCGCGATCGCGTCCTGCAACGTGTTCTTTCGCGACATCGAGCGGCTGCTGGTGCTGGTGATGACGGTGTTGTTCTACCTGACGCCGGTGATCTACGAGCCGAGGATGGTGCCGCCGCTTTTCGCGCCGATCATGGCGGCCAACCCGTTCGCGCCGCTGATCGTCGCGTGGCGCGCGCTGTTCCTCGAAGGCACGATCGCGTGGGCGTCGCTCGGCACGGCGACGATCGCCGCGGCGATTTCGCTGTCGGTCGGCGTGCTGGCGTTCCACCGCATGCATTGGAAGTTCGCGGAGGCCCTTTGAACACGCAGGCAGCGATCGCGTTCGACGAGGTCTGCAAGACATACTCGCTCGCGTGGCACATGGCCGGCGGAGTGAAGGGGCTGCTGCTGCGTCCGCGAGAAGCGCTACGGCGGATGCGTCTCGCGCAACGCGAGGTGCTGCACGAGGTGAGTTTCAGGATCGAGCACGGCGAGTCGGTCGGCATCATCGGACGCAACGGCGTCGGCAAGAGCACGCTGCTCGCGATGATCGCCGGCGTGCTCAAGCCGACGTCGGGGTCAGTGTCGGTGGCGGGCCGGGTTTCGCCGCTGCTCGAGCTGGGTGCGGGATTTCATCCGGAATTGACCGGCCGCGACAACATCCTGCTGAATGGCGTGCTGCTCGGCATGCGACGCACCGAGGTCGCGATGAAGGCGGACGCCATCATCGCGTTCGCCGAGCTCGAGGAATCGATCGACGAG
Organism: Betaproteobacteria bacterium; assembly: GCA_040006455.1. Taxonomy (GTDB): domain Bacteria; phylum Pseudomonadota; class Gammaproteobacteria; order Burkholderiales; family Casimicrobiaceae; genus VBCG01. Next base: position 5,379 of record JBDTWY010000073.1, on the reverse strand, counting down.
CCGATCCGCGTGTATTCGAGCGGCATGCTCGCGCGACTGGGCTTTGCGGTGGCCGTGCACCTCGAGCCCGAGATTCTGCTGATCGACGAATCGCTGACGGTCGGCGATGCGCTGTTCCAGGAAAAATGCATCGGCAAGATCGCCGAGCTGCACAAGCGCGGAGTGACAACATTGATCGTGTCGCACGATCTCCGCAGCATTGCGCGGCTATGCGGCCGTGCGATGGTGCTCGAAGCGCGCAGGATCGCGTTCTCGGGCTCCGTGACCGACGCGGTGGAATTCTATCGGCGCGATACGCCATGAATCTTGCGGCATCGGCACGGCGCATCGTCGGTCGCGCAATCCGCGGCGTTGCATCGGTGCGACCGCGTCCGAAGCCGTCCGCGCCCCGGTTCTTCCATCGGTCGAACACCGCGGAGTGCGCGCCGCAACGCGCGCCGTTCGTCTTCACGTCCGGCCTGTGTCGCGAGGCGCATTTCCGGATGCCGTTGTACGAGTATTGGTGTGCGCAGCTCGGCGAGGAGCCCCGCTACCATCGCAAACAGTGGGAGCACGTCTTCATCTGCCAGGTTCTGCATGAGCGCGGCGCGCTGTTCCGAGGGGCGCGCGGCGTCGGTTTCGGCGTCGGCCGCGAGCCCTTGGCAAGCCTGTTCGCGAGTCGTGGCATCGATGTCGTCGCCACCGACATGGACGCCGGTGCCGCTGTCGAAGCGGGCTGGGCAGCCACTGACCAGCACGCAGGCAGCCAGCTTGCCGCACTCAACGCGCGCGGATTGTGCGAACCTGCGGCATTCGCGTTGCACGCGCGCTACCGTACCGTGGACATGAACGCCATTCCCGCCGACCTCCGCGGCTTCGACTTTTGCTGGTCGAGTTGCTCGTACGAGCATCTCGGCAGCATCGAGCGGGGCAACACCTTCGTGCGCAAGTCGCTCGACGTGCTGCGCGCCGGGGGCATCGCGGTGCACACCACCGAATACAACCTGTCGTCCGACGCCGCGACGGTGGCAAGCGGGCCGACCGTACTGTTTCGCCAGCGTGACTTCCGCGAGCTCGCAACCGCGCTGCGAAGCGACGGCCACCAGGTGCTGCCCTTCGATTTCACGATGGGCAGCGAGCCGGTGGAGCGCTACGTCGACGTCCCGCCCTATGCCCTCGAACCCCACCTGCGCCTCAAGCTGCGCTTCGGCTTGCGTGCCTACGCGACGACGTCGTTCGGTGTCATCGTCATCAAGGGCGACGGGGTTAACGCATGATTTCCTGGGCGCAGAACCTCGAGGACGTGATGCTCGCCCGCGCACTGCAGGGTGTCGAAAAGGGCTTCTACATCGATGTCGGCGCATTCGATCCGGAAATCGATTCGGTGACGCGTCATTTCTACGACAAGGGCTGGAACGGCATCAACGTCGACCCGGTGCCCGCGCAGATCGCGAAGTTCACGCGGGCCCGACCGCGCGACATCAACCTCGACGTGGCGCTGGGCGCTCAGCCCGGCAGGATGCGATTCTTCGACTTTTCGCCGCAGGGACTGTCGACGCTCGATGCGGATGTTGCCAGCGACATGCGCGCGCGCGGCTTCGCGTGCCGCGAGATCGACGTCCAGGTGATGACGCTGGCCGAAGTCATCGGCGCGCATGCACCGTCGGTCGTGGAATTCCTCAAGATCGACGTCGAAGGCGCCGAGGGCCTGGTGCTGGCGGGCGCCGATTGGTCGCGGCATCGACCACGAATACTGGTCATCGAAGCAACAGCGCCGATGCGCACGCTGGCAACCTATGGGACATGGGAGCCGGCACTGCTGCAGCAAGGCTACGTCTTCGCATGGTTCGACGGACTCAACCGGTTCTACGTACGCCGCGAGGACGCCGACCTGCTGCGACATTTCCGCGTGCAGCCGAATGTGTTCGATGGCTACTTCCGCGCCGCCGACATGCGCAAGGGCATCAGCGATGAGCGCTTGCGCAGCGGCCCGATGTATGCGCGCGCCGGCGCACCGCACCTGATGCTGTCGCGCGCGCGCCGATGGGTCCGCGAACGGCTGGCGATGAGAAGCGTAAAGCGCCGATGACCGCGCGCGATCGCATCGTGTATCTCGAGTGCACGACGACTTTCCGTCATGATCAGGGCACCGGAATTCCGCGCGTGGTGCGCAACGTCGTCAGGCATTTTCGCGCCTTGGCGCCGGCGCGCGGATTCACCGCCGTTCCCGTGTACTTCGAGGATGGTTATTTCTACCGCGCGCCCATCGATGCCGACGGGCGCTTGCAATCGTTGTTGGAAGGCAATGACAGCGAAACCTTGCACCGACGGGCACAGCGGCGGATCAATCGGTTCGCCCGTGCGCTTCCTCAGGGGCCCGTGCGCCGGTTCCTTTCGGCGCCTGCGACGGCGCCGGGCCTCGCGAACATCGTGCGCAGCGTGGTGTCGGGTGCGCAGCGTCTGCGGGCCAGCGGCAGCATCGGGGACGGGGGCGAACGCGTGCACATCCGTCCCCAGGATGTGCTGTTTCACATCGACCTGACGGCCGGCATCGACATGCGGCCCGCACTGCGGGCGCTGCGCGCGCAAGGGACGTTCATCTGCGCGATCATCAACGACGTCATCCCGTTGCGGTTTGTGGACATCTGGCCGGCGGAGTTCGTCGCGCCCTTTCGCGATTGGGCGGAATGCATGATCGGCAATGCCGATTGCATTTTCACGATCTCGCAGGCGTCCAAGGCTGATATCGAGCACGTGCGACAGCAGATGCCGGAAGGATCCTACCCTGCGGGGCAGGTCGTCGAATGGTTTCACCTGGGCCATGACATGGATTTGCTCGACGAACGGGCCGCGCCGCGCGCGCGGCTGCGCGACGTATTCGATTCGGGCGTGCCGGTGCTTCTCAACGTCGGTTGGCTCGATCCCCGCAAGAACCAGCGGCGGCTGATCGTCGCGTTGGCGGAACTGCGCCGGCGCGGCGTCAGGGCGAAATTGCTGCTGGTGGGCAAGCGCGGACTTGGCGCCGATGCGGTATTCGATGACATTCGCGCCCATCCGCGGGTTCGCAGCGACATCCACGTTTTTCACGGATTGAGCGATGCCGAGCTCCGATTCGCATTTGTCAACGCACGCGCGCTCGTGTATCCGTCCTATGCAGAAGGTTTCGGCTTGCCGCTGGTCGAAGCGCTGATGCATCGCTTGCCGGTGTTCGCGAGCGACATACGCGTGTTCCGGGAGATCGCCGGCGCGTACGCCGTCTATTTCGATCCCTTCGACGCGATGTCGATCGCGGACGTGCTGGAGGCGTTCCTGGTGCGCGGCGAGTATCCGCCCTCGCGATTGCGGGAGCCGTTTGCGTGGATTTCGTGGGAAGACTGCGTCGCGCATATCATCGATCTCCTGCAGCAGAGGCTGCCGCACATGGTCGCCGCGTAACGTTGACGTCGACCCCTGCATCGTCTTCCTGCCGGCCCAGGGCCTGAGCGCAGATGACGCTTCGCGTCGCGTTTTCGGACACCATCCTGGTCGATCCGCTGACGCGTGATGCGCTCGACGGCATCGGTATCTACACGCGCGAAATGCGCAGCCGGCTGGCGACGACGCCCGGCATCAGCCTCGTCCCGGTCGTCATGGGTTCGCGCGCGGCGCAGGCTGCGCCGAATGGAACGTTTGCGTTTGCGGGCAGGCCGTCGGTCGCGGCGGCGAGGGCGATCCTGTCCGGTTTGCCGTACCGTGGCGCATCCGAGCTCGCCGGCAAGGCCGATGTCTACTTCGCGACCGACTACCGGGTTCCGCGACTGCGTCGTTTGCCGGTTTGCGCGACGGTGTTCGACGCGATACCGCTCAGTCATCCTGAGTGGGCAAATCCGCGGATGCGCCATGCCAAGAACTGGGTGCTCCGGCATTCGGTGCGCTGGGCTGATCGCGTGCTGGCGATATCGAGGGCGATGGTTCCCGAAATCGTCGAGCAGTATGCGATTCCGGAGGCAAGGATCACGGTGACGCCACTCGGCGTCGACGACCGCTGGTTCGCGACGGCAACCCCGGCGCACATCGCGGAGCTTCGCGCGCGGCACGGATTGTCCGGACGGTATTTTCTTTCCGTCGGCACGTTGCAGCCGCGCAAGAACATTTCACGCGTGGTCGAGGCGTATGCACGGCTTCCGGCGCAGCTTCGGGCCAGCCACCAGCTCGTCGTAGTGGGTAAGGTTGGGTGGAGCGCCGACCGGACGGTCGCGCTGTTGCGCGATCGCGCATCTTCGGGTGTGCGATGGCTCGAACGGGTCGGGGACGCCGATTTGCGAATGCTGTACCAGGCCGCGACGGCGTTCGTGTTTCCGTCGCTTTACGAAGGGTTCGGGCTGCCGGTGATCGAGGCTTTTGCGTCGAGGACACCGGTCATCACCTCGTCGCTGACGTCGATGCCGGAAATCGCCGGCGACGCGGCGTGCCTCGTCGACCCCTATGACGTCGACGCGATCGCCTCGGCGCTGGTGCGCGTCGTCGAAGATCCCGGATGGGCCGACGCGCTCCGCACCAAAGGCGACGCGCGCGCGCGAATGTATACCTGGGACGCCTGCGCGGCGCTTACGGTGGCCGTGTTGCGCGAGATGGCCTGAGCAGCCGGGCGCCCAGGAAGCTTCCGGGGGCATTTTGCCGTCCCGTTCAGCGCCCGGTGCCCGAAATGCTCCGACCTGGCCGGCAGGCGATTGCGCATCGCAGCAAAATCGATTGACGGTCCTTTGTTTCGTTGTATAATCGCGCCTCTTTGCTACCTGATAACCAAGTCGCCGGCGCTGCCGGGGTTCTGGAAGCCAGGCAGTCGCTCTTTAAAAATCAGCAATCGATAGGTGTGGGTGCTCGAGTTGACTGGCGCCTGGTGGAAGGTTGAGGGAGAGGGTCTTTAGGGATCCTGGTTCTTGACTGGAAGCCTGGGGGTTTCAGAAAAAACTTTGGTACTCACACGAAACGCAAGTGCGAGCCTGGGGAGCTAAGTCCTGTAGGGGATTTTGTGGCCCTGGGTTCGTGGATGAAGGCCGGGTTTTCGCAAGGGGATCGGGCTTGAGTCCATTCGAGTGAGTCTTGCAGTAAACAGAGATTGAACTGAAGAGTTTGATCCTGGCTCAGATTGAACGCTGGCGGCATGCTTTACACATGCAAGTCGAGCGGCAGCGCGGGACTCAGGCAACTGAGCCCTGGCGGCGAGCGGCGAACGGGTGAGGAATGCATCGGAACGTGTCCCGTAGAGGGGGATAGCTCGGCGAAAGCCGGATTAATACCGCATATGCTCTACGGAGGAAAGCGGGGGATCCGTAAGGACCTCGCGCTATGGGAGCGGCCGATGCCCGATTAGCTTGTTGGTGAGGTAAAGGCTTACCAAGGCGACGATCGGTAGCTGGT
>JBDTWY010000072.1:0-12928 GCA_040006455.1 Betaproteobacteria bacterium | reverse complement strand
TCGCCTACGCGTACATCATCTGGCGCACGCTGCACGGCGAGTTCACGATCGGCGATCTCACCTTCCTCGCGGGCTCGTTCAGGCGGCTGCGCAACCTGCTCGAAGGCCTGCTGATCGGATTTTCCAGCGTCGCCGGACAGGCGCTCTATCTCGACGACCTGTTTTCATTCTTCGAGATCGAACCCGAGATCACGTCGCCCGCGAATCCCCTGCCGTTTCCAACGCCGATTCGTGAAGGCTTCACGTTCGACAACGTAGGCTTCCGCTATCCGGGCGCCGAACGCTGGGCGGTGCGGCACCTCGACTTCACGTTGCGCGCCGGCGAAGTGTTGGCGCTGGTCGGCGAGAACGGCGCCGGCAAGACGACACTCGTCAAGTTGCTCGCGCGGCTCTACGATCCGGACGAGGGGCGCATCCTGCTCGATGGGCACGACCTGCGCGACTACGACCTCGCCGCATTGCGCGGCGATATCGGCGTGATATTCCAGGACTTCGTGCGCTACCACCTGACGGCGGGCGAGAACATCGCTGTCGGCCGCATCGAGGCGCGCGATGACCGCCAGCGCATCGCCGCCGCCGCGCATCGAAGCCTCGCCGACGACGTCATCCGCAAGCTGCCGCACGGCTACGACCAGGTCATCGGCAAGCGCTTCAAGGGTGGCGTCGACCTGTCGGGTGGCGAGTGGCAGAAGATCGCGATCGCGCGCGCGTACATGCGCGACGCCCAGTTGCTGATCCTCGACGAGCCGACCGCCGCGCTCGATGCGCGCGCCGAATTCGAGGTGTTCCAGCGTTTCAAGGAACTGTCCGAAGGCAAGACGGCCATATTGATCTCGCACCGCTTTTCCAGCGTGCGGATGGCCGATCGCATCGTCGTCCTCGCCGACGGCGAGATCGAGGCGATCGGCACGCACGAGGCGCTGCTTGCCGAGGGTGGCCGTTACGCCGAGCTTTTCGAACTGCAAGCCGCGGGGTATCGCTGACATGAAGCTTTCCGTTCTCGACCAGTCGACCGCGTCCAAGGGACGCGCCGAAACCGACGCCATTCGCGACACGCTCGCGCTCGCGCGTCTCTGCGATGCGCTGGGCTACCACCGCTACTGGGTGTCCGAGCATCACAACAGCGGCAGCATCGTCGGCACGGCGCCCGAAGTGCTGATGGCAGCGATCGCCGCGACGACGCAGCGCATCCGCGTCGGCAGCGCCGGCGTGATGCTGCCGCATTATTCGTCTCTCAAGGTCGCCGAGCAGTTTCGCGTGCTGGAAGCGATCGCGCCCGGCCGCATCGACCTCGGCGTCGGTCGCGCTCCGGGCTCCGATCGCAAGACCGCGTACGCGCTCAACCCGCAGGACGACATCGGCGCCGAGCAGTTTCCGAGGCAGGTGCTCGACCTGGCCAACTGGGTGTCGGGCGCACCGCTCGACGACAATCATCCGTTCGGCGACATCGTCGCGCATCCGCGCGGGCCAACGTCGCCCGAACTGTGGATCCTCGGCAGCTCCAACTATGGCGCACAACTCGCCGCGCACTTCGGCTTGCCGTACGCGTACGCGTATTTCTTCAGCGAGGGTCGCGGCGTCGAGGAAGCGCTCGATCTCTACCGGCGCAACTACCAGCCGAGCGAGCGTTATCCCGTGCCGCTCGCAACGATCTGCATCTGGGCGCTGGTGGCCGACACCGAGGCCGAGGCGCGGCGCCTGCTGAAGACGCGCGAGCAATGGCGCGTGGGCTTCGAGAAGGGCATCCGCCGGCCGCTGGTGTCGCCCGAGGAAGCCGACGCGGAGGATTATTCGGCTGACGATCGCGTGCGCATCGACGCGCTGCGGCAAAAGGCGTTCGCCGGCACCGCAGACGTCGTTGCGGATCGATTGCGCGCCGAGGCGCGTCGCCTCGAGCTCGACGAGCTCGTCGTCGTCACGTGGACGTTCGATCCGCAAGCGCGCGAACGCTCGTATACATTGCTCGCGCAGGCGTTCGGACTGGACGGCGTGCCGGCTGCGTCGAACACGGGTCGCTGACGCGCCGCGGGACGTCAGCGCACCCTATCGGCGATCTCCGGCACCGGCACGTCCTTCAGCTGCGCGAACAGCCGTAGGCGTTCATCGTAGGCCGGCTGTCGCTGATGCGGCGATGCCACCGGCGACGTCAGCCATGTGGTGAGGAAAAGCCGCGCTGCGCGCGCAAGCGCCGGGCTCGATTGCGGATCGACCAGCGCCTCTTTCGCCGCGGGCAGGAACACGATGCCGGCGGCCGTCAGGTCGAGCTCCTTGTCGCGGCGAAGCTTCTGCATCAGCGCGATCCGCTCGGCATCGGGCAGGGCGCGTATCTGCGGGGTCACCGCGCCGACCAGCGCCGCGAGCGCGGCGTCGGCGGATGCGGGCACATTCGCCGGCGCCGCGAACTCGAAGCGCCCGAACGTGTCGGCGTACGGGCCGTCGCCGGCGCGCCACGTGATTCGCGTGCCATGCGCGAGCAGCGCGTCACCGGGTGCCGACGCGACCACGCGGTCGAGCGGATCGATGTCGTGGAACATGTCGCCGACGACCTGCGCAAGGTCGCCATTGAATGCAGTCAGCGAATGCGGGAAGTAGTCTTCCCACCAGGGCATCGCCAGCAGCGGCAGCACGCCGAGGATGATCTTGCCGGCCAGTGGCGTGTTGCCGAGCACCGGCAGCAGCAGGATGCCGGCGGCCCACACGGCGAGCCCCATCGCACCCAAGATGATCAGCACGGGCCAGTTGGGATGGCGCGCGAGGCGCGCATCGACGACCCCTTTCGGCAGTGCGAGCGCGGGCTGCCGAGGATCGAACACGATCGGCATCAGCGCACTCTGCGCGCTCCAGCCGTCGATCGCCGCGTCGACCGGCGCGTCGATCTCGAGCTTGAGCCAGTCGAGCGACGTCTGCGCCGGCCACTTGTCGTGCATGAAGCGGTCCGGTGCATGGCTTGCGAGCCACGCCTGCGATTCGGCCGACATGCGAATCTCGGCGACCGCGAAGCCGCGGCTGTCACGCGACCACGCGAACGGCGTGTCCGGCGCGATGTCGCGCAGGTTGACGACATCGTAGCCATCGCTGAAGCCGAACTGGTTGCCGCAGAATGCGCGGCGCCGGTCGGCACTCCATTCGCCGTCGATCTCGACGACGACGCAGGGCGTTGCCAGCGTCGATGCGCGCCAGTTGGCCGGCACCGCAATGCGTGCAGGATCGATCTGCAGCGCCAGCCAGCTTTCGACGATCCTGCTGTCGGCGTGCGCGGTGAACGCCCGGTAGAGCTGCCGCTGCTGCATCACCTGCGCGCTGGAATGCCATGCCACCGTCAGCAGCAATCCGGCGAACGCCAGGATCATCGCCGCGATCAGCGTCGTGAAGCTGAAAATCCCATTGAGCGCGATGACCGCGGCCACGCGCACCGCGCGCTCGCGCCACGTGGGCGCGCTTGCCGCGGTCGCTGGTGGCGTCGCGGGTCGAACGCGTTTGTTGTCGCTCATCGAAGTCTCCGCGCCGGTGTCGATCTGCAGCGCAAGCGATCGGTGGTTGCATGCGCGGCGCCGAGAGCACCGAACGCGCGCATCTTACCCGAGCAAAAAAAAGGGGCCAACAGTGTGGCCCCGAATCCTGATCGCCGGCTGCAGCTCCGGCGCCGGTGCGCGTCGCGCACCGGGCTGTTTGCGGGTTGTGGAAACTGCGGGCGAGTTCGAGCGGGTAACTGCGCGCCTAGCCGCGCGCGTTGCGCGCGCCGCGATGCCACGGCGCTGGCGCCGGGCCCTTGCCAGCGGGGCGTGCGTGGGCGCCACCTCGTGGGCCCGGTGCATGGTGTGCCGGGCGTGCCGCCGGCTGCGCGCGTCCCTGTGCGTGATCGCGCGGGTCATCCGGCGTGTGGCGACGTGCCTGCGCATGGCCGGTGTCGGTGCGCTGCCCATAGCTTTGATGCGGACGCTGGTCGTCGCGGCCCTTGCCTCGGGCATGCGCGGCCGGCGTGTGCTGGCGCGGTGCGCCGCGTCCGCGCTGCGCGAATACCGGTTGTGCGGCGATGCGCGGATCGGGCTCGAAGCCGGCGATCACGTCCTTGGTGATCGTGCGCTTGATCAGCCGCTCGATGTCGCGCAGGAACGAAAGCTCGTCGATGCAGACCAGCGAGATCGCCTCGCCTTCGTTGCCGGCGCGGCCGGTGCGGCCGATGCGGTGGATGTAATCCTCGGGCACGTTGGGCAGGTCGTAGTTGACGACGTGCGGCAACTGGTCGATGTCGATGCCACGCGCCGCGATGTCGGTGGCGACCATCACGGTGACGGCACCCTTCTTGAAATCGGCCAGCGCCTTGGTGCGCGCGCCCTGGCTCTTGTTGCCATGCAGTGCGATCGCGGCGATGCCGCTGCGCTCCAGCGAATGCTCGAGCTTGTCGGCGCCGTGCTTGGTGCGTGTGAACACGAGCACCTGCTGCCAGCGATTGTGGCCGATCAGATAGGCGAGCAGTTCCGCCTTGCGCTCGCGATCGACCGGGTGGATGCGCTGCGCGATCATGTCCACCGTGGTGTTGCGCGGTGTCGCCTCGATCGTGCGCGGATTGGTCAGGAAGCTGCCGGCCAGCCGGCGGATCTCGTCGGAAAACGTCGCCGAGAACAGCAGCGTCTGGCGTTGTCGCGGCAGCATTGCGATCACGCGCTTGACGTCCGGGATGAAGCCCATGTCGAGCATGCGGTCGGCTTCGTCGAGTACGAAGATCTCGACCTTGGACAGGTCGACGCTGCGTTGCTGCACGTGGTCGAGCAGCCGTCCCGGGGTCGCCACCAGGATGTCGACGCCACGCTTGAGGCGCGTCGCCTGGCCGCCGAAACCGACGCCGCCGAATACCGCTATCGACGACACGTCGACGTGCTTGCCGTACGTGCGCACCGACGCTTCGACCTGTGCGGCCAGCTCGCGCGTGGGCGTGAGGATCAGCACGCGCGGCGAGCGTCTTGGTCCGCCATGGCGCGGCGCTTCGGTGGTCAGCCGCTGCAGGATCGGCAACACGAAGCCGGCGGTCTTGCCGGTGCCGGTCTGCGCGCCGGCGAGGACGTCGGCGCCTTCGAGCACCGCCGGAATGGCTTGGGCCTGGATCGGCGTCGGCGTGGAATAACCTTGGTCGGCGACCGCACGCAGGAGTGCGTCGGACAGCCCGAGTTCATTGAAGGACATGCTAGCTTTCGAATGGGTGCTCGGCCGCTCGCCCATCAGGGCGGCCAGTCACAGCCAAACGGAAGAAACGACGAAAAGGTCGGAATCGACTGCGGCAAGGGGACTGGTTCAAGGGCCGCACGCGAATAATAGCACGAGAAGCGGAGTCGCAGTCGTTTTTCCCCTTGGGGTCGGAGTCGTTTGCCAGAATGGGGGTCGGAGTCGTTTTTTCTTGTAGGCTTCCATGCAGCACGCCGAGTTGGAATTCGACTCCGCCCCCCATTCCGGCAAACGACTCCGACCCCACTTTCCGACCCCACTTTCCGTCTGTCAATGCCACTGTCTCGCAAAGAGCTCGACGACATCGCCGCGCGCACGCTGGCGCACTACGGCGAACGCGCGGAGTCGTTTCGCGAAGGCACGCGCGGCCACGACGTCAGCCAGAATATCGCCGCGTTGCTGGGCGCCATCGAAGGCGCGCCGCCTTTCACGATCCTCGACTTCGGTTGTGGCCCCGGCCGCGATCTCGCGGCGCTTACACGCCTGGGCCATCACGCGGTGGGCCTCGACGCCACGCTCGAATTCGTCGAGATGGCGCGCGCCGATACCGGCTGCGAAGTCTGGCACCAGGATTTTCTCGCGCTGCGATTGCCACGCGCGCATTTCGACGGCATCTTCGCCAACGCGTCGCTGTTCCACGTTCCGGCGCAGGAGTTGCCGCGGGTGCTGGGCGAGTTGCGCGATGCTCTGAAGCCGCGCGGCGTGCTGTTCAGCTCCAACCCGCACGGCCAGGACGACGAGGGATGGAACCGCGGCCGGTACGGCGCCTATCACCGGCCCGCGACGTGGCAGCGTTACCTTCGCGACGCCGGCTTCGACGAGGTCGACAGCTACTATCGCCCCGCGGGCCTGCCGCGCGCCGAGCAGCCGTGGTTCGCCAGCGTGTGGCGCCAGGCGGCTGCCTGACCCCGACTGCTATCGGTTGCGCGCGCGGCGGCGCATGCCTACGGCGACCGCCATGACGATCGCCAGCGCCGCCAGCCACTGCACCCAGTCGAGCGGCACCGCGACTGCCGCCGCCGCGGGGGCTCCGGGCGGCCCGATCCGCACGTTGTCGAGCGCCGCACCGGCATTCAGCGATCCGCCCGAGGCGGTGACATCGCTGACGAACAGCACCGTGCTGGCGAGGTCATCGGCGACGAACGTCAGCGTATGCGTCGTCCACCCCATCGCGCTCCCGCTGCGGCCGGTGGTATCGAACGTGAAGTTCGACGTGACGCCATTGATCGTGACGGCGAGCGGCTTGATGACCGGCGGCGCAGCGAAATTGCCGGCCATGTCGAACGACAGCTGGTAGGTGGTGCCGGGCACGGTGTCGAAGGTCTGCTGGATGCCGCCGATGCCGCCGGTGCCGACGAGGTCGAGACTGGCGACGCCGTTCGATGCCTGCCAGCCGCAGGAAGGTAGCGGCCCTTCCCAGTCGACGTTGCCGATGCTGATGGTCTAACCGGGGATTGCCCCGCCGCTCTGGTTGAACGCGTTGCACGGCGGCGAGCCTGACGACTCGAAGCTGCCGTTCTGGAACGGGGCCGCCAGCGCTGCGCAACCCGTCAAAAGCATGAACATGCCTGCCAGTAGCCGACGCATGACGCCCTCGTGGGTGGTGTGCAACCGCCCGGAGGTTAGGCGGGAGCTTGCGCAAAGTCAATAAATCTGTCGCGTTCGCGCGGCGCGCCCGGTGTTGCGCGACAAATAAATCGTCGCCTGGCGCCCGCTTGTGAATCGACGCGATGGATCCCATAGTGCAATCGTGAACCAACCCGTGAGGAAAAAGATCGTGCACTACGCGCTTTGGGCGCTGGCCGCCTTGCTGGTGAGCGGACCCATGCTCGCGGTTGCGCTGGGCGATGCACCGCTCGGTCGCGACTGGCGCAACGCATCGCAGGAGTCGGTCGGCCTGGCGCCCGATGCTGCGGCGACGGCCGAGCCGGTGGTGCAGGTCTATGCGGCACGCACCGTTGGCTGGCGCGGTGCGTTCGCCGTGCACACGTGGATCGCCGTCAAGCCCGCCGGCGCGACCGGCTACACGCGCTATGAAGTGATCGGCTGGCGGCTGCGCGGCGGCAGCTCGGCGCTGTCGGTTTCCGACAATCGCGCGCCGGACGGCGAATGGTTCGGCGCACGACCGCAGCTTTTGCGCGACCTGCGCGGCGCCGACGCGGCTGCGGTCATCGCGCGCTTGCCCGCGGCACTGGCCGCATACCCGTACGGCGGTGAATATCGCGCATGGCCGGGGCCCAACAGCAACACCTTCGTTGCCTACATGGGACGCGAGATCCCGGAATTGCGGCTGACGATGCCGTCGAACGCGATCGGCAAGGACTACCTGCCGATCGACCGCATTGTCGGATGGTCGCCCAGTCACACCGGTATCCAGCTGTCGCTCTATGGCCTTGCCGGCGCGATCGTCGGCTGGGACGAGGGCATCGAGCTCAACGTGCTGGGCCTCGTGACCGGCGTCGACGTTCGACGACCGGCGCTCAAGCTGCCCGGCATGGGCCGCGTTGGCATGGCATCGTAGTCGCACACCGGGTGCGCGGCGATCGATTCGCGACTACGATCGTCGTCGATGCATGCGGTACGACACGAGCGCGCCATAATAGCGCCGCCAATCAGGAGAGATTGCAAATGAAGCGCTGGGATCGACGCTCGGCATTGCTGGCGTTCGCGGTGCTGGCGGCGACGTACGGCATGCCGCAGGCGCAGGCCGACTACTGGCCGACCAAACCCATCAAGCTGGTCGTGCCGTTCGCCCCGGGGGGCGCGACGGACATCATCGGGCGCCTCGTCGCGCAGAAGCTGGGCGAGCGCCTCGGGCAGGCGATCGTGATCGAGAACAAGCCGGGCGCCGGCACGACGATTGGCAACGCCTTCGTCGCCAAGGCGACGCCCGACGGCTATACGCTGCTGTTCGCGCCGACACCGTTCGTGATCACGCAAGCGCTTTACCCGTCGCTGCCCTACGACGCGGCGAAGGAGTTCGCGCCGGTGTCGCTGCTCGCGGTGTCGCCGTTCATCCTCGTGGTGAATGACGCGGTGCCGGCGAGAAACCTCGCCGAGCTCGTTGCGCTCGCGAAATCGAAACCCGGCGCGCTCACGTTCTGCTCGGCGGGTAGCGGTTCGGTTCCGCACATGGCGGGCGAGCTCTTCAAGCTCAATGCCGGAGTCGACCTCGTGCACGTCCCTTACAAGGGTGGCGGGCCGGCGATGGCGGACCTCATCGGCGGCCAGGTCAACATGATGTTCGCGACACCCATCGAGGTGATGCAGCACGTGCAGAGCGGCAAGCTGCGCGTGCTGGCGACGACCGCTTCGCAACGCCTGCCGTCGCTGCCCGACGTGCCGACGATCAGGGAAAGCGGCGTGCCGCAGTTCGAGGTGTATGCGTTCTTCGGCGTGCTTGCGCCCGCGGGGACGCCGCGTGACATCGTCGATCGCGTGGCGGCGGCGCTCGCGCAGGTGATGAAGGACCCGGAAGTCCTGCAGCGCTTCGCCGAACAGAGCGCCGAGCCACGCGTGCTGGGTCCGGCGGCGTTTAGCGCATTCCTGCAAAGTGAGCGCGTCAAATGGGCGGACGTGGTCAAGCGGTCGGGCGCGAAGCTCGATTGACGCGGTATTGACCGCCTGCCAGAATGCCCGCCGCGGCGTCATCCCGGCGCTCGTGTATCAACCCAACCCGCGGGAGGTCCCATGCAGAACCTTGTCCACTGCCCCCTGTCGGCTGCGACCTCGGTGCGCGCGCAGCATCACGCCTGACGCGTCATCCGTGATCCGCCCGCGATTGCGGATGCGCCACGCGCGCCCGCGCGCGACGGACCCGTGACCCTGCAGTAGCTCGAATTCCGTGCCTCGCTCGAGGCGCGCAGCTGACGTTTCCTATCGGTCGCTCCGTGTGCCGTGCACGCGGTGCGCTTGGGCACGGCCGTCGTCGGCCGTCGCCGGATGAAACGAAGGAATCCAACCATCATGTTCGAACTCGAATTTGCACGACTGTCCGGCCTGGGACTCACGCCGCAACTCGCGAGCGCCGCGATGCAGGCGGCAGGCGATGCAGCAGAATCGCCGAAGCTTGCGCGCGTCGTCGAGGTCAATCGCGATGCCGTGCAAGTGCACGACGGCATCGCCGAGTTCCGCGCGCGCCCGTTGCCGCGGCTACTGCGCCTGCTGGCGGATGCGCGAACGGCATTGGCCGTCGGCGACTGGGTGCTGTTGTCGATCGATTCACATCGCGAGGCGTGGGTCGCGCACCGCGTGCCGCCGGCGTCGCATATCGTGCGCCGCGATGGCGACGGGCGGCGTCATCCGGTCGTCAGCAACGTCGACGTGGCGCTCCTCGTCATGGGACTCGACGACGATTTCAATCCGCGGCGACTCGAACGTTACCTGGCGCTCGTGCACGCCGATGGCATGTTGCCGGTCGTCGTGCTCACCAAGCGCGACGTCGCGGCGCCCACCGACGCGCAGCTTGCCGCGCGGATCGCGCTGTTGCACGGCCGCGTGCCGCCACACGTCGACGTGCTGGCGGTAGATGCCACCGCCGCTGCCACGGCCGCGACGCTCGCGAGCTACCTTGGCCGCGGGCAAACGCTGGTGCTGCTCGGCTCGTCGGGCGCCGGCAAGTCGACGCTGACCAACACGTTGCTCGGCACCACCGTGCAGGACACGGGCGCGGTGCGCGCGCATGACGGCCGCGGCAAGCACACGACGACGTCGCGCTCGCTGCACCGGCTACCTGGCGGTGCGTGCGTGATCGACACGCCCGGCTTGCGCACGCTGCGCCCCGATGGCGACGCCACCCACGTTGCCGCGGTCTTCACCGACATCGAGGCGCTCGCCGCGCGATGCCGGTTTCGCGATTGCCGGCACGCGCACGAGCCGGAGTGCGCGGTGCGCGACGGAGTCGACGCCGATCGGCTGCGCAACTACCACAAGCTGTTGCGCGACGCGCGGCGCGACACGCAGAGCGCGCTCGGCCGGCAGCAGCAGGTGGCCGAATGGAAGGTGCGCGGCAGGCTCGCCAACGCACGCATCAAGTCGAAGCGCGGCGAAGCGTGAGCGAGCGATCGGACGACTCGGCTATCATTGGACGCTGGGTCACGCTGCAACACGCAAATGCGCAGGCATCACGCAGGTTTCACACTCATGGAGGTCGTGGTCGCGGTTGCCATCGTCGCGCTACTCGCGACGATGGCACTGCCGAGCATGACCAATGGCATCGTCCGCAAGCAGGTGATCGACGCGGTGCCGCTCGCCGACATCGTCGAGAGCGCGGTCGCGCAGGCGTGGGCGAGCTCCGCTGCGTTGCCGGCCAACAACGCGAGCGCCGGCTTGCCGGCGCCCGACAAGATCGTCAACAACTATGTGAGCTCGGTGGCGCTGCAGGGTGGCGCGATCCAGATCACGTTCGGCAACAACGCGCACAAGCTGCTATCCGGCCGGATCCTCACGCTGCGGCCCGCGGTGGTCGCCGATGCGCCGGTGGTGCCGGTTGCATGGGTGTGCGCGCACGCGGCGGTTCCTGGCGGAATGACGGTGCTTGGCGAAGACCGCACGAACGTTCCGATCGGCATGCTGCCTTACAACTGCCAGGCGCCCGCCAAATAGCGAAGCATCGATTCGAGGTGAACATGAAGAAGCGCAAGTTGGGACAAGGACTCGAAGTGTCGGCGATGGGGCTCGGCTGCATGGGCATGTCGGACTTCTACGGCGGCCGCGACGAAGCCGAGGCGATCGCGACGATCCATCGCGCGCTGGATCTCGGCGTGACGTTCCTCGACACCGCCGACATGTACGGCGGCGGCAGCAACGAGGAACTGCTCGGCCGCGCGCTGGCGGGGCGACGCGACGGCGTGATCGTCGCCACCAAGTTCGGCAACGTGCGCAATCCCGACGGCAGCTTCAAGGGTGTCAATGGCAAGCCCGAGTACGTGAGGCAGTGTTGCGACGCGAGCCTGCGACGGCTCGGCGTCGACGTGATCGACCTCTACTACCAGCACCGCGTCGACCCTGACACGCCGATCGAGGAAACGGTCGGCGCGATGGCAGCGCTCGTGCGCGAAGGCAAGGTGCGCTGGCTGGGCTTGTCCGAAGCCGCGCCGGCGACGCTGCGTCGCGCGCACGCCGTGCATCCGATCGCGGCGCTGCAAACCGAGTACTCGCTGTGGAGTCGCGAACCGGAACTCGAGATCCTGCCGACCGTGCGTGAGCTCGGCATCGGCTTCGTTCCCTACAGTCCGCTCGGTCGCGGATTTCTTACCGGCCAGATCAAAAGCGTCGACGATCTCGACGCCGATGATTATCGTCGCAGCACGCCGCGCTTCCAGGGCGGCAATTTCGCCAGGAACTTGGAACTTGTCGACGACATCAATGCGATCGCGCGCGCCAAGGGCTGCGCGCCGTCGCAACTGGCGCTCGCCTGGGTATTGGCGCAAGGCGACGACATCGTGCCCATTCCCGGCACCAAGCGCCGCAAGTATCTCGAGGAGAACCTGCGCGCGCTGGACGTGGTGCTCGACGCCGGCGACATCGCGCGGATCGATCGCGTGATCCCGGCGGGCGCCGCGGCCGGCGCGCGGTACGCGCCGAATGCGTTGCGTGCCGTCGGGCGCTAGGGCGATCGGGATGGCGGACGCTGATCGCAACGTGCTGGGCGGCAGGCTCGCGCCTTGCTCCCATTCGCCGCGCACGGGCTTCTACCGCGACGGATGCTGCAACACCGGCCCTGAAGACACGGGACTGCATGTCGTCTGCACGCAGGTGACGCGGCAGTTCCTCGCGTTCGCGCTCGGGCAGGGCAACGACTTGGTCACGCCAATGCCGCAGTTCGGCTTCCCCGGCCTCGAGCCCGGCGATCGCTGGTGCGTATGCGCGGCGACGTGGCGCCAGGCGTACGCCGCGGGGGCGGCCTCGCCCGTCGTGCTCGAGGCGACGCACGAAGAGACGCTCGCGGTGATTCCGCTCGATGCATTGAAGGAGTACGCGCTCGACGCGCATTGATTGCGTGCGGTGTCGCGAGACGGCCCGCCGCTGCGACGCGGGCGTGCGACCGGATAGCGCGTGCGGGTCGCATAGCCAATCCGCGTCAAGCGCCGGTCGCCGCAGCCTTCAGCGTCCGCAGCTCCACCGGAACCGACGTCGCGCCGTCGGTGACGTAGACGTGGCCGTCCTGGATCGTCACCTGCAGCACGATCGAGCGGTCGGCGAGAAGCGCCAGCGCGCGGCTCGCATCGAGCGGCACCTCGACGACACTCAAATGCGACTGGCGCTCGAGCTTGTCGCGCGCGCCTTGCCACCACAGGTCGACGGCGCGGCCACCGTACGCGACCACGTGCACGTCGCGCGAGCGTCCGCACGCCTTGCGCAGGTCGCGCTCGTCGGGAAGTCCGACATCGATCCAGTGTTCGATCACACCGGTCAAATCACGCTGCCAAAGATCGGGTTCGTCCTCGGTGCTCAAGCCGCGGCCGAACTCGAGCGCGTCGTCGGCATGTAACGCAAATGCCAGCAGTCGCACCATCAGCCGCTCGTTGGTTTCGGAGGGATGCTGCGCGAGTGTCAACGCGTGATCGCGATAGTAGCCGCGGTCGATGTCGGCGACGGAGAGCGCGACCTTGACGATCCTGGATTTGAGTGCCATGCGACTGGAGGTTTAACTGTGATGCTTCAATACGTTGTTACTGTCCATCCGGACTGAGTCTGAGAGACTGGA
>JBDTWY010000071.1:0-13310 GCA_040006455.1 Betaproteobacteria bacterium | reverse complement strand
TCGCCACGCTGATGCGGCTGTTGCCGCGCTCGGCCACCGGCCAGTCGATCTCCAACTACGTCGACATCCTGACCGGCACCAAGGGCGCCGGCGAGTTCCATGGCGTCGAGCACATGTACTTCATCGTCGTCGACGCCGGCCGCACCGAGGTGCTGGCGAGCGACGTCAGCGAAGCGCTGCGATGCATCCGCTGCGGCGCCTGCATGAATCATTGCCCGGTGTACCAGAACGTTGGCGGGCACTCGTACGGCTGGGTCTATCCGGGACCGATCGGCGCGATCCTGACACCGATGTACGTCGGCCTCGAAAATGCGCGCGACCTGCCGTCGGCGTCGACATTGTGCAACCAGTGCGGCGTCGTGTGCCCGGTGCGGATTCCATTGCCGGACCTGCAGCGCAAGTTGCGCGAGAAATCGTTCGAGACGGGCCTCTCCACTTGGCAGGAACGCGCGGGCCTCAAGGCGTGGTCGTGGTTCGCACGACATCCTGCGCTGTACGGCGCGGCGGCACGCGTCGGCGTGCGCGTGCTGCGCCTGCTGGGCGGGCGGCGACGCTCGATTCGCCACCTGCCGTTCGGCGGCGGGTGGACCGACGGCCGCGACATGCCCGCGCCGCAAGGCCGCACGTTCCGCGAGCTCTACGCGCGCAGGCAACGCCCATGAACGCACCGCATCGCGGCCACGCGGTGGTGCCGGCGCTTTCGCGCCGCGCCGAATCGCTCGGCACCGAAAACGCCTTCGTCGTGCTCGCCGAGGTCAACGCGCTGGCGCGCACCGGCAAGGACATCATTTCGTTCTGCATCGGCCAGCCTGACTTTCCCACGCCCGTGAACATCCAGGACGCCGCGATCAAGGCGATCCGCGACGGCCGCCACGGCTATACGCCATCGGCCGGCATCGATGAGCTGCGCGCCGCCGCCGCGCAGGAAATGGGCGCGCGCCGCGGCATGACGTTCGCGCCGGACGAGGTCGTCGTTGGTGCGGGCGCCAAGCCGTTCATTGCCTACGCGATCGCGTCGGTGACCGACTACGGCGTCGACGACGAGGTGATCTACCCGGTCCCCGGATTCCCGATCTACGAGTCGCAGATCGTCGCCAATGGCGCGGTGCCGGTGCCGATCTACCTGCGCGAGTCGCGCGACTTCGCATTCGATCCCGACGAGCTCGACGCCGCGATCACGCCGCGCACGCGCCTTTTGATCCTCAACACGCCGCACAATCCCACAGGCGGCCTGTTGCGCGCAGCGGACCTCGATGCGATCGCTGACGTGCTCGCGCAGCATCCGCAGGTGTGGATCTACGCTGACGAAATCTACTCGCGCCTCGCCTACGAAGGCCGCTTCGAGTCGATCGCATCGCGCAAGGGCCTGCGCGAGCGCACGATCGTCAGCGATGGTGCGTCGAAGACCTGGGCGATGACCGGCTGGCGCATCGGCTATGTGGCCAACGCGGCGCTGGCGCCGGTGTTCACGCGCTGGATCACCAACACCGACTCCTGCGCGTCGCAGATCTCGCAGTGGGCCGCGCTCGAGGCGCTGACTGGCACGCAGGCGCCGGCCGAGGCGATGCGCAAGACGTTCGTCGAGCGTCGCGAGCTGATCGTGCGGCTGCTGAACCAGGTGCCCGGAATCACCTGTCGCACACCGGGCGGCGCCTTCTACGCGTGGCCGAATGTCACCGAAGCGTGCCGGATGACGGGTTGCGCCGATTCCGAGGCGCTGCGCAAGCGGCTGTTGCACGAGGCCGGCGTCGCCGTGCTCGCCGACACGCATTTCGGCCGCCGCGTGCCCGGCGACGGCCAGCACATCCGATTTTCCTACGCGGCGTCGCACGACGCGATCGAAAAGGGGGTCGCGCGCCTCGCCGACTTCGTGCGCAAGGCGACGCGATGAGCGTCGACGCCAACGCCGACGCGCGGCGCAACATCCTCGCGCGCGTGCGCCGTGCGTTGTCGGTCAGCGACGGCGATGCCGCACGCGTCGACGCGGCGCGGCGCTATGTCGCCGCGCACGCGCAAGGTCCGCGCCCGGCGATGCCGGCCGACCTCGTCACGCGCTTCGTGCACCGGGCGCATGACATGGCGAGCACGCTCGAGCGCGTCAGCGCGCGCAGCGAGATAGCGCATGCGGTCGCGCGCTACGTCGATGCGCTGGACCTGCCGGATGCGATCGCCGCGCAGAAATCGCGGCTCGGCGTCTGCTGGCCCGAATTCGCCGACCTCGACTGGGACGGCGCCGGTCTGTCGATCGAAGCGCGCCCCACGCTCGGTCACGATCGGCTGGGAATCACCGGCACGTTTTGCGCGATCGCCGAGACCGGCACGCTGGTGTTCACGACCGCCGCGTCGACGCCGACGGCCACGGCGCTGCTGCCGGACACGCACATCGCGATCGTGCGCGAATCGCGGATCGTTTCCGGCATGGAGGAGGCGTTCGCGCTGGTGCGCGCCGAACACGGCGAGCTGCCGCGCGCGATCAACCTGATCTCCGGGCCTTCGCGCACCGGCGACATCGAGCAGACGATCGTGCTCGGCGCGCATGGCCCGTTCCGCGTGCACATCCTGCTGTTGCCGTAGGCGCATGCTGCGAGCGCGCCGGCGCCCTTCGCCGCACGCGCAAGCCGATCACGACAGCGCCGTCGCCAGCAAAGCGATCCCCGACAGCACCAGCATCGCATCCATCAGCAGCCCGAACGACGCGGCGGCCATCGACACCACGAAGCGCTTGGCGACGAACGCGCCCACCATCAGCGAGGCGCCGGTCACAAGTCCCTTGGCGGCGGTGTCGAGCGGCAGCGCGCCGAAGCTGCGAAACACGATCGTCTTGGTGACGTAGACCGCGAGCGATGCCGCCGCTTCGGTGGCGATGAACGCGCCCTTGACGAGGCCGCAGCCGAGAAACACCGGCACGGTGATCGGGCCCGTCGACGCGACGATGCCGGTGAGGAAGCCGATGCCCGCGCCGGCCAGCGCGAGATGCGGCAGGCGCAGGCGAAGCTGATGTTGCCGCATCCAGCGGCGCGCGCCCACCATGGCAATGAAGAACGCACCCAGCGCGGCGTCAACGATGCGCGGCGGCAACACCAGCAGCGTGCGCGCGCCGATCGCCGCGGCGGGCACCGCGCTGACGGCGTACGCGGCCGCGGCACGCCAGTCGACTTCGCGCCACCATGCGGCCACCCGCGACAGGTTCGCCATGACCGCGGCGATCGCCGTGATCGGCACCGCCTCGCGCGGACCGAATGCCAGCACCAGCACCAGCACCGGCATCAGCATCACCGATGCGCCGAAGCCGTCGATGCCGCCGAGCGTGCCGGCGACGAGGCCGACCGCGAGAATGAGTGCGTGAGTCGTCGCTGCTGCGGCGAATTCGTGGGGGGACTACGGCCGCTCGAATGCGGCGATCTCGGCGAGTTGCGCGCGTGCGCGCGCAAGACTCGATCCCGCCAGGCTGGCGTCGACCGCATCGGCGAAGCGCGCATGCCGCCGCATCCAGCGCAGCAACATCCAGGTGACGGCAATGCCACCGAGGCCGGCCGCCATCTCCACGGCGACGACGCCGGGAATGTTCGCGTACAGGTCGGCGCCGAACGCGACGTCGAACACCGCGAGCGTCAGCGGCACCCACAGCACCCACCACGCCAGGCCCAGCGCGAGACCCGCGACGACGTACAGGCGGCGCAGCCGCGCGAGCCGCTTCTGGATGACGAGCACCGGCGCCCCGTAGTCGATGCCGCGGATGACGCCGAGCACGATGCCGCCCATTGCCACAGTCGCGACGCCGTAGACGTGCAGCGTGACGCCGGATGCGAGCAGTGCGCCGAAATGACGGTGGCGTGTCCAGACGGCAATGCCGAGCAGGATCATTAGCACGCCGAACACGATCTGCAGCAGCTGGCCGCAGGCCAGCGGGCGCAGGCTCGAGCGCAGACTCGAGCGCAGGCGATCGAACCCGCGCGCGCGAAAGTCGCGCGCCACGAGGTCGTTGTGGCGCTCGAGCTCGCGCCCGAATGCCTGCCACGTGCTGCGAAGGTCGTCGAGTTCCATTGTCGCTCCTTTTTCGAAAGCG
This sequence comes from Betaproteobacteria bacterium, assembly GCA_040006455.1. GTDB lineage: Bacteria > Pseudomonadota > Gammaproteobacteria > Burkholderiales > Casimicrobiaceae > VBCG01. Next base: position 9,244 of record JBDTWY010000071.1, on the reverse strand, counting down.
GAGTGCGCCGTCACGCGAGCTCGCGACGGATGCGTTCCTTGAGGCGCGCGACGCGCGTACCGACGTTCGTTTCAGTGATGCCGAGGATCTCGGCGATCTCGCGATGGCTGTGATCGTCGAGGTAGAGCACCAGCAGCGCGCGGTTCAGCGGGTCTAGGCTCGCGATCGCGCGCTGCAGCAGCGCGGCGTGCTGGCCCGCCTCGTCGTCGACGGGCGGGGCGGCCACGTCGTGCAGCGCGTCGTCGAAAGGCACCGAGTGGCGGTTGCGGCGGCTGGCGTCGCGCACATGCGAGATCGCCACGTTGAACGCGACCCGGTACATCCACGTCGAGAACGGTCGCGACGCATCGTAGCGCGGGAAGGCCTGCCACAGCGCTGTAGCGATCTCCTGCGCGAGGTCGGCGCGATCGTCGCGGTCGCGGCAATAGGTCGCGGCGATCTTGCGGACGATGCCGGCGTGGCGGGCGAGCAACGCCGCAAAGCCTGCGGCCGCGTCGTCGGCAAGGACCATCGATTCACTCGTTGTCGCCATGGGCTCCCGCAGGGGGGCGCAGTTGGACTCGAGTGGTGGTTCGCGCGGGCGCGCGGAAAATCACATGCGTCGGCGAATCTTTTAGGCACCGCACGGAACACCGCGCGGCGCCTATACGCAGCGGCCGCGGCGGCGCGGTCGCCGGATGCGGATCAGTCGCCGAATTCGTCGAGGATCGCCTCGACCTTGCTGCGATCGGCGAGGAACGCGTCGACGCAACGCGGATCGAAGTGCTTGCCGCGCTGTTCCTTCAGGTAGTTGACGCCATCCTCGAGCGGCCACGCTTCCTTGTACGGGCGCTTGCTGACCAGCGCGTCGAACACGTCGGCGACGGCGACGACGCGGGCGACCAGCGGAATGTCGTCGCCGTGCAGGCCGTTCGGGTATCCGGAGCCGTCGAACTTCTCGTGGTGGCCGAGCGCGATGATCGCGCCCATCGACAGGTACTTCGACGGGCTGCCCTTGAGGATGTCGTAGCCGATGCGCGGATGCATCTTCATCGTCTCGCCCTCGGGCTTCGTCAGCGGGCCTTCCTTCATCAGCACCGCGTCAGGAATGCCGATCTTGCCGATGTCGTGCATCGGCGCGGCGACTTCGAGCACGTGCACGGTTTCAGCGCCGAGCCCCAGGTGCTGGCCGATCAGCGCCGAATACTTGGCCATCCGCATCAGGTGGTTGCCGGTGACCTTGTCGCGGAATTCGCCGGCCTTGGCGAGCTTGGCCAGCGTCTCCAGTTCGCGCTCGTGGATTTCCGACACCGACTTGTCGACCTGGTACTGCAGCACGCGCGCCTGGTCGGACAGCACGATCTTGTGGCGGCGCAATTCGAGCAGGTTGGCGCAGCGCGCGCGGGTCTCGTGCTCGTCGAGCGGCTTGATCAGGAAGTCGGTGGCGCCGGCCTCGAGCGCGTCGTAGCGGATCTTGCGGTCGTCGACGACGGTGATGACGACGATCGGCACGTCGACGCAATGCGGCAGCGCGCGCAGTTGCTTGACGAGCTCGATGCCGTCGAACTCGGGCAGCTTGTAGTCGGTCAGTACGATGTCGACGCGGTTGTTGCGGGCGAACTCCAGTGCGCGCGTCGGCGTGTCGAACAGCTCGAGGTTGAGCCGGCCGTCGATCTGCCGGACGATCTCGGCGAGCAGCAGGCGGCTCGAAAAGAGGTCGTCGACGATCAGCACCGTGTTGCGTTGCGCACGGGCGAAGGCGAGCTCGGAGATCGTTCCGGTGGTGCCCGGTGCGCGTGAAGGCGCGGCGCTCATGCGTTTACCCGTGAAGGTAGAGGTGGATCCGAGAGGTAAGCAAGACTCGGGCCGCGATTTCGGGATTCTATGCAAAATGTACCCCACAGGAGGGCGGCCGCCGCTGCCGGTCGCGCGATGCCCACAGCATGCGCGCAATCGCGAAGGACAGGTGCCCTGCATGGATCGGCCGGCGTGTGCGTCACGCACCAGGCGGCACCCGCACCGGACAGGCGCTCCGGGGCATCCAACGATGAATGAAATTGGTCGGGGCGAGAAGATTCGAACTTCCGACCCCCTGCACCCCATGCAGGTGCGCTACCAGGCTGCGCTACGCCCCGACCGGAACCTTTAATTATACCGTGATGCATGGGTCGGGCGCGCGGCTTCGTTCAGTCGATATCGTCGGACAGCAGCGTGCGAATGCGCAACAATTCCTGCCGCAGCGCGGCAACATCGACATCGGCGGGCGCGGACGCGGGAACGCTCGTGGTCGACGGCGTCGGCCGCGCGGCGGCGCGCGGCTCGGCGGTTTCGAACTCCAGCCGGTGGCGCGCGCCGTTGATGGTGAAGCCCTGTTCGTAGAGCAGGTCGCGGATACGGCGGATCAGCAGCACTTCGTGATGCTGGTAGTAGCGGCGATTGCCGCGTCGCTTCACCGGCTTAAGCTGCGTGAATTCCTGCTCCCAGTAGCGCAGCACGTGCGGCTTGACCGCGCACAAATCGCTCACCTCGCCAATCGTGAAATACCGCTTGGCGGGGATCGGCGGAAGCTCGGATTTAGCTGGACGCGGATCCGGCATGGTTCGCGGCTTCGACCATGGCCTTCAGTTTCTGGCTGGCGTGGAATGTCACGACGCGACGCGCGGTGATCGGGATTTCCTCGCCGGTCTTCGGATTGCGACCCGGGCGTTGCGGCTTTTCGCGCAGCTGGAAATTGCCGAAGCCGGACAGCTTGACGCTGTGGCCTTGCGCGAGCGCAAGTCGAATTTCCTCGAAGAAGCGCTCGACCATGTCCTTCGCCTCGCGCTTGTTGAGCCCCAGTTGCTCGAACAGGAGATCGGCCAATTCAGCTTTGGTTAGCGTCATGTTCATCCTGCGGTTGCACCATGTTCCGTGGTTGTCTAGTCCGCGCTAACGAAGCGTGCCGCCGCAGTGCTCGACCAGCGCGCGCGTGATGACATGCATCGCGCCGTCGATGTCCGCGTCCGTCAAAGTACGTGCAGTATCCTGCATAAGCACAAGAATCGCAAGGCTTTTTTTGCCATCGCCAACCGCCTTTCCGCGATAAACGTCGAACAGTGTCATCTCGCCGACGAACGGTGCGCTCGCGGCGCGCATCGTCGCCATCACGTCATGCGCGCGCACGCTTTCGTCCACCACAACCGCGATGTCGCGACGCACCAAGGGTGTCCGCGCGGCGACTTCCGCATGCGGCAGCCGGTCGCGCTGCAGCGCCGCGGCATCGGCCTCGAACACGATCGCCGGTGAGGGCAGTGCGAAGTAACGGACGAGCCGGGGATGCAATTCACCGATGAACCCGATCGTCTCGCCATCGACGACGAGATGCGCCGACTTTCCGGGGTGCAGCGAAGGATGCGCTGCCGCCGGCGTGTCGATGCGCGCGCGCGGGAGCAGCGCGGCGACGTCGGCCTTGACGTCGAAAAAGTCGACCGCGCGCGTGGCGACGCCCCATTGCTCGGGCGCCGCCGGGCCGAATGCGAGGCCGCCGACGCGCCACGGCTGGCGAAAATCGGCGCCGTCGCGTGCGAACACGCGCCCGTATTCGAACACACGCACACGCCGCAGGCCTTGTGCGACGTTGGCGGCCAGCACGCCGAGGAGCCCGGGGAGCAGCGTGCTGCGCATCACGTCGAGGTGTGCGGCGATCGGGTTGGTGACCGCGACCGGACGCACGTCGGCGTCGAGCGCACGTTCGGCCGCGGAGTCCACGAAGCTGAACGTGACGATTTCCTGCCAGCCACGCGCGATCAGCCGCTCCTTGATCGCCGTGGGCATGCGCAGCGTTTCGGGAGCACCCAGCATCCGCTGCGCATGGCGGCCCACGCTCGCGGGTATCGCGTGGTAGCCATGGATACGGGCGATTTCCTCGATGAAGTCTTCCTCGATCGCCAGGTCGAAGCGGAACGACGGGGGCGTCACCGCGAAATCGTCGCCGTCGCGGACGACGGCCAGGCGCAGTCGCGCGAAAATGCGCGCGATCGCATCGGCGTCGATGTCGATGCCGAGGATCCGCTGGACACGCGCGGAGCGCACTCGCACGGCGTCGCGCGCCGGCAACGCCGCCTTGACGTCGCCCAGCGGTCCCGCACGGCCGCCGCAGATGTCAATGATCAGTTGCGTCGCGCGTTCGACGGCGTGCGGACCGAGCTCGAAGTCGACGCCACGCTCGAACCGGTAGCCGGCGTCGCTGCTGAAGCCCAGCCGGCGCATGCGTCCCTGGATCGCGTCGGGGTTCCAGAACGCGCCCTCGAGGAACACGTCCGTCGTGTCATCGCCGATGCCCGAGTGCTCGCCGCCCATGATGCCGGCGAGGCCGAGCGGCTTGTTCCCGTCGCACACCAGCAGCAGGTCGGCCGCGAGGTCGAGCACGTCGCCATTGAGCAACGTCAACTTCTCGCCGTCGCGCGCGAAGCGCACGACGACGTCGCCATCGAGCTGGCGGCGATCGTAGGCGTGCAACGGCTGGCCGAGCTCGAGCATCACGTAGTTGGTGACGTCGACGATCGCCGAAATCGGGCGGATGCCGCTGCGCTCGATGCGCTCGCGCATCCAGCGCGGCGTCGGCGCGCTGGCGTCGACGCCTTCGATCACGCGCGACGCGAATCGGGGGCAGGCGACGGCGTCGGCGACGATCACCGGTTGCGTGGCGCGGCTCGACACTGCGGCGGCGCGGAATGCGGGCGACATCAAGGCGGCGCCCGTCATCGCCGCGAGGTCGCGGGCGATGCCGAGCACCGACAGGCAGTCGGCGCGATTGGGGGTGATCTTGAGCGTGATCAGCGCGTCGTCGAGGTCGAGCGCGTCACGCAGCGGCGTGCCGGGCGCAAGGTCCGCGGGCAACGCGAGAAGTCCCGACGCGTCGTCGGCGATGCCCAGTTCGCGCGCCGAGCACAGCATGCCCTGCGATTCGACGCCGCGCATCGTCGTGCGTCGAATCGTCAGCCCGCCCGGCAGCGTCGCGCCTTCACGCGCGCAGGCGACGATCATTCCCGCCGCGGCGTTGGGGGCGCCGCAGACGATGGCGAGCGACGCACCGCTGCCGTCGTCGACCGTGCAGACGCGCAGGCGATCGGCATTCGGATGCGGCGCGAGGGCATCGATGCGCGCGACGACGACACCGGTGAACGGCGGCGCGGCGCCGGCGACTTCCTCGACTTCGAGCCCGCCCATCGTCAGCGTGTCGGCCAGCGCTGCCGTCGTCAGCGGCGGATTGCACAACGTGCGCAGCCAGTGCTCGGAGAATTTCATCGCCGGCGCGCGTCAGCGAAACTGCGCAAGGAAGCGCAGGTCGTTTTCGTAGAAGATCCGCAGGTCGTCGATGCCGTAGCGCAGCATCGCCAGCCGGTCGGGACCCATGCCGAACGCGAATCCCTGCCATTGCTCGGGATCGATTCCAGCCGCCTTCAGCACGTTGGGATGCACCTGGCCGGAGCCGGCGATCTCGAGCCAGCCGTCGCCGAAATTCATGTCGATTTCGGCCGAAGGCTCGGTGAACGGAAAGAACGACGGACGAAAGCGGATCTTCAGGTCGTCACGCTCGAAGAACTGGCGCAGGAAATCGCTGACGACGCCCTTCAGGTCGGCGAACGTCACGTCGCGGTCGATCCACAGCCCCTCGACCTGGTGGAACATCGGCGAGTGCGTGGCATCGCTGTCGACGCGGTAGACGCGGCCCGGCGCGATGATCCTGAACGGCGGCGCATGCGTCTCCATGTAGCGCACCTGCACCGGTGAAGTATGCGTGCGCAACAGCGCGCCGCCATCGACGTAGAACGTGTCGTGCATCGAGCGCGCAGGATGGTTGGCGGGCGTGTTGAGCGCGGTGAAGTTGTGGAAGTCGTCCTCGATCTCGGGACCGTCGACGGCGACGAATCCCATCGAATGGAACAGCGTCGCGACCCGTTCCAGCGTGCGCGTCAGCGGGTGCATCGCCCCCACGTCCATGCCGCGGCCGGGCAGCGTGACGTCGAGCGCTTCCGCCTGCAGCGCGCGTGCGAGCCTCGCGTCGTCGAGCGCGGCGCGACGCGCGTTGAGCAGCGCCTCGATCTCGGCCTTGGCGGCATTGATCGCCGCACCTTGCGCGCGCCGCGCATCGGCCGCGAGCGCGCCAAGCGTCTTCAGTTGCGCGGTGATGACACCCGCCTTGCCGACGTATCGCGCCTTGGCGTTCTCGAGCGCGGCAGCGTCGGCCGCGGCCGCGAATTCGCGCCGTGCTTCGTCGACGATCCCCTGCAACGCATCCATCGCATCGACCTGTCTGCCTGCCATCGCTAACGGCGACGTTAAAAAAAAAGGGAGGCGGTCATGCGCCTCCCTTGCCTGCGATCGTTCGCTCAGGCCAGCGAGGCTTTGGCCTGTTCGGCGATCTTGCCGAACGCCGCCTTGTCGTGCACGGCGAGATCGGCCAGCACCTTGCGATCGATGTCGATCGAAGCCTTGCTCAGGCCGGCGATGAACACGCTGTACGTCATGCCGAGCTCGCGCACGGCCGCGTTGATGCGCGCGATCCACAGCGCGCGGAACTCGCGCTTCTTGGTGCGGCGGTCACGATACTGGTACTGGCCCGCCTTCATCACGGCTTCCTTGGCGATCCGGTAGACGTTCTTCCGGCGGCCGCGGTAGCCCTTGGCAAGTTCGAGGACCTTCTTGTGCCGCGCGCGCGCGGTCACGCCACGTTTGACTCTAGGCATCTCGTGGCTCCTTTACATGTACGGCAGCATCGCGCGCACCGAATCCATGTTCGTGCTGTGCACGCCCGCGGAACCGCGCAATTGACGCTTGCTCTTGGTGGACTTCTTGGTGAGGATGTGGCGCTTGAAGGCCTGGCCGCGCTTGACGCTGCCGCTGCCGCGCACACGCAGGCGTTTTTTCGCGCCCGACTTGGTTTTCATCTTCGGCATTTTCGCCGTTCCTTTATTTGCTGCCCACAGCGGTGCTCTCACTGGGAGAGGCTTTGGTACCGGCCTCGGGCTTGGTAGCGGGATGCTTTGCCACGACTGCGACTTTCTTCGGCGCCAGCAGCATCACCATTTGCCGGCCCTCGAGCTTCGGGAACTGCTCGACTTGCGAATACGGCTCGAGGTCTCCCTTGATCCGCTCCAGCAGACGTATCCCGAATTCCTGGTGCGCCATCTCACGTCCGCGAAAGCGCAGCGTGATCTTGGCCTTGTCACCTTCGTTGAGGAACTGGATCAGGTTCCGCAACTTGATCTTGTAATCGCCATCGTCGGTCCCGGGGCGGAACTTGACCTCCTTGACCTTGATCTGTTTCAGCTTGAGCTTGGCTTCGTGCTGCCGCTTGGATTCGCGGTACTTGAACTTGCCGAAGTCCATGATCCTGCACACCGGGGGCTCGGCGAGCGGCGCGATCTCGACAAGGTCGATTTCCGCGGCTTCCGCCTTCGCCAGCGCGTCGGCCAGCGACACGATTCCAAGTTGTTCTCCGTCCACACCAACCAGACGAATTTCGGGCGCAGTGATTTCCCGGTTGATCCGCTGCGGTTTTTCGAGTGCTATGTGCCTGTCTCCATCCGAATGCAAAAAGGCCGTGACGTTGCCGCCGCCGACACGCGTTGCGGCGCGTTAGCGATGCTCGGCAATTTCCGCCTGGAAACGCGCAATCAAGGCCTCGAGCGGCATCGTGCCCAGGTCCTCGCCGGCGCGCGTACGCACGGCCACCGTTTGCGCCTCCAGTTCCTTGTCGCCCAGGATCAGCTGGTAGGGCAACTTTTGGAGGCTATGTTCCCGAATTTTATAGGTTATTTTCTCATTACGCAAATCGGTGGCAACGCGGATTCCGTGTCCGCGAAGGCGCGCCGCCACCTGCTCCCCGTAAGCAGCGGTGCGATCGGTGATCGACAGCACCACCACCTGCACCGGCGCGAGCCACAGTGGCAGCGCCCCGGCGTAGTTCTCCAGCAGGATGCCGATGAAGCGCTCCAGCGAGCCGACAATCGCCCGATGCAGCATCACCGGCGTCTTGCGGCCATTGTCCTCGTCGACGTATTCGGCGCCGAGTCGTCCCGGCATCTGGAAATCGACCTGCATCGTCCCGCATTGCCATGACCGGCCCAGTGAATCCTTGAGGTGATATTCGATCTTCGGCCCGTAAAAGGCGCCTTCTCCCGGTAATTCCGTCCATTCGGTCCCACCGGCACGCAGTCCGTCACGCAGCGCCTCTTCGGCGCGATCCCACTGCTCGTCGGTGCCCAGGCGCGGCGTAGGGCGCAGCGCGATCTTGATGGCCACGTCGGTGAAGCCGAAGTCGCGATAGACGCTCATCGTCAGCGTGTTGAAATCGACCACCTCGCCGCGAATCTGCTCGGACTTGCAGAAAATGTGGCCGTCGTCCTGCGTGAACGCGCGCACGCGCATCAGGCCGTGCAGCGCGCCCGAAGGCTCGTTGCGATGGCAGGAGCCGAACTCACCGTAGCGCAATGGCAGGTCGCGATAGCTGCGCATGTCCGAATTGAAGATCAGCACGTGCCCCGGACAGTTCATCGGCTTGATCGCGTAGACGCGCTTTTCCGACTCGGTCGTGAACATGTTGTCCTGGTAATTTTCCCAGTGCCCGGACTTTTCCCACAGCGTGCGATCGAGAATCTGCGGGCAGCGCACTTCCTGGTAGCCGTTGTCGCGATAGACGCCGCGCATGTACTGCTCGACCTCCTGCCACACCGACCAGCCCTTCGGGTGCCAGAACACCATTCCCGGCGCCTCGTCCTGCAGGTGGAAGAGGTCGAGCGCGCGACCGAGCTTGCGGTGGTCGCGCTTTTCCGCTTCCTCGATCCGATGCAGGTACGCGTCGAGGTCTTCCTTCTTCGCCCACGCGGTGCCGTAGATCCGCTGCAGCATCTCGTTGCGCGAGTCGCCGCGCCAGTACGCGCCGGCGAGCTTGGTCAGCTTGAACACCTTGAGCTTGCCCGTCGACGGCACGTGCGGGCCGCGGCACAGGTCGGTGAACTTGCCTTCGGCGTAGAGCGAGATCGACTGGTCGGCGGGGATCGACGCAATGATCTCCGCCTTGTAGTGCTCGCCCATCTGCTCGAAATACCTGACCGCATCGTCGCGCGGCATCAGCCTGCGGGTGACGGGCTCGTCGAGCTTGGCAAGCTCGCGCATCCGTGCCTCGATCGCCACGAGATCCTCGGGCGTGAACGGCCGCTTGTAGCTGAAGTCGTAGTAGAAGCCGTCCTCGATCACCGGGCCGATCGTCACCTGCGCTTCG
>JBDTWY010000070.1:0-14167 GCA_040006455.1 Betaproteobacteria bacterium | reverse complement strand
TGGGATTCGCAGAACGCGTGGCTGCGCCAGATCATCGCCGACAACCACCTGTACATGAACACGCGCACCGCCGCGGCGGCGGGACTCGCCGACGACGACTGGATCTGGGTCGAGTCGCATCATGGCGCGCTGCGCTGCCAGTTGCGCACGATGGAAGGCTGCGAGCCCAACACCGTGTGGACGTGGAACGCGGTGGCGAAGCAGCCGGGCGCGTGGGCATTGCAAACCGACGCGCCGGAAGCGACGAGCGCGTTCCTGCTCAACCACCTGATTCCCGAGCACCTGCCGGGCGGTGCTGCGCGCTTCTCCAATTCCGATCCGGTCACCGGGCAGGCAGCGTGGTTCGACCTGCGCGTGCGCGTGCGCAAGTGCGCGGCCGACGAGACCGGCGCGTGGCCCAAGGTTGCCGCGCTGCCCGAGCAGCCGGTGCCCGAGCGGTTGCGCTGGGGCGCCGCATGAAGCTCGGCCTCGTCATCGACCTCGACACCTGCGTCGGCTGTCACGCCTGCGCGACCGCGTGCAAGGAATGGAATGGCGCGTCCGCGATCAGCGGCCCGCTGACCGACGACTCGCCGTATGGCGCCGATCCCACGGGCACCTGGTTCAATCGCGTGCGCCACTACGAGGTTGGCGAATATCCGGGCTGCAAGACGATCAACGTGCCGATGTCGTGCCTGCATTGCGAAGATGCCGCGTGCGTCAGCGTGTGCCCCACCGGTGCGTCGTACAAGCGGCCGGACGGCATCGTGCTGGTCGACCAGGACCGCTGCATGGGCTGCAACCTGTGCGCATGGGCGTGCCCGTACGGCGCGCGCGAGCTCGATCCGGCCTCGGGAACGATGAAGAAATGCACGCTGTGCGTCGATCGCATTTTCGACACCGCGCTGCCGGTCGAGGAGCGCGAGCCCGCGTGCGTGCTCGCCTGCCCGACGCATGCGCGGCACTACGGCGACTTCGACGACCCGGAGTCGAAGGTGTCGAAGCTCAGCGCCGAGCGCCACGGCTTCGGGCTGCTGGGCGAGCTCGACTACAAGCCCGTCAACCGCTACCTGCCGCCGCGCGCGCCGCCGGTCGTTGCCGCGGCGGCGCCGGGGAGTGCGCTCCCGCAGGCCGCAGAGGGCGGGGGTGAGGGCGCAGGAACGCCGGATGCCGTAGCCGCGGAAAGTCCGCTGTCGCGTTTGATCGCGCGCGCACGCGCCGCGTTGACCGGCTGAGCGCGCGCGATGCACGCGGCGCTGTCGGTGATCGTGTTCACCGTGCTGTCGGGCGCGGGACTGGGCGCGTTCGCGATCGTCGCCGTCGACGACCTGTGCCGGGCGATGGCGTCGCGTGTCGATGCGACGCAGCCGTGGAACATCGCGGCGACGCTGGCATTGCTGCTGGTGATCGCCGGCCTGTGCGCATCGGTGTTGCACCTCGCCAATCCACGCAATGCGTGGCGCTCGGCAGCGCGCTTTCGCACGTCGTGGCTGTCGCGGGAGGCGGTGTTCTCGCTGGCGTTCATCGTCGTCGCGATGGTCGACCTCGCGTTGCGCTGGACCGATGCGGGCATGGCGTTGCGCGGCACCGTCGCAGTGCTGTCGCTGCTGCTCGCGTGGACGGTCATCCATTGCACGGCGATGATCTACGCGAGCCTCAAGCCCATCCGCGCCTGGCACACGTGGCGCGTGCCGCTCAACTACCTGCTGCTCGCGCATGCGTCGGGTGCGATGCTGGTGGCGGCGACGCTGCAGGTGCTCGGCGCACCGTCGCCGATTCTGCGCATCATCGCGGCTGTGCTGGTGGTCGCCGCGGCGATCGCCAAGTGGGATCACCGCCGCTACGTCGCAAGCGATGCCGGCCGCGTCACGCTCGAGGCCGCGCTCGGCGTCGCGCACGGCGTGCGGCCACCTGGTGCGCCCGCGACCGTCGCCGCACGGATCCTCGACACCGGGCACTCCCGCGGCACGTTCCTCACGCGCGAATTCGGCGTGACGGCAACCCCGACGCGGCGCGACATCGCGTGGTGGGCGATGGCAATCGGCGTGTACGCGTTGCCGCTCGCCTGGCTTGCGAGCGGTGCGCGTAATCCGGCGCTCGCGATCGCGGCTTGCATCGCGATGCTGGCGGGACTGTTGTGCGAGCGCTGGCTGTTCTTCGTCGAGGCGCGGCACACGGTGCGGCTGTACCACGGCGAGCGCCGCGTCTGAAGCGACGTCACCCGCCTGTCATGTGCGCGGTCGCCGCCGGCCCTACAATCGGCTTCGAGCGCCGCGTGGCGCGCGCCTGCCGCCGATGACCTCCGATTCGCGCCATCCCGCATCCCGGTCGACTTCAATGTCACCGACGCTGGCGGACGTCGACAGGGGCTCGAGCATCGATCATGTGCGTTGCGCGGGAGCGACGTCGTGAGCCATGGCGATCTTCCGACGACGTACCTGTTCGTTCCCGGCAACCGTCCCGACCGCTTCGACAAGGCGCTCGCGTCCGGCGCCGACGCGATCGTTCTGGACCTCGAGGACGCCGTAGCTGCCGCCGACAAATATCGCGCGCGCTCGGCGATCGGCGAGTGGATCGGCCGCCATCACGGTGATGCCGCGCGCATCGTGGTGCGCATCAATGCCGCGGGAACCGCCTGGTTCGACGCTGACCTGCAGTTGCTGCGTGCATACTCCGTGAACGCGGCAATATTGCCAAAGGCGGAAACCGCCGACGCGATCGGTTGCGTGGCCGAAGCGCTCGGAAGCGACGGCCGCGTGATCGCATTGCTCGAGTCGGCGCGCGGCGTCGCCAATGTCGATTCGCTGGCGACCGCCGCGCAGGTGCAACGCCTGGCATTCGGCACGCTCGACTACGCGATCGACATGGGCCTGGCGGCGGATGCGCGAGGCCTCGAGTATCCGGCCGCGCGGATCGCGTTGGCGTCGCGGGTGTCGGGCATCGGCCCCGCGGTGGCCGGCGTCACCGTGGGGATCGACGACGACGCGCAGCTTCGCGCCGATGTCGCGCTCGCGCGGGCATTCGGATTCGGCGCGAAGTTGTGCATCCATCCCCGCCAGGTCGGCGTGGTGCGCGATGCGTTCCGGCCGACCGCGGCGGAGATCGAATGGGCGACACGCATCGTCGAGGCGGCGACGGCGAGCACCGATGCGATCCAGGTCGACGGCGCGATGGTCGACCGACCGGTGGTGCTGCGTGCCCGGTCGATTCTGGCGCGAGGTCGCACCACCTAGCTGTGATTTCTACGACCGTTGTTCAGCGTCCTGAAGGAGTTTGCTGAGTGGGGTTTGCTTATTAAGGCTCGCATGGGGTCGGAGTCGTTTTCGCCGACGTGACTCGGCGCCCATTTTACGAAGCGACCCCGGGAGTCCAACGACGCAATCGCGACGCCCGGGCCGGTGCAGTCCTACGCCGACAAGCGCGTTTCACGACTCGCGATCTTCCGCCCGAACTCGAATACTGACGGTTCGCTTTCACCGGGAACCGCGAATGCCGCACATCGCACGATCGAGCGCCCGGACAGCGGTGTCGCCATGAATCTGCTGGATCTGCTGCAGTGGCCGGCGATGGCGACGACGATCGTCGCGGCGTGGCTCGTCGCATCACGCGCGCACCATCGCCGCGAGATCGGCTTCTGGTGCTTCCTGCTCAGCAACGCGCTGTGGGTTGCATGGGGATTGCACGATCGCGCGTATGCGCTCGTCACGCTGCAGGTGGTGCTGGCGCTTCTCAATATCCGCGGCGCCGACAAGAACGCCGATGCGCCAGCGAGCGCTCAGCCGGGTACAGCGTCCAAGGCGCCAAACGACGCCGGTCCCTAAGCGCGACCCCGAGGCACGGATCCCATCGTGCGTGTCGCGTCGGACAAACCCCGGAAAAATTTGCAGAGCGGTCCGACGCCGAGTCGAGTGCACGGCCACCTGCCGCGGCTCCTCGTGCGCGCGTACGCTCGGCGTGGTGTTTTGCAGTGCACCCCCCAAATCCATTCCGAGGAGAAAACCATGTTCGGACTGAACAAGAGCGATACCCCCGATGCACTCGACTTGCTGCGCAGCGACCACAAGGAGGTCGACGGGCTTTTCAAGGATTTTGAATCGGCGAGCGAAGGCGCAAGCGCCACGGCGCGCCGTGCGCTGGTTGCGCAGATCTGCGATGCACTGAGCGTGCACGCGAAGATCGAGGAAGAGATCTTCTACCCGGCGCTGCGGCGCGCCAGCAAGGAAGCCGCGGACCTGCTGAATGAAGCTGCGGTCGAGCACCAGTCGTTGAAGGACATCATCGGCAGGCTGCGGGCGGCGCCCACCAGCGACGTGCTGTACGACGCCGGCGTCAAGGTGCTGGGCGAGTACGTCAAGCACCATGTGCGCGAGGAAGAGAACGATATCTTCCCGAAGGCGCGCAGCGCCGATATCGACCTGGCGGCGCTCGGCACGCAGTTGCAGCAGCGCAAGGAGGAGCTGATGGGCCGCATGCAGCGCGGATCGAAGCGCGGCAAAGTGTCACGCAGCGCGCGCGGCGGTTCGGCGGAAAGCCGCGCCTGAAGCGCTGATGGCGCACCGGGTGCGCGCCGCGCGCCCGGTGCCTTCTCGTCGCGCCGCGCGTCGGCGCTATTTCGCAGCCGCGGATTGCGCGAGCGCGGACGCGTGCTTCAGGACCTCGGAAGGTCGTGCTGGTCCCGGGTTGTTCGCCGCTACTGATTCGCCTGCAGGAGACACGCAAGCACGTCTGCGGCATCCCCCCTCCGTCAGTGCCCTCGGTGTCTGTCCGACGCAATTTAGCGGATTTTTCCTAGCGCCACGCCGACGACGGGGACTTATGGTTACGCACAGCGAACCTACGTTCGCCGGTGACATGCCACCGTCACCCAACCATCAGGATTGGATCATGAAATCGATACTCGATCCCTCGTTTCGTTACGTGAACAGCAGCAGCACCGACGTCCGGAAGACGTTCGCGCGCGTACGCCGGCAACTGAAGGTGGCCGATGAACGCGCCGCCCGCGCCGATGGCATGAACACGCCCGTCATCTCGCTCGACACGCGACGAAAGTCGGCTGCCGCCTGAGGTTCGCGCAAGGGAGGGCAGGCGGGAACAGCCGGCCTGCAGCCGCGACTCGCTCAGGCCCGCCGTTGCTCCGGGCATGCTGCGCATCGTCTGGCGATACATCACCATCCTCCTCGTGGCATTGCTGCAGGGACTCGCGTTCGCGCACGTCCTCGAAATGCCGGCGAAGATGCAATACGAGGGCGCGCTGTACCTGGAGTTGCAGCGCACGCTCTATGTGCAGTGGGGCGCGCCGAATTTCGGTGGATGGCTCGAACCCTCGGCAATCATCGCCACCTTGATCCTCGCCTACGCGCTGCGCCGCAATCGCCTCGACCGCCTGCTGACGATCGGCGCCAGCGTTGCCTTGATGCTGGCATTCGCCGTGGTGTTCTTCTGGCTGGTGGCCCCCTCGAACGAGGCATTCTTGGCAACACCGCGCGGCACGATCCCGCCCAACTGGATGGCGTTGCGGCGAAGCTGGGAAACCGGCCACGCCATCCGCTTCCTGCTGCAGTTCGTCGCGCTGGGGCTGCTGGTCGCGTCCGCGCTCGCCCACAGGAAATCGGGCGACGCTACGGCTTTCAGCATCACCGATTTTTCATTCTCCCGGCGTCGTGCCGACAGCCACCAAACGGAGCCCGTGCGCACCGCCCCGCCGAGCTCGTCATCGGCGAGCAGCAACCCAACGACATAACCCAAGTCGGCAGTGCAGCCGCGTCTGGAGAGTCATCCTCCTGTAACAATCGGCGCCTACGCTGGCGGTCGTTGACTTCACACGACTCAAGAGGACACGCAATGCGAATTCATTCATGGGCCGCACTGGCCGGCGTTGCCGCGCTCGGCGTTGCCGGTGCGGCGTTCGCCGACATCACGGGTGCCGGCGCGACATTCCCGTATCCCGTCTACGCCAAGTGGGCGGAGGCGTACAAGAAAGAGACCGGCATCGCCATGAACTACCAGTCGATCGGGTCCGGCGGCGGCATCGCGCAGATCAAGAACAAGACCGTCGATTTCGGCGCCTCCGACATGCCGCTCAAGCCCGACGACCTGCAACAGGCGGGCCTCACGCAGTTCCCGGCGATCATCGGCGGCGTGGTGCCGGTGGTGAACGTCGAAGGCATCGCCGCGGGCCGGCTTCACCTGACCGGCGCGGTGCTGGCCGACATCTACCTCGGCAAGATCAAGGCGTGGGACGACAAGGCGATCGGCGCACTCAATGCCGGCGTCAAGCTGCCCCCGGAAGCGATCACCGTGGTGCGCCGCTCCGATGGTTCGGGCACGTCGTTCGTGTGGACCGACTACCTGTCCAAGGTGAGCCCGGAATGGAAACAGAAAGTCGGCGCCGGCACGGCGGTCGCGTGGCCTGAAGGCGTGGGCGGCAAGGGCAACGAAGGCGTCGCCGCGTACGTGCAGCGCATCAAGGGCTCGATCGGCTATGTCGAGTTTGCATACGCGAAGCACAACAAGATGGCACATGCGCTGGTGCAGAACCGCGACGGCGCGTTCGTCGAGCCCGACAACGCGAGCTTCCAGGCGGCCGCGCAATACGCCGACTGGAAGGCGGCGCCGGGCTTTTTCCAGATCCTCACCGACCAGCCCGGCAAGACGTCGTGGCCGATCACGTCGGCGAGCTTCATCCTGATGCAAACGAGCCAGGACAAGCCGCAGAGCGCCGCGCAGGTGCTCAAGTTCTTCGACTGGGCATTCCGCAACGGCGACAAGCTCGCGACCGACCTCGACTATGTGCCGCTGCCCGATGCGCTGACGCGGATGATCGCCGACAGCTGGAAGACGCAGATCAAGGACGCATCCGGCAAGGCGATCTGGAACTAGCCACGCGGCGCCATTCCGCGCGCGCTCGCAGCGCCCGGTGACGCACGTCCCGGCTGCTGCGATTGCCACATAGCGAGGGGTATCATGCCGGGCGATGCCGCATCGATTCCCATGGACATGCCGATAGAAATTGCGCGCGCGCCGTCGGCGGCACGCGCCGATGCGCCACCGCCGCGAAAGGCGACGCACGGCGCGTGGGGCGACACTGTGTTCGAGGGCGTGACGCGGCTGTTCGCGCTGGTGGTGCTGGGCTCGCTCGCGGCCATACTCACCGCGCTCGCCTACGCTGCATGGCCGGCGCTGCAGAAGTTCGGACCGGCGTTCTTCTTCACCAACGTGTGGAATCCGGTGACGAGCGACTTCGGCGGGCTCGCGCCGATCTACGGCACGCTGGTGACGTCGATGATCGCGCTCGCGATCGGCGTTCCGGTGAGCTTCGGCATCGCCATCTTCCTGACGGAAATGTGTCCGCCGATGCTGAAGCGCCCGCTCGGCACCGCCGTCGAGCTCCTCGCCGCGGTGCCGTCGATCATCTACGGCATGTGGGGGCTGTTCGTGTTTGCGCCGTGGTTCGCCGATCACATCCAGCCGGTGCTCACCGCGTCGCTCGGCAAGCTGCCGGTGGTGGGCGCGCTGTTCCAGGGTGCGCCGAGCGGCATTGGCCTGATGACGGCGGGCGTCATCCTGTCGGTGATGGTGATCCCGTTCATCGCGTCGGTGATGCGCGACGTGTTCGACGTGGTGCCGCCCGTGCTGAAGGAATCGGCGTACGGACTCGGCGCGACGACGTGGGAAGCGGTGTGGAACGTCGTGCTTCCCTACACGCGCATCGGCGTGATCGGCGGCATCATGCTGGGGCTCGGCCGCGCGCTGGGCGAGACAATGGCGGTGACGTTCGTCATCGGCAATGCGTACCGGATCAGCGCCGGCCTCTTCAATCCCGGCAACTCGATCGCGTCGGCGCTCGCCAACGAGTTCAACGAGGCCGCCGATCCCATTCATCGCGCGTCGCTGATCGCGCTGGGCCTCGTGCTGTTCGTGCTGACCTTCATCGTCCTCGCCTGCTCGCGCCTGCTGATCTCGCGGCTCGAGCGCGGCGAAGGCGCGCGCACCTGACCATGGCCGACGCCGCGCTCTCGCCGGTCTACCGCAGGCGGATGTGGATCAACCGCTTCAACCTGCTGATGTCGCTGTGCACGATGGCGTTCGGCATGATCTTCCTGCTGTGGATCCTGTGGGTGCTGTTCGCGAATGGATTTTCCGCGCTGTCGCTGTCGATGTTCACGCAGACCACGCCGCCGCCGGGATCGGCGGGCGGCCTCGCCAACGCCATCGCGGGCAGCGCGATGATCGTCGCCGCGGCGACGTTCATCAGCACGCCGGTCGGCATTCTCGCCGGCATCTATCTCGCCGAATTCGGCAAGGACGGGCTGCTCGCGCGCACCACGCGCTTCATGAACGACATCCTGCTGTCGGCGCCGTCGATCGTCATCGGGCTTTTCGTCTACACCGTGTACGTCGCCAAGGTGCAGCACTTTTCGGGTTGGGCAGGCTCGGTGGCGCTGGCGCTGATCGCCGTGCCGGTGGTCGTGCGCACGACCGAGAACATGCTGCAGCTGGTGCCGGCGAGCCTGCGCGAGGCCGCGGTTGCGCTCGGCGCGCCGATGTGGAAAGTGATCCTGATGGTGACGCTGCGCGCGGTGCGCGGCGGCGTCATCACCGGCGTGCTGCTGGCGGTGGCGCGCATTTCCGGCGAGACCGCGCCGCTGCTCTTCACCGCGCTCAACAACCAGTTCGCGAGCGCCGACATGAACGCGCCGATCGCCAACCTGCCAGTCGTGATCTTCCAGTTCGCGATGAGCCCCTTCGATGACTGGAAGACACTCGCATGGGGCGGCGCGCTGCTGATCACGCTCACCGTCCTCGCCCTCAACATCCTCGCGCGCGCGCTGTTCCGCCAGTCGGCGCCGCGCTGAGCCGGACCGCCATGCAAATCGACATTTCCCGCAACGCTGACGCGACGGCCAGGCCGCCGCCGCTCGCCAAGGCACCCGCCAAGATCGCCATTCGCGGGCTCGACTTCTTCTACGGCCGGTTCCAGGCGCTGAAGAACGTGTCGCTCGACGTCGGCGAACGCGAGGTCACGGCGTTCATCGGCCCGTCGGGCTGCGGCAAGTCGACGCTGTTGCGCACGATGAACCGGATGTACTCGCTCTATTCGGGGCAGCGCGCCACCGGCGAGATCGCATTCAACGGCCAGAACGTGCTGAATGGCGACACCAATCTCAACATGCTGCGCGCGCGGATCGGCATGGTATTCCAGAAGCCGACGCCGTTCCCCATGTCGATCCGCGACAACATCGCGTTCGGCGTGCGCCTCTACGAGAACCTGTCGCCGCGCGCGATGGACGAGCGCGTCGAATGGGCGCTCACCAAGGCGGCGCTGTGGGACGAGGCCAAGGACAAGCTTTCGCAAAGCGGCATGGCGCTGTCGGGCGGCCAGCAGCAGCGGCTGTGCATTGCGCGCGCCGTCGCCGTGCAGCCCGATGTGCTGCTGCTCGACGAGCCGACGTCGGCGCTCGACCCAATCTCGACGGCAAAAATCGAGGAGCTGATCACCGAATTGAAGCGCGACTATACGATCGCGATCGTCACGCATAACATGCAACAGGCGGCGCGCGTGTCCGACTACACGGCGTACATGTACCTGGGCGAGCTCATCGAGTTCGGCGCGACCGATGCGCTGTTTTTCAAGCCGGCGCGCAAGCAAACCGAGGACTACATCACCGGCCGGTTCGGATGAGCATGGCGCCGCGGCGGAGGACCGACAATGGCTGACCACACTTCCAAGCAATTCGACGTCGAAATGGAGGCGATCCGCTCCGGCGTGCTGACGATGGGGGGCCTGGTCGAGCGACAGATGTCGCGCGCGATTGGCGCGCTCGAGCAGGACGACGATGGCGCGCTGCTCGACGCCGTCGGCACCGACGAGCAGCAGATCAACCAGTTCCAGATCGACATCGACCAGCAATGCGCGCAGATCATCGCACGGCGCCAACCGGCAGCGGTCGACCTGCGGATGATCCTCACCGTCAGCAAGGTGGTGAACGACCTCGAGCGCATCGGCGACGAGATCAAGAAGATCGCCTACAAGTCGGCGCAGGCGCGCGGCAACGATGCGCTGCGCCGCGTGCGCTACTACGACGTGGTGCGCACCGCGCAGCGCGCGCAGAAGATGCTGCGGATGGCGCTCGACGCGGTGGCGCGCCTGGATGCCGCGTCGGCGGCCGAGATCGTCGACCTCGACGACGAGATCGACGCGGCGTTCTCGTCGATCATGCGCCAGCTGATCAGCTACATGATGGAAGACGCGCGCACGATCACGCCCGCGCTCGAGATCATCTTCATCGCCAAGTCGATCGAGCGCATCGGCGACCATGCGAAGAACATCGCCGAGGCTGTCGTGCAGGTCGTCAAGGGCAAGGACATGCGCCACGCGTCGGCCGCGGCGATCCGCGCGGAGATCGCCGCGCCATGATGCCGACGGTACTGGTGGTGGAGGACGAGCCCGCGATCCTCGAGCTCATTCGCGTCAACCTGGTCGACGCCGGCTACGCAGTGCGGGGTGCCGCCGATGCCGAGGGTGCGAAACGCCTGATGCTGCAGGCGCTGCCCGACCTGCTGTTGCTCGACTGGATGTTGCCCGGGCAATCGGGGCTCGCGCTGGCCAAGGAGCTGCGCGCCGCGAAGCGCACGCGCGAGCTGCCGATCATCATGGTGACGGCGAAGAGCGACGAGGCCGACAAGGTGGCGGGCCTCGAGGCATGGGTCGACGACTACGTGACCAAGCCGTTCTCGCCGCGCGAGCTCAAGGCGCGCATCAAGTCGGTGATGCGCAGGCGCGCGCCCGAAGCCGCGCAGGAACCGCTCGACGCCGGCACCGTCAGGCTCGATCCGGCGACGCACCGCGTGAGCGTGGACGGGCAACCATTGCACCTCGGGCCGACGGAATTCCGCCTGCTGCGGTTCCTGCTCGCGCGGCCCGAGCGCGTGCATTCGCGCGCACAATTGCTGGACCAGGTATGGGGCGACCAGACTTACATCGAGGAGCGCACGGTCGACGTGCACATCCGCCGGTTGCGCGCGGCGCTCGAGCCGTTCGGCCAGGCCGACCTGATCGAGACGGTGCGCGGCAGCGGCTACCGGTTGGCGGCGCCACGCTAGGCATCGTCGCGTCGCGTGCCGGCGTCGCGTCGCGCAACGCGGGAACTTCACGGGAATCGCCGGCGTGACCTGGATCGCCGGGCTCGCCGCACCCGCGGGCGTGGTCGTGCTCGCGCTCGTCGCAGGGCTCGCGTTCGGCGCGATACCGGCATTCGCGGTGCTGGCGCTCGGACTGACCGGCGTGATCGCGTGGCATCTTCGCAATCTCGCGCGGCTGATGCGATGGGCAACGAGCGAGCTCGATGCGCCGGTGCCGGAAGGATCGGGCGCGTGGGGCGCGCTGTATTCGAAGATCCACCGTCGCGTACGCGCACGCTCGGCGGTGCAGCGCGATCTCGCGCATACGATCGCGCGCTTCCAGAGCGCGGCCGAGGCCGTCCCCGACGGCATGGTCGTGCTCGATGCGCAGAACCGCATTCGCTGGGCCAACCGCCGCGCGCAGCAGCAGCTTGCGGTATCGCCGCAGTCCGACATCGGCGCGCCGCTCGCCAACCTGCTGCGCGAGCCGGCGTTCGTGCGCTACCTCGACGGCGGCGACTTCAACGAAGCGGTGGTGCTGCCGTCGCCGCGCGAGCCGGGCGTGACGCTGTCGATGCAGCTCGTGCCGTTCGGCGTCGCCGAAAAGCTGCTGATCTGCCGCGACATCACGCAGCTGGAGACGGTCGCGCGCATGCGTCGCGATTTCATCGCCAACGTGTCGCACGAGCTGAAGACGCCGCTCACCGTGGTGAGCGGTTTCGTCGAGACGATGCAGGACCTGGACCTCGACGACGACCAGCGCCGGCGCTACCTCGCGCTGATGCAGGGCCAGGCGCAGGCGATGCAGCACCTCGTGTCCGACCTCCTTGCGCTGTCCGCGCTCGAAAGCGAGCACGACAGCATCGCCGAAACGACTTTTTCCGTAACTCCGTTGCTGCGCGAGCTCGCGGCGAGCGGCGAGGCGCTGTCGGCCGGCGCGCACACGATCGACGTCGACATCGGCGATGACGCGGCCGACATCATCGGCAGCCGCGACGAGATCGCGAGCGCCTTCGGCAACCTCGTCACCAACGCGGTCCGCTACACGCCTCCGCAGGGCCGCGTGACGCTGCGCTGGCGCATCGACGCCGACGGCAGCGGCGTGTTCAGTGTCGAGGACACCGGAATCGGCATCGCGCCGGAGCACATCCCGCGGCTGACCGAGCGTTTCTATCGTGTCGATCGCTCGCGCTCGCGCGCGACCGGCGGCACGGGCCTCGGCCTCGCGATCGTCAAGCATGTGCTGATGCGCCACCAGGCGGTGCTCGAGGTCGACAGCGTTGCGGGCTCCGGCAGTCGCTTCGCCGCGCGCCTGCCGGCGCGGCGTGTCGTGCGTGCGCCCGCCACCGCGGCGGCCGCGGCTACCAGTAGCGCAGCGCTGCGCGGAACAACGACTTGATGTCGTCGCGACCGACGTCGATCGGCGCGTTCTTGATCACGCGGTACTGCGGCTCGGCGCCGGTGGCGAGCGCGTCGATCTCGGCCTCGCCGAAACCCAGCGCGGCCAGGCCATTGGGCATTCCGGTCGCCTTCATCATGCCGATCACGCGGCCTGCCAGCACTTCGCCGGCGTCGTCCGGCGTCGCGCCGGCCAGGTCGGCGCCGAGGCATCGCGCGCACTGAAGATGGCGCGCCGGATGTGCGCGCGCGGTATATCTCCACACGGACGGATTGTTGAGCACCACCGCCATTCCATGCGGCACCAGCGTCCTGCCCGGCGGATAACCATCGACCTGCCAGTCGCGTGCGAGGCCCGACACCGCGTAGGAGAGTCCATGCGGCAAGTGGCAACCCGACGCGTTGAACGCGATGCCTGACAGCATCGCCGCATACATCATTTCGCTGCGCGCTTCGTCATCGGCGGGATCGCTGACCGCGCGCACGAGGAATTCGCCGGTCAGCTTGAGCGCCTGCGTCGCGAGCAGGTCGGAAAACGGATTCGCGCCCTGCGACACCGGGCGATTGACGCCTTTCGCGGGATTGAGGCGGCGCGTAAACGCGCGCGCGGTCATCGCCTCCAGCGAATGGCTCATGCAATCGAAGCCCGTCGATGCGATCGCCATCGGCGGCAGCGACACGGTGACGTCGGGATCGACCAGTGCGACCGTCGGGATCAGCCGACGCGAGATGATGCCGGTCTTGGCATTCAGCGACGCCAGCGTGAAGATCGCGATGCCGGTGGTTTCGGAGCCGGTGCCCGACGTCGTCGGGCAGGCGATGTGAGGCTTCACCGGCCCGGCAACACGCCGGCCTTCGCCGATCGGCGCATTGACGTAGGTCATGAACGGCGCCGGCTGCGACGCGTAGAGATTGGCGGCCTTGCAGGTGTCCATCACCGAGCCGCCGCCGACCGATACGTAGCCGTCGACGCGCGCGTCGGCAGCGAAGCGCGCGGCGTGCTGCAACGAGGTGTCGGTGGGCTCGATGACGACCTCGTCGTACACCGCGCAATCGACGCCGGCAGCAGCGAGCGATGACTTGACCTTGGCGACATGCGGTCCCGCGACCAGCTTGCGGTCGGTGAACAGCGCGACCCGCCGCAGGTCGAGCTCACGCGCCTGGTCGCCGGCCTCGGCGAGCACCCCGCGGCCAAAGGTGAAAGTCGGCATGCCGAGCGTGAAACCACGGTCGCTCGTGTTGGTCAACGCGAAATCGGTGTGGCAGCAACGCATGGTGTCTCCTGCGGACAACGAAAGTGAGAAACCCATTCTGCACCGGGCCGCGCAGATGCCGCGGCGCGGCCGCGCCTGACGCATTCAAATCATTGTTTTGTCGGGAAAAGCGGGGTGCCGCGCGGACCAAACCGCACGATTCGTGCCGGTTTGACGATGATTTGCGATCACTGCTACAATCGCATGTTTCACGGAGGGGTTCCCGAGCGGTCAAAGGGAGCAGACTGTAAATCTGCCGGCTCTGCCTTCGAAGGTTCGAATCCTTCCCCCTCCACCAAGTCACGGATCAGGAACGGGGAGCGGGTGTTTCGACCGTGAGTGGTGGAGCGTGGTGGCGGAGCCTGAGCGCGGGTGTAGCTCAATGGTAGAGCAGAAGCCTTCCAAGCTTACGACGA
>JBDTWY010000069.1:0-14576 GCA_040006455.1 Betaproteobacteria bacterium | reverse complement strand
ATCTCGGTCTGCATGTCGGCGAGCTTTTTCTGCACGAGCTGGTTGGCAGCCAGCGGCCGGCCGAACTGCTTGCGATCCAGCACGTACTGGCGCGCCGCATGCCAGCAGAACTCTGCTGCCCCGAGGGCGCCCCACGCGATGCCGTAGCGCGCGCTGTTGAGGCAACCCATCGGCCCCTTGAGGCCCTGGACGTTGGGCAGCAGGTTCTCCGCGGCAACGAACACGTCGTCCATGACGATCTCGCCGGTGACCGATGCACGCAGGCTGAACTTGCCCTCGATCTTCGGCGCCGACAATCCCTTCATCCCCTTGTCGAGGATGAAGCCGCGCACCACGCCGTCGTCGGTCTTGGCCCACACGACGAACACGTCGGCGATCGGCGAATTGGAGATCCACATCTTGGCGCCGTGCAGCCGGTATCCGCCGTCGACGCTGCGTGCACGCGTCACCATCGAACCGGGATCGGATCCGTGGTCGGGCTCGGTGAGGCCGAAGCATCCGATCCATTCGCCGCTTGCCAGTTTCGGCAGGTATTTCCTGCGCTGCGCGTCGCTGCCATAGGTGAAGATTGGAAACATCACCAGCGAGCTCTGCACGCTCATCATCGACCGGTAGCCGGAATCGACGCGCTCGACTTCGCGCGCGATCAGCCCGTAGCAGACGTAGTTGAGGTCGGCACCGCCGTACTCGGCCGGAATCGTCGCACCGAGCAGCCCCAGCGCGCCCATCTCGCGAAAGATATCGGGGTCGGTGGTCTCGTGGCGAAACGCCTGCGTGATGCGCGGCATCAGCTTGTCCTGCGCGTAGCCCTGCGCAGTCTCGCGCACCATCCGCTCTTCGGACGTCAGCTGGCCCTCGAGCAGCAGTGGATCGTCCCAGTGAAAAGCGGGTTTCGCGGCGACGCGTTCGGGAGCGTTCATCGGCATTCCTGCGGGGTTCAGCCTGGCATTATCGCGCAACTGCAGATGCATGCTTCAATCGGGGATGACGGCGGTCGCCTCGATCTCCACCTTCGCGCGGTCCTCGATCAACGACTTGACCTCGACCGCGGTCATGGCCGGAAAATGCCGGCCGATGACATCGCGGTAGACGGCGCCGAGCGCGGGATAGCTCGCCACGTACTCGCGCTTGTCGACCACGTACCACGTCATGCGCACGATATGCTCGGGCGCGGCGCCCGCCTCGCGCAGGATGGCGACGACGTTCTGCAGCGCGAGCCGCGCCTGCGCGACGAAATCGTCGGACTCGAATTGCTGCGCGGCATTCCATCCGACCTGGCCGCCGACGACGACCATCGCGCCGCGTGCGACGACGCCATTCGCATAGCCCTTGGGCGCCTGCCATCCAGGTGGCTGCAGCAGCTTCATCGAGCGCTCCCGCCGAATTCACCGTCGCATGCGATCCGACGTGAGCTCATTCCAGTTCCTTCAATCTGAAGCGCTGCAGCTTGCCGGTCTCGGTGCGCGGCAGCGAGTCGAGGAAAACGATGGCGCGCGGATACTTGTACGGTGCGATCGTGGCCTTGACGAAATCCTGCAGCGCGCGCGTCATCGCCGCGTCGGCCGCGTTTTCCGGCTTCAGCACGACGAACGCCTTGACGACCTGGCCGCGCTCGTCGTCGGGCGCGCCGATCACGCCGCATTCGGCAACCGCCGGATGCATCAGCAGCGCGCTCTCCACTTCCGGACCCGCGATGTTGTATCCGGCACTGACGATCATGTCGTCGGTGCGCGCCTGGTAGACGAAGTATCCATCGGCGTCGACCAGGTACGCATCACCCGTGTAATTCCAACCGTCGCGGACGTAATTCCGCTGGCGGTCGTCGTCGAGGTAACGACAGCCGGTTGGGCCCTTGACCGCGAGCTTGCCGACCGCACCGGGCGGCAAGGGCTTGCCATCGTCGCTCATCACGCAGGCACGGTATCCCGGCACTGCCTTGCCGGTCGCGCCGGGACGCGCGTCGTCTTCCGGATGCGAGATGAAAATGTGCAGCAGCTCGGTCGAGCCGATGCCGTCGATGATTTCGATACCGGTGGCATCCTTCCACAGCTTTCGCGTCGCCGCCGGCAACGCTTCGCCGGCCGACACGCATTTGCGCAGGCTGGACAGATCGTGCTCCGACGCATGCGCCGCCATCGCGCGATACGACGTCGGCGCGGTGAACAGCACCGTCGGCCGGTAATGCGCGATCGCCGCCAGCAGCGCGTCGGGCGACGCCTTTTCCAGCAGCAGCGTGGACGCGCCGATGCGCAGCGGAAACAGCAGCAGGCCGCCCAGGCCGAACGTGAATGCCAGCGGCGGGCTGCCGGTGAACATATCGTCGGCGGTCGCGCGCAGCGTGTGGATCGGCCAGCAGTCGCACGCCGCGAGAATGTCGCGATGGAAATGCATCGTGCCCTTCGGCCGTCCGGTGGTGCCCGAAGTAAACGCGATCATCGCCGTGTCGTCGGCAGCGGTGTGCACGCTATCGAACAACGCCGGCTTGCCGCGCGCCAGCGCGTCGATACCGTCCTCGGCATCGGTCGCGAACAGCGCGGTCGTGCGCAGCGTCGGACATGTGCGCTGCGCGGCGTCGAGCTCGGCGGCAAGGCGCGCGTCGCATAGCGCATGGCTCACCTGCGCCTTGTCGATGACGGCGGTCAGCTCGCGGGCGCGCAGCAGCGGCATCGTCGCGACGGCGATCGCGCCCGCCTTGACGATCGCGAACCAGCACGCCGCCATCATCGGCGAATTGGGACCGCGCAACAGCACGCGATTGCCCGGCACCACGCCCATGTCACCGACCAGCACGTGCGCGATCCGGTTTGACAGCGCACACAGTTGCGCGTAGCTCAGGCGCACGCCGCCGGGCGCGACGATCGCGATTCGCTCGCCCCATCCGTTGGCCACCGCCGTGTCGAGCAACTCGACCGCCGCGTTGAGCCGCAGGGGATAGTCGAGCGACGGCAACTCGAACAGGAATTCGGGCCATGCGTCGCGCGGTGGCAGGTGGTCGCGAGCGAAGGTGTCGACGTGGGCGCTGTGGGTCATGCGTCGCATTCTTCCATCGAATTCGGTATGCCTCGCGCATGCGGGTGTTTGTAGCCGCCGTCATTCCCGCGAAAGCGCGTACCCGGTGTCGTGCGCCGCTCCTTGCCGTCATTCCCGCGAAGGCGCGAACCCAGTGTCGTGCGCCGCCCCATGCCGTCATTCCCGCGAAAGCGGGAACCCAGCGTCGTGCGCCGCTTCATGCCGTTATTCCCGCGAAAGCGGGAACCCGGCGTCGTGCGCCACTCCATGCCGTCATTCCCGCGAAAGCGGGAACCCAGCGTCTTTCCGCGCACGACACTGGGTTCCCGCTTTCGCGGGAATGACGACTGGGGAGGCGGGAATGACGGCTGCGGAGGCGGCAATGACGACTGCGGAAGGGGCAATAACCTCACGTGGGTTCTCATCCGTTGCTCTCCGCGAGCACGTTTCGGCCGATGACCAGCCGCTGCACTTCGGATGCGCCTTCGTAGATGCGCAACGCGCGGATGTCGCGATAGAGCCGCTCGCAAACGTTGCCTTGTTGGACGCCCGCCCCACCATGAAGTTGCAGCGCCGCGTCGATCACGCGCTGCGCCGATTCGGTGGCCTCGAGCTTGGCCATCGCCGCCTCGCGGGTCGTGCGCACGCCCTTCACGTCGCGCAGCCATGCGGCGCGATAGGTGAGCAACGCCGAACGATCGATCGCGGTTGCCATGTCGCCCAGCGCCACCTGCGTCAACTGCAAGTCGGCGAGCTTGCCGCCGAACATCGTCCGCGAGCGCGCCTGCGCGACGGCCGCGTCGAGCGCGCGTCGCGCGAAGCCGACCGCAGCGGCGGCGACCGACGCGCGAAAGATGTCGAGCGTGCGCATCGCCAGCTTGAACCCTTCGCCCTCGGCGCCGAGCAGCGCATTGGCAGGAATCCGGCAACCATCGAACGCGATGCGCGCCAGCGGGTGCGGCGCGATGACGTCGAGGCGTTCGGCGATGGCAAGTCCGCGCGCATCCGCCGGCACGACGAACGCCGAAATGCCGCGGCTGCCCGCGTCGGAAGTGCGCGCAAACACGCAGTAGAAATCGGCGATTCCGCCATTCGAAATCCACGTCTTTTCGCCATCGAGCACCCAGCCGTTGCCATCGCGCAGCGCACGCGTCGTCAATGCCGCGACGTCTGAGCCTGCGCCCGGTTCCGACAGCGCGAACGCAGCGATGGCACGGCCCTCGGCCACCGAAGGCAGCCAGCGTGCGCGCTGCGCATCGCTGCCCGCGAGTGCGATCGCGCCGCTGCCCAGGCCCTGCATCGCGAATGCGAAATCGGCGAGCCCGTCGTGATAGGCGAGACGCTCGCGCGCGATGCACACGCTGCGCGAATCGACCGACGCGCGCGCTCCACCCCCCACCTGCGGCACGCACTGGCGCAGCAGCCCCGCGTCGCCCATCGTCCTCACCGCGTCCTTGCATGCGCGATCGACGGCATCGCGCGCCGCAGGATGTGCAGGATCGGCCTGCGAAACGCACCAGCCATCGACCATCGCCGCATACGCGCGATGCGAGTCGTCGAAGAACGGCCAGTCGAGATGATCGCCGCGCATCAGTTGCCCTCGAACTTCGGCCGCGTCTTGGCCGCGAATGCGCGGTACGCACGCCGGAAGTCCTCGGTCTGCATGCAGATCGCCTGCGCCTGCGCCTCGGCCTCGATCTCGGCGTCGAGATCCATCGCCCACGCCTGGTGCAGCAGCTTCTTGGTCATCGCGTGCGCGAAGGTCGGACCGTCGGCGAGCTCGCGCGCGAACGCCGCCGCGGCGGCGTGCAGATCGTCGGCGGCGACGACGCGGTTGAAGAATCCGCAGGCCAGCGCCTCTTCGGCATCCATCGTGCGTCCGGTGAGCAGCAGTTCCGTCGCGCGACCCTGGCCGATCGTGCGCGGCAGCAACGCGCACGCGCCCATGTCGGCGCCGGCGAGTCCGACACGCACGAACAGGAACGCGGTCTTCGCATGCGGAGCGCCGAATCGCACGTCGGCGGCGAGCGCGACCATCGCGCCGGCGCCTGCGCAAATGCCGTCGACGGCGGCGATCACCGGTTGCGGGCAATGACGGATCGCTTTCACGAGGTCGCCGGTCATGCGCGTGAACGCAAGCAACTGAGTCGTGTCGCTGCGGGTCAGCGGCTCGATGATCTCGTGGACATCGCCGCCGGAGCTGAAATTGCCGCCGGCGCCGCGGATGACCACCGCCTTGACGTCGTCGGCGTACACCATCGCGCGGAAGAGATCGCGCAATTCGGCGTACGACTCGAACGTCAGCGGGTTCTTCTTCTGCGGCCGGTCGAGCATGATCGTCGCCACCTTGCCGTCGGCGTCGCATGCGTAGTCGAAGTGGCGCGCGCGATAGTCGCGCAGCGACCTCGCAACCTGTGGCGTGGTCATCGCTTGTCTCCTGTGCCGGCGAGCTTCGCCGCAACCGCTTGCTTGAGGGTACCCAGCAGCCGGTTGAGCGCTTCGCGATCGGGCGCGGCGACGCCTTCGGTCAGCTCGACGATCCAGCCTTCGTGCGCCTTCGCCATCACGTCGAATGATTGCCTTCCCTTGGCCGTCAGGCACACCGCGTGCGCGCGCCGGTCGCCGGCGATGGGACGGCGCTCGACCAGTCCTTCCGCGACCAGCAGGTCGGTGAGGCCGGTGATGTTTCCGCCCGTCACCATCATCCGCCGCGAAAGCTCGCCCATCTTGAGCCCGTCCGGGTAGCGCTCGAGCTGCGACATCAGGTCGAAGCGCGGCAGCGTCATCGCGAACTGCTCGCGCAGGCGCACGCGCACCTCGCCCTCGATCATCGCCGTGCACGTGAAAAGCCGCAGCCACAGCCGCAGCGCGTCGTGGTCGTGCGCGGCGAGTCGCGACTCGGCGTCGCTGGCGGCAGCCTGTACGGGAGAATGCAGTTCGCTCATCCGCTTCCCACCTCGCCACCGGCCACGGCGATCGCCTGTCCGGTGATCGCCTGCGATTCGGGCAGGCACAGCCACGCGACGCTCGCCGCGACCTCATCCGGCGTCACCAGGCGTCCCTGCGGATTGCGCGACGCCAGCGACGTGCGCGCCTCCTGCTCGCTCTTGCCGGTGCGCGCCACCACGTTCGACACCGCGTCGCGCACGAGATCGGTGTCGGTATACCCGGGACACACCGCGTTGACGGTGACGCGTGTCGTGGCGAGCTCCTGCGCCAGCGCGCGCGTCAGGCCGACGAGCCCGTGCTTGGCGGCGCAATAAGCGGTGACGTACGGGTAGCCTGCGAGTCCCGCGGTGCTCGCGACGTTGACGACGCGCGCCCAGGGCGCCTGCAGCAGCGCCGGCATCGCCGCGTGCGTGCACAGGTAGGCGCCGGTCAGGTTGATGCGCAGCATCTCATCCCACAGCGCGCGGTCGGTGCGCGCGAACTTGGCGCTCTTCGCGACCCCGGCATTGTTGACGAGGATCGCCATGTTCCGCACGCGGTCGATCGACGCGAACGTCCGCGCCACCGCCGCTTCGTCGCCGACGTCGCAGACCTGCGCGTCGCAATTGGCGCCCGGCAGCTCGGCGATCGCCGCGAACAGCCGTTCGCGGTCGCGGCCGACCAGCGTCAACGACGCGCCCATCGCCGCCAGCCGCGTTGCGACGGCGAAGCCGATGCCGCGCGCCCCGCCCGTCACCACCGCGTGAATGCCCGCCAGCGGCGTAGATGGTGTGTTCATGGCGCGGGCACTTCGGCGGCGCGCGCGAGATTGCGCTCGAGCTGCGCCTTGCCGGAAAGGTACTGAGATGGCCACGGAATGTCGTGGTAGCCGAGCGCGGCGGCCGCATGCAGCGTCCAGTACGGATCGGCCAGGTGCGGCCGGCCGATCGCGCATAGATCGGCACGCCCCGCCATGATGATGCTGTTGACGTGGTCGGGCTCGTAGATCGCACCGACCGCCATCGTCGCGATGTCGACTTCGTTGCGGATGCGGTCGGCGAACGGGGTCTGGTACATGCGGCCATACACCGGCTTGGCGTTTCGCGTCGTCTGGCCCGACGACACGTCGATCAGGTCGGCGCCGGCATCGCGGAACAGGCGCGCGATCGCCACCGCGTCATCGCCGGTGTTGCCGCCGGCGCACCAGTCGTGCGCCGAGATGCGCACCGACATCGGGCGATCCGACGGCCATAGCGCGCGCATCGCCGTGAACACTTCCAGCGGAAAGCGGCAGCGCGCGACGATGTCGCCGCCGTATTCGTCGTCGCGCAGGTTGGTGAGCGGCGACAGGAACGCCGACAACAGGTAGCCGTGCGCGCAATGCAATTCCAGCCAGTCGAATCCACA
Organism: Betaproteobacteria bacterium; assembly: GCA_040006455.1. Classification (GTDB taxonomy): domain Bacteria; phylum Pseudomonadota; class Gammaproteobacteria; order Burkholderiales; family Casimicrobiaceae; genus VBCG01. The sequence continues at coordinate 7,232 of JBDTWY010000069.1, read as the reverse complement.
TTCGACGGCGCGCTCGGTGGCGCGCACGAAATGCGCGAGCTCGCGGTCCATGTCGGCGCGCGTCATCGCCGCCGGCACCTGGTTCTGCGCGCCGTAGCGCACTGCCGACGGCGCGATCAGCGGCCAGTTGTCGTCTGGCAGCGGCTCGTCGGGAGATTCCCAACCCAATTGCGTCGAACCCTTGGCGCCGGAGTGACCGAGCTGCAGCGCGATCTTCGCCGGCGTGCGCGTGTGCACGTAGTCGACGATTCGCTTCCATGCGTCGCGCTGCGCATCGTTGTAAAGGCCGGCGCAACCCGGGCTGATCCGCCCTTGCGCCGACACGCACACCATTTCGGTAAAAACGAGGCCCGCGCCACCGTGCGCGCGACTGCCCAGATGCACCAGGTAGTAGTCGTCAGGCACGCCATCGACGCACGAGTACTGCGCCATCGGCGACACGACGATGCGGTTGGCGAGCGTCACGTCGCGCAGCCTGAACGGCGTGAACATCGGCGGCACCGCTTTCGCGTCCGGCGCGAACCACGACTCGAGGCGGTCGACGAACGCGGCGTCGCGCAGGCGCAGGTTCTCGTGCGAAATGCGCTGGCTGCGCGTCAGCAGGCTGTACGCGAACTGCTCCGCCTCGAAGCCGCTGTAGCGGTCGACGTTCTCAAACCATTCGGTGGAATTGCGCGCCGCATTCTGGATTTTGAGCACTTCGACGCTGCGCTCGGCTTCATAGGCGGCGAGCGCCCCGCGAATCGGCAATGCGGCGAGGTTGCGGGCAAGGACGATCGCATCCTCGAGCGCGAGCTTGGTTCCCGATCCCACCGAAAAGTGCGCGGTGTGCGCGGCATCGCCGATCAGCACGATCGGCACGTCGCGAGCGCCGACGCGCACGTTGTGCGTCCAGTGCTCGCAGATCACGCGCGGGAAGCGGATCCACATCGCCGACCCCCGCAGGTGCGTCGCGTTGCTCAGCAGCGGCTCGCCATCGAGATAGTCGGCGAAGAGGCGCTCGCAGAACGCGATGCTCTCCGGCTGCGACATCTTGTCGAGGCCGGCGCGCAGCCACACATCCTCGGGCGCCTCGACGATGAACGTCGACGTGTCGCCGTCGTACTGGTACGCATGCGCCTGGAACCAGCCGAACGGCGTCTGCTCGAACGCGAACGTGAACGCCTTGAACCGCTTGCGCGTGCCGAGCCAGACGAAGCGGCACTGGCGCATGTCGATGTCGGGGCGAAACGCGGCGGCGTAGCGCGTGCGGATGCGGCTGTTCGAGCCATCGGCCGCAACGATCACGTCGGCATCGAAATCACCTGCGAGCGCGACTTCGTCGTCGACGTTGCTGTCGAACACGAGCTCGACGCCGAGCGCTTCGCAGCGATGCTGGAGGATGTTGAGCAGCCGCTTGCGGCCGATGCCGCAGAAGCCGTGGCCGCCGGATGTAACCGTGCGTCTCTTGAAGTGGACGTCGATGTCGTCCCAGTGATTGAAGGCGCCGACGATCTCGCTCGCGCTTTCGGCGTCCGCCGCCTGCAGGTTGTCGAGTGTCGCGTCGGAGAACACCACGCCCCAGCCGAACGTGTCGTAAGGCTTGTTGCGCTCGACGACGCGCACGACGTGCCGCGGATCCGCGCGCTTGAGCAGCAATGCCGCGTACAGGCCAGCGGGCCCGCCACCGATGCAGAGCATGCGCATTGACGCCTGATTTTCCTTGAATACTTTCTGAATGAATATATTAGACCTAAACAAACTGACGTCAAGAGCATGTGATTGCGACGCGGCTGGCGAATGGCTCGAGGTCGTGCGGCAGTTTCTGTCCCATGCAACGACCACCGCTGGTCAATCGTCCTGATGACCTAGGCCATTGATCTGAAGGCAACAACTGTGTGCCGCTCGTAGGATTTCCCGATGGTGCGCGATCATCGATTGGATTCAAGTACACACGGTTTCACGTTGACTGAAACGCTCGTGACCCTGGCAATCATGGGTATCGTCACGGTCATGGCGGTACCGGCCTACGGCAACTTCCTGAGCTATTACCGTCTTCACAGCGAGGCGCAGATGCTTGCCTGGGCCCTCCAATTCGCGCGATCGGAGGCTATCAAGCGCAATACGCGCGTAAATGTCTGCAAGTCCTTCGATCGTGCCCATTGCGCCAAAACGGGCGGTTTCGACGCAGGATGGCTCATCCATGCCGACCCCGGATTGACCGGCCAACCCGACGATGACGACCCGCCCATCCGCGTCGAGCCCGCTGCACCCGATGGCATCACCATCCGCGGCAACAAGCCGGTCGCAGACCTCGTGTCGTACACACCTTATGGTCATCCGCGGCTCCTGAACGGAGGCCTGCAAATGGGCACGTTCACGCTGTGCCGGCCGGGCTTGGACGCCGTGCAAGTCGTGCTCGCAAACTCCGGTAGAGTGCGCATCGAAAATACGCACGACACATGCGGTTGAGCGCGTAACCTGCTGATTTATTTGGCACGAGCGGAATGCTCCATTAGCGACGCCGTCCATTCCCCGACGCCTGCCACTGGTCAGCACGATTCCCCGCCGCGGCATGGATTCAATACAGTGCACGCGTCCAAAGGGGAGCTTTCCATGTCCAGTCGTCCACGCCGCGCAGGCGGTTTTACGTTGATCGAAATGCTGATCGTCGTCGTGATCGTCGGCATTCTCGCGGCCGTCGCACTGCCGAGCTATTTCCAGTACATCCAGCGCTCGAAGATCATCGAGGCGACCACGGGGTTGTCGAACTGGCGAACAAGAATGGAGCAGTGGTTCCTCGACAACCGCACGTACGTCGGTGGTTGTGACCAGTTCAAGGCGTCGATCCAGGCGCAGGTGAAGGCGTTCACTTTGAGCTGCTCGGGCGAATCCGCCACTGCGTATGCATTGAAGGCAACCGGAGATTCTGCGAACGGCATGGATACGGCGTTCGTCTACACGGTCGACCAGAAGGAAGCCAAGACCTCAGCCGGGCCCAGCGGATGGACATCGAGCAGCACATGCTGGGCGACACGCAAGGATGGCTCGTGCGGCTGAGCATCATGCGAGCGCGCCTCCAATCCGGGTTCACGCTGATCGAAATGATGATCGCGCTGGTCATCGTCGCGCTGCTGGCGTTGCTCGCGGCGCCGATGTACGGTGACATGATTGCGAACACCGAAGTGCGCAATGCGACCGAAAACATCCTCACCGGCCTGCGCACGGCCCAGGCCGAGGCCATCAGGCTCAATGCACCCGCCAAGCTCGTGCTCGACACCAACGGCTGGCAGGTCATGGTGACCGATCCCGACACCAACGATTTCGACGTCACGCCGTGGCGCGAATACAAATTCGCCGAGGGCGCAAAGCGCGCCAGCGTCACGCCGACTCCGACTGCCGCGACCGACGTGGTTTTCAACGGCCTCGGTCAAATGCTGCACCAGGACACCGCGATCAGCCAGGTCGACGTCACGACGTCGTCGATCTCCAATCCGCACCCGTTGCGCATCCTCATCGGCACCAAGAACGTGGCTGCTGGAATGAAGATGTGCGATCCAGCCTTTTCCAGCACCGACCCGGTCGGCTGCCCATGACAATGAACATACCTGCCAATTCGCGTCGCGCACAAGGCGGCGCCTTCCTTCTCGAGGCGCTGATCGCCATCCTGATCGTTTCCTTCGGCATCCTGGGCATCGTCGGACTGCAGGCGCGCTCGCTCAAGGCGGTCGGTGACGCGCAATACCGTGGCGAGGCCGCGTACTACGCCGAAACGTTGGCCGGTCGCATGTGGGCGCACGACCCGACGGATGTAAAGGTGTACTTCGGTACTTCCGGCACCGGATTCACGACGTGGAGCGACCAGGTCACCGCGGCGGGAACCGGTCTTCCCGGCGCGGCGGTGATTCCGCCCACGATCGCGTTCTCCGATCTCAACTCGGCGAACGGTGTCATGGCGGTGATCTCGATCTGGTGGCAGAACCCCGGCGACGAGAAAGAGTGCGGCGGCGACACCTCTGATGTTAATTGCTATCACAAGTACGTAACGTCTGCCGTCGTCGGCAGCAACAAGACAACATGAACGTCTCGCGCAACGTAACTCAACGCCAACGTGGTTTCAGCCTGGTCGAGGTGATGGTCGGCATCGTCATCTCGTTGATCGCGATCCTGGTCATCTACCAGGTGTTCAGTGTCGCCGAAGGCATCAAGCGCAACGCCACCGGCGCCGGCGACGCGCAGCAGAACGGGCTGCTCTCGAGTTTCACGATGATGCTGCAATTCTCGAATGCGGGCGCGAACATCGCCGTGGCGGGGGATTCGCTCGACGCGTGCCCGTTCGTGAACGACATCAAGGCGACATTGCGGCCGATTCCGGTGCTGATCACCGATAGCGGCGATGACACGCTCTCGGACACATTCGTCGTCAACTACGGCGCATCCGAGCGCCTCGTCACTCCGGTCAACTTCCAGTCGGCGCCGACGATCGACTCGACGGCGGATTTTGTCGTGCAGAGCCCACTTGGTTTCCAGAAGAACGATGTCGTCGTGCTGGCGAGCGCGGATTCGGGCGGAGCGGGCAAATGCACGAGCGCCGTAGTCACGGACGTCTCCGCTGCCGACGCCGACGGATATGTCACGGTCAAGCACGGCGGGCCGGGCGATGGCACCTATGACGGCAATTCAGCGTTGCTCAACCTGGGCGCGGCGCCGCGTCGCATCCAGTTCGACGTCGATGCCAACGGCACGTTGCGCAGCCAGGAACTGTTCCACGTTGACGTCGACAATCCAAGCAGGCCGTTCGATACGCTGGTAACGCCGGTTCCCGTCGCCAACAACGTCGTGGTGATGAAAGTGCAGTACGGCCTCGCCGATCCGGCGACCGGCTACCTGCAAAAGTGGGTCTCGGCTACAAACGACGGCACCGAGGATTGGACCGCGAACGCGGTATTGAATTCGAAGACCTTCGTTGACCTGTCGCGCGTCAAGGCGATTCGCATTGCGCTGGTGGTGCGCAGCGAATCGTACGACAAGTGCGCCTATGCAGACGTGTGCCCCGACCCTACGACCAATGCTTTCAGCTACACGATGTTCAGCCAATGCGACGGCATTCCCTGCCCTGCCGCGATCACCGGATCGCTCGATCCCACGCCGGGAAAGGGCAACTTCCGGTACCGGGTCTACGAAACCGTCGTACCGATGCGCAACGCCATCTGGAACGTTCACAAAGCGACATGAACATGGATTCGATCAAGAGACCTTTGTCGATGCGCATGCGCTCCGGTCGCCCGCCGGGCGCAAAATCCCAGCGCGGCATTGCGCTGTTCGTGGCCTTGATCGTGATGGTCGCGTTGTCGCTCGCCGGTGTCGCGCTGGTGCGCTCGATCAACACCACGACGTCGGTCACCGGCAACATCGCGTTCCGGCAGTCGGCGCTGCTGCAGGCTAACTGGGCCGTCGAGGAAGCGATCGGCCATATCTATCCGGCCGACAGCAAGCTCGCGCTCGGCGACATGATCGATCCGACGGCGGATGCGACCCCGAAGTTCTATGTGGCGACCTTTGACCCGACCAAGGACTCGAACAAGACCGCGCAGCCTGCGCTGCCTGCAGGCGTGCCGAGCGTGCTGTGGAAGAAGGGGGGCGGATGGCCCACCGCATTCTCGGATTCCGATAGCGGCAACAACGTCAAGTACGTGATCCAGCGGATGTGCTCGACCGACCTCGCGCTTCCCGCACCGGCCAACCAGGCGCAATGCGAGCTGATGCAGCCAAAACAGGCGCTCGGCACCACCACCGGCGACGAAGCGATCAATGTCGGCAAGTACCCGCTCTACCGTGTCACCGTGCGCGTCGACGGTCCGAACAATGCACTGTCGTTCGTGCAGGCAATGATCCGTGGATGATCGCATCCGCGTGGGGAAAAAAATGAAAACGTTCCGCAAACCATCCCGCTTCAATCGAATCCTCGCGGCCTCGCTCGCGTTGTTCGTCGGACTCGGGCCGGTGGCAACTCCCACGTATGCCGCGCTGACCGCGCTCGCCGACGAGCCAATCAACGTCAAGAACTCGTCGAAGCCGAACATCGTGATGACGATCGACGACTCGACGTCGATGCTATTCGACTTCCTCCCCGACTACGTGATCGACAAGTATTGCCGCGACGGCACGGGCTCGATGAGCTCGGTCTGCGGTGTTCCGGGATACTCGGGCGACTTCTCCGCGTTCGGCTTCGGCAAGGACGTCACGCCGGGCTACATTTTCCAGCAGTACAACTTTCCCTATACGACGTTCTCGGACAAGGACGCCACGGTCTCGCCGGGTCCCGTCAGCTACGACATCGCGGGCCCGGGTTCCGGTTGCGATCTGTCGATCCCGAAATGTTCTGCCGGCGTCGACACCGGCGCAAGCCCCGGCATTCCGCTCTATCCCTCGTCGGCGCTCTTTTCCGACCAGACCAACGCCGACATCAATTCGAACACGCCGTATGGCGCGTACGGCTACTGGAAGCTGTGGCCGGCGCCGGCGCACAACAACGCGCTGAACCACATGTATTACAACCCCATGCTGACGTACGAGCCGCCTGCGCACGACGACGGCACGAGCTTCGACAGCATGAACGCCGTCAACACGGCGACCTGGACGCAGGTGCCCGTCGACCCGTGGGCTGCGACAGTGCGCAGGGTCGACCTGACGGCAACCGTCAAGGTAGGTCAGTGGTGCAATTCCGACTGGAACGTCGGCTTGGAGAACGATCCCGCGCATTGCCGCACCAACGGTTCGGGTCCGACCGCGGCGGATTCGGCGACCGCTTCCGCCGATGGCGACTACGCGTATCCATGGGTGCCTGCGGGTATCAATCCGTTCTACAACCTGGGCTACGCGAGCGACAACAACAATGCCGCTGCCGGCAAGTACACGATCGGCATGTCGATCGCCTACACCAAGGTCGATCCGTCGACCAAGGCGCTGAGCGCCGCGTGGACCGGAGCGCAGGACAGCAAGTATTTCTACGAGAACGACAACGTGCTGTGGTGCGACACCAGCGCTGCCAACTGGCCGAAGACGGGACCGACAATCCCGCAGGCCTGCAACGGTTATTCGAGCACGGCGCAGACGTGCAGCGCAACGTCGACGGCGCAGACCTGTGGTGGCGGCAACGCCCAGACCTGTGGTGGCGGCACCGCACAGACCTGCAACGGCTACCAGACGCAGACCTGCAACAACATCACGCAAACGCAGGTCTGCAACTCCTC
>JBDTWY010000068.1:0-14606 GCA_040006455.1 Betaproteobacteria bacterium | reverse complement strand
TCGGCCCGCCCATGCCGAACGCGAACGTGATGATGCCCATGTGCTCGATCGACGAATATGCGAACAGGCGCTTGACGTCCTTCTGCCGCGACAGCAGCAATGCCGCGAACACCACCGACAGCAGGCCGAATCCCATCATCAGCTCGCGCGCGAACGCGGTGTGCACGGCGCCGTCGACCAGCACCTTGCAGCGCACGACCGCGTACAGCGCGACGTTGAGCAGCAGTCCAGACAGCACCGCGGATACCGGCGTCGGGCCCTCGGCATGCGCGTCGGGCAGCCAGTTGTGCAGCGGCACCAGGCCGACCTTGGTGCCGTAGCCCACCAGCAGGAACACGAACGACAGCGACAGCACCGTCGGCTCCAGGTCCGCCTTGATGTGGTCGAGCTCGGTCCACAGCAGCGCGCCACCCTGGATGCCCAGCACCTTCTCCGCGGCGAAGTAGAGGAGGATCGTGCCGAACAGCGCCTGCGCGAGCCCGACGCCGCACAGGATGAAGTATTTCCATGCTGCCTCGAGGCTCGCCGGCGTGCGGTACAGCGACACCAGCAGCACGGTCGTCAGCGTCGCCGCCTCCATCGACACCCACAGGATGCCCATGTTGTTGGTGAGAAGGGCGACCAGCATCGTGAAGTTGAACAGCTGGTACATGCTGTGATAGAGACGGAGCCGTCCCGGCGACAGCCGGCCGTGATCCAGCTCGATGCGCATGTAGGGCCGCGAGAAGATCGCCGTGGTCCAGCCGACGAGCGCGGTCAGCGTCACCAGGAACACGTTGAACGGGTCGACGAAGAATTGCCGGCCGAGTACCAGCATCGGGCCTTCGGTGGCGACACGCACCGTCAGCACGCCCGCGGCGACGAAGGTGAGGAAACTCGCGCCGACGTTCACCGACGGCGCATAGGCGCGCTCACCGACGAGCGCCAGCACCGCGGCGCCAAGCAGCGGCAGCCCCAGCACGGCGAGGACTTCAATCATTTTCCTTGAGCTTCTCGAGGTGCTTCAGGTCCAGGCTGTCGAACTGCTCGCGGATCTGGAAGAAGAAGATGCCGAGGATCAGCACGCCGATCAGCACGTCGAGCGCAACGCCGAGCTCGACGACCATCGGCATGCCGTAGGTCGCGCTGGTCGCGGCGAAGAACAGGCCGTTTTCCATCGACAGGAAGCCGATCACCTGCGGGATCGCCTTGCGCCGTGTGATCATCATCAGGAACGACAGCATCACGCTCGCCATCGCGATGCCCAGCGTCGCGCGCGTGACCGTGTGCGACAACTGCGAGATCGGCAGCGCGAGGTTGAACGCGAACACCACCAGCACGATGCCGATCAGCATCGTCGTCGGGATGTTGATCAGCCGCTCGAACTCCCACTTGACGTCGAGCTTGCGGATCAGCCGATGCAGGATCCACGGCAACAGCACCACCTTCAACACCAGCGTCAAGCCCGCCGACCAATACAGGTGTGGCTGGGCGGTCGCGTGCGCGACGATTGCAGTCGATACCGCGAGCGCCAGGCCTTGCGCGCAATAGAGGTCGATCAGCGACAGCACGCGACGCTGCGACAGCATCGCGAACGCGAGCAGCAGCAACAGCGCCGCCAGCAGGTTGATGACCTGCACGTAGAGAGGCAGCGTCGCCATCGTCAGCTTCCCAGCAGCAGGTTGACGAGCATCGCCAGCACCGCGAGCAGGAATGCGGTGCCGAGGAATTCCGGCGCGCGGAAGATCCGCAGCTTGGCCGACAGCGTCTCGATCAGCGCCAACGCGAGGCCGCCGAGCGCCAGCTTCGCCACCAGCACCGGCGCCGCACCCAGCAACGCGCGCCAGTCGCTGCCGTCGGCGATGCCGAACGGGAAGAACAGCGCGATGCCGATGCACGAGTAGTTGAACAGCTTGAGCGCCGACGACCACTCGATCAGCGCGAGATGGCGCGCCGAGTATTCGAGCACCATCGCCTCGTGGATCATCGTCAGCTCGAGATGCGTGGCCGGGTTGTCGATCGGTAGCCGCGCATTTTCGGCGAGCGACACCATCGTGAACGCGACGCCGGCGAACGCGAGGCTGGGATAGATCGCGATCTCGCGATGGGCGAGCGTATCGACGATCGCCGGCAGCGACGTCGATCCCGATATCAGCGATGCGGTGAACAGCACCATCAGCAGCGCGGGCTCGGCGAGGAATCCGACGAACATCTCGCGGCGCGCGCCGAGCGAGCCGAAAGCCGTGCCGATGTCCATCGCCGCAAGCGCCATGAATACGCGCGCGAGCGCGAACAATCCGACCAGCGCGATCGCGTCCGCGGCGCGTCCGAACGGCAGGTCGGTGGCGAGGGAGGGCACGATGGCTGCCGCGCAACACATCGCACCGAACACGATGTACGGCGTCACGCGAAACAGCGGCGACGCGTTCTCGGCGATGACCGCGTCCTTCATGAACAGCTTGCGCAACATCCGGTAGGGCAGCGTGAGCGGCGGCGCCGAGCGATTCTGCAGCCAGGCGCGGCACTGGTTGACCCAGCCGACGAGCAGCGGCGCCAACGCCAGCGCGATCGCGAGTTGCAGCAGTTGCGAGGCGAAAGTGGCGACGCTCATTGCACGAAGAACAGCAGCGCCAGCAGCGTGATGAAGCTGTAGGTCAGGTACACCGAAATCCGACCCTGCTGTATACGCCCCGCGAGACGCGCGGCAAAATCCGCGGCGCGCGCCACCGGCAGGTAGATCCAGTGCCACATCGGATCACCGATCGTCACCGCGTAGCGCGGCTCGGCGTCGAACGCAGTCGGCAGGTGGCGGGTCATCCGGAAGAATGGCTCGAACACCTGGCGGATCGGTTGCCCGAAGCCTTCCGCCGAGTCCTGCATGCGTGGCGATTGCGCTGGCGCCCCGCAGTTCCACGCCGCCGCCAAGCGCACGCGACCGTGGTAGAGACGATGGACGACCTGCACCGTCAGCAGCACGACGACGACGATCACCAGCAGCACGATCAGCGGGCTGTAGCTCGCGCGCGCCGCGTCGATCGGCACCAGCAGCAGCCAGTTGCCGCTCGCCGCCTGGCCGAGCGTCGCGCCGGCCAGCATCGCGTTGACCGGATCGAGGGCGTCGATGACATTCACCGGGAATATGCCGAGCACGACGCAGGCGGCGGCGAGCCAGATCAGCGCCGCGCGCTCGAAACCGTTGGCGTCGTGCGCGTGCACGAGCGCGCCTTCGCGCGCGCGGCCGAGGAACACGACGCCGTAGAACTTCACCATCACGTACGCGGCCAGCGCCACCGCGAGCACCAGCGCGCCAGCGGCGAGCGGTACCAGCATGTTGACGAACGACTGCGGCAGCGCCGGCGTCGACAGGAACGCCTGCAGCAGCAGCCATTCGGATACGAAGCCATTCAGCGGCGGCAATCCGGCAATCGCCAGCGTGCCGACGAGCGCTAGCCATGCAACCCATGGCATCCGGTGGATCAGTCCGCCGAGCTTGCCGAGGCTGCGCTCATGCGTCGCGTGCAGCACGGCGCCGGTGACGAGGAACAGCAGCGTCTTGAACATCGCGTGGTTGACGCAGTGATAGAGCACCGCGGTCAGCGCGAGTGCTGCGAGCAGTGCCTTGCCGTGCGATGCGAACAGGATCGCGAGGCCGATGCCGGCGACGATGATGCCGATGTTCTCGATCGACGAATACGCGAGCAGCCGCTTCATGTCGGTTTGCGCGGCGGCGAAGATCACGCCGAAAAGGGCGGTCAGCAGGCCGAGTCCCAGCGCGACCACACCCCACCACCAGAGCTGCGTGTGCAGGAGGTCGAAGGTGACGCGCAGCAATGCATAGATCGCCGTCTTCAGCATCACGCCGCTCATCAGCGCCGATACCGGCGACGGCGCGGCAGGATGCGCCTCGGGCAGCCACACGTGCAGCGGCAGAAGGCCAGCCTTGGCGCCGAAGCCGAACATCGCGAGCAGGAACGCCGCCGATGGCCACGCGCCCGAAAGCTTGGCGGCGCGCATCGCGTCGAACGTGTAGTCGCCACCACCGCCTTGCAGCACGCCGAAGCACAACAGGATGCTGATCGCGCCGACATGCGCGATCAGCAGGTAGAGGAAGCCGGCGCTACGGACTTCGGCGATCCGATGCTCGGTGACAACGAGGAAGTACGACGCGAGCGCCATCACCTCCCATGCCACCATGAAGAGATAGGCATCGTCGGCCATGATCACCGTCGCCATCGCGGCGACGAACACGTGATACTGGAAGCAGATCAACCCCGGCGCCGTTTCCTCGTCACCGCGGAAGTAGCCGGCGGAAAACAGCGACACCGCGAAAGTCGCAGCGCCGAGCAGCAGCAGGAAAAACGCCGACAGCGCGTCGAGCCGCAGGTGGAACGGCAGGCCGGGCAGCCCGAGCGGCAGCACCAGCACCTGCGGTGTGCCATGGAGGGCGGCCAGCGCCACGCCGGCGAGCGCCAGCGCGACGAGTGCGCCGAGCGGAAACAGCACGCGGCTGACGAAACGGGCTGCACGGGGGCGCGCGAGCCCGAGCGCGCCGATCGCGATCCACGCGACGATGGCGATGGCGGCGAAGTGAATCGCGTCAGCGTGCACGGGCGGCAGTCGTTGGCGGAGGCCGCCCGATGTGCGCTCCGTGCGCGCGGAATGTCATTTCACGCGCATGCCCGGTTGCGCGCCGCTGTCCGGCGCGAGCAGGTAGATGCCGGGTCCGTCACCGGACGCGGCCAGCACCATGCCTTCCGACACGCCGAACTTCATCTTGCGCGAAGCGAGGTTGGCGACCATCGGCGTCAGCCGGCCGACGAGGTCTTCCGGCTTGTACGCGGACTTGATGCCAGCGAACACCGTGCGATGCCGTTCTTCGCCGACGTCGAGCGTCAGCTTGAGGAGCTTGTCGGCTCCGTCGACAGGCTCGGCGTTGACGATCCGCGCGATGCGCAGGTCGATTTTCGCGAAGTCGTCGATCGAGATGGTGGCGGACGGCGTGGCGTCGCCGCCCGCCGGATTGCTCGCTCGCCCGCTTGCGGAAGAGGGCTGGAGTGAGGCTGCGGCACTTCTTCCTTGCCCGCTTGCGGGAGAGGGCTGGGTTGCGGGCGCCACGTCTGCGGGGGTGGGCGGAGCGATCAGCGCCTCGACCTGCTTAGGATCGATCCGCGCCATCAGGTGCGTGAAGGGATTGATGCGATCGGCGACGCTTTCGAGTTCCGCCCACAACAGCACCGGCGGAATGTTGAACAGGTCGGCGACCTTGCATGCGAGCGACGGCACGATCGGCGCGAGGTAGTACGACAGCGCGCGAAACGCGTTGAGCGCATCGGTGCAGACGTCCTGCAGCCGCGCGCGCGACTCCGCATCCTCGCGCTTGGCGAGCTCCCACGGCCGCGCCTGGTCGAAGCGCTCGTTGATGCGATCGGCGACGCGCATCACTTCGCGCACGACCTTGCCGAACTCGCGCGCCTCGTAGGCAGCCTCGACCAGCTCGCGCGACGACCACGCGACCGCGGTCGAGCCGGCGCGCTCCTTGAAATGCGCGGTGTCGGGACTGCGCAGCGACAACTCACCGTTGAAGTGGCGCGTGATGAACGTCGCCGCGCGGCTCGCGATGTTGACGAACTTGCCGACGAGGTCGCTGTTGACGCGCGCGACGAAGTCGTCGGGATTGAAGTCGAGGTCCTCGACGTGGTCGTTGAGCTTGGCGGCGAGGTAGTAGCGCAGCCATTCGGGATCGAGGCCGAGATCGAGGTAAACCTCCGGCGAGATCCCGGTGCCGCGCGACTTCGACATCTTCTCGCCGGTGAACGTGATGAAGCCATGCACGAAGACGTTGTCCGGCGCCTTGTACGGCGCGCCGGCGAATTCGAGCATCGCCGGCCAGAACAGCGTGTGGAAGTAGACGATGTCCTTGCCGATGAAGTGGTACTGCTCGACACGCGGATCCTGCAGGAACTCCGCGAAATCGGCGCCGCTGCGCGCGAGGTGCGCCTTCAGCGCCGCCAGGTAGCCGACGGGCGCGTCGAGCCATACGTAGAAATACTTGCCCGGCGCGTCGGGAATCGGAATGCCGAAGTAGGGCGCGTCGCGCGAGATGTCCCAGTCGTGCAGCTTGCCGACCTCGAGCCACTCCTTGATCTTGTTGAGAACCTCGGGCTGCAGCGACTGGCCCGGGGAGGGCGCGCTCGTCCATTGCCTCAGGTAGGCGGCCACCGCCGGCGCGGAAAGCTGGAAGAACAGGTGGTCGGATACGCGCAGCTCCGGCTTGACGCCGGTCAGCGTCGAGTACGGATCGAGCAGCTCGGTGGCGTTGTACGTCGAGCTGCAATGCTCGCAGGCGTCGCCGTACTGGTCCTTGGTGCCGCACACCGGGCACGTGCCCTTGATGTAGCGGTCCGGCAGGAACATCGCCTTGACCGGGTCGTAGAACTGTTCGACCGCCTTGCCGTATATGAGTCCCTTGGCCTTGAGCCGCCGGTAGATGTCCTGCGACAGCTCGACGTTTTCCGGCGAATCGGTCGAATGCCAGAAGTCGAAGCTCAGGTTGAAGCCAGCGAGATGTCGCGGTCGCGTCGCGGCGATCCGCGCGACCAGCTCGCGCGGCGTGACACCCTCGCTTTCCGCCTTCAGCATGATCGGCGCGCCGTGCGTGTCGTCGGCACCGACGAAATGCATTTCGTGTCCCTGCATTCGCTGGTAGCGCACCCAGATGTCGGCCTGGATGTACTCCATGATGTGGCCGATGTGGAACGGTCCGTTGGCGTACGGCAGGGCCGTCGTCACGAAGAATTTGCGCGGGGTGGTGGGCATGGGGTTGTGCGACACGGGGTGGCGCAACGTTCTTGTCGAGTGCTGCGGAGTCAAATTCTAGCAAACGGGCCGTTTGCGGTGGAAGCGCCACGCGGGCCGCCGCGCCGCCGGCGGGTAGAATTGCATCTACATCCATCAAGCGCCACGCAGCGGAACCCATGCCCATCACCGAAGCCGACGTCCTGGCCGCGCTCAAGACGGTCGCCGATCCCAATACCGGCAAGGATTTCGTCACCAGCAAGGCGATCCGCAAAGTCTCGATAGCCGGCGACAACGTCGACATCGCCGTGCAACTCGGCTACCCGGCAAAAAGCCAGCACGAAATGCTGCGCAAGCTCGTGCAATCGGCGGTGGCGGCCATTCCCGGCGCTGGACGCGTCAACGTCGACATCACGCAGAAGATCACGACGCATGCGGTGCAAAAGGGCGTCAAGCTGGTGCCGGGCGTCAAGAACATCATCGCCGTGGCGTCGGGCAAGGGGGGGGTCGGCAAGTCGACCACCGCGGTCAATCTCGCGCTGGCACTCGCATCGGAGGGCGCCAGCGTCGGCGTGCTCGACGCCGACATCTACGGCCCGTCGCAGCCGACGATGCTCGGCATCACCGGCCGTCCCGAATCGACCGACGGCAAGACGCTGGAGCCGATGGAAGCCTATGGCTTGCAGGCAATGTCGATCGGCTTCCTGATCGACACCGACACGCCGATGGTGTGGCGCGGCCCGATGGTGACGCAGGCACTCGAGCAATTGCTGAAGGACACCAACTGGCGCGAGCTCGACTACCTCGTCGTCGACATGCCGCCGGGGACGGGCGACATCCAGCTGACACTGTCGCAGAAGGTACCGGTGACCGGTGCGGTGATCGTCACCACGCCGCAGGACATCGCGCTGCTGGACGCCAAGAAGGGTCTCAAGATGTTCGAGAAGGTCGGCGTGCCGATTGTCGGCATCGTCGAGAACATGAGCATCCACATCTGCACGAATTGCGGGCATGCGGAGCACATCTTCGGCGAAGGCGGTGCGGCTTCGATGGCGCGCGAATACAACGTGCCGTTCCTCGGTGCGCTGCCGCTCGACATTCGCATTCGCGAGCAGGCCGATTCGGGCCGGCCGACGGTGGTCGCCGATCCCGATGGCAAGGTCGCCGACATCTACCGCGAGATCGCACGCAAGACGGCGATTTTCGTCGCGCAGAAGGCCGCCGACTTTTCCGCGAAGTTCCCCAGCATCGTCGTGCAGAACACCTAGGCTACGGCCGTCCGACGATCCTTGCGCGCGCCGAGCCCGGGCAGTGCCTTGCCGCAGCTGACGTTCACGCGATACGTCGCGGCGCTGGCTGTCGTCACGTTCCACTATGCGGCGTTTCACGTCGGCCACGGCCTCCACTGGCTCGATGACGGACGCTGGCTCACCTTCGTCACGCAATGGCCGGTGGCGGTGACCTTTTTCTTCGTGCTGTCGGGTTTCGTGCTCGCGACGGCTTATCCGACGCTCGACGGTGCGGACGCGCGGCGGCGGTTCTGGCGCGCGCGCTTTGCGCGCATCTATCCTGTGTATCTGCTGGCGCTGGTGCTCACGGTGGCGTTGCAGTCACGCGCAGACGGCGTCTCGGCCAGCGCGGTGCTGGGCCAGGCGTCGCTGCTGCAAGGATTCGTGCCGGCGTGGATCGGCACGCTCAATTACCCGGGCTGGTCGCTGTCCGCCGAAGCGTTCTTCTACGCGCTGTTCCCGTGGCTTATCGGCTGGATGTCGACGCGCCGCTCGGCAGCGGCGTTGCTGCTGCCGGTCGCGGCGTTATGGATCGTCACGCAACTGGTCTACATGGCGCTGCTCGGCCTCGACGCCGCCGGCCTGTTGTCGCCGGCTGCCGGTATCTTCGTGCGCTTCAATCCGCCGCTCTACCTCAGCAGTTTCGTGTGGGGCATCGCCGCGGCGCTGCTGTTGCGCGAGCACGCCGCGTGGTGCGACGCGCGGCCATGGATCGCCCGCCGTGGCGCAATGCTGGCGTTGGCCGCATCCATCGCAGCCGTCGCCGCAGGACTGGCGATCATCCCGGGTTCGTCGCACGCATCGTCATTGCACGTGGTCACCGATCATTGCCTGTTCGCGCCGCTGTTCGCGATGGCGATCGCCGCGCTGGCGCTCGATCGCTCGGGGCTTGCGCGCGTGCTGTCGTGGCGGCCCCTCGTGATCCTCGGCGAGGCGAGTTACGCCGTCTACATCCTGCAGGTGCCGGCGTGGATCGTGTTCGGCGCGTGGGTGCGGCCGACGCTTGCGATCGGGCCGACCGGGGGATACGTCGTTTTCGTCGCGCTGCTGACCGCACTCTCGGTGCTCGTTCTATATGCTGTCGAAAAACCTGCGCGGGCATGGCTGCGACCCGCCGGCGGCGCGCGCAACACGGCGCTAGTGCTCACCAACTCCTGACCCGACCATGTCAATCAAATCCGACCGCTGGATCCGCCGGATGGCGGAGTCGCACAAGATGATCGAGCCCTTCGAGCCAGCGCAGGTGCGGATGGCGAATGGCCACAAGATCGTGTCGTACGGCACGTCGAGCTATGGCTATGACATCCGCTGCTCGACCGAATTCAAGATCTTCACCAACATCAACTCGACGATCGTCGATCCCAAGAACTTCGACGAGAAGTCGTTCGTCGACCATGTCGGCGACGTCTGCATCATTCCGCCCAATTCGTTCGCGCTGGCACGCACCGTCGAATACTTTCGCATCCCGCGCAATGTGCTGACACTTTGCCTGGGCAAGAGCACCTATGCGCGCTGCTTTCGCGCCGATACGCGAGTTGCGCTGGTGGACGGTACCTCCGTATCGCTCGAAGAAATGGCGCGGCGCGCCGATGCTGGCGAAATGTTCTGGGGCTATGGGATAGGACAGAACGGCCGTGTCATGGCCGTACTGCTCGACGCGCCTCGTTTCATCGGTCGCGACTCGTTGCTCGAAATCGAGCTCGACAACGGTGAACGGATCGCGGTTACGCCGGATCACCAGTTTGTCCTCCGCGACGGATTGATGCTCGAGGCCGGCGCGCTGAAGCCCGGACAGTCGTTGATGCCGCTGTATCTTTCGATCGAGCGTGGTTACGAGATGGTCTACCAGCCGATCAACGGGCATCTGCTGCCCACGCATCGGCTGGCCGACGAATGGAACTTACGCGCCGGCATCTACGAGAATGCGCCCGGAACGCATCGCCATCACGTTGATTTCGATCGGCGCAACAACCGGCCGACGAACATTCAGCGATTGCAGGCGTCTGATCACATCCGCCTCCACAACGCGCTCAGCTATGGAGATGCCTTCGATCCAGCGGAACATGGAGCTTCGATCAGCGAAGCATTGGCGCGGTTGGGCGACGATCCGGTCTGGAAGGCCCGATTCAGTGACGCGCAGGCGCAGCGAGCGCGGGCATTCTGGTCCGAAGACCGGTACGCCGCGATCCGCGAGCGCCTTCTTGAGGAACGGCGTCATTCGAGCGACCTGACGCGAGAGCGGCACCGGGACGCGACACTGCGGCGATACCTGGACCCCGCCGAGCGTGCGCGGCAAAGCGAGTCGATGAAGGAAGCGTGGTCACACGACGACGGATCGCGTCGCGCCCGGCAGGCCGAAGTCGCGCGGGGCATTCGCATGCGCAGCGAGATCGGCCCCGAAGACGTGCGAGCCGCACTCGACTTGTCAGGATCGATCAGGGGCGCAGCACGCCTCCTGCGGTGCGATCGACCGGTGTTCCGTCGGTTCCCGGACGTGGTTGCGGCCGCTCGCGGATCCACGCAGCGCAATCACAAGGTCGTGACGATTCGTGAGCTGCCCGGCGATCACGACGTTTATTGCCTGACCGTTCCGGAGACTGGCAACTTTGCGCTCGAGGCAGGCGTCTTCGTCAGCAATTGCGGCATCATCGTCAACGTAACGCCCTTCGAGCCCGAATGGGAAGGTTACGTGACGCTCGAGTTCTCCAACACGACGCCGCTGCCGGCGAAGATCTACGCCAATGAGGGCGTTGCGCAGGTGATCTTCTTCGAGTCCGACGAGGTCTGCGAGACGTCGTACAAGGACCGCGGCGGCAAGTACCAGGGACAGAAGGGCGTCACGCTGCCGAAGACCTGATTGCCGCAAGTTGCAAAGTCGGCGCAGCGGAAATCTCGGCGCAGCCGGATGATCCGCGCGGCCGGGACCTGTCGACGACCGCGCGAAAATCCGGCTACATCTGCCTAAACCGGTGCTGGTAGGTGCGGCTGACGGCGAGCCGCTCCTTGCGACCCGCGAGCAGCACGTCCATCCGCCCGTCGTCGTGCCGTTGCACGACGTCGATGCTGCGGATGTTGATGATCGTGCTGCGATGAACCTGCCAGAACAGTGCGGGGTCGAGCGCTTCGGCCAGCTCCTTGATCGGCTTGCGGATCAGCGCGTCGCCGTCGCGCGTCAGCACGTTGGTGTACTTGGTGTCCGCCTGGAACGCGAGGATTTCGTCGACGGTGATCAGGCGCAGCTTGTTGCCCGTGGTCGCCTGCACCCAGTTGAGATAGCCCTTGGCGGCCGCAGGCAGCAGCCGTGCGAGCAGGTGCTGCAGGTCCGACGGCGGCGCGAGCAGCCGCAGTTTCAATCGTTCGATCGTCGTCGCCAGTCGCGCCGGCTGCACCGGCTTCAGCACGTAGTCGACGGCGCCGGATTCGAACGCGGCGATCGCATGCTCTTCATAGGCGGTGATGAATACCACGTGACAGCGTCCACGGATCTGCCGTGCGACGTCGAGGCCGGTGAGGCCGGGCATGCGGATGTCGAGGAAAGCGACGTCGGGGGAATGCAGCGCAACGGCGTCGAGCGCCTGCACGCCATCCTCGCACTCGGCGACGATCACAAGCTCAGGCCACAGCGTCACCAGCGCTTCGCGCAGCTGGCGGCGCAGCAACGGCTCGTCTTCGGCGATCAGTGCGGTCGACACGTCGATCGGTTTCGCGAATGGCGTCGACTAGGCGCGGACGGAGGCGCTGCCCGACGCCGTCGTCGGCACCGCAACGGCTGACGCACGCTGGCGCGGCACTTCGATCGTCGCGACGACGCCGCCTGCGTCGGCAGGTTCGACGGTCAACGCCGCCGCCGCACCGTGCAGCGACGCCAGTGTTTCGCGAATATTGCGCAGGCCGATGCCGGTGCCGGCGCCGGACGACGAACCGAAGCCGATGCCGTCGTCGCGCACGGCCACCCGCAACCTGCGCTCGTCGGCCGTGACTTCGATTGCCAGCCGGCCGCCACCGGGCTTCGGCTCGAGACCGTGCTTGATCGCGTTTTCGACGAGTGACAGCATCAGCATCGGTGGAAACGGATGGGCGGCCAGCGCATCGGGCGCATCGATGTGGATGCTGAGCCGCCCGCCCATGCGGATGCGAAGGATGTCCAGGTAGGCACGCGCCAGCGCGAGCTCGTCACCCAACGACGACGTGGCGACGGCCTCGCGCATGCGCGGCAGCGCATGCCGCAGGTAGTCTATCAGCGCGCCCACCATCGCGTCGGCAGACGGCGGATCATTGCGGATCAGGTATTGCACGTTGGCGAGCGTGTTGTACAGGAAGTGCGGTTCGATCTGCGCGCGCAGCACCTGCAGGCGTGAAGCGAGCAGGTGCTGTTGCAGCGCGGCCTTCTCCTGCTCCTCGCGCCGGTTCGCCGCCAGCGGCGCGACGCGTGCGGTGATGGCGTCGGCCAGCGTGTCGATGTGACGGCGGCCGCACGCCATCATGTCGATCGAAGGAAAAAGCGTGGCCAGCCAGCTGTCGATGCCGATCCGGGAATGATCGGCATCCTCGGCGGCCACTTCGATGGCGACGCGCCGCGGCGGCGGGCCGAGGTGCAAGCCATCGAGCACGCGCATCAGCCACTCGGGCCTGCGCCGGCCATATTCGCTTCCGGACAGCGGACGCCCGGCGGCGGACGACGGCAGCGCCGCACCCCGGTATTGGCCGAACGCGCGTGAACGGCTATGCAGTGGCGTCGCGCGGGCGCTGATCTTGCCGCTGGCGGAATCCGCCTGCACGGCAAATAGCGTCACGTCGTCCAGCAGCAGGCGATGCGCAAGTGCAAATGCATCGTCCGCGCCGACGGGCAGCGACAGCTCACGACGTTGCCGCGGCAGCAGCGCCGTCGCGTCCACGCCTTTGTAGCGCCATTGCGTGAAGCGGAACGTGGCCCAGGGCAACACCAGTGTCGCGATCACGAACAACGTTGCCAGCGCCCACCACCACGGGCGGTACTTGTCCAGCACGTCAAGCAGCTTGCGGCGATACGGATCGGCGGGATCGAGCAGGCCGGGGTTCAACGCCACGTTGACCACGACGACGAAGACGACGGACACGACCAGTCGGCAGGCGCTGCCGAAGATGGCCTTCAGGTAAGCGATGGCAGGATTGGGTTGCATCGTGATCTCGTGGCCAAGCATAGCCGCGAAACTACCGGTGTCACCGGGCATCGGCAACGGCTGCGCCGACGAATGCGGCCGAAATCCCGACGGGAATGCGTTCCGGCCGACGGACAGTGGCATCGCGTCCCCGGAGGCGTCGCCGCGCCCGCCGAGCGCCGGGCCGCGGCCGTTGATGCCGGATAGCCCGGCATTGTCGGCCGCGCGCACTGGGGCACAATACGATCCTTTCGCCCGGCGCTTCGCAATCGATGGCCGGCGCCCCGAGGAGTGAGTTGCGATGAAATTCCGCTTTCCCGTCGTCATCATCGACGAAGATTTCCGCAGCGAGAACACGTCGGGTCTGGGCATCCGCGCGCTCGCCGACGCGATCGTCACCGAGGGCATGGAGGTGCTGGGGGTGACGAGCTACGGCGACCTGTCGCAGTTCGCGCAGCAGCAGTCGCGCGCGTCGGCGTTCATCCTGTCGATCGACGACGAGGAATTCTCGGCGGGACCGGGTGACGATCCGGCGGTCGTCAACCTGCGCAACTTCATCAAGGAGATCCGTTTCAAGAACTCGGAGATCCCGATCTACCTTTATGGCGAGACGCGCACGTCGTCGCACATTCCCAACGACATCCTGCGCGAGCTGCACGGCTTCATCCACATGTTCGAGGACACGCCGGAATTCGTCGCGCGCCACATCATCCGCGAAGCGCGGAGTTACCTCGACAGCCTGGCGCCGCCGTTCTTCCGCGCGCTGGTCCACTATGCGAGCGACGGCTCGTATTCGTGGCATTGCCCGGGCCATTCCGGCGGCGTCGCGTTCCTCAAGAGCCCGGTGGGACAGATGTTCCACCAGTTCTTCGGCGAGAACCTGCTGCGCGCCGACGTCTGCAACTCGGTCGACGAGCTCGGCCAGCTGCTCGACCACTCGGGCCCGGTGGCGGCGTCCGAGCGCAACGCCGCGCGGATCTTCAGCGCCGACGACCTGTTCTTCGTGACCAACGGCACGTCGACGTCCAACAAGATGGTGTGGCATTCCACGGTCGCGCCGGGCGACGTCGTCATCGTCGACCGCAACTGCCACGTGTCGATCCTGCATGCGATCACGATGACGGGCGCAATCCCGGTGTTCCTGCCGCCGACGCGCAACAATCTCGGCATCATCGGGCCGATTCCCAAGGAGGAGTTCCGCTGGGAGAACATCGAGAAGAAGATCCGCGCACATCCGTTCGCGAAGGACGTCAAGACCAAGCCGCGGATCCTGACGATCACGCAGAGCACGTACGACGGCGTCCTGTACAACGTCGACACCATCAAGGATTTGCTCGGCACGCACGTCGACACGCTGCATTTCGACGAGGCGTGGCTGCCGCACGCGGCGTTCCACGAGTTCTAC
>JBDTWY010000067.1:0-15046 GCA_040006455.1 Betaproteobacteria bacterium | reverse complement strand
CCTCCCGTCGCAAGCATTCCGGTGCCATCGGTCGGACCGATCGGTCTTGTGTTGCTGCTGCTGACGCTGGCGGTCGCGGGCTTCGCGGACCTGCGCAGACGCTGAAGGCGGCGCGCGGCTGCCAGTCGAGACACCGACACCCGCGGCGCCGGCATGCGTCAGCGCGACGCGAGAATGCCGCTGAGCAGCGCGCCGACCGCTGCGGCGCCGATCGCCAGCAGGTCGCTGGTGCCTTCGTGCTCGCGCATCCGCTCGAGGTCGAACAGGGCGTCGAGCTGAGCGTCGCTCATCGCCACCCGGCTCGGTGCCTGCGCGCTCTGCGCAGGCATTCCGCGACCGTCGCGCAATTCGCGCAGCGCGCTGGCGATGCCGTCGGGATCGATCATCGCCACCGCCGCGCCGCAATGCGTGCAGGCGGTGTCGGTCACAAGATCGATCGGCGCGCCGCATTGAGAGCAGCTGATCTGCTTGACCGTCGCGCGCAATTTCGCGAGCTCATCGGCGGAAGGCGCGCGAACCAGGCCTTTTTCGGCGAGGAACTGGCCGAACGTGATCAGCCGGCCATCGCCGTTGGCGCAACGCCAGTACGTGAATCGCGCATTGCGCGCGACATCACGGGTGAACACGAGGCCGTGCCGGCAGCGGGGGCAGCCAAACTGCGCCGACAGCGCGCGTTGCGGCGCGCCCGCATGCGCGATCAACTGGAAAATCGCCAGCACGGCTTCGGGCGTCAGCGCCGTGCTTTCCGACTGGTCGAACCACAGCAGGCTGCAACCGGCGCAGCAATCGACCTCGACGGGATGCGTGACCCACTTGAACGCCATTGCCGCCTGCGGCGACATCGGCATCCGGCAATTGGGGCAATCGATCATGCCCGCATTCTATCCATCGCGACGTTCCCGGCGCGCGACGGGGCAGGTGACAACGCGCCGGCATTCGCGACACCTGCGAAATCACGACTCCAGCGGCTATTCAAAGGTCGATGTCGAGCCACAGCGGCAGATGATCGGAGCCCGTTGCGGCGCTGTCGATCCGTGCCGAGCGCACACGCGGCGCCAGCGTTGCCGATACGAAGCAGTAGTCGATCCGCTTTCCCGTGGGAATCGTCGCGCCTTCGCCTTCACGGTGCCCGGCAACGGTCCAGGCGTCGACGAGCCCACCCAGCCGATTGAGCCGTCCGTACCGCGGCGTCGACACGCCGACGACCTGCGCGTATTCCACCGAATCCCATTCGAAATTGAAGTCGCCCATCAGGATGGCATCCGCCGGCATCGGCGGCATGTCGCCCTCGGTCCAGCCGGCATCGGGTTCGGGATGGCCGCCGCACCACGCACCCCCTTCGGAAGTCGCACGCGCGTGGATGGCCAGCAGCGCGTCGATCTGCGGCCGGCGCGTTTCCGCATCGAGGTGGCTCAAGTGCGTCGAATAGATTCGCAGCGGACCCGCGGCCGGGGTGACGATGACGGCTTCGAGCGCGCCTTGCTGGATGCTGTGCTGCGTCAGCGTGCCATATTTGGGCAACAGGTGATTGCGCGATGAAACGATCGGCAACCGCGACAGGATCATCGTGCCGAACTGTCGGCGCCGGTTGACGAGACTGCCGTGCGCGTCGCGGTAGCTCGCGTCCATGTCGAGGTTGGCGCCGTACACCCAGTGGTGGTCGGGAAGGGCTGCCGCGAGCACCGCCGGCGAATCGACGCTTCCCGAGCGCAGCCAATGCCGGTCGACTTCCTGCAGCGCGATGATGTCGGCGTCCCGCACCTCGCCCGCGAGGCGCGCGAGGTCGTAGCGGCCATCACGGCCGAGCCCGAACTGGATGTTGTAGGTGACGAGCTTCATGGACGCGGCCTGCAGCCGTTATCGGCCACGTCGTTTCACGCGAGCCGCGACGTGAGGCGCTTGCCGCTTGGCTTGTCGAACAGCAACGCATCAGCTGCGGTGAACGCGAGCGTGACGTTGTCGCCTTCGCGGTGCCGTGCATCGGCGCCGGGTTCGAGGAAATGCACGGTGCCCATCGCGAAAGTCGCCGAATAGAGGACTTCGCGACCCATCGGCTCGACCGCTGTAATCCGCGCGGGGCGGCCGCCATCGACGACGCGCACACCTTCGGGACGCAGGCCCAGCACGACGTCGCCTTCGACGGGCGTCGTCAACGGCAGCGTGGTCTCGTGCACGGTGAGCGAGTCACCCCGCGCGTGAGCATCGAACAGGTTGATCGGTGGCGAGCCGATGAAGCTTGCGACGAACAGCGTGCCGGGCTGCTCGTAGAGATCCTTGGCCGTGCCTTCCTGCTCGACGCGGCCGGCGTTCATCACGACGATGCGATCGGCCATCGTCGTGGCCTCGATCTGGTCGTGCGTGACGAGGATCGTGGTGACGCCGAGCTCGCGCTGGATGCGACGGATCTCGGTGCGCATCGACAACCGCAATGCCGCGTCGAGATTCGACAGCGGCTCGTCGAGCAGCAGCAGGTGCGGCCGTTTCACCAGCGCGCGCGCCAGTGCCACGCGCTGCTGCTGGCCGCCCGAAAGCTGGCTCGGCCGGCGCTCGAGCAGGCCGTCGATGCGCACCAGCGCGGCAGTCTCGCGCGCACGCCGCTCGGCGTCGCTGCGCTCGACATTCTTGAAGCGCAGCGGAAACATGACGTTCTCGAGCACCGTCATGTTGGGGTAGAGCGCATAGGACTGGAACACGATGCCGACGTTGCGATCGCGCGCCTCGACGTCGTTGACGCGCGCGCCATCGAACGCGATTTCGCCGGACGACGGGTTGTAGATGCCGGCGAGCATCAATAGCGTCGTCGTCTTGCCGCATCCCGACGGCCCCAGCACCGCGACGAATGCGCCGTCCTCGATGACGAGATCGACGCCGGCGACCGCTGCCGCGCCGGACCAGTCCTTGCGCAGGTTGCTGAGCTTGATGCGTGCCATGGCCTTACCCCCGGATGCCGCCGATAGTCATTTGCGTCAGGTATTTCTGGCAAAAGACGTAGAGGAGAAGACTCGGCAGCACATAGAACACCGACACCGCGGCGACGATGCCGTAGTCGACGCCCATGATGTCGTCCGAGACCCAGAACAGGTACAGGCTCATCACCCAGTTCTTGTTTTCGATCAGCAGCGTGCGCACGAAGATGTACTCCTCCCAGGCGCGGATGAAGGCGAACACCGCGATCGCGATCAGGCCGACGCGCACCTGCGGCAGCACGACCAGGCGAAACGCCTGGCGGCGCGTCGCACCGTCGGTCATCGCGCTCATCTCGATGTCCCACGGCACGCCGTCGAAGAATCCCTTCATCACGAACACGTAGAACGGCAGCTCGATGGTCGCCAGCACCAGGATCACGCCGGCGATCGTGTCGAGCAGCCCCACCCAGTAGAGGATCAGGAAGATCGGGATGATCAGCGTCATCGCCGGGAACGCATGCAGCACCAGCAGGCCTTGCAGGAACGCCTCGCGGCCACGGAACGCGAAGCGCGAGATGTAGTAGCCGGCGAGCGAGGCGACGGCGAGAATGATCGCCGTCTGTGTCAGCGCGAGCGCCAGCGAGTTGAAGAACGCCCGCCATACGGAAGGAAACTGCCCGCCGGCGGTCGCCTTCGAGCGGATTTCCTCGATGATGTCGGCACGCCACAGGAAGCGGTAGTTGGCGACATGCAACTGGTTGCCGACGAGCGCGGCGAGCAGCGCGCCGACGGCGACGGCGAGCGCGAGGCCCACGAGCGCGCGCAGACGCGGCGACGGCGTCATCGAATGCACGACGACGTAGATCAGCAGTGCCGGCGCGATGATCGCGCACGACGTCCACAGCGCGTTGGTCGACACACCGCCGCTGCGAGCGGTGAACGAGATCACCAGCATCCAGAAGAACGGCAGCACGATCGGCACCGACGCGAGCAGCAGGAACGCGAGCAGTCCGGTTTGGCCGGCGATGCGCTTGCGCCGAGCGTTGCGCGCGAGGGTCGCCCAATGGGCGACTGGCGCCGCCATCGCCGGCGCCGCGGGCAGGTGGCTCGCCATCAATGCACCTCGATCCGCGGCGGCTGCAACAGCTTGCGCATGTCCATCAGCCGCCACAGCACCAGCGCCGCGATGACGCCGATGACGATGAGGATCAGCGACAGCGCCGCGCCGTACGCATACTGGCCGCTCTCGAACGCGCGCCGGTACGCGTACAGCGAGAACACCGTCGTGTCGTAGAACGGACCGCCACCGGTGATCAGCAGGATGTACTC
The DNA here is from genome assembly GCA_040006455.1 of Betaproteobacteria bacterium. GTDB lineage: Bacteria > Pseudomonadota > Gammaproteobacteria > Burkholderiales > Casimicrobiaceae > VBCG01. The sequence continues at coordinate 10,811 of JBDTWY010000067.1, read as the reverse complement.
GAAGCTCACCAGCAGCGACAGCGTCTGGTGGATCGTCATGTACGAGATCGGCCAGCGCATCGCCGGCAGCATGATGTGGCGGACGATCGCGAGCGATCCGGCGCCGTCGGCGCGCGCCGCATGAAACAGGTGCTCGGGTATCGAGCGGATCGCCGACGTGAAGATGATCATGCCGAGCGACGCGCCGACGAAGCCGTTGGCGAGGATGATCACCATCAGCGGATGATTGCTGCGCAGGTCGACAGGCGCCATGCCGAAGACGTGGATGAGGACCTGGTTCAAGAGGCCGCGCTCGTTGGGATCGACCACCCACAGCCACAGCAGCGCGTAGACGACCGACGGGCTCATCCGCGGCAGCAGCCAGACGGCGCGGAAGAACGCGCCGAACCCGCGGGGCACCGCCGTCGTGACGAACGCCAGCAACAGCGCGAACGTGACGTTGAAGATGCCAAGCGTCGCCAGCACGAAAATCGCGGTGATGCCGAGCGATCCGATGAGGCGGGCGTCGCGCGTGGCCATGCGCTCGAAATTCTCCAGCGTGAACGCGGTCACCTTCAACGTGCGGTCCATGTCGGTGAACGCCAGCACCAGGTCGACGATGACGGGCGCGATGAAGAAGCACGCGAGCAGGATCAGCGCCGGTCCGAGGAAGATGGCGAAGTTGAGCCGCTGGCGGCGCAGCTGGGCGCGCGCGAAATCGGGCATGTCGACTCCCGTGCTCGGCGCGACGGGTCCGTGCAGCCTGTGGATCCGCCGGACCGCGCGTTCAGTTGACGATGATCACGTCCTTGCCGAATTCGTTCTGGAGCTCGTCGATGACGAAATCGGTGGCCGCCTGCGCCGACAGCCTGCCGGTTTCCACGCCCTGCAATCCCTTGAAGATGATCGCGTTGTACTGGCCGATCTTCGGATGGTTCGGCATGAAGCTCGCATACTTGAGCATCGGCGTCGCCGCGACCAGCGCCCATCCCTTGTCGACGACCTCGGGCATCGACTGCTCGCCGTAGTTGATCGGCGTGTGATTCGACGTCACCGAGTGGCGCATGTTGGGGTAGGGCTGGCTCGCCAGCGCGACGATGTAGGCGGCCAGGTCCTTGTTCTTCGACTTCGCCGACACCGCGTACGCGATCGGATGGGACAGGTTCGACGGCTTGCCGCCCTTCTTGCCGGCTGGCGCGTTGATCCACGTGTACTTGTGGAAATACTCGTCCTTGGTGGTCATCTTGAGCGCCTTCATCTGGTCAGTGACGCGCCAGACGCCGTGGAGGAACGCCAGCGACTCCTCGCCGCCCATCGCCGATTGCTCGATCGCATCCCACGACATCGCGGTATTGTTCGGCGACAGCGCCTTCTTGTCGACGCAGTACTTGACCCACGTGTAGAAGCCGCGCAACGCCGTCTTCGACGCTTCGAGCTTCGCCGTCGCCTTGTCGTACGGGACGAGGCCGAAGCTGTCGGTGATCATCTGGAAGTCCGGGCCCGAGTTGGGCCGATGCAGGATTCCGTACTTGACGACGCCTTTCTGCACCGCCTGGCCGGCGACGTCGCAAAGGTCATTCATCGTGAACTGTCCGGCGTCGACCTTTCCGGGCAGCGCCGCGATGTCCTTGTCGCTCATGCCGAGCTTGCGCAGCTTGTCGTTGTTGAGGAAGAACATGCGCACTTCGGAGTCCTGCGGCACGCCGTATCGCGCGCCCTTGTAGCTGACCGCCTGCCACAGCGGCGCGATGATGTCGCCGTAGAACTCGGGGTTCTTGGCGATCGTATCCTCGAGGTTCATCGCGTAGCCGGCTTCGACGAATGCACCGGTCCATTCGTGCGCCATGACGAAGATGTCGGGACCCTTGTCAACGGCGAACGCCTTCATCAGGTCGAGCGCGTCCTCGTCGTAGCCCTTGGCGTTGGTTTCGTTGAGCTCGATCTTCACGCGCTTGTCGCTGTTGATCGACGCGAGCATCTTGTTGAGCGTGTCGCCGGCGGCGACCAGGTTGCCCGCGCGCAATGGACCTGAGCGGTCGGCGCGCGACCACACCTTGATGACCACATCCTCGGCGAAGGCGGGCTGGGCGCCGATGACGACCAGCGCGCCGGCGAGTGCCGCGGCGATTGCGAGTTTCCACTTCATGGCGTTCCTCCTGTGTCGCAGCGCTTTCGCGCCGCAGATTCGATGATTCGGTGATCAGCGCTTGGGGTGCTGTGCCAGTTGCTTGCCGTCGGCGGGATGCGTGGTGGTCACCGTCGCACCGCCACCGCCTTCGCCCGCGTCGGCGCCGGCGGCGCAATGCATGTCGACGATCCGGCGCAGTGCCGCCGGCGTGTTGCTGCAGATCGCGTCGGGGCCGAGCGCGACCAGCGCGCGCAATTCGCCCTCGCGTTCCTCGTGCCACAGCGTGATCGCCAAATCGGCATCGCGCAACAGTCCGAACATCGCGCGGTCGACGAGGCGATGCGGGCGCGGCGCGCGATTCTCCCAGCACAGGTGCACGCCGTTCGCCTGGCAGGACCGCGCGAGATGCACGAGCGCGCCGGCGTCGACGACGCTGCCCATCATGAAGCTGGTCGTCGCGTCGTTCCATCGGCCGCGCACCGTCGCCAGCGCGAGCGCGTCGAAGCTCGCGATCACGCAGCGATCGCGCATCGCACTTTTTGCAATGGCGTCTGCCACCGCGGCGGCGACATCGGGATCCTTGATCTCGACCAGCAGCTCGATTGCCGCCGGCGCGGCCCACGCGAGGAGTTGCTGGAGGGTGACGAGCGCGCCAGTACGCGCTTCGATGTCGGCGGCGCTCGAGTCGACGATCGCGCGCTCGTCGACCAGCAGATCGTGGCGGATCACGAGGATGCCGTCGCGCGTCGCCTGGACGTCGCATTCGATCGCATCGGCGCCCTCGGCGACGGCGGCCTCGAACGCGGCCCAGCTATTGTCCGCGTGGCGCGCGCTGCTGCCGCGGTGGGCGACGACCTGCGGACGTTTCATGCGTGGCGCCCTGCGGACAAAGGCGCACGCACCGTCGAGCGCGCGACCAGGTGCACCGGCACCGTCGTCGTCGTGTGCGATATCGCGCCGTCGCCGGCACGCCGGTGGACAACGTCCATCACTGCGCGCGTCAACGCGTCGACCGGCTGGCGAAAGGTCGTCAGCCGGTAGGCGCTCCAGTCGGCCTGCGGAATGTCGTCGAAGCCGATGAGCGACAGATCGTCGGGCACAAGGCGATGCATTTCCAGCCGGGCGGCGTCGAGGAAGCCGAGCGCCAGCAGGTCGGTCACGCAGAACACGCCGTCGAGCACGTCGTCGGCGAGCAACGCGCGCGCGGCGGCCTGACCCGACCGATAGTCGGTGGGTCCTTCGCACCACGCGCGCACCGGCACGCCGGCGTGCGCTGCGCACGCGCGGAACGCGTCGAGCCTTCCCGTGAGGCTCGACGTGCGCGCGGCGCTCGACACGACCCCCAGGCGACGGCAGCCGGCGGCGAGCAGGTATTTGGCGGCGCGCCGGCCGCCCGCGGCATGATCGGCGACGATCGTGTCGACGGGGAGCCCGGGCAGCAGCTTGTTGACGACGATCACCGGAACGCCGTTGCCGAGGCACTCTTCGACGATGCTCGACGGCGGCGTTCCCGCCATGACGACGATCGCGAACACGCGATATTCCAGCACGCGCGCGATCAGCGCGCTCATGTCGGCGCCGGCGTTGGCGGCGTTGAGGAGCATGCATTGGTAGCCATCACCGAGCAGTGCGCCGGACAGCGTCGCCAGCAACTCGGCGTGGAACGGCTGCTGCAGGTCGGCACCGACCAGGCCGATCACGTTCGAGCGCGAATTGATCAGGCTCTGCGCGAGCCGGTTGACGCGATAGCCGAGATGGTCGGCCGAGCGCAGGATGCGCTCGCGGACTTCGCGCGAAACACTGGCGCCCGGCGTGAACGTCCGCGACACGGCGGAGCGCGACACGCCGGCGTGCCGGGCAACGTCCGCTGCGGTGATGAAGGACTGGCGTAGCGGCTGCGGGTTCATCGGCCCACCCATTGCACACGTGTGCATCCTAGGCTAGGCGGCAGGCGCGCGCAAGGCTCCGGGCGAAAAATGGATGAAAAAAAGCCGGGCACGAAGCCCGGCTTTTTGAGCGACCGATTACCCGCGGATCAACCGTTGGTAATGTTCGATGCTTGCTTGCCCTTCGGGCCCGTGGTCACTTCGAAAGCGACCTTCTGGCCTTCCTTGAGCGTCTTGAATCCGTCCATCTTGATCGCCGTGAAATGCGCGAAAAGATCTTCACCGCCGCCGTCCGGGGTAATGAAGCCGAAGCCCTTGGCGTCGTTGAACCATTTGACTGTACCTGTTGCCATCTGAAACTACTCCTTGAGTAAATCTACTTAAAAGGCGAGTTCTGGCTCGCCACCATGTTTCGATCTCAAGGACGGGAAGGAACGTCGGGCGAGCGCCTCGCAGCTTGCTGCGGCAGCGCCCGGACATAGGACTTCTAGGACTTGGGACTTCAAAACAGCCAGTATTGTACCCGATTTCAAGGGTTTGCGCGAGCCGGTAGAAAGCGCTCCGCGCGGACCCTGGCGGCGCCCGCCGCCAGCGCTTCGAGCTTGCCGCGCGCGATTTCGCGCGACAGCGGCACCATCCCGCAATTCGTGCAGGGATAAAGGCGTTCCGCCGGCACGAAATCGAGCGCGCGGCGGATCACCGCCGCCACCGCCTCGGGCGTTTCGACGACGTCGCTGGCGACATCGATCGCGCCCACCAGCACGTCCTTGCCGACAAGCAGGCCGATCAGGTCGATCGGCACATGGGAATTCGCGCATTCGAGCGACACCTGGCGGATCTTGGACGCCGCCAGCAGCGGAAACGTCTGCTCGTACTGGCGCCACTGCGACCCCAGCGTCTTTTTCCAGTCGTTGTTGGCCTTGATCCCGTAGCCGTAGCAGATGTGCACCGCGGTCTTGCACGACAGCCCCTGCGCCGCGCGTTCGAGCGCTGCGATGCCGAAATCACGGACCTGGTCGAAGTAGACGTTGAACGCCGGCTCGTCGAACTGGATCACGTCGACACCGGTGGCCTCGATCGCGCGCGCCTCTTCGTTGAGGATTTCGGCGAACGCCCACGCGAGCTTTTCGCGGCTCCGGTAGTGCGCATCGAACAGCGTGTCGACCATCGTCAGCGGGCCGGGCAGCGTGTACTTGACCCGCCGCGTCGTCTGCGCGCGCAGGAACGCCGCGTCGTCGACGAATACCGGATGCCGGCGCGCGACCGTGCCGACGACGACCGGCACCGCGGCGTCGTAGCGCTCGCGGATGCGCACCACCTTCTTGTGATCGAAGTCGACGCCTTCCAGCGCCTCGATGAACGACGTGACGAAATGGCGGCGCGTCTGCTCGCCATCCGTGATGATGTCGATGCCCGCGCGCTCCTGCTCGCGCACCGTGAGCGTCACGGCATCGCGCTTGCCTTCTTGCAGCGCCGCGCCTTCGAGCTTCCACGGCGCCCACAGCGCCGTGGTCTCGGCGAGCCACGCGGGCTTCGGCAGGCTTCCCGCGAGCGTTGTCGACAGCGGCAGGCCCGTTTGCATCGCCATGATCGTTCACCGGTCAGGAATCAATGCCACGAGTGTAGCGCGCTGCAGGCAGCCGCCGGTGGCATCGCTCCGAGTCATCGCCTGATGCTCGCGGCGACCCGCAATCCGCCGCAACGCTGGTCTTGCCACTTGACCGCGTTGCGGGCGTTCTTTAGTCTTCGGCGGTTCTTTCCGCGAATCCACCCATGCCGCGTGTCCTGTTCTCCGACAACGAGTTTCCCGATCTCGATCTCGAAAGGGACTTGTTCGCGCGACAGGACATCGACATGGCGGTCGCGCATTGCCGCACCGAGGATGATGTCATTCGCGAGGCGCAGGGCGCTTTCGGCATCCTGCTGCAATATGCGCCGATCACCGAGCGGGTGCTCGCCGCATTGCCGGGGCTTGGCATCGTCAGCCGCATCGGCGCGGGCTTCGACACGATCGACACCGACGCCTGCGCGCGCCACGGCGTGTGGGTCGCGAATTCGCCCGACTACGGCGTCGGCGAAGTCGCCACGCATGCGCTTGCGCTCGCGCTCGCGCTGGTGCGCAACGTCGTCGCCTATCAGCGCGACATCGACGCGGGCACGTGGCACTACCTGTCCTCCGGACCGTTGCGCCGCGCGTCGGACATGACGCTCGGCATCGTCGGCTTGGGCCGGATTGGCAAGCGCATGGCGCACATCTCGCGCAACGTGTTCCGCCGCGTGATCGCCGCCGACCCCTACCTGATCGACGGTGACTTTCCCGCGTTCGTCGAGCGCGCGACGCTCGCCGACCTGTTCGCGCAGGCGGACGTGGTGTCGCTGCACACGCCACTCAACGCCGAGACGCGCGGCATGATCGGCGCGCCGCTGTTCGAGGCGATGCAGCCGGGCTCGTTCCTCGTCAACACGTCGCGCGGCGCGGTGGTCGACGTCGATGCGGCGCTGGCCGCCGTGGATCGCGGCTCGCTGGCGGGGCTCGCGCTCGACGTGCTGCCGGAGGAGCCGGTGGCGCGCGACTCGAAGCTGCTGCGCCACCCGCGCGTGATCCTGACGCCGCACGCGGCGTTCTATTCGGTCGCCGCCGAAAAGGAACTGCGTCGCAAGGCCGCGCAGAACCTCGCCACGTGGCTCAGGACGGGCCGACCGGATTACGTCGTCACGCCGGGAACGCGCAAGCCCGCGTAAGATCGCAACTTCGCGCCGCACGCGAGCCCGGTGCGCGCTTGACCAAGAACCAAAAGGGCGAGGAGGATTCGATGGCTGCGGTCAGCATTTCCGCCGTGCAGAAGTATTTCGGGTCGACGCACGTCATCCGTGGCGTCGACGTCGACATCGCCGACGGCGAATTCTGCGTGCTGGTCGGGCCGTCGGGCTGCGGCAAGTCGACGCTGCTGCGGATGATCGCCGGCCTCGAGGAAATCAGCGATGGCTCGATCAGCATCGGCGGCCGCGTCGTCAACGACATGCGTCCCAAGGAGCGCGATGTCGCGATGGTGTTCCAGAACTATGCGCTCTATCCGCACATGACCGTGCGCGACAACATGTCGTTCGCGCTGATGCTCGCCAACATGCCCAAGGGCGACATCGAGAAGAAGGTCGCCAACGCCGCGGGCATCCTCGGCCTCGGTTCGTTGCTCGACCGCTTTCCGCGCCAGCTGTCGGGCGGCCAGCGGCAGCGCGTGGCGATGGGGCGCGCGATCGTCCGCGACCCGCAGGTGTTCCTGTTCGACGAGCCGCTGTCCAACCTCGACGCGAAGCTGCGCGTGCAGATGCGCACCGAGATCCGCGAACTCCACCAGCGGCTCGCGACGACGTCGATCTACGTGACGCACGACCAGATCGAGGCGATGACGATGGCCGACAAGATCGTCGTGATGCGCGACGGCATCGTCGAGCAGATCGGCGGGCCGCTCGACCTCTACGACCTTCCGGTCAACGTGTTCGTCGCCGGATTCATCGGCTCGCCGGCGATGAACCTGCTGCCCGGCACGATCGCGCGCGGCAATGGCAAGCTGCTGGTGCAGCTCGATCACGGTGGCGCGCTCGACGTCATCGCCGGCGACGACGGGCAGCGCGTGCTGTGCGGCATCCGCCCCGAGCACTTCGCGCTGACGGCAGCGTCGGCCCCGGTCAACGGCGAGGTGGTCGTCGTCGAGCCCACGGGCGCCGACACGCAGGTGGTTTGCAGGATGGGCGTCACCGACATCGTCGCGATGGTGCGCGAACGTGTCGATTGCCGGCCAGGGCAACGCGTCGGCCTCACGTCAGAGGCGGCGCGGGTACACGTGTTCGATGCGACGAGCGGAGTGCGGCTCGCCGCGTGATGAAGCAACTGAGGGGGCAACATATCGCGCGGGTCAACGCGTGCGGCGCAACCAGAACTGGAGGAGTGCATGGACGAATTCAAGCGACGTGACTTTCTGAAGACCACGGCGGGTGTCGCCGCCTCGACGGCACTGGGCGGCGGCTCGGCGCTGTTCGCAGCGGATGCCGCCGCGCAGCAATACAACGCCAAGCCGGAAAAGGGCGCGAAGCTGCGCGTGCTGAGGTGGAAGCGCTTCGTGCAGGGCGATGAGGACGTGTGGGCCGCCAACACCAAGAAGTTCACGCAGATGACGGGCGTCGAAGTACGCGTCGACGCGGAGGGCTGGGAAGACGTGCGGCCGAAGGCGGCAGTGGCGGCCAACGTCGGCAGCGGACCGGACATCATCATCAGCACGATGGAGGATGCGCACCTCTATCCGGACAAGCTGGTCGACGTGTCCGATCTCGCCGGCTATCTTGGCAACAAGTACGGCGGCTGGTTTCAGTCGGCCAAGGACTACGGGATGGAGGGCAAGCGCTGGGTCGCGATCATGATGGGCGCCGCCGGCAACGCAATGGTGATCCGCCAGTCGATGATGAACGCCGCGGGTTTCAACGAGTTTCCGACCGACATGCCGGGTTTCCTCAAGCTGTGCCAGGCGCTCAAGGCGAAGAACACTCCAGCCGGCTTCGCGCTCGGCAACGCCACCGGCGACTCGAGCTGGACATCGTGGCTGGTGTGGGCGTTCGGCGGCAAGCTTGTCGACGAGCAGAGCAAGGTCGTCATCAGCAGCCCGCAGACGCTGCAGGCGCTCGAGTATTCGAAGGAGCTGTACGCCAACTTCATCCCGGGCACGCTGTCGTGGCTCGACCCGAACAACAACAAGGCGTTCCTCGATGGCCAGCTGTCGTTGACGGCCAACGGCATTTCGGTCTACTACGCGGCGAAGACGTCGAAGGACGAGAAGATGCAGGAAATTGCCAAGGACATCATCCACGGCAAGTTCCCCAACGGCGTCGATGGCAAGCCGGCGGTGTTGAACCTCGTGTTCCCGATGATGATCTTCAAGTACAGCAAGTACCCGAACGCCGCCAAGGAATACCTGCGCTTCATGATGGAACGCGAGCAGTACGTGCCATGGCAGGAAGCGTCGATCGGATACGTTTGCCATCCGCTCGCGGGCTACGGCTCGAGCGCGTTCTGGACCGCCGATCCCAAGGTCACGCCGTATCGCGACTGCATGAAGGACATGCGCAACAACGGCTACGCGGGCAAGATGGGTTACGCGTCGGCGCAGTGCTCGGCGGATTTCATCATCCCGAACATGGTGGCCGAGGCGGCGTCGGGTGCGAAGTCGCCGAAGGAAGCGATGGACCGGGCGGCACAACGCGCGGAGCGCTATTACAAGGTATGACGTCGCGGTTTGACGGTTGCTGATTCGCGGAGGTTTGCGCGCGATGCCCTATCTGTCCGGATTCGAGCGTCATCTGCCGATGACGCTCAATCCGGACAGCCGGACCGGCGATGCGAGCGGGGCGGGGATTGCGGCGTCGCGACCGCGAGCTTCGCCGCGGGACAGCCACTTGCGCGAGTTTCGCCACGCATCGACCACGTCGTGACGCTGAAGCACTCTCTCTCCCGCGTGCGGGAGAGAGAGTCGTTGTGAGGGCGGCGATCGATTCGCGCGCAAGCTGGACAAGCCAATGGGTTGAAGCAACAATGCGCTGGCGTTTACCCTCGCCGGGGATTCGTCGCAGTCGATGCTGATCCAATCCTGACAGGAGATGCGCATGGCCACGAAAGCAAGGCGTACCGTGCTCTACAGCTCGAAGGGCAAGAAGCTCTACGCGGTCCGCGACAAGACGGGCAAGTTCAAGGACATCCAGCAATACTCGCGTGCACACGCGATGGACATGCGCCGCAAGAGCAAGAGCGAGCTCGCCGAAGGCGCCGCGAAATCCGCGCGCAAGCCAGCGAAGAAATCCGCCAAGAAGACGGTAAAGAAAGCGGCAAGGAAAATCGTCAAGAAAACGGCGCGCAAAGCGGTCACGAAGACTGCGCGCAAGGCCGCGAAGACCAGCACTCGCAAGACCTCGAAATCCACCGGCAAGGGCGTCCGCAAGACGGCCAAGCGAACCAGCGCCGCGAAGAAGTCCACGGCCCGCAAGACCGCCAAGCGCCGCTCCGCGAAGAAGACCTAATTGCACGCGCCCCCGGCCATCCCCACACCGGGCGCGCGTGCCGTCCCCGCGCCGTCGCTGTCGCGAACGGTCAGCCGCTGGCTCGACAACCGCAACGTGCTGGGGCTGCTGTTCATGCTGCCGGCCGCGGCGATCCTGCTCGTATTTCTGACCTATCCGCTCGCGCTCGGCACCTGGCTCGGGTTCACTGACACCAAGATCGGCCGCGCGGGCGTCTTCATCGGCCTCGACAACTTCGAATTCATCTGGGGTGACAGCCTGACGCGGCTCGCGCTCTTCAACACGCTGTTCTATACGATCGTCGCGAGCGTCATCAAGTTCGTGCTCGGCCTGTGGCTCGCGGTACTGCTCAACGAGCACCTGCCGTTCAAGTCGTTCTTCCGCGCGGTGATCCTGCTGCCATTCATCGTGCCGACGGCGCTGTCGGCGATCGCGTTCTGGTGGATCTACGACGCGCAGTTCTCGATCATATCGTGGGCGCTCACGCGGATGGGCCTGATCCACCAGTACATCGATTTCCTCGGCGACCCCTGGCTCGCGCGCGCGTCGGTGATCGCCGCCAACATCTGGCGCGGCATCCCGTTCGTCGCGATCTGCCTGCTCGCCGGATTGCAGACCATTTCACCGTCGCTCTACGAAGCCGCGGCGCTGGACGGCGCGTCGGGATGGAACCGCTTTCGCTATGTGACGCTGCCTCTGCTGACGCCGATCATCGCCGTGGTGATGACGTTCTCGGTGCTGTTCACGTTCACCGA
>JBDTWY010000066.1:0-15089 GCA_040006455.1 Betaproteobacteria bacterium | reverse complement strand
GGCGAGAAAATGCGCCAGGCGCTGGAAATGGCGCGCGTGGTGCAGATGAGCACGCTGCCTGCGCGGATGCCCATCGTTCCCGGCTACGACGCCTGCGCGTTGTTCCAGCCTGCCGAGCTGACCGGCGGCGACACCTACGACCTGTCGCTGCTCGACCAGGGATTGCTGATCGTGCTGGGCGACGCCACCGGACACGGCATCGCGCCGGCGCTGTCGGTGACGCAAATGCAGGCGATGCTGCGAATGGCCTTCATGCTGGGCGCCGACCTCGAGACCGCGTTCATCCAGGTCAACAACCGCCTGGCGGAGACGCTGGCGGACGATCGCTTCATCACCGCGTTCGTGGGGTTGCTCGACTCCGCCACGCACCGGTTGCGCTTCCACAGCGGCGGCCAGGGACCGATTCTCCGCTACCGGGCAGCGACCGGCGCCTTCGAGCGTCACAAGCCCACGAGCTTTCCGCTGGGCGCTATGCCACTGTCGACGCTGCGGCCGGCGATTGCGCTCGACATGCATCCAGGCGACATCCTGATCCTGCTTTCGGACGGGTTCTACGAGCAGTGCGACCTCAACGGCGAGCCGTTCGGCGATGCACGCGTCCAGGAAATCGTGCATGCACATTACTCGGGCCCGATGGCGGAGCTGCTGGCGCAGCTGCTGCGGTCGGTGGAAGCGTTTGCCGTTGGGGCAGCGCAGGAAGACGACATGACGGCGGTGGTGGTAAAACGTGAATCCGCAGTGATCGGGCAGTCTTTCGAGCGGGGCTTCGATTCGATCCCTGACCTCGTCGAGTTCACCGCCAACGCGTTCGCGCGCCTGCGGATCGACGGTCAGCTGCTGCCGGTGATCGACCTCGCCGTGGAGGAGTTGTTCACGAACATGGTCAAATACGGCACCGGCAGCAACGCGGCGGTGCAGGTCGGACTGATGGCGATCGACGATGGCGTCGAGCTGACGATGGTGGACCGAGGCGTCGAAGCCTTCGACATCACCCAGTCTCCCGACGTCGACATCGATGTGCCGATCGAGCAACGGACACCGGGGGGTTTGGGGCTGCACCTGATCCGGCGGATGGCGGATTGCGTCGAATACGAGTACAAAAAAGAAAGCCGGCAAAGCCGCATCGCGCTGCGGGTCACGCGGGCAGGAATGGCGGCACGCAGCGCGGCGATGCAAGGGACTGGGGGAGGCAATGCTCGCACTTGAACAGGGTCCGGACGGCACGGTTTCCATGGATGGGCGGCTCGATGCGGCGCAGTCGCCCGCGGCCCAGGCGTTCCTGGACGGCGTACAGGGAACGGTCACGCTGGATTTGAGCCGGCTCGAATACATCTCCAGCGCCGGCCTGGGCGTGCTGCTGAAAACGCAGAAGCGGTTGCTGGCGACCGACGGCAGGCTGCGGCTGACGGGCCTCAAGCCGCACCTGCGCGACATCTTCCTCTACTCCGGTTTCGACCAGCTTTTCGAGATCGAGCCGGCCCGGCAGCCGTAGTCGACCAACTTTTGGCGCGCCCCGGTGTAATTGTGGACGATGGCTTCGATCAGGCGTTGCTGGCGCGCTACAGGAATGGCGACCCGGATGCCTTCGCCGAGATCGTCATCCGCTACCAGCGGCCGATCTACAACGCGGCGTTCTGGATGTTGCGCAACGCCGAGGATGCACGGGATATCGCACAGGTCGTGTTCATGAAGGTGATCGAGCGTCTCGATGAATATGATTCTCACTACCGGTTTTTCAGCTGGATCTACCGGATCGCGGTCAACGAATCGATCAACCTTCTGCGGCGCAACGGGCGTGAAGAGGAACTCGACGACGAAACCGAGCTTGCGGGAGCCGACAGCGCGAATCCGGAAGTGCAGTTCAGCGACGCGGAGCGTTCGCGGCACATCCACCAGGCGTTGTTGAGCATGTCGACCCACGACCGAACGGTGCTGATGCTTCGTCATTTCTCGGAATGCAGCTACCAGGAGATCGCGGAAATCCTGGATCTCGATGAAAAGACGGTTAAATCACGCTTGTACGAAGCCCGGCACCGCCTCGGCGGAATGTTGAAAGACCTACGGCCATAGCCATGAATCAAACAAAATTGATCGAACTGATGCATGCGGTGCTCGACGGCGAGTCGACGCCGGAGGACGCACGCGCGCTCGAACGCCAGCTTGCCGACGACCCTGCGGCACGGGTCCGATTCGACGAGCTGCGACTGCTTTTCGAAGGCCTCAGGGGCGTTCCCCAGGCATTTCCGCCGGAGGGACTGGTCGCGTCGGTGCTGGCCAGCGTGCCGCGGCATCCGTCACCCGGCGGAGTCGACCAACCTTTTGCGGGGTCACGTGTAATTGAGCAGACTTCCGAAGAAAACCGGGCGAAACGGCCGGGAAGAACAGCAAGGGTAGCGCCCGTTTCTCAATCGAGATCCTATATCAGGGGTGAGAGCATGAATGAGCAGAACAGTCGTTTCCTGGGCAAGCGCAGCATGTGGATCGGCGGGGGCGTTGCCGCGGTCGCGGCGATACTTCTGATCAACCGCATGGACTTTCCCCCGAGCACGTCGGATACGGCGGCTGGCACGATCGTTCCGGCGCAACGTTACCGGGCGTCGCAGAACATGGCCGACGGTGTCAACGCAGCTGGAACTGCATCCACGCAGTCGGCACAAGGCATTCCCGCCGCGCAAAACGCGTTGGCTGGCTCGGCTGAAGCCAATGCGGTGAACAGCGCAACGGCGAGCGCCACCGCCAACGCCGTGAATAGCGCCACGCAGCGGGCCGTCGACTCGGCGACCGCCAGCGCCGTCAACAGCGCGACGCAAAGGGCGGTCGACAGCGCCACGCAGAACGCCGTCAACAGCGCCACGCAGCGGGCCGTCGACTCGGCCACCGCCAGCGCCGTCAACAGCGCCACGCAAAAGGCCGTCGACAGCGCCACGCAGAACGCCGTCAACAGCGCGACGCAGAGGGCCGTCGACTCGGCGACCGCCAGCGCCGTCAACAGCGCGACGCAAAGGGCCGTCGACAGCGCCACGCAGAACGCCGTCAACAGCGCCACGCAGCGGGCCGTTGACTCGGCCACCGCCAGCGCCGTCAACAGCGCGACGCAAAGGGCCGTCGACAGCGCCACGCAGCGCGCCGTCAACAGCGCCACGCAGAACGCCGTCAATAGCGCCACGCAAAAAGCCGTCAACAGCGCCACGCAGAACGCCGTCAACAGCGCGACGCAGAACGCCGTCAACAGCGCCACGCAAAAGGCCGTCAACAGCGCGACCGCCAGCGCCGTCAACAGCGCGACACAGAAGGCTGTCGATTCGGCCACTGCCAGCGCCGTCAACAGCGCCACGCAGAAGGCCGTCGACAATGCGACCGCGAGCGCCACCGCGAACGCCGTCAACAGTGCCACGGCGAAGGCGGTCAACTCGGCTACCGCGAACGCCGTCAACAACGCGACGCAGCGCTAGCCCACGCACGACCTGGTAACGGCAAACCGCCGGCGCTTGCGCCGGCGGTTTGCATTTGGGCATCGACCCAGTATGCTTCGGCGGTCACGGGACCAGGGGAATCTCGTCGTGCGCAGCTATTGGTTGTGTCTGTTGTTGGCGTTATTGCCGATCCGGGCCATCGCTGACGACAATCCGCTCGGATTGTCGTATGTCGAGACCAAGGACCTGCGGCTCATCTACTTCGATTCCCTGGAATACCTCGTCCCGCACACGGTGCGTACTTTCACCAATGCGCACGCGTGGCAGGTGCGGACGTTCGACTGGGCACCGGCCGAGTCGACGGTGCTGCTGCTGAAGGACCTTTCCGACTACGGCAACGCCGCGACCACGGCAACACCGCACAATCGCGCGATCTTCGACATCGCACCGCTGTCGCATGCATTCGAAACCTTTCCGGCGACCGAGCGGATGTATACGCTGATGAACCACGAAATGGTTCACGTGACGATGGGTGACATCGCGTCCGACCAGGACCGACGCTGGCGGCGTTTTTTCCTCGGCAAGGTTTCGCCCCGCGCGGAAAACCCCGAAACGCTGCTCTACACCTACCTGACCGTCCCCAGGTTCACCGCGCCGCGCTGGTTCCACGAAGGCGCCGCGGTGTTCATGGAGACGTGGATGGACGGCGGCATCGGCCGTGCGCAGGGCGGCTACGATGAAATGGTGTTTCGCGCGATGGTGCGCGACGACGCGCACTTCTACGATCCGCTGGGGCTCGTCTCGCGCGGGATCCAGGTCGATTTCCAGGTCGGCGCCAATGCGTATCTCTATGGCACGCGCTTCTTCACCTGGCTCGCGTACGCCTATTCACCGGAGCAGGTGGTCGAGTGGGTCAAGCGCGGCGAGGGCAGCGATCGCTACTACGCCGATAACTTCACCAAGGTGTTCGGCCTTCCGCTCGACAAGGCCTGGCAGGACTGGATCGCGTTCGAGCACCAGTTCCAACAACGCAATCTCGCCGAAGTCAGGAAATACCCGGTCACGCCGTACCGGCGCCTGGCCGGCACTGCGCTGGGATCGATCTCGCGGATGTACTACGAAGAGTCCAGCGGCATGCTTTACGGCGCATTCCGCTATCCGGGGGTCGTCGAGTACGTCGGCGCGCTGAACACGCGTGACGGCAGCGTACGTCACCTTGCAGACATCAAGCGCGCGATGCTGTATCGGGTCGCGTCGTTTGCGTACGACCCTGGCAGCGGCACCGCGTTCTTCACCGATGACAACCTGGCGCTGCGCGACCTGATGGCGGTGAACGTCCGCACAGGCGATACAAGGATGCTGCTGCAGGACGCTCGGATCGGCGACATGGCGTTCAATCCGGTCGACAAGTCGCTGATCGGCGTGCGCCACGCGAACGGCCTGGCCACGCTGGTGCGCGTGCCCTTTCCCTATGCGACGTGGCAGGAAATCCACACGTTCGACTACGAGTCGGTGCCGTACGATCTCGACATCTCGCGCGACGGCAAGCGACTGTCGGCGTCGATGAGCGACGTCAATGCCAACCAGTTCGTGCGTGTGTGGGACATCGACAAGCTGCTGCAGGGCGATGTGACGCCGTTGTCCGAATTCGACTTCGGCCAGTCGATCCCGGAAAGCTTCGTGTTCTCGCAGGATGGGCGCTACCTGTACGGCAGCAGCTACTACACCGGCGTTTCCAACATCTTCCGCTACGCAGTGGCCACCGGGGACGTCACCGCAGTGTCCAACGCTGAAATCGGTTTTTTCCGCCCGATTCCGCTCGCCGACGGCCGGCTGGTGGTGCTGGCGTACACGGGCGACGGCTTCGTGCCCGCGGCCATCGATCCGCAGCCACTCGAGGACGCCAGCGCCATCACGTTCCTCGGCGCCGAGTTGGCCAGCAAGTTTCCGGTCGTCACCACGTGGCAGGTGCCGCCTGCGAGCACCGTCGATGACGCCAAGCTGGTGACGAAGAAGGGGCCGTACCTGCCGTTGCACAATCTCGACGTCGCCAATGCCTATCCGGTGCTGCAGGGCTACAAGAATTCGGTCGGGCTCGGCTATCACGTCAACATCTCGGATCCCATCCCGTTCGCCAACATCGGCATCACCGCCGCCTACACGCCCACCGGCAACCTGTCCGGCGACGAGCGCGCGCATGTGGAGATCACCGGCGACTACCTGGGCTGGCGCGGCAGCCTGTCCTGGAACCGTTCCGACTTCTACGACCTGTTCGGCCCCACCAAGCGCAGCCGCAAGGGCCTCGCGGCCAAGCTGGGGTACGACGACCTGCTGATCTACGACGACCCGCGCAAGCTCACGCTCAAATACGACGTCGCGTACTACGACAAGATCGACACGCTGCCGAATGCACAGAACATCGGCACGACGTTCACGCAACTGGCGACGGCCGAGGTCGGACTGCACTACACCGACGTGCGACATTCGCTCGGCGCCGTCGACGATGAGAAGGGGCTTGCCTGGTCGACGGTGGTCAAGGCCAGCCATGTCAGCAGCGGTACCCCGGTGCAAGTGCGCGGCACGTTCGACTACGGGTTCGCGTTGCCGCTGGCGCACTCGTCGCTGTGGTTGCGCAGCGCTGCCGGCGCGAGCAGCGGCGATCGCGACAATCCCGTCGCCAGCTTCTATTTCGGCGGATTCGGCAACAACTACGTCGACAATGGCGCCGAGCAGCGTTACCGCGAGTACGAATCGCTGCCGGGGTTCGGCATCGACGAAATCAGCGGACAGAACTACGTGCGCCAGATGGTGGAATGGAACCTGCCGCCACTGATCTTCGAATCGGTGGGCACGCCGGGCTTCTATCTCACATCGTTGCGTCCGGCGGTCTTTGCGACCGGCCTGTGGACCGATTTCACCAACACGTCGCGACGCAAGGAGTATGGGAGCGCGGGGGTGCAATTCGATCTCAAGTTCCACGTGCTTCACTGGTACGACATGACGCTGTCGGTCGGCTATGCGGTGGGACTCGTCAATTCGCGGCGCGCCGGCGACGAGTTCATGATCTCGCTGAAGATCCTGTAATACCAGGCAGCGCAACGTGCTGGCCGGCCTGCTGCTGCACACGTCGATCGGATTGCTGCCGGTGCTAGGACTGCTGCTGGTACTGCTGTATCTCGACGGATACAAGCTCGTGACGATGCGGGTCGTGCTGGGCATCCTCGCCAGCGGCGTGGCGGTGGCCGTGGCCTGCTATTTCGTCAATGGCTATGCGCTGGCGGTCACGGAACTGGATTTCACCACCTATTCGCGTTACATCGGTCCGGTGGTCGAGGAGTTGGGGAAGGCACTCGTCATCGTCGCCTTGATCCGCGCCAATCGCGTCGGCTTTCTCGTCGACGCGGCAATATTCGGCTTCGCCGTCGGTACCGGTTTTGCGATTGTCGAGAACCTCTACTACCAGTACCTGGTTCCTGGCGCCGGCATCCCCACCTGGGTCGTGCGCGGTTTCGGAACCGCGCTGATGCATGGCGGCACCACGGCCATTTTCGCGATGATGAGCATTGCCATGCTGGAACGTGCGCCGAAAGCCATGGCAGCCGCCTATTTTCCGGGTCTTGCGATCGCCGTCCTGCTGCACACTGCGTTCAATCACCTGCTGGGATCGCCGAAGGTCTCGACGCTGGCCGTGCTGATCGTGTTGCCGCCGCTGCTCTATTTCGTATTCCAGCGCAGCGACCGCGCGGTGTCGGACTGGCTCGGGCACGGCTTCGACGTCGACACCGACATGCTGGAAGCGATCAACTCCGGCCGCTTTCCAGCGTCGCCCGCAGGCGAGTATCTCGCAGCGCTCAAGCGCCGCTTCAAGGGCGAAGTCGTCGCCGACCTGCTTTGCTACCTGCGGCTGCACACCGAGCTCGCGCTGCGTGCGAAAGGCGTTCTGATGATGCGCGAGAGCGGCTTCGACATCGCGGTGGACGCGGAAACGCGCGCCAAGCTCGACGAAATGCGCTTTCTCGCGGCAAGCATCGGCAAGACCGGGTTGCTGGCGATGCACCCGATCCTGAGTCGAAGCCACCGGGACCTGTGGCAGCTCAACATGCTCGAGGGCGAATACGTCGCGGGCAAGCGTGGAGCTGCGTAGTTCGAAAGCGCGAAGTAGCCGGCGCGCGTAGCAGGAGGAAGCGGTGTCCAAACGTCGTCCCAGTGCCCCTCGAGCGGCGCCACCGCCCACCGTGGCAAAGAAGGCTTTGCCCCCGCAATCGCAGGGGGAGATGGTGCACGCCAGGATGCTGGCGACGTCGGGACGGTTTGCCGAAGCCGCGGACCTGTGCGAACGCATGCTGGCGTCGCGGCCGGACAACGCGCTCGCGTTGTACTTGCGCGGAGTGTGTCGTGGCCGGTTGCGCCAGCTCGACGGCGCGATCGCGGACCTGCGCCAAGTGGTGCTGCTGAACCCCCATGGATACGCAGCATGGAACGAGCTGGGCAATGCGCTGGCTGCGGTCGATCTCCATGCACGCAGCGACGAGGCGTTAGCGTGTTATCAGCGCGCGATCACGCTCACGCCAAATTCCGCGGAAACGTTCTACAACCGCGGCGTGCTGCTCGCATCGCTCGGACGGAACGGCGAAGCCTTGGCGAGCTACGATCGCGCCCTCGCATTGCGACCGGCGTTCGCCCAAGCGCACAACAATCGCGCGGGTGTGCTGGCCGCGCTCAATCGGCACGACGACGCCATCGCCGCGTGCACGCGCGCGCTGGAGATCGACCCTGGGTTCGCTCCTGCCTTCAAGAATCGCGCTACCGCGCGGTCGCTTCTTGGGCGGCACGAGGACGCCGTCAACGATGCGGCGAAGGCGCTTCAACTCGACGCCGAACTGCCATTCATTCGCGGAACCCTGCTGCATTCGCGGATGCATTGCTGCGACTGGCAGGACTACGATGCAGACGTCGCGCGGACAATCGCCGACGTGCGCGCGGGAAAGCGCGTCATCGAGCCGTTCGCGTTGCTCGGGATCCCGTCGTCGCCGGACGACCAGCTGAGCTGTGCGCAAACGTGGGTTCGCGATCATGCTCCGCCCATCGTCGACAGACACGTGATGCATTCGACGCACGCGCACGCGCGCATCCGTGTCGCGTACCTCTCCGCAAATTTTCGCGACCATCCGCTGGGCTACCTGATGGCGGGACTGTTCGAGCGCCACGACCGTTCGCGCTTCGAGGTCGTCGCGATCTCGCTCGGGCGTAGCGACGGTAGCGCGATGCGTGCACGCCTCGAACGCGCATTCGACCACTTCGTCGATGCAAGTGCGCTGAGTGACGAGCAGGCGGCGGCGCAGATACGTGACATGGAAATCGACATCCTCGTCGACCGCAACGGCTTCACGTCCGGCGCGCGCCTCGGCATATTGGCGCAGCGGCCGGCGCCGATCCAGGTCAACTACCTCGCCTACCCGGGCTCGATGGCGGCGCCTTATATCGACTATGTAATCGCCGACGAGGTCGTCATTCCACGCGACGCGCACGCAGCCTACGCGGAAAAGGTCGTCTACCTGCCGGACAGCTACCTCGTCAACGACGCGACGCCTGCGGTCACTGCCGAAGTCACGACACGCGCGCAGGCGGGGCTGCCTGCGAACGGATTCGTCTTCTGCTGCTTCAACAACGCGTTCAAGATCACACCGGACGTCTTCGACATCTGGATGCGGCTGCTGCGCCGGGTCGATGGCAGCGTGCTCTGGCTGATGGAAGGCAACGCCACCGCGCGTCGCAATCTGCAACGCGAAGCAACTGCGCGGGGTGTGGCCCCTGAGCGGCTGGTGTTCGCGCAAAGACTGCCAAATGCCGAACACCTTGCGCGTCATGCTCTGGCGCAACTGTTCCTGGACACACTTCCCTGCAATGCGCATACGACCGCCAGCGATGCCATGAGGATGGGTGTTCCCGTTGTCACCTGCATTGGCAGGACATTCGCCGGCCGCGTCGCCGCGAGCCTGCTGCATGCCCTCGGAATGCCCGAACTTATCGCGCATTCGCGTGCTGAATACGAAGCGTTGGCGCTGCGTCTTGCATTCGACGCGGACGCGCTGGCACGATTGACGCATCGACTTGCGCTGCAGCGCACCACATCGACGCTGTTCGATACCGACGCCACGCGACGCGCCATCGAAGGCGCCTACGCCGAGATGTGGGCGCGGCATCGGCGGGGCGATCCGCCTGCATCGTTTGCGGTCGATCGCGACAGCGCCGTGACAATGACGGTTGCGATCCCGTAGCTTTCGCGGCTGTCGGCGATCTTTACACTCGCTGCAATCCGGCGGCTGTCACGATCAGAATTACCCATTAAAATCAATTGCCAAGGATGTCCGATCACGGCCGGTTCGATTCTTGCTCACTTGTCCCTCCACTACGTTCCGACCGGAACGTGACCATGCATCCGTATTGGCAGAGTCGGCCCGCGGGGAGAAATTTCATGACGCAATTCAGAAGGCGTGTTGCGCGGCGTGTAGCCGCGTCAGGACTGTTGCTGCTGTTGACCGCCGCCGCGGCGCAGGGCGCAATTTACAGCGGCAGGTTCGATCCGACCGGGACGGCTCCCGACTTCCCCGGATTCACCGGTGAGGCCCTCTTCACCATTGACGATGGCTGCGTCGCGCTCGGGGACGGCTACCATTACGTCAACGCGTCGAACGGCTGCGGGGATTCGTTCATGACCAGCGCCACGGTGAATCTATTCGATCCCCTCGCCTCCGAGCCGCTGCTTGTCGGTGATCGCGTCGATTCGTTCAGCCTTGCGGGTCATTTCGATTTGGCCGGTGTGCTGATCAGCGGTGGCCAGGTGACCGGTGTCGATACGGACATCGTCGGACCGGCGTTCGGCGCCGGGTATCCGACGCACTGGACGAACACCACGCCATTCTGGCTTCAGTTCGTGTCGGGCTGCTTGGGGGCCACACCGGACGACGGGTGCTTTACCGATCCGGCGTTCATCTACATGGGTGACACGCAGAACCAGTCCAAGCCGGCCACCGTGACGTTCGAGAGAGTTCCCGAACCCGGCACGCTGGCGCTGGTGCTTGGCGCGATCGGCTTGGGGTGGCTGCTGCGGCGCCGCGACACTTCGCAACCGACACGCACGACAGCAGCTTGCGCGTGACGCGCGGCTGAACCGAGAACCCGATTCCATCGCGTTGGCGTTGAGCCGCATGCGCGTGGCGAGCATGCCTGCGCGCGGGCGAACATCGCCACGAGTTCCCTGTTGACTTACACCCGGAAAGCGACCATGCCTCGCAACCGCATTCTCATTTCGTTCGCCACTCTTGTGCTGGCTGCGTCGCTGGGAATCACCGGCGCCACGGAGGCCGCGGTCTACTCGGGCCGCTTCGATCCAATCGAGTTTTCCGGCGACTTCCTGATCACGATTCCGGATGCTTGTCTTGCCGGCACCGCGTGGCACGCCAACAACGCGGACTGTGCGGTAACGCTGAATAGCGCGACCGCAACGGTGCATTCGACGTCGCCCGACCCCGTCTTCGACGGCGTGTTGACGTTCGCGCCGCCGGAAATCCCGGACATCTTCGTGCTTTTGGGCGTTTATATCGTCGATGGCAAGCTGGATTCGTTCGACACCGGAAGGATTTCCTTCGTCAGCTCGGACCACGTGACGACAGACAGTTGGGACCTTCAGTTCTCATCCGGCCACGCATTCGTAAGTTGTGATTTTTGTGCAGGCTTTCGTGTCGCTGCGTTCGTCGAAACGCCCTCGCCAGTGCAACCTCCGAAGGGCGTCTATCTGTATGCGAATGGCGTGCAAAGCGGCCCGGCGACATATACAGATATCACGCTCGTCCCGGAGCCCGCGACGTTGCCGCTGGTCGGTGGCGCGCTGCTGGCAGGCTGGGTATTGCGGCGACGTTCCACTTCGGCTTCGCGCAGATAACGCGACGCGCAACAGGGCTCGCCCTCGCGGACCCGCGTTGGTGAACGACTGGCGCGACGCTAAGCGGGATCTGCGGCCGTCAGGCAGTGACGGTAGTGCGCAGTTCGGTCGCCACTTCGGCCAGTGCATGGCGGATGATTTCGCTCAGCTCCCACGCCTTGCCCTCGGCCCACGCACTTTCAAATACCGTGTCACCGAGAGTGACCCGCGTCGCCGCGACGTCGTCGCTCCAGCGCTGGTGCACGCGGGGCGCGCGCTGCAGCATCGTGCGATCGCGCTGGGTCTCGGCCGCCGCATAAAGTCGCGCCGAATCCTCGGCGGCGCCGCGCAGGAACGCGAGCCGCGCATGATCCTCGATGCAGCCGATCAATTCCTCGCGCATCTCGATCGTTTCGAACGAGCGTAGTGCAGTGCCGAGCCGTTCGCGCGCGTGGTCGACTTCGCCGGCGGCGAGGTCGACTTTGCCGAGCCACCACAGCGATGCGGCCTCACCGCGCCGGTCGCCAGCGTCGCGGCACAGCGCCAGCGAGCGGATGAATCGCGCATGCGATGCCTTGGCGTCACCTGTTTCGAGCGCGATCTCGCCGAGCATCCGCTCCGACTCGCCCTCGACTTCGCTGTGCTTCAGCTCGCGCGCGAGCGCGATGCACTGCGCGAAATGCGCACGTGCGTCGTCGAATTCGCCGAGGTGCGCGGCGATCTGGCCAAGATGCAGCAGTCCGATCGCCTCGCCGACGCGATCCTCGATGCTCCGGAAAATCTCGATCGCTTCCTGTTCGCTGGCGCGCGCCCGCGGCGCATCACCGAGGCGCAGCCGCACCAGTGACAGCGTCGACAGCGTCGCCGCGACGTCGACCGGGCTGTCCATCACGCGGCGCACCGCGAGGCAGGTTTCGAGGCTGTCAGCCGCCTTCGCATAGTCGCTATGGCTCAGCGCGAGCGCGGCGCCAACGTACAGCGCATGTCCCATCGCGACATCCGACGCGACGACCTCGGGTAGCTCGAGAGCAGCCTTCACCAGCTTCAGGCCCTCGGCGACATAGCCGCGCAGGATCCAGAAGCCCATCAGCGCGACCTGGAACTTGACGGCGATGATCGGATCGACGCCACCTTCGAGTGCCAGCGCCATCGCCGCGCGCATGTTGTCGAGCTCGGTTTCGACGCGCAGGATCCACGTGCCTTGCTCGGCGCCGAGCAACCCAGCCCGTGCCGCCTTCGCCATCGCGAAAAAATGCTGGCAATGCCGCGCCGACGTATCGGCGAACTCGCCGCGTGCGGCCAGTTTCTCGCGCGAGTATTCGCGGATCGTCTCGAGTGTCCGGTAACGCGTGCCGTCGTCGAGATCCTCGGCCATCACCAGCGACTTGTCGGCCAGCGACGTCAGCAGGTCGAGCACGTCGTCCGGCTCGAGGGGATCGGTGCCGCACACCGCCGAGCAGGTGTCGAGGTCGAAGCCACCGGCGAACACGCATAGTCGATCGAGCAGCACCTGCTCGTTGGGCTGCAGCAGGTCGTACGACCACGCGACCAGCGCGCGCAGCGTCTGCTGGCGTTCCATCAGCAACCGCCCGCCACCCGTCAGGAGCTTGAAGCGGTCGCGCAGGCGCGCGTTGATTTCCGTCACCGACAGCGCGCGCATCCGCGCGGCGGCCAGTTCCAGCGCCAGCGGAATTCCCTCGAGTCGCGCGCAGAGCTCGGCGACGGCCGGTGCCTCGCGTTCGGTCAGCTCGAAGCTCGGCTTGTGCAGCCGCGCGCGATCGACGAAGAGCTGCACCGCGGCCGACTTCGCCAATGCGTCGACGCCGGCATTACGATCGGGCACCGGCAGCGGCAACACCGAGTAGGTCTGCTCGCCGCGCACCCGCAACACCTCGCGGCTGGTGGCGATGATGCGCAGGTCCGGCGCCGCCTGCAGCAACGCATTGGCCAGTGCCGCGCAGGGATGAACCAGGTGCTCGCAGTTGTCGAGGATGAGGAGGAGCTTGCGTGCCTTGAGGTGCGCGCACAGCGTCTGCGTGAGCGCGCGGCCGGGCTCCTCCTGCACGCCCAGTTCCTGTGCAACGGCACTCGGCACCAGCGTCGGGTCCTGCAGCGGCGCGAGATCGATGAACCAGACGCCGTCCGCAAAGGCGTCGAGGGCGTCGGCGGCGATCTGCAGCGAAAGGCGGGTCTTGCCGAGGCCGCCCATGCCGAGCAGCGTGAGGAGCCGCGACGTCGGCAACAGCTTGGCGATCTCCTGCAACTCGCGGTCGCGGCCGAGGAAAGTCGTCAGCTGCTGCGGCAGGTTGTTGGGCGTCGACTCGAGCGAGCGGAGCGGGGGAAAGCTGTCGCGCAGCGCGGGGTGCACGAGTTGCGACAGGCGCTCCGGCGAGGCGAGGTCCTTGAGCCGCACGCTGCCCAGGTCGCGCAGCGCCATTCCGGACGACAGGCGTGAGCCGAGGCCCTCGACAAATGACTCGGACAACAGCACTTGCCCGCCGTGCGCCGCCGCCATGATGCGGGCGGTGCGATTGACCGGAGGACCGAAGTAGTCGTTGTCGCGGTGCTCGACGGCGCCCACGTGCAGGCCGCAACGGATGGTCAGCGCAACGTCGCCGGTCGACGCGGGCTCGGCCAGCGACTGCAGCAGCGCCAGCGTGGCGTCGAGCGCTTCGGCGGGGTCGGCAAATACGGCGAACATGCCGTCGCCGAACATCTTGACGACGAGGCCCCCGCTGGCTTCCACGGCACGACGCGCGAGCGTGTCGTGCAACGCCAATGCGCGCGACATGCGCGCCGCATCCTGCTCCCACAGCCGGGTGCTGCCCTCGATATCGGTGAACAGAATCGTTGTAGGCCCGGCTAGTGCCTGCACGTCGAACTCCCGCCCTTGGCGATGAACGGGTGCAAGTCTAAGGACAGGCGTGCGGCAAAGCCAGTCTTCTATTCGACAAGCTCACGGCAGGCAGCGCCCCGGAGAAGCCCCGCGACGCTGCCTTTTTTGGTCCAGGCCGGGCAAGCGGCGCTGGGGAAGCGACCGCGCCCCTAAAACCGTTGCTGTCACTGCGTACGAGGCCCCATGCCTTTCGGCAGCAACGAATTGGGCAACGACGCCGTGTCCCTGACCGTCGTATCGGACACCGTGGCGCTTTCTCGACCTGAGGGCAGGTTGCTGCCGGTGCGATAGACGGGCGCCTTGTAGGCCTCGTTGGCTTCCTTCTGGGGCTCCTGCGCGCAGCCCGATGCCACGAGGGCGACAGCGGCAAGCAATAGTGCGGCAGTCGTTCTAGCGCGAAGGCTGCGGGTGGCAACGCTCGAACTCTTGCGGATCATCATGGTTTTTGCCTGGACGGGATTGAACTTCAATGAGTGGGTGGGCGCCATGCCGGGCCGGCATCACATGCACTCGTGGAAACACATGCGTCTTGGGAACCATTCGATGGGCGAATCGGGGCTCTTCTCGCGCCGTGGCCCAAGGTGGCGCCAGTGTAGCAAGTTCATTGCCGCGGGAGCGCAAGCGAGCTGCTTGCGGTGCAGCATCGTGCGTCGCTGTGGGACGACACCCGATCGGTCGGCGCAATTGCCGCGCATGCACGGCAAGCATTCATCGTGCGGCAACAAACGCGATGCAGACTCGCCATCGAATCGCAGATTGTCGGCACGAGCCTGAACTCGGGCGGAACGAGCGGTGTCGTATCTTGCTGTTGCCAGCATTCGTGGCTGTTGCCAGCATTCGCTGCTGTTGTCGGCAGTCG
>JBDTWY010000065.1:0-15754 GCA_040006455.1 Betaproteobacteria bacterium | reverse complement strand
CGATCGCCGCCGCCAACATCGACGTCGACATGATCGTGCAGAACATCGGCGCGTCTGGGCACACGGACTTTTCGTTCACCGTCAATCGCAACGAGTTCCAGAGGGCGCTCGACGTGCTCAACCGCGAGAAGGGCAAGACCTTCGACGCGCGCGAGATCATCGGTGACAACCGCATTGCCAAGGTGTCGGCGGTGGGCATCGGCATGCGCTCGCACGTGGGCCTCGCGTCGAAGATGTTCAAGGCGCTGGCCGACGAGGCGATCAACATCCAGATGATATCGACGTCGGAAATCAAGATCGCAGTCGTCATCGACGAAAAATACCTGGAGCTCGCCGTGCGCGTGCTCCACAAGGCATTCGAGCTCGACAAGGCGCCGGGCTGAGTCGCGGGCCGGCGGTTCGCGTAAAATCGCGTGGCGGTGCAATGCCGCGACGTTGGAAGCATTGACCGGAGACGTGGCCGAGTGGTCGAAGGCACTCCCCTGCTAAGGGAGCATGCGGGCTAAAACCTGCATCGAGGGTTCGAATCCCTCCGTCTCCGCCACACAGCCTTAAAAAACAATAAGTTAGCGTGTATTACGCAGCCAACCCACCTAAAAACCCCGGATTAAAATTTTGTTGTATTCGTGAGTGGTCACACGGCGAGGAAGAGTCGTGCGCCTCAGGCCACGAAGCGCGGGCGTAGCGATCTACTGACAATAGACATCCGCGAAGCACACTCGCGACAAACGACGGTATTCGTTGGAACGTAGACGGTGGCCGTTGCGAGCGGACGCAATCCTTTGGCGAGAGGCACATGGGCAACACCGTTATTTACGTGCCTTGCGCATATATAAACTTGTCGCCTGAGTTGTTCAGAAAATATGCGACTGACTACTCTAGTTGTTATAACGCGTACAAGCCCGATGGTGGCGAAAGCCCGATTCACTATTTTCTAGTTTGTCGATCAATTGAGTTCGCGCTGAAGGCAATGCATCTTGAGGAGAAGTCGAGGAAGGAAGTTAAAGATCAGTATGGCCATGATCTCAAAAAACTTTATGACGAATTGCCGCCTGACGCGAAGGTATTGGCGGCGCATGAATCCCAGGTGCTGAATCACGCAAGCGAGATCTACGATGTACCAAACAAAGGATTCGAATACGTTTCTGTTTTCGATGCGGTAACGGGCTACCAGAAGTTTCCCGACCGCGCAGTCCTGGTGGGGATCGTGAACAAGTTACTTCACAACAGGTGACAGGTCTATTTCGCGAATGTGGCGCTTTCACACGCGCCGCGTGCCGACAAATTGACGGCGTAGATCGCGCTGCAGCGAACGCTACGGTTGTCAGAAGGACAAGTACCACCGGAAACCGGCGCGTGCCTATGGACGTGAAAAGGCCCGCCGTTGCCATCACTGCTCAATACGAATTTGTTCCTCGAACGTGCGGCGGATTCCATCTTCGGTGATCTCGTCGACTGTACGTGAATTGATCGTAATGGATTGAACGCGGCTGTTTTTCACTTTGTCGTATAGCCAAGCGGAAAACAGACCGACATCAATGTCTTTGGTAGTGTCAATTACAAACTGCAGAACTGGGGTGAAGTCGAACGACTTGCGAACTAATGCGCCTTGATACTGAATCGTCCCGCCACTAGGGAGCGCGGCACGAGCCCCACTTTCGAGCGACGTGTGTGCGTCCAGCAGCCGAAAAGCTAGGCTGCGGTCGTCGGTAGAAATCGCCATTGTTATGCTCATTGGGGCTCCGATTAGAATTCACCCGTGAAATCCGACACCTATCTTTGCGTTGGCGCTGCGAGAGAAAGGCGGTTACGCGGCTATCGCGCCTCTCCGACAATCCGCAATGAAGCACGCCGGTACCCGAACTCCCGCAACGTCGCCCGCGCAATTGCATTCGCCGGCGACCCGCTCGAAGTAAGGCTCGCGATCCGCGCCATTCGCTCCAGCAACTCGGGACCGGCCGCCATCAGTGGCCCGGCAGTCGACGGAACGTTCCCTGCGAGGTACTGACCATTCGCATCGGAAACGACGTTGTTCGATCCGAATCGGAACGCGTGATATGACCACGGACCGGGCGGGCGCTCCGACATCAGTGCTGCCACTTGTCTAGTCGCTTCGTCGGCGCCTCGTGTGCGTAGCGCAGATTGCACTTGTGAACCGCGATGTCCTCGGACGCATCGAGCGGACCGCGGGCGCCGCATTCGTCGCAGGACAACCGCAAAGGCGTCGCCGGCCTAGTCGTCGACCTCAATGACGTGGCAGCGATCGTGTGGGCGATGGCACAAGCACGCGGAGGTCCGGCGGACATTAGGAAGTTTAATGCGACCGTGCCGGTAGCCGAAGGCAATGGACGCCGCCGCCCCTATTTGCCTTTCGCTGGATGTTGGGCTGTAATGACGTTGATGAAGGAGCTACCTTCGCGCTGTATGTCCGCCTGGAAAGGCAACCGCACGCCATTGGCCTTATTCTGCCGCCGCATCGGGCACCTATGAAACCTGCCCGCGACCCAATCAAATTGGCAGTCATCTACGTCGTGATCGCGGGCTTGGTCTTTGGAATCGCCTTCGTTGGATACCGAGTGATCCTCTGGCTTCTCGCTCGGTAGGCGAACAGCTAGATTCGAACATCCCTCCGGCGCCTTTGAGCTAGCACCAGCGGCAGCAACAGGCCGGCGAGGATGAGTGCCGCGACGGTGCCCACAACCACCCCCGGGAAAACCCAAGGCGCCGAATCTTGAAAGGATGTCACCAGCGGCCGCGCGAACGCGGCCCCGATCGCGCCTTCTGCAGCGCCGACAGCGGCGACAAGAATCGCATGGCGCGCGCTATACAGGCGCGCGTCACGGTGTACTGTTTTCATCCGGTGATTCGGCATCCGACCAAGAGGGTTGCGCGAAAGCTTACCTAGGCACATATAGGCATGCAACCATGCCAACTTATATCGCATGGGTCGGCAATGAGGCCGTAGAATCCGCGCAGGGCGAGGGCCATCCGGCCGTGCCGCCATTCAGGTGTCCTACCTTGAAAGACGGCAGTGAAAGACAAAGCCGAACTGGCACTCATCTACTTCCTGATGGGGATGGCGGTCGTCGGGGCGATTTACATGGGCTATCGAATGTTTTTGTTCTTCGCCAAATGAGGGCTTAGAGCCAGTCGCTAACGCGCGCGATAGAGCCACGACGCCTATCATCATCAGCGCGGTTAGAATCGCTAACAGCCAGCGACTTCCGTCCTTCATCGCCGTTCCTTATTGTTGGATGCTCAGCGCGGGATAGGAACGGCTCCCACCGGCGCACGTCGATGTGCGTTTCGCAAAGCGCGAGCGCACACCTGATATTTGCGCCAGGGCCGGGCGATCTGCCGTAGGCGCATGGCGCATTGCCGTATAGGCAACCGGCGCGACTGTCTGCGGCGCGGCCGCGGACGGTCCTTGCCGTCGCGACTCAGGCCGTCATCCGGACCAAGGAGCGCGCGACGATATTGTGGATAGGTGCAAATGCCTCGCGGCTTCGTATCAGGTCGCAGAATCCTCACTATTCGCCCCACGCAATGCTTCCCCGCTGGCCTCTTATACCGATTCGTTTTCGGAGAGCCGATAAATCTGGCGAAACGCTCCCCGCCAGCAGGGGAAGCTCAAGCAACCGGATAATTCATAATGTATTCTGTACTTCTGTACTTCTGTACGAAGGAGAAGCCGATGGCCAAACGCCTAGCTCTGTACGAATTCCTAGCCGTAAATCAAGAGATATTGATCAATCGCTGCCGTGCAAAAGTCGCGCAACGGCCCGCCCCGAAAGCGACCCCGGACGAATTGCAGGACGGCATTCCTCTCTTTCTTACGCAGCTGATCAAGACGCTCCGCATGGAGCAGACTGCGCAACCGGGGCGCAGCCGCGAGGTTTCCGGTCCAGAGGATGGCACGCACGCATTGTCTGAAATAGGTGAAGGAGCGGCGCGGCACGGCTTGGAGTTGTTGCAGCATGGTTTTACCGTGGACCAGGTCGTGCACGATTATGGAGACCTTTGCCAAGCCATCACGGATTTGGCTTTCGAGCTAAATATGCCGTTTGAGACCGACGAGTTTCGCACCCTCAACCGCTGCCTCGACAACGGCATCGCCGCGGCTGTCACGGAATTCACTTATCGACGCGATGTTGTGGTGGCGGATCACCAGGCCCAAGCGCTGAATGAAAGGCTGGGATTTTTCGCGCACGAGCTGCGTAACCTGTTGAGTAACGCCACCATGGCGCTGGCCGCTATCAAAGCCGGCAACGTGGGCCTAAGCGGAGCCACGGGTGCCGTCTTGGATCGTAGCTTGGTAGGTTTGCGCAATCTTATAGATCGCTCCCTGGAAGAAGTGCGGATGACCGCAGGTATGCCGGTGCAATCCCGGAGATTTTCTGTTGCGGACTTCATCGCTGAAGTGAATGTCTCAGCGAGGCTGGAAGCGCAAATCCGGGAAAGCGGCTTTACCGCTGCCCGAGTAGATCAGCACCTGGCGGTTGAGGCCGACCGGGACATGCTTTTATCGGCAGTGGGAAACCTGCTTCAAAACGCCTTCAAGTTCACACGTCCCGACACCGAAGTTAGCTTGACTGCTTACGCTGTAGCGGACCGTATCCTCATTGAGGTTGAGGATCACTGCGGAGGGCTTCCGCCGGGAGACGTGGAAAACATGTTTCGCTCCTTCACACAAAATGCAGCGGACAAAACCGGCCTCGGGCTTGGGCTGTCGATTTCTCGACGCAGTGTCGAGGCAAATGGCGGGATTCTCAGCGTCCGCGACATTCCAGGTTCAGGTTGCGTATTCACCATTGACTTGCCACGGTACTCGCTGGCGCACGTTGATGGAATTACGACCAGCCTTCATGCATAAACCACAGAAGCCTAACGTTCAGGTCGTACCTACGACTTTGACTGACCCCCGTGTACCCTAATTCCCTGGAGACGCCATCTTATTCCCTCGGTTGACGGTCGTATCCCGAGTGCCCAAAAAATATAGTGGCGCCGCGACATGGTTTACCTTTTGTGATTGTCTGTAGTGAAACGAGTTGGTTACTCGGAAGTGCTCACACGCCTGACACTGCGATGCGTTGCATTTCGGATCGCTGGCGCAAGCAGCCGTAACGCACCGCATCTGCAGCGTGATCAGGTCCGCCGCTGTCGACGTCCTCGACGCGCTTTTGATCGCGCCCCAAATACGGAACCGTCTCCCAGAAGTAGGAGCAGGTCCGCGCGATGTACACACCCGCGACATCTGGCTTGCCGGCGTCGGCGAGCATGCGGCGCATGATGTTCCATCCAGTGATGCGATCGGCCTTCTTCGCCGGAGAGAATCGCACTCCGCCGCGCATGAATTCCTCCGCGATCGATCCGGCGCCGCTGCCGGTCCTTGCGAAGATTGCATCGTCTGCGCAGCCCGCCGCGCGCATCTTCCAGCGCTTGCACATCGAAACGATTTCCTCGCCCAAAATGGGAACCGTCCAACCCAATCCCTCGTTTAGACGATCGCGCTTGTTCGTCGCGAGCTCGTCGACCAGCACGAGAGAATCGCGCGCATACCAACGGTCGTCAGGACCCTTCGCGCCGGGCGACTTTGCGACGACATAGGTAACGCTCGGCGCCGAGCTTCCGAAGTCGTTTGCAAGGAACGTTTCCCACGGGTCGCCGCGGTGCGTTGGAATCGCCTTCCACTGATCGGTAGCGTTGCGACTTTCGTCAAGCACAGAGGCGAAGTAGGCGCCGCGATTCACTGCCCAATCGCCGTGAATCCACGCTCGCAAGAGTTCGGGATCGTCGGGACATCAACTCTCTAGTTGGTCGCGGTATTGCTCGCGGTCGATAAACTGGTTTTCAGAAAAGGTGCTGGGCGCGTAGCACCAGGTGCGCTTGCTCTTCGTCTCCATGAATGGTTGCCACGGTGCGCCCTGGAAGACGTAGCGCTTCGCTAACCAGGCGTGGCCGGGACCACCAGGATTCGCAGCGACGACCATCCGCACCGGCACGGCGCGTGGGCCGCGCAGGTTCGATCGCAAGATGTCCAGCAGGTCCGGCGTCGGAAACTGGCCGGCCTCGTCGATCAACAACAATGTGACGCTTCTGCCTTGATATTTTGCGTAGTCAGCAAAGGACTCTAATTGCCCCAGTTCCATGTATCCGGCATTCGGAAAGCGCCACACATGCTCGGCACCACTGAAGCGCGTCGCCTGCCCGTACACCTTGCCGAATAGCTCGCGCGTCACGAGCTCGAAATCGGACAGGCCCTTGTACGATCGACGGATGTAGAGGATTCGCCCGCGCTCGCCGTATTGCTCGACGTGGCGAAGCGCTAGCAGCGCGAGAGCGTATGACTTTCCGCCGCCGCGACCGCCGCCGCGAAACGCGTCAACTTCCTCGGGTAAGAGCAAGACTCGGCGCTGAAACTCGCTCGTCTCGATTGTCTGGTTGTCCATGTTCTATCGTCTTTGTCTGAAAGTCGGCCAAGGGCACCGCGCCAGGAAGCGTGAAGGTGATCTGCACGCGGTTGCCGCTCTCGACGGCAGCATTCTCGACGTATGAATGGCGGCACTTCAGGAGAAAGAAGGCGGCGACGACATTGTTTTTTTCAACCGCTTGCCTGAACAGCATGTTGTGCAAAGCGTGGCGTTCCTTCTCGCGACCCGAGTCGAACGCCTCTTGAAGCGATGGGTCGTCGTCCATCCATCGGTGTAGCGTGTCCTTCGACGTGCCCAGCCCGCGCGCCACGCCGACGATGGAAAACCCATCGGCGGCCATGGCTTCGATGCGTTGCGCTGCATCGGCGGGCGCGACCTTCGGTGCCGGGCCCGGTTTGATGCGCGGCCGCGTGATCCTTGCGGTCATTGCGTGAACTTCACTTGCGCGCGGGCCAGAATGTTGCGCAGTCCAGTGATCGCCGATCGCGTGCGCGATTCGTCCTCCTCCTCCGCAGCGAGCTCGCTTAGCTTGGGGCCGTGCAGCTGTTCGACGCGTGCCTTCCACATCGCGGCGATGTAGGGCGGAATCGCCGCTTGGACCGGAGCGCGCAGCAAGGCGTGGAGGACGTTATCGGCCCGTCCTTCCTGCATCGCGATGTTGATTTGTGCGCGTCCCTGCTCGTTGAGGCCCAGATACGCAGCGCGTGTTTCGATGTCGAGCGCAATCGCTGCCGGCTCGATCGAGGGAGCGCTGAACAAAGCCGCCTGTTGTTTCGTCCGCTCATTGGCCAGGTAGTCGACGTTCCGCGTCTGTTTTGCGATCATCTCCGCCGCGTCGGCCAAGGGCTTTTCGATCGCATTACGCTTGCCTTCGATGCTCAGCGAAGTATTGGCAGCGGCCTCGGTGACGCGATTGTCGAGCGCGTGGAGGGGATCGAGCATGTGGCCGACGAACCTGGCGTGTATGGTGCCGGCCGCCGGAGCGCGATAGCCGGTACCGCCTAGTACCGCCGAGTGAACCGTCGAAGCGGCAATGCACCTGATACTTCCGCAAGGCACACAACTGGTTGAAAGGGCCGAGGGGCTGAGGCTTGAATTCGTTCACCGTCCCACTAACGGCTGCTGAGCGGAGGTTGGCTGTCCGGTTGAATGGCACCGCCTGCATGACTCACGGAGCGACCGCGTCGGCGGGCGAACGTGCCGAATGCGGTCAACGCCCTGGACGCATCCGCCGCGGATTGCCGGGCAAAGCAGCCAGGGCGTGGAACGAGCCTTCCACGATCCACGTCCCTTCCGTCGTGCGACACAATCGCCGCCCGCGAACTTCGAGCCATTTGCGTCGGATCAACTCGTTGACGAGCACATTGGAGAATGCTTTTCCGCCGTCGAATTCCCGTTCGCCGTACTCGTTGATCTTGGAAAGCGCCTCGAACAACTCGCGCGCATGGGGTTCGACGGTCCGCACCCCGAGCCGGCCACCGCGATCGGCGCTCACCTGAATGACCTCCCCGCGACCTTGCGCGTCAGGACATCGCTGTCCTCGAACCGTTGAAAACATACGAGCCGTTTGAGCATAGCGCTTTTCGCGTAGATGCAGTCGCTTTCCGCGCGGCAGCAGCCTCTTTGCTGCACGTTTGGCGAATTCCTGCGCGGGATGGGCACGAAAGATGCGAGCATTCGCCCGCGACCATCAAACTTTCCCCAGGATCCCAATGACAAGCACGAAGGCGGCTGTCGCTGAACCGCCCAACCTCAGCTATGCCACGGCGCGGCGCGAATTGCAGCGCTTTGTGCCGCCGGATGCCACGCGGCTGCTCGATGTTGGTTGCTACCGCGGCGCGTTCGGTGCGGCGTTGAAGGAAACCAGGCAGGTCGAGGTGTGGGGCGTGGAACCCGACGAAGAGGCTTGCCGAGTTGCCGCGCAGAAGCTGGACCACGCGGTGGCCGCGAGGTTCGAATCCGACGTCGACGTGCCCGATGCGTATTTCGACGTCGTGACATTCAATGACAGCCTGGAACATTTTGCGGATCCGATGCCGCCGCTGGCACTGGCAAAAAGGAAATTGCGCGCGGGAGGCGTGATCATCTGCGTCATCCCGAATATGCGGCACGTCGACAGCATGCTTCATTTGTTCTTCGACAAGGACTGGAAGTACGAGCAGTCGGGCGTGCGCGACGCTACCCATCTGCGTTTCTTTACCCGCAAGAGCATGGTGAGACTATTCGAGGACACTGGGTTCACGCTGGTGCAGCAGGAGGGAATCGGCAGTTTCTGGTGGAGGCGCGACAGGATCTTTTCATGGGCATTCGTCAGGATCTTGCCCTACTGGTTTGGTGACATGCGCTACGAACAGTTCGTCAACGTGATCAGGTGCGTTGACTGACATGAGCATGCCTGCCGCAGGTCCGCTATGCGTCGTGTACGTCGAATATGGCGGTGCCGAGCGCAAGGTTGTCCTGCCACTGATCGCCGATGTCCTGCGCGCTGTCCCGGGACAGGCCAGGTACCTGGTGGTCGTTGACAACGCAGGCGTGCCTGCGGACCTCGAACCGCCGATCGGCTTCGATGGCGCGCAGACGATAGCCGGTTCGAATGTTCACAGAGAGTTTTCCGGGTGGCAGGAAGGGGTTGAAGCGGCACGCCGCGCCTGGGGGATCGACGGAATGACGCTGGTCCTGGCGAACGACACGATTGCAAGAAATCACAATTTTTCGGGACCCCGAAAGTACTATTTTCGCCACGCATTCGAACGCGCGGGGTCGGACGCCACGGCCGCGGTAATCGGTGAAATCGATGGCGTGCCTTATACGATGGAGACGGCGTCCGGCGAAATCGGCCTTTACGTCAGCACCTACCTGCTCCTTTTGACAAGCGGCGCCCTCGACGCCGCCCTCCCGCTGACTGTCGATGTCGATCGCATCGATACCTTGCTGCACGCCGACTGGCAAAATTCGAACGGAACTTTGTTTCGCGACGGGATGCCGGTCGAATACCGCAAATTCCTGGAGCGCTGGCTACACGTCGCAGCAGGTGGCTGGTACCGGGCCGAAGCCTTGACCCAGGACAACTTCGGCTTCTTTCGCGGCAAGGCGATGTCGATCATGCTGGAACAGTCCCTTAGCGCACGAGTCCTTGCTGGAGGCGGTCGACTGGTGTCGATCTGGAAGGGAGACGGCCGCTTCAATGGGATCAGCCGCGTACTGGAAACTTACGAGAGGAAGTGGCGCGTGCCTGCACGGGCCACGAAATGGGTCTACCGACCGATCGTGCGATCGCTCCAATTCCTGTTCAGGTCAGGCGCGCGCCGGGACGTCCATTGACGACAGTCGCGATGAACGGCCCATTGCTGCACGAGTGATCGACGAAGGACGTCGCACCGCGACCCATACCGCGACGTAAACCGCCAGTGTCAATCGCCAGCGCGCAACGCCTCCGCGACCTGTCGAACGCTAGCCTACCGCAACCTGCTCGCCGCGCCCCGTTCGTTCCGGCTTGCCGTCGACGATCTCGACAAACTGCGCATCGAGCAGGCTGTCGAGCACCAGCGCCGGAACGGGTTCCGTCGTGGCGTTCACCGGGCAGCTTCGCGATGGAATCTGCTTGATCCATGTCTTGATTTCGTCCGACGTCGCCGCACGCTCGGGAACGTCGTAGCGATCGGCAAGTTCGCCCATGAATCCGGCAATCGCCTCGCCGCAAGGAGTCTGGTCCTTGTCCGACCCTGGCCGCTTCGCATACGTCGCACGCCAATTCGCTCCCGTGCATCGCGAGTCGTCGCGTTCGATCGTCACCGCCATGTCGCTGCAGATGTCCATCGACCGCAGCTGCGCGCCGATCATGTCCAGGAGCTCGTAACGGCCAACGGTGTCTCGATTCATGATGACGATTCCTCCCACGTCTTTTGCCAGCCGCATGTCGGTTGCATGATTCCATTGTGCCGCGACAGCGCACCGTACGCCAATCGTTTCCTGGCGTGAGATGGCGTGCATGTCCAAGATCCCGGGATGGAATCGTTGTACGATTGTCTCCGCATCGGATATCAGGATGAAATCGGCTGGCAACTGACCCATTCGCGGATGACGCTTACCGCCAATAGATTTTCTTTTGCAAGGGCGTCTCAACAGACTTCATGAGCAAAATCATCGCAGGGCGATTCATCGAGCAGGCCGAGACTGACGCCGCACTGGAAAAGCTCGTCGCGGCGGGCTTTGCGCGCGACAAGCTGGCGGCATTTTTCGTCAATTCTCCTGGAAAGCACGACCTCTATCCCACAGGCGGAGACGAGGACGAGTCGACGGGAACCGGGTCCGCAGGCCCCGGAGCCGCTGCGGGCGCGGCCGCAGGCGGCGCGATCGGGGCGGCGGCAGGGTCTGTCCTGGGCCCCGCGGGAGCGGTTGCGGGCGCTGCGGTGGGTGCGTATGTCGGGTCGCTGCCGGGCGCACTGGACAACATGGAAAAGCGCACGGGAATCGGAGGGGCGCGCCATACCGTCACAGCCCCGAGGGAGCGCGAAGCGGGAATGATGCTCGCCGTGGCGACGCCCGACGCCGCGAGCGAAGCCAGTGCCTTGCGGATACTGCGTAGCTGCAACGCCACCGACATCGAACAAGGCGAAGGCGAGATCCGCAACGGCGAATGGGTCGACTTCGACCCGCTGTCGCTTCCCGCTGCGGCCAGCACTCGCCGCACGTAATGCGATTGCTGCGCTGCCAGCGGGCGCACGTTCGCATGTGCGGCCCGCGCGATTGCCGAGCAAGGCTGATCCATCAATGAATTGTCACCCGGAGTCACCATCATGGCCAAGTATCACGCGGTCCTTTGGATCGATCATCACAGCGCCGAAGTGCTGCAATTCGATGCCGATGAAGTTCAGTCCGAGAAGGTTCATGCGCACGGTCGTTACACGCGTCAACATGCCAGTGGCGTGCGCACCGAGCACGAGTTCTTCGGCGAAGCCTGTGACGCGCTCGCCGGTATCGCGGAAATCCTCGTGACGGGCTCTCACGTCGCGCAAGCCGATTTTCGCCACTACGTCGAAAAGCATCGGCCGGCATTGGTCAAGCAAATCGCCGGCTGGGAAACGGTCGATCACCCGTCGCAGGGGCAACTGGTCGCACTGGCGCGCAAGTATTTCGTTGCGCACGACCAGATGACGCGTAAGGGCTAGCCTACCGGCCTTCTTCCACCGTACGTCGCCGTCACGTGGCAAAAATCCTCAAGGTCGCGACATACAACGTCAACGGCGTAAACGGTCGCCTGCCGCGGCTGCTGGAATGGCTCGACGAATCTGCGCCCGATATTGTTTGCCTGCAGGAACTGAAGACCGACGACAGCAAATTTCCGATCGCAGCGATCGAGGCGGCCGGTTATGGCGCGATCTGGCACGGGCAGCGATCGCACCATGGAGTGGCTGTCCTCGCCAAAGGCGAGACGCCTGTCGAACTGCGGCGCGGTCTACCCGGGGCCGTGTCGGATGTGCAGACGCGATACCTCGAAGCCGAGGCGAAAGGCCCGGTCGTGGCATCGATCTACCTGCCGAACGGAAACCCGGTTCCATCGCCCAATTTCGATTACAAGCTGGCGTGGTTCGGGCGCCTCGTCAATTACGCGAGACGACTTCGCAATTCGGCGCGTCCGGTCGTGCTCGGCGGCGATCTCAACGTCGTGCCGACCGAGTTCGATATCTACAATCCCGACTGGTGGCGATTCGACGCGGTGATGCAGCCCGAGACGCGAGATGCTTTCCAGAAGTTGCTCGCGCAGGGATGGACGGATGCCGCGCGGTATCTCCATCCGCGCGAGCGCATGTACACCTATTGGACCACTGAGAGCGCGTTTCGCCAGAACAAGGGTTTTCGCCTGGATTTCCTGCTGCTCAACGACGCGGCGAAGTCGCGGCTCACGCATGCCGGCGTCGATGCCGAACACCGCGGCCGCGTCAAGCCCAGCGATCACGCGCCCGCATGGATTACATTGACCAAGTGACGCGAGATCTCCGCCCAACGTCTGGATGCGTGACATAGAAGGGCCGCGTCACCTCGATCGCCAGGCCAACACGCGTAAATATACGAAA
This sequence comes from Betaproteobacteria bacterium, assembly GCA_040006455.1. GTDB lineage: Bacteria > Pseudomonadota > Gammaproteobacteria > Burkholderiales > Casimicrobiaceae > VBCG01. The sequence continues at coordinate 3,249 of JBDTWY010000065.1, read as the reverse complement.
TGCAGCGCGATCTACAGCAATCCAGTCTCTTCGGCGGCCCTCAACAGCTGCCGGAGGGGCTTAGCTACGAGCCCGACTTCCTCACGGGCAATGAAGAGGATGCCTTGCTCGCCGACATTGCGCCACTGCCGCTTCGCGAAGCGCGCTTCCGCGAATACTTCGCCAAGCGGCGCGTTGCGCATTTCCACCGCGAGGACTTGGCGCCGCGCGACGAGGACGGCGGCGCCGATTCCTTCACCAGCGGTCCGCTTCCGCCGTTCCTCGCCGATCTGCGCGACAAGGTGGCGACACGGCTCGACCTGTCCCCAGACGCCTTCGTCCACGCACTGGTCAGCGAATACCGGCCCGGCACACCCATCGGCTGGCATCGCGACAAGCCCGTCTACGGAATCGTCGTCGGCATTTCGCTCGCCGGCTGGGGTCATATGCGCTTTCGACCATATGCGGCGCGGGATGCGCGGCATACGCGGTCGCTAGCTCTCGCGCCGCGGTCGCTGTACGTGATGCGCAATGCCATACGCTGGGAGTGGCAACACAGCATGCTGCCAACGAAAATGCTGCGCTATTCGGTGACGCTGCGCACCAACGCGGGGCCGCGCCGAGGGGCGTCATGGGCATCGGGTGGCGCGGCCGCCTCCGATGACAGTGATCCATGCGAGGTCGCATAGACATGGGTGAACTCCGCGCCCAGCAGGAAGATCTGCGCGGCGTAGTAGACCCATAGCAGCAGCACGGCTATCGAGCCAGCGGCGCCGTACGCCGCGGTGACGTTGCTGTGCCCGAGGTAGATGCCGATCACGAGCTTGCCGAGCGAGAACAGCAGCGACGTGACGATCGCGCCGATCCAGACGTCTCGCCACGCGACGGCGCACGACGGCAGGATCTTGTAGATCATCGCGAACAGCCCCGCGGTGAGCGCGAACGACAACACGAAGTTGGCGATCTGCAAAAGAATCGTCCAGCCGCCGAACGCGCTCGCCCACCACTGGCCCAGCACGGTGAGGATCGCCGTGAGCACGAGCGACACCAGCATCAGGAAACCGATGCCCAGGATCAGCCCGAATGACAGCAGGCGCGTGCGCAGCAACAGCCAGATGCCGGAGCGGGTTGGGGGAGGCGTCTTCCAGATACGATCGAGGTCGCTCTGCAGCTCGGCGAACACCGTGGTTGCACCAATCAGCATCGTCACGAGGCCGATGATCGTCGCGATCCAGCTCGTACTGGGCGTGCTCGCGCTTTCCACGAGCTTCTGCGCGGCTTCGGCGCCCTGGTCGCCGACGAGTCCTTGCAGTTGCGTGAAGACCTGCCCCTGCACGGCTGCCTGCGCAAAGATCAGGCCGGCAACGGAAATCGCGATGAGGATGACCGGGGCCAGCGAGAACAGCGTGTAGAACGACAGTGCTGCGCCCATGCTCGGCGCGAAGTCGGCCTGCCAGTCGGCGATCGCGCGGCGCGACAAGGCGATCATCGCCTGGAATGAGGGGGGTGGCCGCATGACGAATGCAGCATACCCGTGGTCGGCGGTAACGACTGCTGGCGAGCGCCGCAATGCCCGGTCGGTCACTTCCTACACCGATGCGGCGTGCCAGCGCTACAGCTACGGTAGACTCCCAGGATCGTTTGTTCCGCGGCCCGGCCGCCAGTTCGATCACGATGACTTCCTGCACGGTGCGTACTTGAGAGCGCGCGCGCCGTTGAAACGGGCGCCGACGACCTCCGCAGACCTCGCCGAGCGCGCGTTCGCACGCGCAACCGGTGCACTGTCGATCTCCGGCAATGACGTTCGGCTGCTGCTCGACTCTCGCGAAAACTATCCCGCCTGGCTTGAGGCGATCAAGTCCGCGCGTGAATCGATCCGGTTCGAGACCTACATCCTCGCCGATGACAACGCCGGCAGGGTTTTCACCGAAGCGCTGGCCGAGCGGGCGCGCGCGGGCGTCCACGTGTTCGCGCTGTTCGACTGGCTGGGCTCGCACGCGGCGAAACGGCTGTTCGGCCTGCTGCGCGCAGCAGGTGTCGAAGTTCGCGTTTTCAATCCGCCGAGCTTCGTCGATCCACTGGGCTGGATCACGCGCAATCATCGCAAGACCATCACCGTCGACGGTCGCATCGGCTTCGTCAGCGGATTGTGCATCAGCGACAAATGGGATGGCAACGCCGAGAAGCAGATGCAACCGTGGCGAGATACCGGCATCGCGATCACCGGCCCCGCGGTGGTCGACATCGCGCATGCATTCGATGATGTGTGGCGTACTTGCGGTAACGATGACGACCCGCTGCCGGCGATTACGCCGATCGCGGATCCTGCCGGGCGGATCGCGGCGCGCATCGTCGAAGGCGTTCCCAATCACACGGGCACCTATCGTCTCGACCTCGTCATCGCATCGCTGGCGCGTCGCTACCTGTGGCTGACCGATGCGTATTTTGTCGGCACGTCCGCCTATGTGCAGGCGCTCGCAGCCGCTGCCACCGATGGCGTCGACGTCCGCCTGCTGGTGCCAGGCGCCAGCGACATTCCCGCGTTGCGGCCGCTGTCCCGCGCCAGCTATCGCGGCCTGATCGAAGCGGGCGTGCGCGTCTACGAATGGAACGGCACGATGCTGCACGCGAAAAGCGCGGTCGCCGACGATTTCTGGTCGCGTATCGGCTCGACCAACCTCAACCTCGCGAGCTGGATGGGCAACTACGAGCTCGATGTGTCGATCGAGAACGCAGAATTCGCCGCGCGCATGGCGGCGCAATACAAGGAAGACCTGAAGAGCGCCACCGAGATCGTGCTCAATCGTCGACTCAAAGTGCGCAATGTCGGTGCCGCGCCCCTCGACGTGCGTCGCGCGCATTCCGGCAGTGCAGGGCGCGCGGCGGCCGGCGCAGTCAGTGTCGGCAGCGTACTCGGTGCGGCGTTGACCAATCGGCGGCGATTGGCGCCGGCGGAATCATCGGTGCTCTTGTATACGGGACTCGCGGTGCTGGCAGTTTCGGCGCTCATCATCTGGCGGCCGTCGATCCTCGGCTGGCCGCTCGCCGCCATCGGCGTGTGGCTCGGCGGGTCGTGGCTCTACAAGGCGATCTCGCTGCGTCGTGGCAACCGGCCCACCGCACCCTCGCTGACGCGCAGGGACGACAGCACAACGTGATCGAGGCACCGCCGCGGCTGTCGCGAAAAACGTTTAGCGGTGTATAATTAGCAGCTTAGCGCCCGTAGCTCAGTTGGATAGAGTACCTGGCTACGAACCAGGGGGTCGTGGG